>CAVRYA010000003.1:0-284197 GCA_963725315.1 uncultured Actinomycetes bacterium | reverse complement strand
AAGCGGATGCGTGAGCCTCCGTGGAGCGGCTGGAAGTGAGAATGCCGGCATGAGTAACGATAGAGGGGTGAGAATCCCCTCCACCAATTGTCCAAGGTTTCCTGAGTAAAGTTCGTCTGCTCAGGGTTAGTCGGGACCTAAGGCGAGGCCGAAAGGCGTAGCCGATGGCCAACAGGTTGATATTCCTGTACCACGTCGAATCCGTTATGACCGATGGGGGGACGGGGAAGGGTAAGGGAACCCAGGCGATGGTCGTCCTGGGGCAAGCACGTAGCTAGTCGTTGTTGGGAAATCCGCAGCGGCGTTATGACGCGAGGTGCGATGCCAGCTGGCTTGACCGCCGGCAAGTCCCTGATCCCATGCCTCCAAGAAAAACCTCTAGGCAGGACTCGCGTGCCCGTACCGATAACCGACACAGGTGGACAAGTAGAAAATACTGAGGTGAGCGAGCTAACTCTCGTTAAGGAACTCGGCAAAATCGTCCCGTAACTTCGGGAGAAGGGACGCCCCGGTAGGGTGAACTCCGTACGGAGGGAGCCTGAGGGGGCCGCAGTGAATTGGTCCAAGCGACTGTTTACCAAAAACACAGGCCTCTGCTAAGTCGCAAGACGACGTATAGGGGCTGACGCCTGCCCGGTGCCGGAAGGTTACGCGGACCTGTTAGCGCTTCGGCGCGAAGCAGTGAAGCTAAGCCCCGGTAAACGGCGGCCGTAACTATAACGGTCCTAAGGTAGCGAAATTCCTTGTCGGGTAAGTTCCGACCTGCACGAATGGCGTAACGACTTGGACGCTGTCTCAACGAGAGGCTCGGTGAAATTAGAGTCTCGGTGAAGATACCGAGTACCCGCGGCTAGACGGAAAGACCCCGTGAACCTTTACTGCAACTTGATATTGGAGTTCGGGATATCTCGCTCAGGATAGGTGGGAGGCTTTGAACCGGCGGCTTCGGCTGTCGGGGAGCCAACCTTGAGATACCACCCTTGGTGTTCTGGGCTTCTAACACCGCGCCGTGATCCGGGCGGTGGACAGTGTCAGGTGGGCAGTTTGACTGGGGCGGTCGCCTCCTAAAATGTAACGGAGGCGCCCAAAGGTTCCCTCAGCACGGTTGGAAATCGTGCGAAGAGTGTAAAGGCAATAAGGGAGCTTGACTGCGAGACCGACGGGTCGAGCAGGAACGAAAGTTGGGCTTAGTGATCCGGCGGTAGCAAGTGGAAGCGCCGTCGCTCAACGGATAAAAGGTACTCCGGGGATAACAGGCTTATCGCTTCCAAGAGTCCATATCGACGAAGCGGTTTGGCACCTCGATGTCGGCTCGTCGCATCCTGGGGCTGGAGTAGGTCCCAAGGGTTGGGCTGTTCGCCCATTAAAGCGGTACGCGAGCTGGGTTCAGAACGTCGTGAGACAGTTCGGTCCCTATCTGCCGTGGGCGTTGGAGAGTTGAGGGGAGTCATTCCTAGTACGAGAGGACCGGAATGAACGTGCCTCTGGTGTATCAGTTGTCCTGCCAAGGGCACCGCTGGTTAGCTACGCACGGAACGGATAACCGCTGAAAGCATCTAAGCGGGAAGCCGTCCTCGAGATGAGCTCTCCCATCCCCTCGAGGGAGTAAGACCCCTGGTAGACCACCAGGTTGATAGGCCGGCGGTGCAAGTGCAGCAATGCGCTCAGCCGACCGGTACTAATGGGTCGAGGGCTTGACGGATTCTTTCATTACCCATGGCCTTGGGCAGTTTTCAAGCTCCACCGGGGGCGGTCTCGCAAAATTCCGGTGGTGCATGGCGAGAGGGAAACACCTCTTCCCATTCCGAACAGAGCAGTTAAGCCTCTCTGCGCCGATGGTACTTGGGGGGCAACCCCCTGGGAGAGTAGGTCGCCGCCGGTTCTTGATTGAAAGGGCCGCCCGCTTGGGCGGCCCTTTCGCGTTCTGGGGCCGCCCGCCCCCGCCCCATATCATCGCCGGGTGGGCGCCACCCCCTCCGAACCGGCTCTCCAGCAGGCGTTGCGGCTGACCGAGGAGATCTCCGCCGCCCCGAGGCGCCCCTGCTCCTACGAGGAGCTCTCCGCCTCCCTGGCGCTGAGGGCAGGGCTGCACGGTCACGGGGTCGAGGCCCGGCTCGAGGCCTTCCCCTCCTACGAGACCTTCGCCAAGCCCTACGGCCTGCTGATCGCGCTCGCGCTCGCCGGCGGGGCGATTCCCCGCCACAGGCGCCTGCTGCGCTCCCTGGTCTCGCTCACCGCGGCACTGGGCGCGGCGCTCGAGGGTGAGTTCCGGGACTTCGCGCCGGGCGCGCTGTTCGCCCGCCGAACGAGCCAGAACCTGGTCGCTGAGATCGAGCCCGCCGCAGAGGCGAGGCGCACCCTGTGCCTGGTCTCCCACCTCGACTCTTCGCGCAGCGGCCTGATGTTCGACCCCCGGGTGACACCGCACCTGGGAGGGGTTCTCTCCGCCGTCGGCGCTGCGTTCGCCGTCTGCGGCGCCGAGGCGCTGCTCTGCCGCTCCCGTGCCGGCAGGATCCTCAGCGGGGCCGCCAGGGGGCTTCTGGCCGGAGCGGGGGCGCTGCTGGCAGAGCGAGAGGTCCGCGGCGTGGACGTCCCCGGGGCCAACGACAACGCCTCTGGCGCGGCGCTCACCGCCGTGCTCGCCGCCGGGTGCGCGGCGACGCCGCTTCAGAGCACTCGCGTCGTGCTGCTGATCACCGGAAGCGAGGAGGCAAACGTGATCGGCTCGCGTGCCTTTCTCGACGCCCATGACACTTCGGGCTGGCTGTTCCTCAACTTCGACGGGGTCGGGGCGCCGGCGGCGCTCCACTACCTGGCCTGCGAAGGCGGCCCGCTGAGGAGCTGGGATGCGGACTCGAAGCTTCGCTCGCTGGCCGAGGGCCTCGCCGAGTCGCGCCCGGAGCTGGGCCTCTCAGGGATCAGGCACGGCTCCGGCCTGCCCTACGACTCGACCCCGGTCCTGGCGCGCGGGGGCAGGGCGATCACCCTGACGGCGCAGAACGGCTCGATCCCCAACTACCACTCGCCGACTGACACGGCTGACCGTATCGACCAGGACGTCCTCGCCAGGGCGCTAGAGGCGGGCAGGGAGATGATCGCCGCGATCGATCGCGGCGAAGCGGATCCCTGACCTGCTCAACGAGTCCCGCCTCCGCGCTCCGCAATCGGGCCGGGGGCGCTCGGCGACGGGCTCGAGCCCGTATTCGCCGAGGGTGGAGAAGTCGATCACGAGGTCGATCGCATCTGCGAGCCGGTTGCTCAGTCTCTTGCTCTTCTCGAACATGGGTTCGAAGGTACGCGGGGCCTCGGACGGCGCCGCGTCGCTGCAGCGATTCTTGCAGGGGCTCAGCGGCCGCGGCGGCCGAAGCTGTGAGCCGCCGGCGCTACGGCGCGCAGTTCGGCTACCACGGCCTCGCGTTCGGTCTCGCGCTGGGGAAGGGGCTCGATCGTCCTCACCTCCGCCGCGGGGAGGTCGGGGCGCTCGAGGACGGCGAGCCGGGCGACGATCACGTTGATCGCTCCCTGCCGGCGCTCCAGCCGCCCCCGCGCCCGGAGCAGCGGCGCGGTGCGCACGATCCCCCTGAAGCGCTCGAAGACGGGCGGAGGCACGACCAGGTTGATCGTCCCGGTCTCGTCCTCGAGCAGGACGAAGCAGACCCCCTTCGCGGTGGCCGGCCGCTGGCGGGCGACGACCAGCCCCGCCACCTCTACCTCGATCCCGTCGTCCAGCCGCCCCAGCTCCGCGCTCGAAGCGACCCCGCCCAGCTCCGGGCGCAGCAGCTCCAGCGGGTGATCGCCGAGCGTCATCCCGGTCGACCCGTAGTCCGCGACGACCCTCTCCCAGGGCCCGACCCCCGGCAGCTCCGGCGCCCGCGGCGGCGCCAGCGGCAGGGCGAGCTGCGTCCCCCCGGGGATCTCCGCGCTTCCCGCGAGCGTCCCGAGCCGCCAGTACGCCTCCCGCCGGCTGGTCCCGGAGCGCCCCTCAACGGTGGCCGCAACCTGCTTCGCGCTCTCCCCGGCAATCGAATCCATCGCCCCCGCCCAGGCCAACCTCTCGAGCCCGTCCCGCGATGCCCCGGACCGGGAGGCGAGATCAGCTATCCCGGCATAGCTGCCCCCGCGCTCGCGCTCTTCAACCAGCGCCGACATCTCCTCCTCCTTCACCCCCTTCACATACCCCAGTCCAATCCGGACGCCGATAGTCATGGGCCGGCGACCGCCCACCACGGTCTCCGCCCGACAGAGGACATGGCTTGTATTGACGTCGGCGGGAAGCACCGGGATGCCGCGCCGCTGCGCCTCGTGCACGAGCGCGTCCGGAGGGTAGAACCCCATCGGCTGCTCGTTCAGCAGCGAGGAGAGGAACTCCGGCCCGTGGTGGACCCGCAGCCAGGCCGACTGGTAGGCCAGCAGGCCGAAGGCGACGGAGTGGGCCTTGGGGAAGCCGAAGCCGGAGAAGCCCTGGATCTGGCGGAAGACCCTCTCCGCGACCGCCCTCCCGACCCCGCGCCCGACGGCGCCGGTGACGAAGCGGTCGCGGTAGGCGCGCAGGGCGGCCTCCGATCGCTTCCGGCTCATCGCCCGGCGCAGCCCCTCGGCCTCCCCTGAGCTGAAGCCGGCGAGCGCCATCGCCACCTCGATCACCTGCTCCTGGAAGACGATCGCGCCGAGGGTGTCGCGCAGGACCGGCTCCAGCGAGGGGTGGTCGTAGGGGATCTCGTAGGAGGGGTCCTCGCGCAGCCTCGCGCGCCGCTCGATGTAGGGGTGGATGGCGCCCCCCTGGATCGGCCCCGGCCGCACCAGCGCCACCTGCACCGTGAGGTCGTCGAGGTCCTGCGGCAGGGTGCGGGGGAGCATCTGCATCTGGGCCCGGCTCTCGATTTGGAAGACGCCGGTGGTCTCGGCGCGGCGGATCGAGGAGAAGGTCTCGGGGTCGTCGAGCGGTATCCGCGAAAGGTCGAGCCGCTCGCCTCGCGCCCGGCCGATCTCCTCGACGCAGCGCTCGACCGCCGAGAGCATCCCCAGCCCGAGCAGGTCTATCTTCAGAAAGCCGGCGTCGGCGCAGGAGTCCTTGTCCCACTGGACGATCTGGCGCTTCTCCATCGCCGCCGGCACCACCGGGCAGATCTCGACCAGCGGCCGGGTCGAGATCACCATCCCGCCCGGGTGCTGGGAGGGATGGCGGGGGAGGCCGAGCGCCTCGCGGCAGAGCCCGGCGAGCTGACGCCAGCGCATCGTCCCCGCCCGGCGCTCGCCGACCGCGGAGGCGATGTCGCGCTCGATCTCCCCCGCGCTGCCGTGGAAGTCGACCGCCCGGGCCGCCCGCTCGATCTCCCCCGCGGGCAGGCCCAGTGCCTTGCCGAGGTCGCGGATCGCCCCTCGCGAGCGGTAGGTGGGGAAGGCGGCGACCAGCGCCGAGCGATCGGCGCCGTAGCGCTCGTGGACCCGCGGGATCAGCTTCTCGCGGATGTCGCGGGGGAAGTCGAGGTCGATGTCTGGCATCGCCGTCACCTCCTCGTTGAGGAAGCGACCGGTGAACAGGCCCGCCTTGACCGGGTCGACGTGGGAGAGCCCCGTCAGGTAGCAGACGATCGAGCTGACACTCGAGCCGCGGCCCCTGCCCGGGGGCAGCACCGCCCGGGCCGACTCCGGCCCCCGGACCTCGACCGCCACCTCCCTCGCCAGCTCCAGCAGGTCGCGGTGCAGGAGGAAGAAGCCGGAGAGCCCGAGCCGGCGGATGATCGTCAGCTCCCCCTCGAGCCGGCGCTCCGCCTCCGGGCGCTCCCGGGCCCCGGCGTAGCGGCTCTCGAGCAGTCCCCGGCAGAGGGCCGCCAGCCTTCCCTCGGCCTCGGGGTCCTCGGCCCCGGGGTAGCGGTAGCCGAGCTCGCGGGTGAGGTCGAAGCGCAGGCGCTCGGCGAGAAGCACGGTCTCGGCGACAGCCTCGGGATGCTCGGCGAAGCGCACCGCCATCGCCTGCGGCGGGGCCATCGCCGAGCTCGAGTTGCCCCTGCGGGCCGGCTCGGAGCCCTCGAGCGTCGCCCCCAGCCGCACCGCCACCAGTGCGTCCTGGAGCGGGGAGCGGGAGCGCCCGTGCGAGTGGACGTTGCCGGTGGCGATCGCCGGCACCCCCAGCCGCCCGGCGAGGGCAGCGAGCCAGCGGTTTCGCGCCCTGTCGCGGCGCCAGTAGGGCCGCTGCAGCTCGACCCTGAAGCGATCGCGCCCGAACGCTCCCAGCAGGCTTCGCGCCAGCCCCTCGGCCCGGGCCGGCTGCCCCCGCTCCCAGCTTCCCGCCACGGCTCCCTCCCCGGCGCACCCCGAGAGGCAGACGAGCCCGCCCGAGAGCTCGGCGACCCGCTCCAGGGCGACCCGCGGCTGCCCGGCGGCCCGCTGCGGCCCCTCGCGGGTGCCGGAGTGCGCCTCGGTCAGCAGCCGGCAGAGGTTGCGGTAGCCGGCCGCGCTCTCGACCAGCAGGGTCAGATGGGCGTCACCCGCGCCAGGCAGGGCGACGGTCAGCTCGGCGCCGGTGATCGGGCGCAGGCCGAGGCTCTCGCAGGCGTGGGCGAACTCCATCGAACCCCAGAGCCCGTCGTGGTCGGTCAGCGCCAGCGCTCCGTAGCCGAGCCCGGCTGCGGTGGCGGCGAGCTCGGCCGGCGTCGAGGCCCCGTCGAGGAAGGAGAAGGCGGAGTGGCAGTGCAGCTCGACATAGGGGGCTTCACCCGTCGAGCGGCGCCGCCGCCGCTCCCGCGCGGGAGGCAGCGAGGGCGGCGGCTCGGTTACGAGCGGGGGGGAGGGAAAGCCGCCCATCAGGCGCGCTGCAGATACCACTGCGCGGCACGTCCTCCGGGGGAGCGAGAGCGACCGGTGATTCCAGCTCCGCTGGAATTCGTCCGGGCGTGCCGCGGTCCCGTCAGGGAGCGGAAGACGACCGTGTTGCGGCCGTCGGCGAGGATCAGCTCGAAGTAGTGGCGACGAAGCGGGCGCGGCGTCCACCAGCGGTCCTCGACGACCCACTCCTCGCGGATCGAGGCCACCGCGGCGCCTCCGACCTCGACCGGGAGGCCGCCCTCGCCGGCGCGTACCGATACCGGTCTCGGCCGGTAGGGCAGCTGGGCCGCAGGGCTCACGAGTCCGGGAAGGGGGTGAGCATCGTCCAGCGCTCCGGCACCCGGGAGGCGCCGTCCACCTCGAGCACCCGCAGCAGCGCTCCCGCGCCGGCCGCGGCGCGCACCTGCCTGACCGCCTCGGCGAGGCGCAGCCGGCGCTCGCGCTCCGGGGCGATGGCGCCGGGGGACAGCTCGAGCTGGCTCGGCGCCGCCGGCCCCAGCGCCGGCGCTCTCAGGGTCAGCGAGGCCGCCGGCCCCGGCAGCTCGGCCAGCTTCGGCCCCAGCACCAGCCGCAGCACCTCCGGGGAGGCGCTGGGGCGGCGCAGGGCCACCTCCACACTCCAGCTTCCGCCGGCGCCGAGCAGCGCCCCGAGGCGCAGCGAACGCACCGTCCTCGACCCTCGCCGTGGCGAGGCGAGCAACCTGTCGACCAGCAGGCCGAGGGCGCGCTCGAGCTGCTCCCCCGCGGCCGCCTCCGGCAGCTCCAGCACCTCGACCAGTTCCTCGTGGCGCCCTCGCGGCCGGGGCGGATCGTCATGCCCGCAGGCGAGCGCCCGCGCCCGCAGGCCGAGCGGGCCGAAGCGATCGGCGACGTCGCCGGGGCGAAGCGCGGCGAGCGCGCCGAGGTCGCACAGCCCGAGCCGCTCCAGCGCTGCGACCAGCCGCCGGGCGGAGTGCTCGTCGGGCCCGAGGCGATCGGCGAGGATCGAGACCGGGAGGGGAGAGAGGAAGCGGCGCAGCCCCTCCGCGGAGACGACCGGCTCGCGCCGGGCGACGCGGGCGTGCCGGCGCCGCCGCCCGCGGGCACCCCGCGCCGCCGCGTAGGAGGCAAAGCGCGTGGGCGCAGCCGCGACCCTGGCCGGCATCGCCACCGCCCTCCGGGTCGCGGCCAGGGTCCCCTGGAGGCCTCCGTGAATGCCCCGCAGCCCGTCGGCGCGCAGGAACGCCTCACCGGCCCGTTCGGACTCGACCCCGGCGCCGATCCCCTCCAGCCGCCGCAGCGCCCCCTCCCAGATCTCCGCCGCCCCTCCGGGGTCGGGCGGCACCAAGGAGAGCTCCGGACAGCGCGAGAGCGCCTCGCCCAGGGGCATCCCGGCGCGCACTCCATGGGCCTCCGCCGCTCCGGAGACCTCGCCGACCGCTCCCCTCGCGCCCGGCTCGGGCGCGAGGGCGGCGGGCTCGCGCAGCAGCTCCCGGCGCTCCCCGCAGGCGGCGATCAGGCTGAAGCGGGGGACAAGTGCGCAGATCACCTCCATACGAACACATGTTCGTACACCGAGCGCGAAGAGTCAAGACTCCGCGACGAAATTTCCCAGCGGCCCCATCCGCGGGCGACGTGGGACCTTTCAACCGCGGATATCGCGGCTCAGAGGTCCCACGCCTGCTTGGGATGATGGGGGTGTGAAGGCACCGACAGCCGGCATCCCCGTCGCCACGATCGCCACCGCCACCGCAGCCGCTCTCCTCGCCATTCTCCTTCTCGCCGGCTGCGGGAGCGGAGGGGAGGACTCGACCGCTGGGGCCGCCCTGCCGCCCGGCCATGCCCACGTGCTGGTCATCGAGGATTGGGTGAAGACCCTCAGCCGCGGCGACGTCTCCGGGGCCGCCGATCTCTTCGCCCTCCCCAGCGTGGTCGAGAACGGGACGCCGCCGGTCAGCCTGCGCTCGCGCGCCGACGCCGTCCTCTTCAACCGCAGCCTCCCCTGCGGAGCGAAGCTGGTCCGGGCCCGTCCAGACGGGCGCTACATCGCCGCCACCTTCAGGCTGACCGAGCGCCCCGGCGGCGATTGCGGCTCGGGGGTCGGGGAGCTTGCCCGCACCGCCTTCCTGATCCGCGGCGGCAAGATCGTCGAGTGGCACCGCCTCCCTGATCCATCCGGCGGGGCGGCCCCCAGCGGCCCGATCGTCTGAGCCGTGAATAACTTGCGGCGGCTCCGCCGCCTTACATGCCTGTGCCGGCGCTAACACCGCGCCGGCGAGACATCTCAGGTACCGAGGCTGCTCCAGGCCTCGAGCTTCGCCCCGATCCTCGCGATCGTCTCATCCGTGAAGCCGCTGGTCGACGCGTGGCCCCCGAGGTCGGGGGTGCGGATGCCGGCGGCGCTGCACTCGAGCACCGCCTCGTAGATCGCCCGCGAGGCGCGCTCCGCCTCCGGGGAGCCATGGCGCGCGGCGGCGTAGCGGAGCAGGGCGCCGCAGGCGAGGATCATCGCCATCGGGTTGGCGATGTCCTTGCCGAGCAGCGCCGGCGCGGTGCCGTGGGGGGCCTCGGCCATCGCCGCGGTCGGGTTGAGGTCGGGGTCGAGACCGAGCAGGATCGACTCCGCGCCCGCGATCGAGCCGAACAGGGGAAGGACGAGGTCGGAGAGGAGGTCGCCGTCGCGGTTCAGCGCCGGGATCACCATCGGCGAGTCGGCGGCGCCCGTGACCAGGCCCGCGTAGGTGGCGTCGACGAGGACCGGCTGGTAGGTGACCTCGGGGTGGCGGGCCGCGGCCGCGTCCATCTCCTCCTTCAGCATCCCCTCGTACACCGGGCTCACGGTCCACTTGGGGCCGCCGTAGACCTTGCCCTCGATCCTCTCGGCGGTGCGGAAGGAGTGCTCGGCGACCGCCCCGCAGACCGAGCGGCGGATCTGCTCGGTGCGGAAGGCCGAACTCGTCGCCGTCGCCCTGCTCGCGCCACTCGCGCGCCCCGTAGGCGTCTCCGACCGCCATCCTGCAGACGGAGATCTGGTGGTGGACGCCGGCGACCGGGGTGACCCCCGGGAGGCGGCGCCCGGTGCGGATGATCACCTTGCCGTCGATCTCCTCGCGCAGCATCCGGTTCGGGGAGCCGACGTCATCAGCGCCTTCCGGTGTGATCGTCGCCGCCTTCAGCCCGAGACCGCACTTGGCCATCGCCGCCGCGGCGTCGTGGACGACCCCGTTGGCGGTGCGCCGCCGGTTCCCGAGCGAGAGGTCGAAGGTCTCGAGCTCGAGCGGCAGGTCGAGGAGGCCGGGGTCGAGCACCCGCAGCGACTGCTCGAGCAGCTCCTGCCCGGTCTCGTCGCCCTCCATCACGACTATCCTCACCGGCTCCATGCCGCCAACCTATGCCACACCCGTCGGCGAGTGTGGCCGGGCGCGGCGATGAGGGGGACGCCGGCCGAGACCTGCACCTGGTGCGGCGCAGCGGTCGAGCCCGACGACGGCTTCCGGGCCCATGAGCCGGCGGGGGAGCGCTACGCGGTCTTCTGCCGCCTCGAGCACGTGGTGCCCTGGGAGCTCCAGGGCGGCGTGTGGTTACCGGCGCCTGCCGAAGACCCCGGCGCCCCCGGACGCGAAGCGGAGGAGGTGCCGGGCAGTGATTCCGAGGAGGTGCCGGGCAGTGACTTCTGCTCGCACTGCGGGGCGGCGCTCGAGGAAACCGCCGTCCTCCTCGTCCGCCACCGCGGCGAGCACCGGATCGCCGACGGCTTCTGCTCGGCCGCCCACATGGCCGCCTGGGCCAAGGCCGGCGGCCGCTGGCAGTAGGACGCGGCACGGTCGCACGAGCGGCCGGCGCCAATCTCGAACTGTCGCGTCTGACGACCGAGGGGTGGTCGCGAGACGCGACAGTTCAGCCGATGCGGATCCTGAGATCTCGCCCGCCGCTCTCCACGCGCAGGGTGACGCGCTTGCGGCTGGCGAGCAGCAGGCCCCCGGGCCAGACCGTCCTCGGCTTCTCGGCGCAGGGAAGGAAGACGATCCGATCGAAGCCGTCCTCCACCCGGCGCTGCCCGCCAGCGAGCGCGGCCCTGGCCCCAGAGCAACCCCACCTCTCCCTGCTCGTTTTCCGGCACGCGCAGCACCACCCGTCCGTGACCCTCGACGATCGCCATGATCTTGGTCTGCAGGGTTCCGGGCCCGATCCGGCGCGCCCTGGAGAAGTCCCTTTCTCCGCCGGAGAGGCCGAACGGACCGGCGACCGCCGGCGTGGCCGCGCCAATCCGGGCGGCCCGGGCCGATGATCGCGCTCCCGCACTTCGCCACCGCCGAGCGGAACGACGTCCCCGAGCCTCGCCGCCCGGGCTCAGGCTCCGGCGCGGCGAAGGCATCGATCAGCTTCGCCACCTGCTCGGGCTTCTCGACGTTCGGGGAGTGGCCGGCGCCCTCGATCAGGGCGGTGTGGGCGCCGCGGATCGCCGCGTAGGCGCTGAGCGCCCTGCGCGCGTCATAGATCTGGTCCTCGCCACCAAAGATCACCAGGAGGGGGAGGCCGGCGGCACGGATACGGGCGTCGAGCGGCTCCTGCTTGGTGTAGTCGTCCTCATCCGCCCCAACCGTGTCGTAGGCATTGAAGGTCATCCGCCGCACGTCGTCGACGAAGCGGTCGGGGACGTCGTAGCCCGGTGCGAACGCCTGCCCCAGCGCGTCCTTGATCGCGAAGTCGGGCGTCAGCCGCCAGAGCGCCTCGCCGAGCACGGGCCAGTAGGTGAGCCGCGCCAGCAGGCTGAGCTGGCCGTAGCTGTTGTCGGGAGCCTGGTCGATCAGCACGAGCCGGCTGACCAGGTCTGGGGACTGCACGGTGAGCGCAGTCGCCACGGTGCCCCCGAGCGAGTGGCCGACCACGGTCGCGCCGCGGACCCCGAGCCGGCCGAGCGCCTCGGCGATCAGGTCCGCCTGCTCGGGCATCGAGTAGCCGGAGGACGGTTTCTCCGAGCCGCCGTGCCCGAGCAGGTCGACGGCGATCACCCGGTGATCGCGCCGCAGCAGCGGGATCAACCGGTCCCACCAGTCGATCGCGCAGGTGTAGCAATGCAGGAGCACAACTGGGCGGCCGGGCTCCTGGCGGGACGACGTGGGCGGAAGATCCACGACTTGCAGATCGCCCCCGTTGAGGCTGAGGATCCTTCCCCCCGGGACGGTGACCTCGGCCGGCTTCGTCTCGCGGTCGAGGACGATCGTGTTCAGCGCGAGCAGCACGGCCAGGGCGGCCAGCACCCCGAGCAGGACCTTCCAGCGCAGCCTCACTGCGCGTCCGGCGCCTCGTCGCGGGGGCCGAGACCGAGCTGCCCGGCGTTCGCGGCGAGGGCCGAGATCACCACGCCGATGTGCTCGTCGAGATCGACCCCGAGCTCCTCGGCGGCACGCCGGAGCTGGTCGCGGTCGACGGCTGCGGCGAAGGAGGACTGCTTCATCTTCTTGCGGACCGACTTCGGCTTCATCCCCTCGATCCCGGTGGGGCGGACCAGAGCGCAGGCGGTGACGAACCCCGACATCTCGTCCACGGCGTAGAGCGCCTTCGCCATCAGGGTCTCGCGCGGCACGCCCATGAAGTCCGCGTGGCCGGCGACGGCGTCGATGATCTCCTGTGGGTAGCCGCGCGCCGAGAGCTCCTCCAGGGCGTGGCGGGGATGACCGCTCTCGAGATCGGGGAAGCGCTCGTAGTCGAGGTCGTGGACCAGAGCCGTGACCGCCCACGGCTCCGGATCCTCGCCGTAGCGTTCCGCGTAGGCTCGCATGCCGGCCTCAACCGCGAGAGCGTGCTTGCGCAGCGAGTCGGACTCGGTCCACTCGCAGAAAAGCTCCCAGGCATCGTCGCGGGTTGGGGCGGGCATCGGCGCTGTTAGGCTAGACGCGCCCGCGGTCGCGCGCCGCCGGTTGTCGTGCTGCCTCCCCAAACCGCTCGATTTGCAGGCATTTCCTATGGAAAAGTTCGTCATCCAAGGTGGGGTCCCGCTCTCCGGTGAGATCACCGCCGCGGGCAACAAGAACGCTGCCCTGCCGATCCTCGCGGCCTGCCTGCTGACCGACGAGGACTTGCTTCTCCACAACGTGCCGCGAATCCGCGACACCGAGGCTCAGCTCTCGCTGCTGGAACGCCTCGGGGTCGAGACCTCCTGGGTGGCCGACAACAGCGTCCGCATGCAGGCGGCGAACCTCTCGGAGATCTCGGTCGACGAGGAGATCTCCAGCGCGATCCGCGCCTCCTTCCTGCTCGCCGGCCCGCTGCTGGCCCGCTTCGGCGAGGCGAGGATGCCGCCGCCGGGCGGGGACTTCATCGGCCGCCGCCGCCTCGACCCCCACCTCGATGCCTTCACCGCGCTCGGCGCGCGGGTCGGGGGCGACCGGATGATCGAGATCTCGGCCCCTCCGAACGGACTCCGCGCCTGCCGGATCTTCATGGACGAGCCCTCGGTGATGGGGACCGAGAACGCGCTGATGGCCGCGGCGCTCACCCCCGGGCCGACGACGATCGCCAACGCGGCCTGCGAGCCCCACGTCCAGGACCTGGCCCGGCTGCTGACCACGATGGGAGCGCAGGTGGACGGGATCGGCTCCAACGTGATGACCGTCCACGGTCGCGACCGGCTCGGCGGCGCCGAACACACCCTCTGCCCCGATCACATCGAGGTCGCCAGCTTCATGGCCCTGGCCGGCGTCACCGGCGGCGAGCTGCGGATTCGCGACGCCGAGCCGAACGACCTGATGATGGTCCGGCGCCAGTTTGCACGACTGGGATTCCAGTCGCTGATCGAGGGGAGCGACGTGATCGTCCCGCCCGACCAGCGCCTGCGCGTCCGCGACGACCTCGGCGACGCGATCCCGAAGATCGAGGATGGTCCCTGGCCCGCCTTCCCGGCGGATCTGACCTCAATCGCCCTCGCCCTCGCGACCCAGGCCGAGGGGACGATCATGATCTTCGAGAAGATGTTCGAGAACCGGCTCTTCTTCGTCGACAAGCTGGTCGCGATGGGCGCTCGGATCACGCTGTGCGATCCCCACAGGGCGATGGTCAGCGGTCCGAGCCGTCTTCACGGCGAGCGCGTCGAGAGCCCCGACATCCGCGCCGGAATGGCGATGCTCATCGCGGCACTGGCCGCGGAGGGCACCTCGGAAATCGGCAACATCCGCCAGATCGACCGCGGCTACGAGCAGATCGACGAGCGCCTGCGGGCGCTCGGCGCCCACATCGAGCGCGCTTCGGCCGACGTCCCGGCTTAGGCGATTGACTCCAAATCCCCGCACACCCGGATGGCGCGCCTGGCCCTGCGCATCTCTGCGTCCTCGGACTCGCCTTTGGCACCACCAAAGGCTTCGCCCTGCGTCCTTGAGCTGCTTGACCAGGCTCGCCCCCGGGCGCACGCGAATTCAGAGTCAACCGCCTCGCCGCCGCCCCCGGAGGCCCGCAGCGTGATCCATCCGATCCCACCAGGCACCCGCGACATCCTCCCGGACGAGATGCGGGAGCTGCGGCGCCTGCACCTGGCGCTGATGGAGGTGTTCGAAGCCCACGGCTACGGTGAGGTGAGCACCCCGACGATCGAGCACGACGAGGTGATGGCCCGCGGGAACGGGCGCTCCGCGGGCAGCGCCTACCGCTTCTTCGACGAGAGCGGGGAGCTGCTGACGCTGCGCTCCGACATGACGATCCCGATCGCCCGCCTGATCGCCAACCGCTATGCCGGCGCCGATCCGCCGATCCGGCTCTGCTACATCGCCAACCTGTTCCGCGCCGTGCGCCCGCAGCGGGGTCAGATGCGGGAGTTCTCCCAGGCGGGTATCGAGCTGATCGGCTCACCGGCGCCGCAAGGGACCGCGGAGGTGGTCGAGGTCCTCGGCGCCGCCCTCGGCGCGGCGGGTCTCGACCGGGCGGTGATCGGCCTCGGTGACTCCGACCTCTTCCGCCAGCTCCTCTCCGAGCTGGGGGTCGAGGGGGAGGCGCGGAATGCGGTCCTCGGGAGGCTCGCCACCCACGACCTGGTCGGCCTCGAGCAGGAGCTGGGTGAGCTGGAGGGGGTCAGCTCGGAGCAGCGCGGCACCCTGGTCGCGTTGAGCCAGATGCGGGGCGGTCGCGAGGTCCTTGCCGAGGCGCGGGAGATCGGCGGAGGGGCGGTCGAGCGGGCGATCACCCGGCTGCAGGAGACATTCGACGCCCTCGAGGCCAGGGGGGCGGCGGACAGGGTCCAGATCGACCTCGGGCTGCTGCGTGAGCTCGGCTACTACAGCGGCGCGATCCTCGAGGTCTACGACCCCGCGCTCGGCCACGTCCTCGGCGGCGGCGGACGCTACGACCAGCTGATCTCGAGGTTCGGCGTCGACCTGCCGGCGGCCGGCTTCGCCCTCTACCTGGAACGGGTGCACGTGGCGCTGCTCGAGGAGGAGCGCCGGCGGGATCGGCCCGAGGCAAGCCGGGAGGGGACGTGACCCAGGTAGCCGCCTCGCTCGGCCCGAAGGCCGATGGGCCGCTGAAGCTCGCCGTCCCTCGGGGGGCGCTGTACGAGGGGACGCTGGACCTGCTCGACGCGGCCGGCATCCCGACCTCCGAGCTACGCAGCGACTCGCGCTCGCTGATCTTCGAAGTGGGGGAGATCACCCTGGTGACGATGCGCCCCTCCGACGTCCCGACCTACGTCGAGGCGGGCGCGGCGGACGTCGGCATCACCGGCAAGGACGTGCTGCTGGAGCAGTCCGACCGGATGGTCTACGAGCTGCTGGACCTCGGCTTCGGTGACTGCCGGATGGTCCTCGCCGGGAGGATCGGCGACACCCGTCTGGGCGAATCCGACCGCCGCCTCGGGACGATGCGGATCGCGACCAAGTACCCCCGGGTCGCCGAGCGCCACTTCGAGCAGAGTGGCCGCCAGGCCGAGGTGATCGAAGTCAAGGGCTCGGTCGAGCTGGCGCCGCTGGCCGGCCTGGCGGACGGGATCGTCGACCTCGTCGCCAGCGGCCGCACGCTGAAGGAGAACAACCTCGAGGTCCGCGAGGAGATCGCGGCCTGCACGGCCCGCTTCGTCGCCAACCGGGTCGCCCACAAGCTCCGCGCCGA
Source organism: uncultured Actinomycetes bacterium (assembly GCA_963725315.1). Classification (GTDB taxonomy): domain Bacteria; phylum Actinomycetota; class Thermoleophilia; order Solirubrobacterales; family 70-9; genus JBBRHQ01. Next base: position 268,300 of record CAVRYA010000003.1, on the reverse strand, counting down.
CGAGGTCGACGAGCTGACGGCGAAGCTGAAGCAGGCGAGCGCCGCGAGCCCGCCATGAGGATCACCAGGATCGACTGGGACGGCGCCGACCCCGTCCGGCTGGCGGCCCGCTTGCGCCCGGACGCCGCCGCCCAGACGTCGGTCGCGACCGACGTGGCCGAGATCGTCGCCGCGGTGCGCGAAGGCGGGGACAAGGCGGTGCTCGAGCTGGGGGAGCGCTTCGACGGGGTCCGCCCGCATAGCCTCAGAATCCCGGTCGAGGAGATTCAGTCGGCCTCGGCCACCCTCGACAGCAGCTTCCTCGAGGCCCTGCGGGTCGCCGCGGCCAACATCCGCCTCGTCGCCGAGAGCCAGCTCGCCGCGGAACCCGTCGCGGTCGAACTGCCCCAGGGACATACCGTGGCGATCCGCGAGATCGCAGTCGGCAGCGCCGGGATCTACGTCCCGGGCGGCGGGGCGGCTCTCGCCTCGAGCGCGCTGATGTGCGCGATCCCGGCCCGGGTCGCCGGTGTGGGACGAATCGCGCTGGCGTCACCCCCCGGGCGCGAGGGTCACCTCAGCGCCGCCGTGCTGGCGGCCTGTGACGAGGCCGGCGTCGATGAGATCTACGCCGCGGGCGGAGCGCAGGCGATCGCCGCGCTCGCGATCGGCACCGAGACGATCTCCCCGGTCGATCTGGTTGCCGGGCCCGGCAACCCCTACACGCAGGAGGCCAAGCGCCAGCTCTTCGGGCAGGTCGGGATCGACGGCATCGCCGGACCCTCCGAGCTGATGGTGATCCTCGGCGAGAGCGCCAGGATCGAGTGGGTCGCGCTCGACCTCTGCGCGCAGGCCGAGCATGGCGCCGATTCGCCGCTGGTCGCGGCTGCCGTGGAGACGCGGATCCTCGACTCCCTGGCGGAGCGGGTCGCGAAGCTGGCGGACTCGCGGTCCAGCGTCCCCGACGCCGCCCTCGCCCTGATCGCCGTTCCCGACACCGACGCCGCCCTCGCCCTGGCCAACGCCTACGCGCCCGAGCACCTTCAGATCGCCACCGAGGACGCGGAGATCCAGGCCGCATCCGTGACGACCGCCGGCTGCGTGTTCATCGGCGAGTACGCTGCCACCGCCTTCGGCGACTATGCGGCCGGATCCAACCACGTGCTTCCAACGGGGGGCGCCGGGCACTTCCAGGGCCCGCTGGGGCCGAGCGCGTTCAGGCGCCGGATCGCGAATGTAAGCTTGCCCCGCGCTGCGGCCGAGGCCCTGGCGCCCCACACGGACGCGCTCGCCCGGGCCGAGGGACTGCCCGTCCACGGCGAGTCCGGAACGGTGAGACGATGAGAGCGGCCGAGCAATCGAGGAAGACGAAGGAGACCGAGATCCGCGTCTCGGTGGACCTCGACGGCGGCGCCGCGGAGATCTCGACCGGGGTCGGGTTCCTCGATCACATGCTCGACCTGGTCGCCCGCCACGGTCACCTCGGTCTGCGGGTCGAGGCAAGCGGCGACCTCGATACCGGCGCTCACCACACGGTCGAGGACGTCGGGATCGTCCTCGGGCAGGCGGTCGACGTCGCCCTCGACGACCGCTCCGGGATCCGCCGCTACGGCTCGGCGCTGGTGCCGATGGACGAGTCCCTTGCCGAGTGCGCGATCGACATCTCGGGCCGGCCACTGTGCGTTTACGAGGCGGACCTCCCGGCAACCTCGATCGCCGGCTTCGACACGGACCTCGCCGAAGAGTTCTTCCGCGCCTTCGCCGCCTCGGCCAAGGTGACCCTGCACATCTCCGTGCTCAGGGGCACCAACGCGCACCACATGATCGAGGCCTCCTTCAAGGCGTTCGCCCGGGCACTGCGCAGTGCGGCCGCGATCGACCCCGCGGAGAGCGGGATACCGAGCACCAAGGGGAGCCTCGGCGGTTGATCCGGATCGCCATCCTCAACTACGGGATGGGCAACCTGCGCTCGGTCGCGAAGGCGCTCGAGCACGTCGGGGCCGAGGCGGAGGTCACCGCGGACCCGGCGGTCGCGAGGCGCTCCGACGGGATCATCCTGCCCGGGGTCGGCGCCTTCCCGAAGGCGATGGAGCGGATCCGCGAGGCCGGGCTGGACGAGCTGGTCGAGGAGCGAAACGAGGCCGGAGTCCCGATCCTTGGCATCTGCCTGGGGCTGCAGCTCCTGTTCGAGTCTTCGACCGAGCTCGGCGGCTCGGCCGGGCTCGGGCTGCTGGAGGGCGAGGTGACCGAGATCGACGCCGGCGGGCTCAAGGTCCCGCACATCGGCTGGTCGCCGGTGGAGTGGGAGCAGGTCTCGCCGCTGCCGCTGGGGATCGACCCCGGGACCCCCTTCTACTTCGTCCACTCCTTCGCGGTGCGGCCGCGAGAGGACGAGGTGATCGGGACCGTCGCCCACGGCGAGCGCTTCGCCTGCGCGGTGCAGCGCGACAAGGTGTTCGGCGTCCAGTTCCACCCGGAGAAGTCGAGCGCCGCAGGGCTGGCGCTGCTCGCCAACTTCGCCGGATTCTGCGCCCGCACGCTCTCGGCGGCGTGATCCTCTACCCGGCGATCGACATCCGCGGCGGGGGCGCCGTGCGCCTCACCCAGGGCGACTACGCTCGCGAGACGCGCTACGACGCCGACCCGGTCGACGCCGCGGCGCGCTGGGCCGGCGGGGGCGCCGCCTTCCTGCACGTCGTCGACCTCGACGGGGCGAGGAGCGGGACGCCGCAGAACATCGACGCGGTTCGCAGAATCGCCGCCGCGGTCAGCTGTCCGATCCAGGTCGGCGGCGGTCTGCGCGACCCCACATCGGTCGCCGGCGTCCTCCGCGCCGGGGCCGAACGCGTCGTGATCGGCACCGCGGCGCTCCGCGACCCCGAGTTCCTGGGGCGGATGCTCGCCGAGCATGGAGAGCGGGTCGTAGTCTCGGTCGACGCGCGAGGCGGCAGGGTCTCCCTTGCCGGCTGGACCGAGAGCAGCGAGGCGGACCCCGCGGAGGCCGTCGCCGAGCTCGGGGAACGGGGTGTCAGCCGCATCCTCTTCACCCCGATAGAGGTGGACGGGACGATGCAGGGGCCCGGCCTGGAGGAGCTCGAGCGGGTCGCGGCGGCGACCCCGTCGGAGGTTCTCTACTCCGGTGGTGTCGGGGACCTCGCTGACCTCCGCGCCCTGGCGGCCTCTGCGCCGGCCAACGCCACCGGGGTGATCGTCGGTCGGGCCCTCTACGAGGAGCGCTTCACCGTTGCCGAAGCGAAGGCGGCCCTGTCAACCCGATGAGCCTCCCGCGATTGGTATCTCGAGCACCGATGAGGTGACATATTGAACTCTCGCCGACGGGTTGACTCATGATTGCTCGCGCCGCGTAGCCTCTCCCCGATGGTCCTGAAGCGAGTCATCCCGTGCCTCGACGTCGACGCAGGACGCGTCGTCAAGGGCACCAACTTCGTCGGCCTGCGCGACGCGGGCGACCCGGTCGAGCTGGCCGAGCGCTACGACGCGGAGGGGGCCGACGAGCTGGTCTTTCTCGACATCACCGCCTCGCACCAGCGTCGAGAGACGATCGTCGAGCTGGCCCGCCGCACCGCGGACAACGTCTTCATCCCGTTCACGATCGGGGGCGGCATCCGCTCGGTCGAAGACGCGCAGGCGGTGCTCGACGCCGGCGCCGACAAGGTCTCGGTCAACTCCGCCGCCCTGGGTCGGCCCGAGCTGCTCGACGAGCTGGCCGAGACCTTCGGCGCGCAGTGCGTGGTGATCGCGATCGACGCCAAGCGCGAGGCCGAGGGTTGGGGCGTCTACGTCAACGGGGGGCGGCAGCGGGTCGAGGGACGCGAGGCGCTGGCCTGGGCCCGCGAGGCGAGTGGGAGGGGGGCGGGGGAGGTGCTGCTGACGAGCATGGACCGCGACGGCACCAGCGACGGCTACGACCTGGAACTGACCCGAGCGATCGCCGACGCGGTGGGCGTCCCGGTGATCGCCTCGGGCGGCGCCGGGCGCCTCGAGCACCTCAGCGAGGCGATCTCAGAGGGCCGAGCCGACGCCGTGCTGTGCGCCTCGATCTTCCACTACGGCACCTTCACGATCGAGGAGGCGAAGCGGCGGATGGCAGCCGACGGCATCCCCGTCCGGCTCTAAGGGGTCGAGTGGACGAAATCCTCTCCCCTTCTGCTGACTTCGTCCACTCGACAGAATGGGCTCAGGCGCTGGCCAGGGCAGAGACCAGGCCGGAGACTCCGAATGATCCGAGGACCTCGAGGCGCTTCAGCTCGTAGGGGTGCTCGCGGTCCGCGAGGCCCGGCACCTCGGTCGTCGCGCCGGCGTAGCCTGCGGCCCGCACGGCGGCGATCACGGCAGCGTCGTAGCGGCCCGACGGGTAGCAGAAGTTGTTCACCGGCACGCCGTAGGTGCGGCGCAGAAGCGCTCTCGAGCCCGCCACCTCGCGCCTCAGGGTGGCCGCGTCCACCGTGGTCAGGTCGGGGTGGCTGATCGTGTGCGAGGCCAGCTCCCAGCCGGCCGCGATCATCGCCTCGACGTTGCTGGTGTAGAGGTCCGAGCCCTCGGCCTTGAGGTTGAGCACTCCCGCCCAGCCGTGCTTTCGCAGCTCGGGCAGGGCGTAGGTGAACTGGGGGCGGTAGCCGTCGTCGAAGGAGATCACGACCGGCTTCGGCGGCAGCGTCCCGCCCCGATACCAGGCCTCCTGCACCTGGTCGAGGGTGACCGCCTCGAACCCCTGGCGTTCGAGCCAATCCATCTGGCGGCGGAAATCGGGCCGGGTGACGTAGAGCTCGGGGTAGGGCGCGTCCGCGGGCGCAGCGCCGAGGACGTGGTACTCGAGGATCGGTACGGGTCCGGTGTGGGCTTGCCAGTCGGGCTGCGGGGTCGCGTTGGCGACCAGCTTCGAGCCGCCGGCCCCGGCGCCTGCCGCGCCGCCGGGGCTGCCCCCGCCGGTGGCGGCAGCGCTGGCCCGCCCGGCGGGCTCGTCGCTGCCGTCGCGGCCGCCCAGGGCCAGCACGGCCACGACCGCCACGGCGGCGAGGGCGAGCGCCGCCAGAGCCGTCAGGCGCCTGCGCCTCAGGCGCCGCGCCGACTCACGGCGCCTGGCCGCGATCCGATCCGGAACCCGCGGATCCACCGCTGCCGGCGCCCTTCTGCTTCTGCTTCTCCTTCACCGGCTGCAGCGCGTAGATGCTCGAATACCCGGTCAGGTAGATGCGCCTGCCGTCGGAGATCACCGGCATGTAGGCGCCGGTCTTGAAGCGGAACTTCCTCTGGCCGTTGGTCAGCTTGAAGCCGTAGGTCGTCGTGCCCTCGAAGGTGGCGATGTAGACGGTCTTGCCGATCACGCTGAGCGAGCCGATCACCGGCCCTCCCAGCGAGTGCGACCAGCGCTCGGCCCCGGTCTTCGCGTCGAGCGCGTAGATGTTGCCGTCGTAGGAGCCGATGTAGACCGTGGGCGGCATCTGGGGGGTGTCGGCGACCGCCGGACCCGGGTATACGTAGCCGCCGGTGGACTGGGTCCAGGCGAGCTCCCCGGTCTTCTCGTCGAAGCTGTAGACGCGGCCGTCGTTGTTGCCGCTGTAGACGCGGCCGAAGGCCACCGCCGGGGTCGAGTAGAACTCGCCCGTGCGGCTGAAGCTGAGGCCCTGCGAGCCCGCCTGCCACTTGATCTGGCCGTTTCGCGCCTTCACCGCCGACATCTCCCCGCCGTAGTCGCCGACGAAGAGGACGCCGTGCCTGTAGGCCGGCCCGGCCTTGATCGCGCCCGCCAGTACCGTGCTCCAGATCGTCTGGCCGTTGCGGGTGGAGAAGGCCCGCAGGGTGCCGTCCTCGTCGCCGAAGAAGACCCGCCTGCCGACCACCACGGGCGAGGATTCGGAGCGCCCCGGCAGGGAGCGCTTCCAGATCGTCTTCCCGGTGGCGGCGTCCAGGCTGACGATCTGCCCCGGCACCAGGTTGACGATGAACAGCCTGCCCCGCGAGTAGGTGGGGGAGGAGGCGTTCAGCTCCGCGATGCGGCGGTGCCAGATCACCTTGCCCGTGTCGGCGTCGAGCGAGTAGGCGAAGCCGTTGTTGTCGACGTAGAAGAGCCGCCCGCCGCAGCCGAGCTTGGTGCGCTTGTCGCAGAGGCCGTGCGCCTTGACGAAGATCGGCGGGAACTCGATCAGCGGCTTGCCGCCGTGCTTCCACAGCTCCTTGTAGGGAGGCTTGACCCGGTTGGCGGGCAGCCAGCGGGTGCGGGCGCGGTCGAAGCCGAACATCGGCCAGTTGGTGGTCTTGAGGATCTGTTGGCGCTTCTCCTGCTTGAAGGGGACCTCTTTGCCGTTGTTGACGTCGTCGGGTCGCTTGAAGAGCTCGTAGGCCGCGAAGGCGACCGCTGCGATCAGCACAACCCCGCCGCCGATCGCCGTCCAGAGCTTGCGGCGGTCGTGCCACCAGCGCGGCTGGCCAGGGCTGGGCTGCGGAGCGCCCGGGCCGGGACCGGGCCCGCGCCCCTCGCTTTTCGAAGAGTCGGCCATCCGGGGAACGGGTCATGGTACGGAACGAGGCCATGCCCGAGCGAGTTCCGAGCGAGACCGATCTCGCCGCCGCGCTGGCGGCGGCGATCCCCGAGCTGGAGGAGATCGTCTCGGCGGCCGGGGGAGTCCCCGTGTTCCTGGTCGGCGGGGCGGTCCGGGACCTGCTGATCGGCCGAAGCCGCGACGACCTCGACCTCGTCGTCGAGGCAGACCCGGCCGAGATCGCCGCACGGCTTGGCGCAGAGGTGGTCTCGCACGAGCGCTTCGCGACGGCGAAGGCGCGCCTCGGCCAGCACGAGATCGACATCGCGCGGGCGCGCCGGGAGACCTACGAGCGCCCCGGTGCCCTTCCGCAGGTCAGCCCGGCGAGCGTCGCCGAGGACCTGGCGAGACGCGACTTCACGATCAACGCGATGGCGATCCCGCTCGGAGGTGCGGGGGCGCCGCGCCTGCTCGACCCCCACGGCGGGCGCGCCGACCTCGGGGCTGCGCTGCTGCGGGTGCTCCACCCCGGCAGCTTCACCGACGACCCGACCCGGGCGCTGCGGGCCGCCCGCTATGCGGCCCGCTTCGGGTTTGAGCTCGAGCGCGAGACCGCCGAGCTCCTAGCGACGACGGACCTCGGCACGGTCTCGGCCGAGCGGCGGGAGGCCGAGCTGCTGCGGATCGCGGCCGAGCCGACCGCCCCGCGGGCGTTCGCCCTGCTCTCCGAGTGGGGGCTGGTGGAGCTGCGCCCGGGCGGGGCCGAGCTGGCGGCCCGGGTGGTGGAGCTGCTCGGTCGGGAGCCCTGGGCCGGGACCGTGGAACCGGCGCGCGCGGTGCTCACCGCCGCCCTCGGTCCCCAGGGCGGGGAGGAGGCCCTGGCCGCGACGCGCCCCGATCGCCCCTCGGCGGGCGTCGAGGCGGCCCGGGGGCACGACCCCACCGAGCTCGTCCTCGCCCGGGCACTCGGGGCTGAATGGCTCGACGAACTGGTGGGACGCTGGAGCAGGGTGACGCTGGAGATCAGCGGTGACGATCTGCTCGCAGCGGGAGTCCCCGCGGGGCCCGCCGTCGGGCGCGGCCTGCGGGGAGCGCTGGCCCGCAAGCTCGACGGAGAGGTCGAGGGCCGCGAGGAGGAGCTCGCCGCGGCGCTGCGCGCCGCCGCCGATTGAGCCCCCTGCGGGCGGTCTGCTTACCTCCCGGCGATGCGGTGGCGCCAGATCGACGGCATCAAATGGCTCGAGGCCGAGCTTCCCGGTGCGCGGGCGGTCTTCTCGACCAGGCTCGGCGGCGCCAGCTCGGGTGCTTTCGAGAGCCTCAACCTCGGGGTCCTCACCGACGACGACCCTGAGTCCGTGGTCGAGAACCGCCGCCGGCTCTGCGCCGCGCTCGGGTTGGAGCCGGATCGGGTCCTCACCGGGCTTCAGGTCCATGGCGCCGAGATCGCGAGCCATGCCGGGCCCCAGCGCCCGAGCCCGTTCGCGGTACCGGGGAGCCCCAACCCTGAAGCGGACGGACACCTGGTCGCCGGCGGGGGCCTCGCCGGGCTCGTCTACGTCGCCGACTGCCTCCCGATCGCCCTCGCGGGGCCGGGCGGCACGGCGATCCTGCACTGCGGCTGGCGCGGGCTCGCCGCCGGCATCCTTGGTCGAGGGGTGGTGGCGGTCGGGGCGATCGCCGCGGCGGTCGGCCCGGGCATCGGACCCTGCTGCTATCAGGTGGGCGATGAGGTGCTCGAGGAGTTCAAACCGCTCGGCCCCGGGGTCGCCTCGGGGAGGATGCTCGACCTGCCGGAGGTCGCGCGCAGGCTGCTCGCCGAGGCGGGTGTGCGGGAGGTGGAGTCGGCCGGGCTCTGCACCTCCTGCCGGGAGGACCTCTTCTTCTCCCACCGCCGTGACGGTGGCGTCACCGGCCGCCAGGCCGGCCTCGCCTGGACCGCGGCGGGGGAGGGCTGAGCGCTGCCCGGGCTGATCAGCGGGCTCGACCCGGCGAAGATCGCCGCCAACCTCGCGGAGGTGACGGAGGTCGCGGGCGACGGGGTCGAGGTGCTGGCCGCGACCAAGTACGTCCCCCTCGAGGAGATGGGAGTCCTGGCGGAGGCGGGGATCACGCTGGTCGGCGAGAACCGCCAGCAGGACCTGAGCGCCAAGCAGGAGCGCTGGGGAGGCCTGTTCGAGTGGGACTTCATCGGCAACCTGCAGAGCCGCAAGGTGAAGCTGCTGCTGCCCCGCTGTCGGCTGATCCAATCGGTCGCCTCCGACTCCGTCCTCGCCCAGCTCGGGCGCCACGGCGACGAGAGCACCGAGGTGCTGATCGAAGTCAGCATCGCCGGTGAGGAGGGCAAGGGCGGGGTCGCCCCCGCGGAGCTGGCCGAATTCATCGCCCGCTGCCCGGTCAGGGTCGGCGGCCTGATGGCGATGCCCCCGTTCAGTGAGGATCCCGAGGACTCGCGGCCCCATTTCGCGAGGCTGGCGGAGCTGGCCGCGGGGCACGGGCTGGCCCGGCTCTCGATGGGAACCTCGCAGGATTGGCGGGTGGCGGTGGAGGAGGGAGCGACGATCGTTCGGCTCGGGACCGCGCTTTATGTGTGATAGGCCGGCGCGGTGTTAGCGCCGGCACAGGCATGTCAGGCGGCGAAGCCGCCGCAAGTGATTCCCGTCTGCCGGCGCGGTTTGTCGCTAGGCAAGGGGAACTCCGGCGCCGGCCCTGACATAATTGGTAAAGGAATCGGCTGCCCGGAGCCGAACAGTGCGTACCGATGGCCCTTAGAGACACATGGCATCGCGCCCTCGTCTATTTCGGTTTGGCCGAGGATCACGACTACGGCCCCGAGTACGAGGAGGGGTCCGAGTCCTCGGAGGAGATCTTCGACACCCGCCGTGAGCGGGAGCGTGAGGCAGCGCCCGTGCGGCGCCTGCCCAGCTCTCGCCGCCGCCGGGACGAGATCGACGACATCTTCGCCGACGACGAGCCGATCGCGGCCTCACGCACCCGCGTCCTGCGCCCGGTCGACAACAACGGCGGCGACGTCCAGGTGCACCTGGTCATCCCGCGGAACTTCAACGACGCCCAGCAGGTCGCCGACCAGTTCAAGCGCGCGGTCCCGGTGATCCTCAACCTGCAGACGACCGATCACGAGCTCTCCAAGCGGCTGATCGACTTCGCCTCCGGCCTCACCTACGCGCTCGACGGCGGGATGCAGCGGATCGCCGAGAAGGTCTTCCTCCTCACGCCTCGGAACGTCGAGGTCTCGGCCGAGGAGAAGGCCCGGCTGATCGACAAGGGCTTCTTCAACCAGTCTTAGGCTCGTGGGGCCCTGGCGACGCCTTCCGCCTAACTGACGCGTCCTGCGCCCACCCTCCGGTCGTCAGACGCGACAGTTCGGGGCCGGGCCGGGGCCGCGCCTCTTCAGCCCTCGCGCTTCTTGGGGCGCAGGCGGAGGGTTGCGTGACTAGTCTCAGGGCATGAGAGTCGGGTTCATCGGGGCCGGGAACATGGCTGCCGCGATGGCGCGGGGATGGGCAGCGGGTGACAGCAGGCCGGAGCGGATGCTGTTCACGGACTCCGGCTCGGGGCGGGCCCGGGACCTGGCCCAAGAGGTCGGGGGGGAGGCCGCGGCGTCCAACCGTGAGCTGGCCGAGGGCTCGGACCTCGCCATCCTGGCGGTCAAGCCGGCTGAGCTCGAAGCGGTCGCTGCCGAGGCACAGGCGGCGCCCGCAGTGATGTCGATGCTCGGGGCGACCCCGCTGTCCAGGGTCTCTGAGGCCTTCCCCGGCTCTGCCGCCTACCGGGTGATGCCCAACGTCGCGGTCGAGGTCGGCAGGGGAGTGCTCTGCTTCGAGGCCTCCGCCGCGGCGCCGCCCGAGACGAGCGCCGCGCTGCGCGAGCTGCTGGAGCCGCTCGGGCACCTGGTCGAGATCGAGGACCGCGACTTCGACTCCGCCACCGCGGTGATGGGCTGCGCCCCCGCGTACCTGGCGCTGGCCGTGGAGGCGATCGCCGAGGCGGGCGCCGCCGACGGACTCGACCCTGGGCTGGCGCGGGATCTGGTGATCGAGACGACCGCGGGGACGGCGGAGCTGCTGCGGCGACGCCACCCGGCCGACGTGCGGGCGGCGGTCGCCTCGCCGGGGGGCTCGACGGAGGCCGGCCTGGCGGCGCTCGAGGCCCACGGCGCCAATGCCGCGTTCGTGGCGGCCGTGGAGGCCTCGCTGGAGAGGATGAGGGGCGGATGATCCTGGCGATCACCCGCAACGACCTCGCGGACTACGTCAGCGCCCTGTTCATCGTCTACATCATCCTGATCTTCGCCAGGATCCTGATCTCCTTCTTCCCCAGGGTGCCGCACAGCGCCACGCTGCGCCCGGTGCTCGACTTCGTCACCGACACGACCGACCCGTACCTCAACCTCTTCCGCCGCTTCCTGCCGCCGATCGGCGGCGGCGGGTTCGCCCTCGACCTGAGCCCGATGATCGGGATCATCGTCCTCTACGTGGCCCAGGCGCTGATCGTCAACCTGATCCAGTCGTGAGCGACCGGCCCTGGCGCCTCGCCGGGGCGCTATGCGGACTCCTCGTGGCCGTCGATCAGGCCTCCAAGGCGGCGATCGAGGCCAACCTCGTGCCGGGGGAGAAGGTGGACGCTCTCGGTCCCCTGACTCTCACCCTCAGCCACAATACGGGCGTCGCCTTCGGTATCGCCGGGGGCGGTGGGGCGGCCGTGATCGTCTCGACCCTGGCGGCACTCGGCCTGATCGTCTACCTGTTCTGGCGGGACCCCGGGAGGCCCTGGATGTGGGTGGCGGTGGGCCTGCTCGCGGGCGGAGCCCTCGGCAACCTCGCCGACCGGATTCGCCACGGCGCCGTCACCGACTTCATCGACCTGCCGCTCTGGCCCCCCTTCAACCTCGCCGACATGGCGATCACCGCGGGCGTGGCGCTGCTCGCCTGGATCTACCTGCGGGAGTCCGCCGAGCGTGGCTGAGGAACTGAGGATCGTCCACCAGGACCGCTTCCTGGCGGTGGTCGAGAAGCCGGCCGGACTGGTCGTCCATCCGGCCCCGTCGCACACCGGTCCGACGCTCGTCGACGAGTTGGGCGACCTGCTCGGCGGGGGGGAGGACCCCGAGCGACCGGGGATCGTGCACCGCCTCGACCGCGGCACCAGCGGGCTGATGGTGGTCGCCCGCTGCGACGAGGCGCACCGCGCCCTCGCGGCGGCGGTGAAGCGCCGCGAGGTGGAGAGGGCCTACCTGGCGCTGGCCGAGGGCAGGATCCGCTCGCGCACCGGGACGATCGACGCCCCGATCGGCCGTGCCTCGCGAAGGCGCCACCGGATGGCGGTGGCCGGCTCATCGGCGCGGCAGGCGCGCACCCATTTCGAGGTCAGGGAGATCCTCGCCGCCGAGACCCTGCTCGAGGCCAGGCTCGAGACCGGGCGCACCCACCAGATCCGCGCCCACTTCGCCGCGATCGACCACCCACTGATCGGCGACGTCACCTACGGCGGGCCGGCGCGCTACGGTCTCGAGCGCCAGTTCCTCCACGCCCACAGGCTCGCCTTCGCGCACCCGACGACAGGGGAGAGGATGAGCTTCTCCTCCGAGCTGCCGCCCGACCTGGCGGGGGCGCTCGAGCTGGCCAGAAGCGCCTGAGGGCGTCGCGCGCCGCCTCTCTGTCAGACTGAAAACCGCAAAGGACCATCAACCCCCGCCTCCCGACCGGGTCCTGCCCAGCGACTGCTGGGTCCCGCGCAGGGAGCCGGGCGAGCAGCACCCGACAAGAAGGAGCATCGAATGGCCGAAGCAGGCATCAAGGAGCTGCTGCAGGCCGGAGTCCACTTCGGCCACCAGACGCGGCGCTGGAACCCGAGCATGCGCCGCTACATCTTCGGCGAGCGCGACGGCATCCACATCATCGACCTGCTGCAGACCGAGGCGCTGCTCGACGACGCGCGGCGCTTCGCGGGGGAGCTCTCGAGCGGGGGCGGAACGGTGCTCTTCGTCGGCACCAAGAAGCAGGCCCGCGACTCCGTCAAGGAGTGGGCGGACCGCTGCCAGATGCCCTACGTCAACCTCCGCTGGCTGGGCGGCCTGCTGACCAACTACAACACCATCTCAGCACGGATCAAGCGCCTCCACGAGCTGACCGAGCTGCAGTCCACCGGCCAGCTCGAGCTGCTCCCGACCAAGGAGCGGATGGGTATGCAGGCGGAGCTGGCGAAGCTCGAATACAACCTGGGGGGCGTCCGCGAGATGGAGCGCCTGCCGGACGCCGTCTTCGTGGTCGACCTGAAGACCGAGGAGATCGCCGTCCGCGAGGCCGCCAGGCTGCGGATCCCGATCATCGGCCTGGTCGACACCAACTGCGATCCGACCCCGGTCGACCACGTGATCCCGGGCAATGACGACGCGATCCGCTCCTGTGAGCTGGTGATCAGCACGATCGGCTCCGCGATCGACGAGGGAGCGGGGGCCTGGCGGGCCGAGGAGGAGCGCCGCCGTGCCGAGGAGGAGGAGCGGCGCCGGATCGAGGCCGAGGAGCGCCGCAAGCGCGAGGAGGAGGAGAAGGCGCGCAAGGAGGCCGAGGAGGCGGCCGCGAAGGCGGCCGCCGAGGCCGAGGCGAAGCAGGCGGCGCAGGCCGGCTCCGAGGGCGCCGAGGCGCGGCCGGCTCCGGCCTCCAAGCCCGAGGGAGCAGCGCCGGCCACGACCGGTGAGGGGAGCGAGGGCTGATGGCGGTCTCGGCGGCAGACGTCAAGGCGCTGCGCGACCGCACCGGGGCCGGGATGATGGACTGCAAGGCGGCGCTGGCAGAGGCCGAAGGGGACGTGGACCGCGCGGTTCAGATCCTCCGGGTCAAGGGCCAGGCCTCCGCCGCCAAGCGAGAGGGACGCGGCACCGACGAGGGGGTGGTCTCCTCCTACATCCACGCCAACCACCGGGTCGGCGCGATGGTCGAGGTCCAGTGCGAGACCGACTTCGTGGCCCGCAACGAGGATTTCCAGGCCTTCGCCTACGAGGTCGCCCTGCACATCGCCGCGACCGCCCCTCGCTACGTTTCCACCGAGGAGATCCCGGAGGAGGAGCGGGAGGCCGAGCGCCGGGTGTTCGAGGAGAAGGCGCGCGAGGAGGGAAAGCCCGATGAGATCGTCTCGAAGATCGTCGAGGGGCAGGTCGCGAAGTGGGCCTCCGATGTGGCGCTGCTCGACCAGACCCACGTCAACGCTGACAAACACTCCTCGAAGACGATCGAGGAGCTGCGCTCCGAGCTCGCCGCCAAGACCGGCGAGAACGTCCGCGTCGCTCGCTTCGCCTACTTCCGCGTCGGCGAGGGGTAGGGGCCGGAGATGTCGCCGCACCCCGGCTTCAGCCGCATCCTCCTGAAGCTCTCCGGGGAGGCGCTGATGGGCGACCTCGACTACGGCACCGACGCCGAGCAGGTGAGACGGATCGCCGAGCAGGTTGCCGCGACCCGCGCCCGGGACGTCGAGATCGCCGTCGTGGTCGGCGCCGGCAACATCTACCGCGGGCTGGAGGCCGCCGCGGCGGGGATGGACCGGGCCACCGGCGACTACATGGGGATGATGGCCACCGTCCTCAACGCCCTCACCCTCCAGGACGCGCTGGAGAAGGTGGGCGAGCACACCCGGGTGATGTCGGCGATCGACGTCAAGGAGGTCGCCGAGCCCTACATCCGCCGTCGGGCGATGCGCCACCTCGAGAAGGGCCGGGTGGTGATCTTCGCCGCCGGGACGGGCAACCCGTTCTTCACCACCGACACCGCCGCGGCCCTGCGGGCGCTGGAGATCCACGCCGAGGCGATCCTGATGGCCAAGAACGGCGTCGAAGGTGTCTACGACTCCGACCCCGCGACCAACCCGGAGGCGAGCTTCATCCCGCGGATCACCCATCGTGAGGCGATCGAGCGGGAGCTGAAGGTGATGGACTCGACCGCGCTCTCGCTGTGCATGGACAACCAGCTCCCGATCCACGTCTTCAACATGGCCGACGAGGGCAACATCGACCGCATCCTCTCGGGCGAGAGGGTCGGCACCCTGGTCGACGGCAACGGCGGCTCGGGCTGAGAGCCGCCATCGGGGGATCCCTCCTGTTTAGGATTGCGCCGTGGAGAACGAGTTCATAGACGAGCTGCTCGCCGACGCCAAGGAGCGGATGCACAAGTCGGTCGACTCGACCCGTGGGGAGCTGGCCACGGTGCGCACCGGCCGCGCCTCCCCTCACCTGCTCGACCGGATCACCGTCGACTACTACGGCGCCCAGACCGCGCTCAAACAGCTCGCCAGCATCGCCACCACCGACGCCCGCCTGCTCACGCTGACGCCATTCGACAAGTCGGCGATCGGGGCGATCGAGAAGGCGATCCTCGAATCCGACGTCGGGCTTACCCCGAGCAACGACGGCAGCGTGATCCGCCTGCAGATCCCCGAGCTGACGGAGGAGCGCCGCCGGGAGATGGTCAAGGTGGTCCATGGGGTCGCCGAGGAGGGCAAGATCGCGATCCGCAACATCCGCCGAGACGTCATGCACGACCTGCGCGAGCTGAAGAAGGAGGGCGACGCCGGCGAGGACGACGAGCGCCGGGCCGAGAGCTCCCTGCAGAAGGAGACCGACGCCGCGACGGGCGAGATCGACGAGCTGTTGAAGGGCAAGGAGGAAGAGATCCTCGAGGTCTGAGGGTCGGGCGCCCACAGCCGATGGCGGTCCCCAGCTACGTGGCGATCATCACCGACGGGAACGGGCGCTGGGCCCAGCAGCGCGGCCTCGACCCGGTCGAGGGCCACGAGGCCGGCGCCGACGTCGTCAAGGCGCGCCTGCGCGACGCCGCCGAGCTCGGGATCAAGGAGTTGACCGTGTTCTCCTTCTCGACCGAGAACTGGTCCCGGCCGAGCGCCGAGGTGGAGGGCCTGATGCGGATGTTCGGCCAGCGGATCGACGCCGAGACGCCCGAACTCCACGAGGAGGGGGTGCGGATGCGCTTCATCGGCCGCCGCGCCGGGGTGCCCGAGGAGCTCCGCGAGCGCATGGAATGGGCCGAGGGGATGACCGCCGCCAACAGGCGGATTACCCTGTTCGTCGCCTTCAACTACGGCGGCAGGGCGGAGATCGTCGATGCGGCGCGAAGGTTCGAGGGGGGCTCCGAGGAGGAGTTCCGCGAGTGCCTCTACGCCCCGGATATGCACGACCCGGATCTGCTCATACGAACCAGCGGAGAGATACGTATCTCCAACTACCTGCTCTGGCAGTGCGCCTACTCGGAGTTCGTCTTCCGAGAGGAGCTGTGGCCCGACTTCGACCGCGACGCCTTCGAGGCCTCGCTGCGCGAGTTCGAGGCTCGGCGGCGCCGCTTCGGGGCCAGGACCTGAGATGGCGGCCGGGCGAGAGCGGCGAGGGCGCCGGCTGCCCGGCCTGAGGCGGCGTGCCCGCTCCGGGCGCGAGCGGCCCCGCGCCGGGGCGCCGTCGGAGCCCGCCGCGACGCCGTTCGACCTCGAGTCGGGGTCCGGCGGCGAGATGCGCGGCGACAAGGAGCCCGCCGGGGACCTCTCCGAGGGGATGTTCGAGGAGGGCTCGGCGCGGCGAGCGCCGGCGCGGACGGAGATCGCGCCCCCCCGGCGCCGCCGCGGGCTGCGCGGCGAGACCCTGAGACGGATCCTGATCGCGATCCCCTGGATCATCTTCGCGATCGCGATCACGGTCGCCGGCGGGATCGTCTTCGCGATCGCGATGGTCGCCCTCGGCCTGGTGGCGCTGCGCGAGTTCTGCGTGATCACGGTCGAATACCGGCCGCTGCAGCTTGCGGCCCTGATCTCGGTTGCGGGGATGATCATGGCCGCACACTTCGGGACCGCCTTCAACATCCTGCTGGCGATCGCGGCTTCGTTCCTGCTGCTGTTCGTGTTCGGCGCCAGGCGCCGCGACCGCGAGGGGGTCACCCTCTCGCTCGCCGTCACCCTGCTCGGGGTGATGTGGATCGGGCTGCCGCTCACCCACGCGGTGCTGCTCCGCGACCTGCCGTCGCACGGCGCCGCGCTGCTGGTCGACGTGCTGGTCGGCACCTTTGTCACGGACACCGCCGCGTACGCGACCGGGCGGATGTTCGGGAACCACAAGATCGCCCCGGACCTCTCCCCGAACAAGACGCTCGAGGGGCTGATCGGCGGCTTCCTGATCGGCACGCTCGGCTTCTGGTTCGCGGGGCTCTACCAGGACTGGCTGACCGGCACCGACGCGCTGATCCTCGGCGCCGCGGTGGCCGCGACCGCGCCGCTCGGCGACCTCTTCGAGTCGATGATCAAGCGGGACCTCGGCCGCAAGGACACCGGCACCCTGTTCGGTCCCCACGGGGGCATCCTCGACCGCCTCGACGCCGCTTTCTTCACGATCGTGGTCGGCTACTACCTGGCCGTTCAGCTCGTCTACTGACGGCGCCTTCCTAGACTCAGTGCCATGAGAAAGGTCGTGATCCTCGGCTGCACCGGCTCGATCGGCACCCAGGCGCTGGAGATCGTCCGGCGCTCCGGGGAACTGCAGGTGGTCGGGCTGGCCGCGGGCCGCGGCGCCGATCAGGCGGTCGAGCAGGCGCGCGAGCACGGCGTCCCGGCACTGGCGCTGGCCGACGGTGACGCGGCCGAGCGGGCCCGGTCGCTCTGGAGCGGCCAGGTGCTCGCCGGGGAGGAGGGGATCACCGAGCTGATCGCCTCCTCGGGCGCCGACCTCGTGCTGAACGGGATCGTCGGCGCCGCCGGCCTCGGCCCGACGATCGTCGCCCTCAGCGAGGGGATCGACGTCGCCCTCGCCAACAAGGAGAGCCTGGTGATCGGCGGCGAGCTGGTGACGGCGCTGGCAGAGGGCACCGGCGCACGACTGCTCCCGGTGGACTCCGAGCACTCGGCGCTCTTCCAGCTGATCCGCTCCGAGCCGCCGGGATCCGTCGAGCGCCTCGTCCTGACCGCCTCCGGCGGGCCATTCCGGGGGCGCCGGGACCTCTCCGGGATCACCCCCGCCGACGCCCTCGATCACCCCACCTGGGACATGGGCGGGCGGATCACGGTCGACTCGGCGACACTGATGAACAAGGGCTTCGAGATGATCGAGGCCTTCCACCTGTTCGGCGTTCCCTACGAGCGGATCGAGGTCGTCGTCCACCCGCAGTCGATCGTGCACTCGCTCGTGCACCTCAACGATGGCGCCTCGCTTGCCCACCTCGGCTACCCCGACATGCGGGTGCCGATCTCCTACGCCCTGCACTTCCCCGAGCGCGCCGACGTCGCGGTGGAGCGCCTCGACCTGGCCGCCGTCGCCGAGCTCAGCTTCGAGGCCCCTGACACCGGGACCTTCGCCTGCCTGCGCCTTGCCAGGGAGGCCGGCGAGGCCGGTGGGACGGCGCCCTGCGTGCTGAACGCAGCCGACGAGGTCGCGGTCGCCGCCTTCCTCGGCGGGGAGATCCCCTTCACGGCGATCCCGGAGGTGGTCGAGGCGGCCATGGCGGAGTCGGGCGCCGCGGCCGTGACCCACTTCGACGACCTCTACGCCGCCGACGCCGACGCCCGCCGGCGCGCCCGCGAGCTCGTCTCCACGCACCGGAGCGGCGCCAGATGACCTGGATCCTGGCCTTCGCCGGCTTCGCCGTGCTGATCATCCTCCACGAGCTCGGGCACTTCGCCGCAGCCAAGGCGACCGGGATGCGGGTCGAGCGCTTCTTCCTCTTCTTCCCGCCGGCGCTGATCTCGAAGCGGCGGGGGGAGACCGAGTACGGGATCGGCGCGATCCCGCTGGGCGGCTTCGTGAAGATCACCGGGATGAACCCCGACGAGGAGCTGCCTCCGGAGGTTGCTCCCCGTGGCTACTACCACCAGCCCGTGTGGAAGCGGATCGTGGTGATCGGCGCCGGCCCCGCGGTCAACATCGTCCTCGCCTTCCTGATCCTCTTCGTCCTCTCCTTCGGCGCCCGCGACCTCGCGAACTCGGTCGGCGAGATCGTCCCCGGCTCACCCGCGGCTCAGCAGCTGCGGTCCGGCGATCGCATCGTCTCGGTCAACGGGCACTCCTACACGGACCTCTCGCTGGAGGACCGCCTGCTCAAATTCTCCGACGCGATCGCAGCCGACAGGTGCCCGGGTCGACAGCTGGACGGCTGCCTCGGCAAGCGCCCGGTGAAGCTCGAGGTCCAGCGAGAGGGGCGCACCCGGCAGATCACCATCACCCCCGCCTATGACGAGTCGGTGAAGCGAATGCGACTCGGGTTCTCCTACGGCACGACCCCCGCCGAAGGCGGGCCGCTGGCCGCCGCGGACCGCTCGGCCAGCTTCATGTGGCTGGTGACGACGAAGACCGTCGGCGTCTTCGCCAACCTCCTCGACGAGCAGCAGCGAAAGCAGGTTTCGGGCGTGGTCGGCAGCTACGAGGTGACCCGGCAGGCGATCGGCTTCAGCGCCCGCGAGGCACTTACCCTGCTCGCCGTGATCAGCTTCTCCCTGGGGCTGATCAACCTGTTCCCGTTCCTGCCGCTCGACGGCGGCCACATCTTCTGGAGCCTGGTCGAGAAGGTGCGGGGGCGACCGGTGCCCTTCCGGGTGATGGAACGCGCCAGCGCGGTCGGCTTCGTGCTGGTGATCATGCTCTTCTTCATCGGCCTCACCAACGATATTGGCCGGCTCACCGGCCAGGGCTTCAACGTGCGGTAGTTTTCCCTGCACGGCCCAGCAAACCGAGGAGGAGGGGCGTTGGAAGTCACGACTGCCGAGCGCTACGCAAGCGGCGGCCCGGGAAAGAAGCCGGAGTCACTCCAACGTCTATGAGGCTTTCACCGCGACGGTGGAGCGAATCGGCGAGGACGTCGCCCTACGGACCGAGGACGACTCGGTTTCCCTCACCTGGAAGGAGCTCTCTGCCTGGGTCAGCCGCATAGCCGGCGGGCTCGAGGCCCTCGGCCTCCAGAAGGGCGAGACGGTCGCCCTGATGCTCAACAACCGACCCGAGTTCATCCCCTGCGACCTCGCGGTCGTCTGCCTCGGCGGGGTCCCGTTCTCGATCTACCAGACCTCCTCGCCGGAGCAGATCGCCTACGTGGTCTCCGATGCCGGTTCGCGGATCGCGATCATCGAGTCCGCATTCCTCGAGCCTTTCAACGAGGCGCGCAAGAGTCTCCCGGGGATCGAGCACCTGATCGTGATCGACGGCGACGGCGGGATCGCGACTCTCGAGGATCTGGAGGCGACGAACCCGGGCTTCGACCCGGCCGAGCGCGCCGCTGAGGTCGGCCTCGACGACCTTCTCACGCTGATCTACACCTCCGGCACCACCGGTCCCCCGAAGGGCGTCCAGCTCACCCATCGCAACCTGATGGCGCTGACCTCCGGGGTGGAGGAAATGGTCGAGCTGCCAAAGCGCGGCGGGCGGCTGATCTCCTGGCTGCCGGCCGCCCACATCGCCGAGCGCGGCGCCCACTACTACCTGCCCGTGGTCAACGGGCTGACGGTGACGATCTGCCCCGACCCGCGGCGGATCGTCGAGTTCATCCCAAAGGTGAAGCCGTCGTGGTTCTTCGCGGTGCCGAGGATCTACGAGAAGCTGAAGGCCGGCCTCGAGGCACAGCTCGCGGCCCTTCCCGACGAGCAGCGGGAACCGGCCGAGAAGGGGCTGGAGGCGGCGATCGCCAAGGTCCGGCTCGAGCAGTCCGGCGAGGAGGTGCCCGCGGAGCTGGCCGCGGCGGTCGAGCGCGCCGACGAGGAGCTGTTCTCGAAGCTGCGCGCCGCTCTCGGCCTCGACGAGCTCCAGGCCGTCAACGTCGGCGCCGCCCCGACCCCGTTGGAGGTGCTCGAGTTCTTCCACGCGATCGGCATCCCGGTCGGTGAGCTGTGGGGGATGTCGGAGACCTGCGGGGTCGCCACGCTGAACCCGCCGGATGCGATCAAGCTCGGGACGGTCGGCCCGCCGGTCCCGGGCGTGGAGATCAGGCTCGCAGAGGACGGCGAGGTGCTGGTCAAGGGCGATGGCGTGATGCCGGGCTATCGGAACATGCCCGAGAAGACTGCGGAGACCTTCGAGGACGGCTGGCTTCTGACCGGGGACATCGGCGAGCTCGACTCCGACGGCTACCTGAGGATCGTCGACCGCAAGAAGGAGCTGATCATCAACGCGGCCGGCAAGAACATGTCACCGGCCAACATCGAGTCGAAGCTGAAGGCCGCCGACCCGCTGATCGGCCAGTGCATCGCGATCGGCGACGGGCGCCCCTACAACGTCGCGCTGATCGTCCTCGACCCCGACTACGCGCCCGTCTGGGCGGCCTCCCACGGGCTCGAGGGCACGCCGATCCCCGAGCTGGCCTCCGACGAGACCCTGCTGGCCGCGGTCCAGGAGGGGGTCGAGGAGGCGAACGCGAAGATGGCCCGGGTCGAGCAGATCAAGAAGTTCAGGATCCTGCCCGAGGAGTGGAGCCCGGGCGGCGACGAACTGACGCCGACGATGAAGCTGAAGCGCAAGCCGATCGCCGAGAAGTACGCCTCGGAGATCGAAGGGCTGTACAAGTAACGCCGCCTCCTCTGCTCCAGCTCGCGCGCACGGGAATTTCGACTGCCTTGCGCGCGAGCTTCCGCGTCCGGGGGCGGCTTGGCCGGCGCGGCTCACATGACGCCGGCACAGGCATGTCAGGCGGCGCAGCCGCCGCAGGTACCACGTAGCCTGGGCTCGGTGAGAGCGAACCGTCGCAAGCACCCGTGAGGGAGATGCTCCGGCGCCTGCCGAAGCCGGCGCGCGAGCGTCTGCGGGCCGCCCGCAAGGGCTACCGCAAGGCCCGCTTCCGCACCCGCGAGCGGCTGCGGCCGGTGCGCGTCGAGCAGGGAGCGGTCGTCGACGCGCTGCGGCGCCTCGGCATCGGCCCCGGCGACGACGTCTGGATGCAGACCCAGATGTCCGCCTTCGGGACCGTGGTTGGGGGCCCCGAGACGGTGATCAGGGCGCTGCGCGAGGTGGTCGGGCCGGAGGCGCTGCTGGCGATGCCGGCCTTCCCGGTGGCGGGGCTCTCGATCGAGTACCTGAGAGAGCACCCCGTCTTCGACTACCACCGCACGCCGTCGCAGATGGGGGCGATCTCAGAGCGCTTCCGCCGGCATCCGCAGACCCGCCGCAGCCTGCACCCGACCCACTCGATCGCTGCCCAGGGCCCGGGCGCCGAGGATCTCGTCGCCGGCCACGAGCGGGCCGAGACCCCGTTCGGCGAGGGCACTCCCTTCCTGCGGCTGATCGAGCGCAACGCGAGGCAGGTCTTTTTCGGCACCAGCACCCGGCCGATGACCATGTTCCACGCCTTCGAGTGCACCCGCCGGCCGCCCTTTCCCTATGACGTCTTCCTGCCCGAGCGAATCCCGGTGACCTGCATCGACGCCGAGGGGCGCCGGATCGAGACCAGCACGCTCGTTCACCGCCCCCGGCTCTCGATCGGGCGGATCGACGCCAATCCTCCCCTTGCCGCCGAGGTCCGCCGGCGGCTGACGGCCGCGGGGATGGCCTGCGTCGGGCTGGGGCGCTCCGACGTGCTCGCGATCCCACTGCAGGAGTTGATCGCCGCCTTCGAGCCGATGCTCGCCGACGGGATCACGATCTACGATCCCGCCATGCTCGAGGCCGAGGCAAGGCGATGAACCGGCCCGAAGGAGCCCCCGCGGCACGCCTGGAGCGGGTTCGGGAACTGGAGCACTTCGCGCTGGAGCGCCTCCCGTCACTGCAGCTCAGCGACGGCAGCTTCTGCCGGCAGGTCTCCGCCGAGGGGGACCGCCGGCCCGAGGGCAGCTCCCTGCGCTACACGCTGATCGTGTTGATCGGCCTGCTGCGGGCCGAGCAGCACGACTTGGAGCACCCGCTCCATACCGGCGGCATCCGGGCCCGAGTCGAGTCCGAGCTCTCGTCAGGCGAGCTGACGCCGGGGGACCTGGGGCTGGCGCTGTGGGCGGACTCGCGGATGGAGGCGAGCTGGGTCGGCAGCCTGATCACCGCGCTGAGCCGCTCCCCGGCGGGTTCTCGGGGGATACGCTCGCTTGCGAGCATGGAGGTCGCCTGGATCCTCACCGGACTGGTCGAGGCGGGCATCCGGGTCGAGCTCGGCGGGGGCGAGGAGCTCCTGGCTGCGGCCCGCTCCCAGCTTCTCGAGCGCCGCCCAGGGGGACACCTGGTCGCCCATGTCGCCCGCGGCCCCCGCCGGCGCCTGCCGCACTTCGCCGATCAGATCTACAGCCTGCTGGCGCTCTCGCAGCTGGCGCGGGTCCGCGAGGATGCCGAGGCCCTCGAGGCCGCACTGGCGCTGGGGAGCAAGATCCTCGAGCTGCAGATGCCGAACGGCGCTTGGCCGTGGATCTGCGATCCGCTGCGCGGGACCGTGGTCGAGCCCTACGAGATCTACTCGATCCACCAGGACTCGATGGCGATGATGGGCCTCCACAGCCTCAGCGCGGCGAGCGGGGATCCGTCCTTCCGTGCGGCCGCGCTACGCGGGCTCGATTGGAACTATGGCCGCAACGAGCTTGAGGCCCAGATGTTCGATCCCGGCGCCGGGATGATCTATCGCTCGATCCGGCGAAAGCAGCGCTTCGCCCGCGCCGGTCAGGCGCGCAACGCCGTCGCTGCCTACGCCCACGCCAGGCCACGACTGGCACCGGCGAGCCGGCTCGAGGTCAACCGGACCATGCGCCCCTACCACCTGGGGTGGATCCTCGAGGCCTGGGCCGGCAAGGAGGAGCTCGCCACCGAGGCGTAGGCGGGCTCAGCCGGACCGGACCACCCGGAAGCTGCGCTTGGCCGGCGAGAGGTCGGCGCGTCCCGCCTTGACCGCCTTGACCTGGAAGCTGTGGGGGCCGAACCCGAGCCTGCCGTAGGTCTTGGGGGAGGTGCAGCGCGCGAAGGCGCCGCGGTCGAGCTTGCAGCGGAAGCTCCCACCGGTGAGGCTCGAGGAGAACCGGAAGGTGGGCGTGCGATCGGCGGTCCTGCCCTTCGGCCCGGAGACGATCCTCGTCTGCGGCCTGGGGGGTGGGGGGCAGGCATGCTCGCTGGGCGGCGTCGAGTTCGCGCGCGGGGCGGGGGTGACCTCGGCGAAGTCGGCAGCGCTCGAGTTGGTGTCGTCGGCCGGCTCGAGCAGGGTGGCGCAGCCGGCGGAGATCGAGCGCCTCAGCGCCATCCCGTCGGTGATGCCGCCCGCGCCCGGGGAGGCGTTCGGGGTGCTGGCCGAGGGATAGCCGAGGGCCGGGGGCGTGAATGAACCCCAGGAGACGCAGTCCGCCGGGATGCCGTCGGGGTAGCAGACGGCGCCGCCGGCAGGGCTGAGGCTGAGCGCCGCGCTGGAGAAGTCGGCGGCGGGGCCGCTCGGGAACGCCGCCGCATAGCCGCTGCCCGCAAGCAGGATCGTCGACTGGTTGGCGGGATGGCTCAGGGTCTTGTTCATGGGCACGGTGGCGCTCAGCGACCCGGCCGCGTTGTAGAGGGTGATCTTGTGCCCGTTGACGAAGTTCTGCCCCTGCGCCGTCATCTGCAGGACGACGTAGTCGGAGGAGGAGGCGGCGACGCTGCCGGGGTAGACCTCGCGCACCTTCATCAGGTGGAAGCTGGCCGAGGCAGGGCTCACCGACACCGCCGCGGACAGCGCCGCGCCTGCCGCCACAAGGACCATCAGCCGCTTTGCACCTCGTGAGAGCACCTGCCTCCCTATACGAGCACAAACCCGGTCGGGGTTCAACCGCAGGTACCCTTGGCCCATGGCTTCGAAGAGGCAGATATTCGTCGGCGGGGTGCCGATCGGCGGCGGCGCGCCGGTCGCCGTGCAGACGATGACCAAGACCGAGACGGCCAACCTCGAAGCGACGATGGAGCAGATCAGCAAGGTCGCCGAGGCGGGCGCCGACCTGGTGCGGGTCGCGGTGCCGCGCGACGAGGACGTCGAGGCCCTGAAGACGATCGTCGTCTCCTCGCCGATCCCGGTGATCGCCGACATCCACTTCAACCACACCCTGGCGCTGAAGGCGATCGATGCGGGCGCGCACTGCGTCCGGCTGAACCCGGGCAACATCGGCGGTCGCGAGAAGGTGGCCGAGGTCGCCGTGCGAGCGAACGCGGCGGGGGTGCCGATGCGGATCGGCGTCAACTCCGGCTCGCTTCCCAAGCACCTCCACGAGCTGGAGCGCAGCTCGCCGGTCGAGGCCCTGGTCGCCGCGGCGATCGAGTTCGTCGAGCTGATGGAGGGCCTCGACTTCGAGAACTTCAAGATCTCGATCAAGTCCACCAACGTCCCCAACACGATCGCCGCCAACCGGCTGCTGGCGGAGAAGGTCCCCTACCCGATCCACCTCGGGATCACCGAGGCCGGCACCAAGTGGTCGGGCTCGCTGAAGTCGGCTGTGGGGCTCGGAACGCTGCTGGCCGACGGCGTCGGTGACACGATCCGGATCAGCCTTTCGACCTTTCATGCCGAGGAGGAGGTCAAGGTCGCCTGGGAGATCCTCAAGGCCCTTCAGCTCCGCGAGCGCGGGCCGGTGCTGATCGCCTGCCCGACCTGCGGGCGGCTCCAGTTCGACATGGACTCGGTCGTCGCCGAGATCGAGCAGCGTCTCGAGGCCTACACTGAGCCGATCGAGGTCGCGGTGCTCGGCTGCGCGGTGAACGGGATCGGCGAGGCCTCCCACGCCGACTTCGGGATCACCGGAGCGAAGAACGAGGGGCTGATCTTCGCCGGGGGCAAGCCCCTGCGTAAGGTCCCCCAGGCCGAGCTGGTGGACCGCCTCTTCGAGGAGATCGACCGCTCGCTCGACCGTGGCGGGGTCGAGGCCGACGAGGCCGAGGTCCGCGAGGGCGCCGAGTGGCTGGCGAAGATCGAGGAGGAGAACGCCGGCGACCTAACCCCGGAGAAGATCGCTCAGATGGAGCAGGAGGCGGCCGAGCGCGGCGAGTCGGATCGCGTGCTGCTCGATGAGGAAGCGTCCCCGACCGCGGGGCGGCGGTTCACGCGGGCGTAGGCGGTAGGGCCGGCCGTCGGTCCCCCACCTCTCTCAAACTGCTTCGCAGCTACAAGCCGTTCGGCGGGGGACCGGCCCTCGTGGCGTACAGGTCGCAGGACCCGCCACCCCGTCTCCCGTTGGGGCGCGAAAGTCGTCCCATGCGCAACAAACTCGCCCCGGTGTCCTGAGAAGGGCACTCGGGTCAGTCGTTGACCGCGAGCTTGTTGCGCCGCCGCGCACGGCCCGGGCCGGCTTGCCGCCGACACTCACTCACCGTCGCCCCCGGATCATTCGATCGGGAGGCGTGGGCAGTCGGCGCTACCAGCGCGGCCGCCAGCAGTACGAGGATCGCGACGAGGCATGCCCGCCGGGCGATCGCGCAGATCCTGTCCCCCTCCGAAAAAGACGTTCGCCGCCCCCGGCCACGATGATACGCGGGCAGCCGCCGACCGTCTAGGTTTACTCGCCATGTCCCGCGTCAGCGAGATCTTCTGGCCGACCGTCAAGGACCCGCCGGCCGACGCCGAGGCGCTCAGCCACAAGCTGATGGTCCGCGCCGGGCTGATCCGCCAGCTCGGGGCGGGGCTCTGGTCCTACCTTCCGGCCGGCTGGCGGGTGCATCGCAAGGTAGAGGCGATCATCCGCTCCGAGATGGACGCGATCGGCGGCCAGGAGATGCTGATGCCGGTGCTGCAGCCGGCCGAGCTGTGGAAGGAGACTGGTCGCTACGGGCTCGACATCCAGTTCCGCCTCGAGGACCGCAAGGGCTCGGAGATGGTGCTGGCGATGACCCACGAGGAGTGCCTCACCTTCCACGTCGCCCGCGAGGTGCGCTCCTACCGCGACCTGCCGCTGATCCTCTACCACCTCCAGGTCAAGGAGCGCGACGAGCCCCGCCCGCGCGCCGGGGTGCTTCGATCCCGCGAGTTCGTGATGAAGGACTCCTACTCCTTCGACCGCGACGCCGAGACCTTCGAGCGCTCCTACGAGAAGCACATCGGCGCCTATGACCGGATCTTCGACCGCTGCGGCCTCGACTGGTACCGGGTCGAGTCCGATGTCGGGATGATGGGCGGCTCCGGGGCGCACGAGTACATGGCGCCCTGCCCGGCAGGGGAGGACAGCATCGCGCTTGCACCCGGCTATGCCGCCAACGTGGAGGTCGCCTCCGCCCGGGCCCGGGAGGTGGAGCTGCCGCCGCCGCTCGAGGCACCCGAGCCGGTGGCGACCCCGGGTCTGAAGACGGTCGAGGAGGTCGCCTCATCGCTCGGCCTTCCCGAGGGTGCGCTGGTCAAGTCGCTGCCGGTCGTGGTGGACGACGAGCGCGGCTTCGTCCTGGTGCTGGTACGCGGCGATCACCGGCTGAACGAGGTGAAGCTCCGTAATGCGCTCGGGACGGACTTCCGGCCCGCCCGGGAGGAGGAGATCTCGGAGCGGCTCGGGCCGGCGGGCTTCATCGGGCCGGTCGGCGCCGAGGTGACCGTGATCAAGGACGCCGCGATCGACGGCAGCTCCTACGTCACCGGCGCCAACCGGGCGGACGAGCACCTCCGCGGGGTGCAGCCCGGCCGCGACTTCGAGTCCGTCGAGATGGACGTCCGCGCCGTCGAGAGCGGCGACGTCACCGAAGCCGGCGAGGCGATCGAGATCGAGCCGGCGATCGAGATCGGGAACATCTTCAAGCTCGGCACCCGCTACTCGGAGGCGCTCGGGGCGACTTACCTCGACGAGGACGGCAGCGAGCACCCGATCGTCATGGGCAGCTACGGGCTGGGCCCGGCCCGGGTCGTCGCCGCCTCGATCGAGCAGCGGGCCGACGAGAAGGGGATCGTCTGGCCGCGCTCGATCGCGCCCTGGGAGATCCACCTGGTCTCCCTGGCGAAAGCCGGTGAGCCCGAGCGCGAGCCCGCTGACCGCCTCTACGAGGAACTGCGGGATGCCGGGGTCGAGGTTCTCTACGACGACCGCGACGCGGGACCCGGGGAGAAGCTGACCGACGCCGAGCTGCTGGGCTGCCCGCTGCGCCTGGTCGTCGGCCGCCGCGGCCTCGCCGACGGCATCGTCGAGGCCCAGGAGCGCGCCAGCGGAGCCGAGCGCCGCCTCCCGGTCGCCGAGGCCGCGGCGAAGGCCGCAGAGATCCTCGAGTCGATCGAGTAGGCCCGGTCAACCCATGACTGAGCAGAGTGGGCACCACCGCGACGCGCCCGGAAGCGGAGCTGAGGACGCGTCGCGCAAGGAGTTCGTGCCTTTCGGGAAGGGCCGGGTGAGGAGGCTCTTCGGGCTCGACCGCACCGGGCCGGAGCCGCGGCAGACGCGCAGGGGGGAGCCGCTTCGCCCGTTCACGCTGCCAAACCTGGTCGGCTTCATCCGCCTCGCCGCGATCCCGCTCTTCCTCTACCTGGCGCTCTCATCCGGCGACGGCCGCAGCACCGCGGCGGCGCTCGTCTTCCTGGCGATCTCACTCGGTGACTACGTCGACGGCTTCCTCGCCCGGGTCACGGGCCAGTACAGCCGCATGGGCGCGATCCTCGACCCGGTGGTCGACCGCCTGACGATCGTCTCCGGCGCCGTCATCTGCTGGCACTTCGAGCTTCTGCCGCGCTGGGCGCTGGCGGCGCTGGTCGCCCGCGAGCTCGTCACCCTCGGGCTCGCCCAGTACGGGCTCCGCCACGGCATCGACATCGAGGTCAACTGGCTGGGGCGGGTGGCCGTCTTCCCGATCATGGCGGCGATCTTCTTCTCGATGCTGTTCGGCGGCTGGCTCCCGACGACCCTGCTGATCGTCGGGCTCGTGCTCTCGATCCTGGCGACCGTGCTCTACGCCCGCATGGGGCGGGAGGCGGCGCAGCGCCACCGTGAGTGGCTGAAATCACACCCTCACTCTCCATAAACCTTCAACCTTTGGTCGACCCTTTGGAGAGGGCGCCTATAATCGCCGCAGACCGCAGCCGAAAGGAGTGAGATGGAGGACACCTTCCCCGATCTCGGGTCCCTCAGCGACCCGGAGCTGAAGGCGCTGATCGAAAAGCTCACCGAAGAGGAGCAGGAGGTCTCCTACCGGCGGCGCGTGCTGCACGGGAAGATCGACATCCTCAGGGCGGAGCTCGTCAACCGCTTGCGCCAGAAGCGCGAGCGTGGAGACTCGCTGATCTCCGGCGACGACGTCCGTCAGCTGACCGAGATCCTCGCCGGCAAGGGCCCGACGGTCCCCGAGACCGAAGCGCCCGAGGACGAACCCGCCGCCTAGCGGACCCAAAGCGATGGCCGTCCACTGTCCTGAGTGCGGTTTCGTCAACCCTGAGGGGGCGAACTACTGCCAGAAGTGCGGCGCCTACCTGAGCCGCCCCGAGGGCGGCGAGGAGCCGACCACGATGACCTACACGGTCGACGAGGCCGGAGGCATGCAGCCGGTCGACATCGACGAGGTGGTCGAGCAGGCCGGCGCCGCCCTGGTGATCCGGGCCGGCGGCGGCAGGGCGGGGGAGAGCTTCACCGTCACCGACGATCGCGTCAGCATCGGCCGCAGCCCCGACGCCGGGGTCTTCCTCGACGACGTCACCGTCTCCCGCAACCACGCGCTGCTGGTCCGCCGCCGCGACGGCCTCTACATCGACGACCTCGGCTCGCTGAACGGCACCTATGTCAACCGGCGCCGGATCGAGTCGCACAAGCTCGCGGACGGGGACGAGATCCAGGTCGGCAAGTACAAGCTCAGCTTCTTGGAGAAGTAGATGGCGGTCTCTGGTAGGCAAGGCGGAGTCGAGGTGGGCGAGCGCGGCGCCCGGCAGCGCGACGGGGGCGGCCGCCCGCAGCGCAAGGCGCTGACGATCGGCGCCGTCTGCAAGATCCTCGAGGCCGAGTTCGACGACATCTCGATCTCGAAGATCCGCTACCTCGAAGACCAAAAGCTGCTCACTCCCCGGCGCACCGCAGGGGGGTACCGCCTCTACAGCCAGGCCGACGTCGAGCGGCTGAAGACGATCCTGCGCCTGCAGCGCGACGAGTTCCTGCCGCTGCGGGTGATCCGCCAGGAGCTTGCCGCCGGAGCGGAGGTCCCCGAGATCGGGGGCGATCGGCGCCCCACTGGCGGCGCCGTGCGACGGGCGATCCTGGTCAACACCTCGAGCGCCTA
This sequence comes from uncultured Actinomycetes bacterium, assembly GCA_963725315.1. Taxonomy (GTDB): domain Bacteria; phylum Actinomycetota; class Thermoleophilia; order Solirubrobacterales; family 70-9; genus JBBRHQ01. Next base: position 238,696 of record CAVRYA010000003.1, on the reverse strand, counting down.
CCTGACGATGGAGGAGGTGATCGAGGAAACCGGGGCTCGCGAGGAGCTGATCCGCGAGCTCGAGGATTTCGGCGTCGTGCAGCCTGAGAAGCGCGACGGGCGCACCGTCTATGACGAAACCGACCGGGAGATCGTCCGCTCGGCCCACGAGCTCTCGCGCTTTGGCGTCGCGGCCCGCAACCTTCGGGTCTTCCGCTCCTCGGCCGACCGCGAGGCGAACCTGCTGGAGGCACTTCTCGGCCCCTCGCTTCGCTCGCGCAATCCGCAACGGCGCAAGGAGGCGCTGGAGAGCCTCGAGAACCTGGCGGCGACGGTCAGCCACCTCAAGCACCTGCTGCTGGTCCGCGACCTGCGCCGGCTCGCGGGAAACTAGCCCCAGGCGGGCTGGGGCCTTGGCCAGCGTGAGCCGCCGGCGGATGATCGAGGCGCCGCCTTCGGAGGTCTGGTCGCTGGTCTCCGATCCCTACAACCTGCCGCGCTGGTGGCCGAACACCGAGCGGGTCGAGGACGTGGAGCGCACCCAGGCGGGCAAGCGCAGCCGCTGGACGAAGGTGCTGCGGACGAAGGGAGGGCGGGGCGTGCGGGCGGACTTCCGATGCACCGGCTCCACCGAGGAGTCCCGCTTCGCCTGGGAGCAGGAGATCGCCGGCACCCCGTTCGAGAGGCACCTGAGCAGCTCGCAGGTCGAGATCAAGCTCGAGCCCGAGCAGGGGGGGACCGAGGTGCGGATAACCTCGAGGCATGCCCTGAAGGGGCTCTCGCGGCTGGGATCCCCGATGCTGAGCCGCGGGCAGGGCACGATCCTCGCCGAGGCGCTGGACGGCATCCAGCGAGCGCTGGAGAACGCCGACGGAGAGGGACCGGCACGGTGAGCGTGCCGCGGCGCGATGCGAAGTGGTGGGGCTGGGGCGATCCGGCGATCAATCCCGAGATCGAGGCCGGCGCCCTGGCCGTGCTGCGCGAGGAGATCGGCGACCTCCAGCCCGCCTCGCGGCCGCAATCTCCCGATCAGGTCGAGCTGCCCCGGCAAGGCCGGTTCCCGCGGCGGTGGCGGAGGCGGTCGGCGGGGAATGGGTCTTCGATGGTGCCGAGGACCGGCTGCGCCACGCCGCCGGCCGCGGCTACGCCGACCTGGCCCGGCTGCGCTCGGGCAGGCTCGAGGCCGCGCCCGATGCAGTCGTGCTGCCGGCCGACGCGGCCGAGCTGCAGGCGCTGCTGGGAGCCTGCTCGGAGGCCGGGGTCGCCGTGGTCCCCTTCGGCGGGGGCACCAGTGTGGTCGGCGGGGTCGAGCCGCTGCGGGGCGACCATCAGGCCCTGATCAGCCTCGACCTCGGGCGGCTCAGGGAGGTCTCGACCGATCGCCGCTCCCTGACCGCCCGGCTGGGAGCCGGCTTGCGCGGGCCGGAGGCGGAGGCGGCGCTGGGGCGGGAGGGGCTCACCCTCGGCCACTTCCCGCAGTCCTTCGAGTACGCGACGATCGGGGGCTTCGCCGCGACCCGCTCGGCGGGTCAAGCCTCCAGCGGCTACGGGCGCTTTGACGCGGTCGTTTCCGGCGTCAGCCTGGTTGCGCCGGTCGGCGAGATGCACACGCTCGAGACGCCCCACAGCGCCGCCGGGCCCGCCCTGCGCGAGCTGATCGTCGGCTCCGAGGGAACGCTCGGCGTCATCCCGGAGGTCAGCGTGCGGGTCCGCCCCGCCCCGGCCGAGCGCCGCTACGAAGCCTGGGTCGCGGAGAGCTTCGAGGCCGGCTCGGAGATCGTCCGCGAGATGGCCCAGGGCGGAGCGCTGCCGGACGTGATCCGCGTCTCCGACGAGGAGGAGACCCGGGTCTCCCTGGCCCTCTCGGGGCCCACTGGCGCGGCCCGCTCGCTGTTCGAGGGTTACCTCGGCCTGCGCCGGCGCAGGGGCGGCTGCCTGATGATCGCCGGCATCGAGGGCGAGCCGGAGTCTGTCGCCCGGCGCAGGGCCCTGGCGGTGCGGAAGCTGCGCGCCGGCGGAGCCGTGTACATCGGACAGGGCGCCGGGCGCTCCTGGGAACGGGGCCGCTATCACGGCCCCTACCTGCGCGACACGCTGATCGACCTGGGCTGCATGGTCGAGACCCTGGAGACCTCGCATACATGGACGCGGCTGGCCGAGCTGCACAGTGCGGTCGGCGGCGCGATCCGCACCTCGCTCGCCGGGCAGGGGACACCGGGACTGGTCTTCTGCCACCTCTCCCACGCATACCCCGACGGGGCCTCGCTCTACTTCACCTTCATCTCGCGCGCCCTGGCCGGACGCGAGATCGAGCAGTGGGAAGCGGTCAAGCGGGCGGCCAGCGAGGCGATCGTGGCCGCCGGGGCGACGATCACCCACCATCACGCGATCGGCCGCGACCACGCCCCCTACATGGAGGCCGAGGTCGGGCGGCTCGGACTCGAGGCCCTGAGGGCCGTGAAGGAGCGCCTCGACCCGGCGGGGATCATGAACCCCGGCAAGCTGCTGATCTGACCGGCGGTTGGGGCTAGCCGCCCTGCTGGCCGGTGGTGTCGCCCGACCCGCCGGACTGCTTGACCGCACCGACCAGGGGACCGGTGATCTTGCCGCGCAGGACGCTGGTCCCCGTGAGCGCGGGAAGGGCCTTCTGCTGGCGGGCCCTGGCCAGGGCCGCCCTGTAGTCGGCGTCTGCGGTCAGGGTCACGTCGATCTGGTCGAAAGTCGCGTTGGCGACCAGCGCCACCGCCTCGGCCGGCACCTGCAGCTGGGTCACGGCGCGGCCCTTCTTGTCGACCACGAACCCGCCGACCCGCAGGGCCAGCTTGTCGGAGTGATACAGCCAGACGTAATAGGCCTGGCCCTTGGCGAGCTGGTCGAGCCCGATCGTCGTCACCTGGATCACCGGCACCTTCTTGTAGCGGGCGAAGAGCGCGACCCCGCGGCCGCCAGAGTCCCCAAGCGGACGCAGGATCGCCTTCGTCACGTCCTCGCCGCTGGCCGTGGTGGCGGCGGCACCGCCACCCGCCGACGAGCCGGACCCCTCCTGGGCCGCTGTCGAGGTCGAGCCGCCGCCTCCGCCGTCGAAGGCACCGGCGGCGATCAGAACCACCACCGCGACCACCGCCAGCCCGGCAAGCAGGGCTGCGATCAGCCGCCGCTGGCCACTGCTCAGCGACCCGGGGACGACCGGGCGCCTGCCCGGGTGCGGGCCGGCCGCCGCGCCGCCCTGCGCCTGCGCCGGTCTCGGGGCCTTGGGCAGGGCGGGGAGCTCCGCCCCCGGGGCGATCAGCCGCAGCTGCGCCTCCAGCTTGGCGGCGAGCGAATGGGCCTCGGGGTCGCTACCGAGGTGACGGGCGACGTCGGCGCGGGCGATCGGGTCGGCCTGGCCGAGGAGATAGTCGCTGAGGCCGGTCTCGCGGTCGGGGTCCTGTCCGGCGATCTCGGTGAGCGCCGCCTGGGCGCGGGCGCGGACCTCCCCGGCCTCCACGCCCAGCAGGGAGGCGAGGTCCCCGTAGCTCTGCCCACGCTCCAGCAGCAGCTGCAGCATCACCCTCTGCTCCTCGCTCAAGGCCACGGCCGGACAGCCTACGCACTCCGGTTCGCAGGTGTTTAGGCTGCCTCGCGATGCCTGAGATCGACATCGCCTCCCCCTTCGACGAGCTGATCGGCACCGAGTGGCTCGACGATGACCCCGACCACGCCCGGGCCAGGGTCCAGATGCGAGACGATCTGCGCCAGCCGGTCGGGCTGCTCCACGGAGGCGTGATCTCGGCCCTGGTCGAGAGCCTCTGCTCGCGCGCGACGGCGCTCGCCGTCCTCGCCCAGGGGATGATGGCGATGGGTCAGTCGATCGATATCACCTTCCTGCGCCCGACGACCGAGGGCCACGTCGAGGTCAAGGCCCGGGCGCGCCACCGGGGTCGCAGCACCTGGGTCTGGGACGCAGAGGTCCAGAACGCTGCGGGGCAGCTCTGCGCGCTGGCCCGGATGACCGTCGTCGTGCGGCCACTACGAAAGCCGCCCCCGGACGCGGAGCGAGAGCCCGCAGATGACCGGTGATTCTGGGTGCGGGCTCTCGCGGAGCGGAGGAGGCGGCGCAGTTGTTCCCGCCCCCGGACGCGGAGTAGAGGTGGCGGCGTGGCAGATGGGAATAACTTGCGGCGGCTTCGCCGCTGACATGCCTGTGCCGGCTACACCGCGCCTGCAAGCCAACCTACTTGCGGCGGCTGCGCCGCCGACATGCTGCGGCGTCATGTGAGCCGCGCCGGCCCATCACACATACCGCTCAGCCGCGGAAGCGGTTGGTGATCGGCAGGCGCCGGTCGCGCCCGAACGCCTTCGGCGTGATCCTGATCCCGGGCGGGGCCTGGCGGCGCTTGTACTCGGCCCGGTCGACCATCCGGATCACCTCCTCGACGACGTCGAGCGACATCCCAGCGTCGCCCATCTCCTCGCTGCCCTCGTCGCGCTCGACGTAGGCCTCGAGGATCCGGTCGAGGAGCTCGTAGGGCGGCAGGGAGTCCTCGTCGAGCTGGTCGGGACGAAGCTCCGCCGAGGGCGCGCGATCGATCACCGAGCTCGGCACCAGTTTGCTGCCGGCGCGCTCGTTGCGGCGGCGCACCAGCCCGTAGACGAGCGTCTTGGGGACGTCCTTGATCACCGCGAAGCCCCCGGCCATGTCGCCGTAGAGGGTCGCGTAGCCGACCGACATCTCGCTCTTGTTGCCGGTGGTGAGGATCAGCCAGCCGTGCTTGTTGGAGAGCGCCATCATCAGGTTGCCCCGGATCCGCGCCTGGATGTTCTCGGCCGCGAGGTCCGGCTCGGAGGGCCGGGCCGGGTCGCGCGGCAGGGCCTCATCGCCGGCGGGGGCGCCGGCCGCCGTGGCGCCGAAGAGGTCCCGCAATGCCTCCTCGTAGCTGCCCATCATCGGCTCGATCGGGATCTCGATCACCTCCACGCCGAGGTTCGCCGCGATCGCGCGGGCATCGCCCTGGGTGGCGGCGCTGGAGTGGGGGGAGGGCATGACCACGCAGCTCACGTTGGCGGCGCCGAGCGCGTCGCAGGCAATCATCGCGACCAGGGCGGAGTCGATCCCCCCGGAGAGCCCGATTCCGACGTGGCGGAAGCCGTTCTTGCCGACATAGTCGCGAAGCCCCAGCACGAGCGCCGCGTACACCTCGTCGAGGTCGGGCAGCGGCTCCGCGATCGAGGCCCCCTGGCCCCCCGGGATCCGGCAGAGGAGGAGCTCTTCCTCGAACTGCGACGCCCGGGCGAGGATCGACCCGTCGGGAGCGAAGAGCAGGCTGTCCCCGTCGAAGACCAGCTCGTCCTGGCCCCCGACCAGGTTGGCGAAGGCGAAGTGGGCGCCGTAGGCCCGGGCCCGGTCGCCGAACATCTCGAGCCGCTCGCGCCCCTTGCCGCGGTGATACGGAGAGCCGGAGGGGTTGACGATCAGCTCAGCCCCCGCCTCGGACTCCAGCGACGCGGGCGGGCCCTCGACCCAGCAGTCCTCGCAGATCGTCAGCCCGACCGGGACGCCCGCCACGTCGACCATCGCCGGCTCCACCCCCGGCTCGAAGTAGCGCTGCTCGTCGAAGACGGCGTAGTTGGGGAGGCGGTTCTTGCGGTAGACGAGCTGCACGCCCCTGTCGGCGAGGACCCCGAGGGAGTTGCTGACACGCCGGCCTCCCGGGCCGAGCGGGACCGGCTCCGCGAAGCCGACCAGGGCGACGATCCCCTCGCAGCCGGCCGCCAGCTCCTCCAGGGCCCGCACGTTGGCCTCGACGAAGTGGCGCTTCAGGTAGAGGTCCTCCGCCGGGTACCCGGGCAGGCAGAGCTCGGGGAAGACGACCAGATCGGCGCCCCGCTCGCGGGCGGCATCGATCCATTCGGCGATCTTGGCGGCGTTGCCGTCGATGTCGCCAACGGTCGGGTTGATCTGGCCGAGGGCGACGGTGATCGGGGCGGGCTCGGAGCTCATGGCTCGGACGCTATCGTCACCCGCAACCGCCCGGCACCGCCCGGGTTATAGCTTTGCGATGCCCATTCGCCGGCCGACCCTCACCCCGCTCGCGCTGGCCATCCTCCTCCTCTGCCTGGGGGCGGCCTGCAATCGCGCCTCCGGCGCGAGCGCCGCGGCGCGCAGTTCCGCCTCGCCGGAGCCGATCTCCCGCGCGGCCGGCGCCCGCCTGATCCGGCGGGCCAGGGCGATCCTCGGCCCCACCCATCCGCCGGGCGCTCGCGCCTCCGTCGCGCAGTCTCCCGACCGGGACCTGACGGCACTCCTCGTGCGGCTGGCCCGAGCCATGCCCCGCATGCCGCGGGATCAGCGCCGCGCCGCGCGCGCCCTGCTGGCTCGCCCAACCGATCACCCCGACCCGGACGGGGAGGCCTACTCGGCCGCCGAGCTGACCCACCTCGCCTCGAACTGCAGCGCCCACTTCTGCGTCCACTGGATCGACGACGCGGGCTTCGCCAACGCCCCGGACCTGACCGACCTCGCGCCGGCCAACGGCATCCCCGACTACGTCGACGTGGTCGAGGCGACCGCGGAGGAGGTCTACTCGGTCGAGAACGACAGCCTCGGCTGGCAGACTCCAAAGCCCGACGGGAGCCTCGGCGGAGGCCCGCAGACGGACATCTACCTGGCGGACATCGGCGACTCGGACCTGTTCGGCTACGCCAGTCCCGATCCCGGGCAGATCTCGCGCCGGCGCTTCGCCTACCTGGTGATCGACGACGACTACGCGCTGCTTCAGTACCCCGGGACGACGCCGCTGACCGACGCCGAGGTGACGCTTGCCCACGAGTACAACCACGTGCTGCAGTTCTCCTACAACACCTACCAGGACACCTGGTTCATGGAGTCGACCGCGACATGGATGGAGGATCAGGTCTACGGCTCGGTCAACGACTACCTTCGCTACCTCGACCGCTGGAACAGCCGGGTCGAGATCCCGATCACCCGCAGCAACGTCAAGTACTACGGCTCGGCGGTCTGGAACCACTGGCTCGCGCACCGCTACGGCCCCTCGATCGTGCGCTCCGCCTGGGAGGTGCCCGACAGCGACTTCGCCGTCTTCTCCTACGATGCGGCGATCCGCGCGGCCGGCTCCTCGGACTTCAGCCTCGACTTCGCGCGGTTCGCCAGGGACCTGGCCGAGTGGCGCACCGACACCGCCTTCCCTGAGGGGGACCTATATCCCGACGTCGAGCGGCAGGGGAGCCTGCCGGCCAACGGCGCGACGCGCCACCGGGTTCTCGACCACACCACCTACCGGCTGCTGCGGGTCCATCCCACAGCCGCGAGAAGCTTGCGCGTGACCGCAAGGGGGAAGGACGGCGTCGCCACCGCCCTCGCGATCGTCGGCCGTATCGGTAGCCAGACCGCCGGGACCGTGGCCTCGGACCTGGCGCTGAAGCGCAGCCGCGGGGAGATGGAGGTGCGCCTCGACCGGCCCGGGCGCTTCGACCGGATCACCGTGGTGGTGGTCAACGTCGATTCCAGGGTGAACGGCTTCGGGCTCGCCGATTGGCGCTACACCGGCAACGATGCAAGTGTCGCGGTGCGGGCTCGCCTGATCCGCTGAGCGAAGCGCGGTCAGCCCGCCAGGAGGCGCTCGACCACGATCACGTCCTTCCACTCGCCCCGGCTCTCGCCGTGGCGGTGGTGGGTGCCGACCCGGCGGTAGCCGCAGGCCTCGAAGAGGGCGAGGCTCGCCTGGTTGGTTGAGAAGATCTTCGCCACCAGCTTGTGGCGGCCGCCCGCCTCGGCCTCGGCGGCGAGCCCCTCCAGCAGGGCCCGCCCTGCGCCGATCCGGCGCTGCCGGGGGTCGACGTAGAGCGTCACCTCGCCGACCCCGGCGTAGTAGCCATGGACGGGGTCGTACTCGCTGATCCAGCCTGCGCCGAGGACGGAACCGCCCTGTTCGGCGACCAGGAAGAGCTCCCCTGAGTGGATCCGGCGCTCGAACGACGACGCCTGCACGGGCGTCGTCTGGAAGGTGGCCGACCCCTCGGCGACACCGGCGCCGTAGACGGCGGCGATCGCGCCCGCATCGGCTGCGCTGGCTCGGCGGATCAACACAGCCGAGGACCGTAGCCACCGACCTCCAGCGCGTGGCGGCGCAGCCACTCGGCCTGCTCGCGCCAACCCGGTCGGGCTCCCGAGAGCAGCTCCCAGAAGGCGCTCGAGTGGTCGTGGAACCGCAGGTGGCAGAGCTCGTGGACGACGACGTAGTCGAGCACCGGCTCCGGGCAGATCACCAGCCTCCACGAGTAGGAGATCGCGCCGGCGGCGGAGCAGGAACCCCAGCGTGTGCGGGGGTCGCGGATCGAGATTCGGGCCGGCTCGACCCGGAGCGCCTCGGCCTCGCGCCAGGTGGCATGCGAGAGCCGCAGCCTCGCTTCGCGCCGGTACCAGCGGCCGATCGCGGCGCCGGCAGCCTCGGGGGGTCCGCCGACGACGAGGCGCCCTCCGCCCAGTTTCGCCACGGCCCGGCCGCCCCCGCGCAACTCGAGCGGGACGGGCCTCCCGGCCAGCCAGACGACGCCCGGCCGGTCGAGGCCGAGCTCGGCGCTCCGCTCGGCCTCGGCCCGCGCCCAGGCGACCTTCTCGACGATCCACTCGTGGTGCTCGCGGATCACCCGGTCGACCTGCCGCTCGCTCATCCGCTCGGGCACGACGACCTCGGGCGGGCTCCCCGGCGCGACACGGATCCGGGCCCGCCGCGCCCGCGCGGAGCGGCGTACCCGCAGCTCGACCTCGCCGCCGCCGGTCGTCAGCTGCCTCGTCGCGCGTCGCATCGAGCGCCGCAGGATCGCAGCGCCGGCGGATGCCGGGCGCCCTGAATCTAGCCGGCGGCGGCCGCCGGCTTGCGGGCCGCGCCCTTCGGCTTGGCCTTGGTCTTGCGGCCCTTCGGCTTCGGGGTGGCCGCGGAGATCTCGGCGATCGCCCCCTCGAGGTCGAGGCCGAAGGCGTCGAGGTCGGCCATCGCGTCGTAGTCGCCGATCAGGCCGAAGTTGATCTGGCCGTTGTAGGACATGATCCCGATGCAGAGGGCCTGGCGCTGGGCCAGCGGAACCATCGGGAAGATCGCCTCCATCTCGCGGCCGAGCATGTAGAGGGCGATCTGCGGGCCTGGCACGTTGGTGACGACGAGGTTGAAGAAGCGCTGCCGCGGTGTCAGGCGGGCGGCCTGGGCGGCGATCGTCGGCGGCGCGAAGTTGGTCATCTGGCTCAACAGCTGCGCCCCGACGGCCTGCCCCGAGGACTTCAGGTCGCCCATCGAGGCCGTGGTCAGGTGCAGGCGCTCGACCGGGTCCTCGGACCAGACCGGCAGCGGGGCCATCATCGCCGCGACCCGGTTGCCGAGCGCTCCGTGCTCGGCCTCGGTGCGGACGCTGACCGGCACCATCGCCTTCAGCTCCAGCTCGCTGGTGTCGTGGCCCCTCGCCCGCAGGTAGTTGCCGAGCGCCCCTGCGACGGTCGAGAGGACGACGTCGTTGACCGTGCCGCCGTGCTCGTTCTTGATCCGCTTGAACTCGTCGATGTCGGCGCGGACGAAGGCGAAGCGGCGGTGGGGGCCGATCTCGACGTTGAACGGCGAAGGCGGCGCCGAGAGCCCGGCGCCGAGCATCTTCCCGGCGGCGCCGGCGCCGCCGAGGACCTGGGAGGCGACCTGGCGCGGGCCGCGAAACACCGCCCGGGCACCACGGGCGATCTCGGCCGGGCTGGTGGCCCGCTCGAGCAGGGCGTCGGCGAGCAGCTTCGCGCCGCTGGGCTCGGGGCGGGGCAGCCACTCCGGGCCGGGGTCCGGGGGAGCCTCGGGATGGCGCGCAGTGTCGAAGAGGACGTGGGTTATGTCCACCCCGGAGACGCCGTCGACGAGAGCGTGGTGGCTCTTGGTGATCAGCGCGAAGCGGTCGCCCTCGAGACCCTCCGCCAGCCACATCTCCCAGAGCGGCTTCGAGCGGTCGAGCTGCTGGGAGAAGATCCTGGCGGCGAGGTTGCGAAGCTGCTCCTCGCTGCCGGGCGGGGGAAGGCCGGTCTGGCGGAGGTGGTAGTCGAGGTTCAGATGCGGGTCGTCGACCCACACCGGGCGCCCCTGCCCAAGGGGGACGAAGCGCAGCTTCTGGCGGAACCGCGGCACCAGGTGAAGCCGCGCGGCGATGTGGTCGCGAAGCTCCTCGTGGTGGGGGGCCGGGCCCTCCATGATGATCGTCGAGGCGACGTGCATGTGGGCTCCCTCGCGCTCCATGTGCAGAAACGACGAGTCGAGCCCGGTGAGGCGATCCTCGCTCACGAGGGGATCTTCTCACACCGCGAGCAAGCCTGAGAGGGCGACCCAAACCGCTCTGGGAAGCCGTTTGGGCGCCACCGTGCAGAACCGGGCCTATGTGAGGGCCGTCACACAGGGGCATCGAGCCCCTTCCTACGGTGTTCGGTCTCGAACATACGTACGAACCCGATCTGCCGAGTCGCTCCGCGAGCGCGGGGCGAGCGGGGGACCCAATCGTTGCGCCGGCTCCGCCGGCGCGCAGGGGCGAGTGGGGCGGTGATCCGCCCTTAGGGATGGACCGGCGCAGCGCCGGCATCCCGAGCCCGTCAGCTAACCCCGCAGGCAGCCTGAGAAAGCGAGTGATCCAAACATGCGACGTAACCGTCGCCGGCACAGAGGTGCCGCGGCCGGCCTCATCCTGCTGGTCGCCGCATCCGCCTCAACCTCAATCGCAACCGCCGCCACCGGCTCATCGCAGACGGCCCGGCTCTCGACCTCGCAGCGCACCCTCGGCTACGGCCAGCGCCTGGCGATGCGGGGCCAAGCGACCGCGCAGCATCCCGTCTGGGTCGGCATCGAGTTCCGCAGGGCCGGCTCGACCGGCTGGAACCGGCATCACAAGGTCCGCACCGATGCCGCCGGCAACTACCGCACCGGTGCGAGAGCCAGGATCAACGGCGCCTTCCGCGCCGTGCCGGCGATCGGCCATCCATCGTCGCCTCGCCGGATCAGGGTCCGCTCTCGGGCCTCGTTCCACGTCGGCGAGCACAACCTGGTCGCCGGAGACGGCGTCCGCCTCCGCGGCCTGGTCCGGCCCGGCGGGCAGCGCAGGGTGAAGGTGATGATCCGCGGCCCGCACGGCGACGTGATCCGCGACGCCACCAGCCACCGCGGCGTCTACCGCCTGCGCTGGAAGCCGCGCTCGACCGGCAACTACCGGATCCGTGCCTACGTCGGGCGCAACGGCCTCGCGAAGGGCAGCCACACGGTGACGCGCCGGATCACCGTCTTCCGCCACGCCGTCGCCTCCTACTACGGCCCCGGCCTCTACGGGGGCGCGCTCGCCTGCGGCGGCTCGCTGTCGCCGGGAACGCTGGGAGTCGCTCACAAGACCCTGCCGTGCGGCACCAAGGTGACCCTGCGCTACCACGGTCGCAGCGTCACGGTGCGGGTCATCGACCGAGGTCCCTACGTCGCCGGCCGCGACTACGACCTCACCGCGGCCACCAAGCAGCGGCTCGGCTTCCCCGACCTCGGCGTCCTGCTGGCGAGCCGCTAGCGCTCACACCCCCAGCCGCAGCTGGTCGTCGGGCTCGGGGTCCTGGTCGCCGTCGCCGAAGGCGGCGACCCGGACCCCGAGCAGACGCACCGGCCGCGGCGGGGAGTACTCGCGAAGCAGCTCGCGGGCCACGCGGCCGACCAGGGAGGGATCGTTGGTCGGGTGCTCGAGCGTCCGCGCCCGGCTGACGTTGGTCCAGTCATCGAGGCGCACCTTGATCCCGACGCTGCGCCCGGCCAGGTCCCGGCTGCGCAGCCGCCGGCAGAGCTGATCGGAAAGCCGCGCCAGCGAGGCCTCCATCATGGCTGCATCGGAGACGTCGATGTCGAAGGTGGTCTCGGTCGATTGCGACTTGGTCTCGCGGACGACCGCCACCGGGCCGGGGTCCTCGAACCTGGCCCGGCGGTGTAGCCAGGCACCGGTGCGCTCCCCGAAGCTCGCCTGCAGCGCGGCGCAATCGCGGCTCCGCAGCGCCGCCAGGGTGCGGATGCCGAGCCGCTCCAGCCGCTCCAGGGTCTTCGGCCCGATCCCGGGGATCAGGCTCGGCGAGGAGGCCGCAAAGCGCTCCAGCGCCTCCTCGCGGCCGAGGCGGAGGAGCCCTGCCGGCTTCGCCAGCTCGCTGGCGATCTTTCCCAGCAGCTTGTTCTCGGCGATACCGATCGAGCAGGTGAGCCCGGTGCGGTCGCGGATCTCGCTGGCGATCCGCCGCATCGTCGCCTTCGGGTAGGACAGCTCGGAGAGGTCGAGGTAGGCCTCGTCGAGCCCAACCACCTCGACCGTCTCGACCTGCTCGCGCAGGATCGCCATCACCCGCCGCGACATCGCCCGGTAGGCATCGAAGTCGGGGGTGAGGTAGGCGGCGTCCGGCAGCCGCCGGCGGGCAACCGCCGCGGGCATCGCCGAGTGGATCCCGGCGATCTTGCGGGCCTCGTAGCTGGCGGTGGTGACCACCGCCCGCGGGCCCGACCCGCAGACGATCACCGGCTTGCCGCGCAGCTCGGGCCGGCGCTGCAGCTCGACCGAGGCGTAGAAGGCATCCATGTCGAGATGGGCGATGGTCCTCGCCATGGATCGATCGTAGGGCGCGGCAGGGACGTAGACTCGTCCTGTGAGCAGCGCCGAGGCGAAGAACCTCGAGGCGATCTCCAAGGCGATCGACCAGCACAACGCCAGCTGCCCCTTCCCGGCGGCGGAGGTGCGGATGAACCCGTTCGAGATCGAGCGGCTCGGCTGGGAGGAGATCAGGGGTCTGCCCCTGGTCGGCGACCCTGAGATCGGCACCGGGCGCTTCCGGATCGTCTGCTCGCGCGAGCTCGGAGGCGGGGAGCTGGAGGAGGTCGAGGCGGTGGGGGAGGAGCTGGAGACCGCGACCCCGCCGCTCAGACCTGGTTCCAGAAGTCGAGCCCGAGGCCACTGAGCCAGCTCTGCGCCTCGATGTTGAGGCGGAAGAACTCGCCGGTGAGGATCAGCACCCCGGTGGCGATCAGGATGGCGCCGCCAACGCCGATGATCGCCCCGTAGTGGCGCTTCACCGCGCCGAACGCGGTCGTCATCCGTGAGAAGGCGAGCGCGGTGAGGATGAAGGGAATCGCCAGCCCGGCCGAGTAGACGGCGAGGAGGAAAGCGCCGCGCGCGGCCGAGTCCGAGAGCGCCGCGGCCGAGAGGATCGCGCCCAGGGTGGGCCCGATGCAGGGTGACCAGGCGATCGCGAAGGCGGCCCCGGCGACGATCGGGCCGCCCCTTCCGGCTTTCGCCATCAGCGCATCGAGGTGCCACTCGCGGTTCAGCGCCGGGACGAAGGCCGCGGCGACGAAGAAGATCCCCATGACGATGATCAGGACGCCGCTGATCTTCTCCAGCAGCAGCCGGTGGTCCTGGAGGGTCGAGCCGAGCGCCGTCGCGGTCAGCCCGAGGGCGATGAAGATCGCCGAGAAGCTGGCGACGAACAAGAGGCTGGGGGCGAGGACCCGCCGCCAGTTGGCCTGGTCCAGCTCTGCGGCCGATACCCCGGTGACGGCCGAGAGGTAGCCCGGCACCAGCGGCAGGACGCAGGGTGAGAGGAACGAGACCAGGCCCGCCCCGAGGGCGGCGAGGATCCCGACTCCTGCGGCCGGGTCGGTGCTGGCCACTGCCGTCACCACGCGACCTCAAAGCGTAGCCGCCCGTCGAGTGGACGAAAATGTGACCCACGGGCTCGAAATCGTCCACTCGACCTCGGGACGAGCGATTCAGGAAGCCGGGTTCGGGGCGCCCGAGCAGAGCGCCCGGTCCTCGACGCTCAGCACCGGCATCGCCGCGCTCGGCCGGGACCCGACTTCCGGCGCCATCCGATCTCCGCCCCGGCGAAGCAGCGAGAGGCCCAGCAACGGGAAGATGATCACCGAGAGCAGGCCTGCTGCGATCAGGGCAGCCGAGGAGGCAACCGTTATCAGGCCCAGCTCCTGGCCGATCGCCGTCGCGGCGACGATGAAGGGCAGCGAGGTCGCCTGCAGGAGCCCGGCGATCACCATCTTGCGGTCACCGAGGATGCCGCGGTAGAGCAGCGCCGGGAGGCCTCGGGCGAGGACGAGGGCGAGCAGGAAGAGCGGCACCCTGGCCACGGTCGAGGCACTGGAGAAGAGCGCGTCGAGGTCGAACTTGACCCCGCTCGAAACGAAGAAGATCGGAATGAAGACGCCGAAGCCGATCGCCTCGAGCTTCAGCCGGAACTCGGGATGGGTCATCTCCTCGTCGCGGTCGATCAGTGAGAGCAGGGCGCCGGCGGCGAAGGCGCCGAGGATCGTCTCCAGGCCGAGCTGCTCGGCCAGCGCGGCGAAGCCCAGCAAGAGGACGAAGGCGCCGCGGACGCGGATCTGGGCGGTCGTGTCCTGGAGGCGGACGAGGACGCCGGAGATCGTCCCGGAGCGCTCCGCCCGCGCCAGCGCAAATCCCAGACCCGCGATCAGCAATGCGAAACCGCCGAGCAGGATCAGCTTGGTGTCGGTCCCGGTCGAGGGGTCGCCGGAGAAGAAGAGGGTGAGGAGGATGATCGAGCCGAAGTCGGCGATCGAGGAGGCGGCGATCACCAGCTGCCCGAAGTCCGAGCCGATCTCGCCGGAGTCCTTCAGCACCGGCACGATCACCCCGAGCGAGGTCGAGGTGAGGATGATCCCGATCAGCAGCGGAGAGGAGACGAAGTCGCCCGCCTTCAGGGCGAGGCCCGCCGCGAGGGCGATCACGAAGGAGAGGGCGAAGCCGAGTGCGGTGAGGCGCAGGGTGCGGCCGCGCAGCCTTGTCAGGTCGATCTCGAGGCCGGCGAGGAAGAGCAGGAACGCCAAGCCGATCACCGAGAGCACGTCTACCGGCAGATCGATCTCGACCCAGCCGAGCCCCGAGGGCCCGATCGCGATCCCGGCGACGATCTCCAGGACCACCGCCGGCATCCGCAACGAAGGCGCGAGGCCGAGGATCAGCGGGGCGCTGAAGCCGACCGCGGCGACGATCAGCAGATTGGTGAAGTGGACCTCCTCCATTCGCGGGGGCAGTCACCGGGCAACCCGGGTCGTTACATGAGGATTGGCCTTGCGAGATACACAAACGGGACCGGAGATCGTGGGCAACCGACATTGAGAGCGGCCATCGCCTGTAACGACCGCTGCCATCCCCTGACTGGACCGCATGCACATACCAAAGAACATCCAGAGCTTCATCGACAAGAACGCTGACGAGGCTCCCGCGAAATACGACGATCTGCGGGCCGTCGTCTTCAACGGCACTCTCAAACGCTCACCCGAGCCGAGCCAGACCGAGGCCTTGCTGGCGATACCCAAAGGAATCATGGAACGCGTGGGCGTCAAGCTCGACCTGATCCGCACCGTCGACCATGTGATTCCGCCTGGCGTGTGGCCCGACATGACCGAGCACGGCTACGAGCAGGACGACTTTCCGAGGATCTATCGCGAGCTGGTCGAGCCCGCTGACATCCTGATGATCGCGGGCCCGATCTGGCTCGGCGATCAGGCCTCACCGACGCGCCAGATCATCGAGCGCCTCTACGCCTACTCCGGAGACGTGAACGACGCCGGCCAATGGTCCTACTACGGGAAGGTCGGCGGCGCGATCACGACCGGCAACGAGGACGGGGGCAAGCACGTCAGCGCCCAGGTCCTCTACGCGCTTCAGCACATCGGCGTCACGGTCCCTCCCCAGACGGACTCCTACTGGAACGGCGAGGCTGGCCCCGGCGATTCCTACGCCGACCCCGGAAGCGGCGGGCCCGAGAACGCCTGGACTACTCGCAACACGACGTTCATGACCTGGAACATCCTCCACTTCGCGCGCATGCTCAAGGACGCGGGCGGCGTGCCCGCTTACGGCAATTCCACCTACGACTGGGACCTTTCGATGCCCGACCATCCCAACCCCGAGTACCGCGCGCCTAGCGAGCGGCCCTCCACTCCCTGAAACAAGGACCTCGGCCTCTAGCCCCGACGGTTCCAGTCCCTGAACACGGCGAGCAGCTCCTCCCGCGCCCGGGGGTCGAGCTGCTCGTCGCTGATCGCGCCGCTGGCCGTGATCGTGAGGCGGATCTGCTCGACGTAGGCGACGCAGGGCTCGCAGATCTCGAGGTGCTGCTCGAAGCGGTCGCGGTCCGCCGGCCCCAGGGCGCCCTCGAGGTAATCGGTGACCAGCTCGACCAGCTCGCGGCAGGTGATGTCGACCAGCTCCACGCTCATGTCATCTCCGGCTCCGGGTTGAGGTAGCTCTCCAGCGCGGCGCGCACCCGGGAGCGAGCCCGGTGCAGCAGTACCCGCTGGTTGACGTCGGAGATCTCCAACGCATCGGCGACCTCGTCGGCGCTCCAGCCCTCGACGTCGCGGAGGCGAATCACCTCGCGCTGGGTGTCGGGGAGCTCGGAGATCGCCTCCTTGACTACCCCGAGGGTCTCCCGCTCCAGCGCCTTCTCCTGGGTCCAGGCACGTGGCGGGGACGACCAGTGGTACGGCCATTGCTGGGCGTCGGCGCCCTGGAAGCGGTCAGCGTCGACCGAGGCCTCACCTTCGGCAGCGGCGTCGGTGGCGGCGATCGCCGAGAACGGAACGCTGCGGCCCTCGCGCTCGCCGCGAGTCTTGGCGCGGTTGCTGAGGATCCGGAAGAGCCATGTCTTCAGGCTGGAGCGCCCCTCGAATCGCTCGATCCCGTTGAGCACGGCGAGCCAGGTCTCCTGCACGACCTCCTCGGCGACGGCGCGGTCGCGGACGTAGAGGCGCGCCACCCGCAGCATCGAGGCGCCGTAACGGTCGATCAGCTCGGCGAAGGCGGCCTCGTCGCCGGCCCGCAGCCGCTCGACCAGCTCGGCGTCGGGATCAACCCTCTCGCCTGCCCTCGCCCGCGATTCGGTCCCTGAGCCACGCCATGGCGCCATCTTCGCGCTTTTCGCGCAGCCACCTAGCAAAGGGCGGTTGAAGGGCCAGATCGCTCACAGGAAATGGTCCCCGGGAGCGCTGCCCCGTTACGTGTAACGCGGGGAAGGCTGGGAGGACGGCAGCCCGATGGCCCCGATCGAGCTGCCACCCGTGCCCGACGGATTCGAAGCGACCCGGCGCTCGCTTCATCGCCTGGCCGAGGACCTGATCAAGCCGGCGCGCGAGCACGTCACCGGCGAGTGGACGCTGGCGCAGACGCCGGGAGGATTCGGCACGCCGGAGTGGGGCTCAGGCAACCAGATCAGGGTCGAGGGCGCCGATCTGGTCGTGGTCCGCGAGGGGGCGGAGAGCCGTGCCCCGATCAGCTCGCTGGCCGCAGCCGCGCGGCTGATCGGCGCAGACTGGCTGCCGGAGGACCTGGAGCTGAGCGACGAGCGGCTGACGGTCGACCCCGCCGCAGCGGCGGCGCTGGCCGCGGCCTACGCGGTCGGCCAGCCGGCCCTGGAGCAGATACGCAACGCGGCCGCCGCCGGCGATCAGCCCACCGAGCCGACGCTCTGGCCCGAGCATTTCGACCTGGCGATCGAGATGGGGGATGAGGGAGCGGGGCTGCGGGCCAACTACGGGCTCTCGCCGGGCGACGAGGAGCACCCCGAGCCCTATTTCTACGTCGGTCCCTGGAGCGCGAAGCCTCAGGGGGAGCTGTGGAACGCGTCGGCCTTCACCGGGGCGGAGCTTGACTACGCCGAGCTGGCGGCTGCCCAGGACCCGGTGGCGGCGGCGGTCGAGTTCGGCATCGAGCGCAAGCAGGCCCTTGCCGGGCCGAAGGAGGGTGGATGAGCGTGAACGGAAGCGGGAACGGCGCCGGCGGCGCGAACCTCGAGTGGCACCGCGTCCTCGATGCCAAGGACCTGCCCGAAGGGCGGGTGACGACCGTCGCCGCCGGCCACAAGAGCGTCGCCCTGGTCCACTACGAAGGACAGTTCTCTGCGCTCGACAACCACTGCCCCCATCAGGGCGGCCCGTTGGGGGAGGGATCGATCGAGAACGGGCTGCTGCGCTGCCCCTGGCACGGATTCGACTACTGCCCGTTGGACGGCAAATCGCCCGGGTTCGACGACGAGGCGATCACCTACGCGCTGGAGATCCGCGACGGCGAGATCTTTG
This sequence comes from uncultured Actinomycetes bacterium, assembly GCA_963725315.1. Classification (GTDB taxonomy): domain Bacteria; phylum Actinomycetota; class Thermoleophilia; order Solirubrobacterales; family 70-9; genus JBBRHQ01. The sequence goes on along the minus strand of CAVRYA010000003.1, from coordinate 220,586 downwards.
TCGGGGTCGAGCCCGAGGCGCACCGGCGCACGATCTCGGATGCGATGGCCGAGACGATGGTCAACTGGGGCGTGCGCCATGTCTTCGGCATGGTCGGGCACTCCAACCTCGGCCTCGCCGACGCCTTGCGCCGCCAGCAGGAGGCGGGAAAGCTCGACTACATCGGAATCCGCCACGAGGGCGCCGCCGCCTTCGCCGCCTCCGCCTACGGCAAGCTCACCGGGCGCCCCGCCGCCTGCCTCTCGATCGCCGGTCCCGGCGCGACCAACCTGCTCACCGGCCTCTGGGACGCCAAGGTCGACCGCTCGCCCGTGCTGGCACTTACCGGCCAGGTCGACACCCAGGTGCTCGGCCCCGGCGCCTTCCAGGAGGTCGACCTGCAGGGGGCATTCGGCACCGTCGCTGCCTTCAGTCAGCCGGTCCTGCGCGACTCCAACCAGGTCGAACTGATGAACCTCGCCTGCAAGAACGCAATCCTGCGACGCGACGTCGCCCACCTGATCTTCCCGGACGAGGTGCAGACGCTGGAGGCGCCCGAGGACACCGAGGCCGGCGGGCCGGCGGGCCGGATAACCCCGCTCGAAATCACCCCGCCGCAGGAGTCGCTGGAGGCGGCGCGGAAGCTGCTGGGAGGCTCGAAGCGACCGGTGATCATCGTCGGCCACGGGGCACGCGAGCAGATGGAGCCGATCACCCGCCTGGCGGAGCGCCTCGGCGCCCCGGTGATCACGACCTTCAAGGCGAAGGGGCAGATCGCCGACAGCCATCCCCTCGCCGCCGGCGTGCTCGGGCGAAGCGGCACCCCGATCGCGTCCTGGTTCATGAACGAGGCGGACCTGCTGGTGGTCATGGGCGCCTCCTTCTCCAACCACACCGGGATCTACGCGGGCAAGCCGATCATCCAGGTCGACTTCGACCCGATGCAGCTGGGCAAGTTCCACAGCGTCGAGGTCCCGGTCTGGGGGGAGATAGGCGTCGTCGCCGAGCGGCTGATCGAGTCGCTCCCGACTGACCTCTCCAACGACGACCAGGCGGCGCAGTTGCGCGAGCGCCGCGCGATCTGGCGGGCGGAGAAGGAGAACCGCGCCGCCGATGACCGCGGCAACGGGGTCAACTCGGCCTCGATCTTCGCCGCCTTGGGGCGCCAGATCGATCCCGAGGCGGTGATCGCCGTCGACGTCGGCAACAACACCTACTCATTCGGGCGCTACTTCGAGTGCGAGCGCCAGGCGGTGCTGATGAGCGGTTACCTGGGCTCAATCGGGTTCGGATACCCGGCGGCGATCGGCGCCTGGGCGGCGACCGGCGGCGAGCGCCAGATCGTCGCCGTGACCGGCGACGGCGGCTTTGGCCAGTACATGGCGGAGATCCTCACCGCGGTCAAGCACGAGATGAACATCACCCATCTGCTCGTCAACAACGGCCAGCTGGGGAAGATCTCCAAGGAGCAGCGAGCGGGGGAGTGGGACGTCTGGCAGACGCAGCTTCACAACCCCGACTTCTCCGAGTACGCGCGGATCTCGGGCGCGCTGGGGATCCGGGTCACCGACCGCGCCCAGCTCGACGAGGCGCTGGCGGAAGCGCTCGCGCACCGCGGCCCGGCGATGGTCGAGGTCATCGCCGATCCCGACCTGGTTTGATCGGTTTCACGCCTTGGCTAGCTGAGAGACAAGGACCTGCACGCGCGCGTCGATCTCGTCCCGGATGCGACGTACGCTGTCGACTGGCTGGTCCTTTGGATCCTCGAGGTCCCAGTCGAGGTAACGCTTGCCCGGGATGAAGGGGCAGTCATCCCCGCAACCCATGGTCACCACGAGGTCTGCCCACTCGGCGTCGGCTCGCTCCAGGAGGCGGGGGATGCGGTCGGAGATGTCGATCCCGAGTTCCTTCATCGCCACCACCACCTCTGGATGAACGCGCTCAGCCGGGGTTGTGCCTGCGGAGCGCGCCTCATGGCGCCCGGCTGCGGCGCGGGCGAACAGGGCTTCGCTGATCTGCGAACGGCCGGCATTGTGAAGGCAGACGAAGAGGACGTTGGCCATCAGGCCTCCGATACGGCCGTTTCGCCGTGCTCACCGCGCACTAGCTGATATGCGAAGGCGCCGAGGGCGGCGCCCACGACCGGGCCGATGATGTAGACCCAGAAGTCGGTCCATACCCCGCTCGCCAACGCCGGCCCGAGGCTCCGCGCAGGGTTCATCGAGGCCCCGGTCACGGGTCCGCCGAAGAGCGCGTCGAGGCCGACCGTTCCACCGATCGCAATCGCCGCCGCGGCGCCAACGGCCCGGGTGTCGGTGGCGACGGCCATGATCACGAACATGAGGAGGGCAGTGAGGATGGCCTCGTACACCGTGGCGCTACCGACTCCGACGCTGGGCACGGTTGCCCCCAGGCTGGCCGGTTGGCCTGGCCAGACGGCGAGTAGCAGCAGCGCCGCGACGATCGCGCCGGCGCACTGGGCGCCGATGTAGACGATCGCCTCGCGGGCGGGGAAGTGGCGGGTCAGCGAGAAGGCGATCGTCACCGCGGGGTTGATGTGAGCTCCGGAGAGGTGGCCGGTGGCGTAGACCATCACCATGATCACCAGGCCGAAGGCAAGCGCGATCCCGACCGTGCCGAGACTTCCCCCGTAGCTGGCGTTGGCGATGACCGAGCCGCAGCCTGCGAAGACCAGGGCAAAGGCAGCAAGAGCCTCGGTGGCACTGCGGCGAGCGAGTTCGGGACGTCTCATCGCTCGCAGGGTAAAGGTTGACAATCATCTATTCAATAGATATACGTATATAGATGGCCGTCGATCTGGAGCTTGCCCCCAAGCAGAAGCGTCCTGCAGGCCAGGCCTGCTGCGAGCCGGTCGTCTACCCCGACGTAGCCCGCCAGCAGGCCGAGCGCATGGCCCAGATCGCCAAGGCGCTCGGTGACCCGATTCGCCTGCAGCTCGTGGACGTGCTGCGCAAGCACGCCGGCAAGGTCTGCGTCTGCGAGCTGGTGCCGCTGTTCGACCTCTCCCAGCCAACCGTCTCGCACCATCTCAAGGTGCTGCGGCAGGCCGGGATCGTCGACTCGGAGCGCCGCGGCCTTTGGGCCTACTACTACGTCAACCCCGATGCGCTGAACGAGATCTCGACATGGCTGAGCTAGAGACCGCGACCTGTTGTTCGCCGGCTGCTCAGGAGACCTGCTGCGAGCCGGAGGCGAAGTCCGAGTGCTGCGGCGATGCCCATGGAGACGGCTGCGGCTGCTCCGCGGGGAAGGCCCTCCCCTCGGAGTCGGAGGACGTCCGCGAAGCGGTTCGCGAGCGCTACGCGTCCGCAGCCGTCGCGGTCAACCACGCTGCGGAGCAAGCCGAGGCGAAGCCGGCATCGTGCGGCTGCGGCCCTGTGATCCTTCCCGAGGAGGAGCAAGAGGTCTTCGGCGCAGCGCTCTATAAGGAGGCCGACCGCGATGCGCTCCCCGACGCCGCCAAACTGGCTTCGCTGGGCTGCGGCAATCCGACCGCAGTAGCCGAGCTCCACGAGGGCGAGACGGCCCTCGACCTCGGCTCTGGAGGAGGCATCGATGTGCTGCTCTCGGCCCGGCGGGTCGGCCCGGCGGGCAGGGCCTACGGCCTTGACATGACCGCAGAGATGCTGGAGTTGGCCCGCTCCAACCAGCGCCAGGCGGGGATCGAGAACGCCGAGTTCCTGCGGGGAACGATCGAAGACGTGCCGCTGCCGGACGACTCTGTGGACGTGATCATCTCCAACTGCGTGATCAACCTCTCCGGTGACAAGCCCGCGGTCTTCAGGGAGGCGGCGCGGGTGCTCAGGCCAGGTGGGCGCTTCGCCGTCAGCGACGTCGTCGCCGACCCCGAGATGGACGAGTCCACCCGGCGCGACATGCAGCAATGGACCGGCTGCATCGCCGGGGCGCTGACTGAGGACGACTTCCGCGACCAGCTTGAGGCGGCTGGGTTCGAGGGCATCCAGATCAGGCCGACTCACCGCGTGCACGAGCACGCCGCCTCAGCGATCATCCGGGCCAGGGTGCCTGCATGAGCCAGGCAACTGACCTGCTCAAAGATCCCCAGCAGCTCTACCTCGACTGGGAGCACGCACACTGGGCGGCACAGGACATCGACCTCAGCCGGGATCCGGGCGACTGGGCTGGCCTCGACGAGAAGGAGCGTAGCCTTCTCTACTTCGCCCTCAGCTCGCTGATGGTGGCCGAGGAGCGGATCTCCACCCAGTTCTGCGGGCTGGTGCTCGCCCAGGACGACGAGGAGGAGGGCTCTTACCTCTCCACGCAGCTCGTCGACGAGGTCCGCCACATGCAGTTCTACGCCCGCTTCCAGGACGAGGTGATCGACGACACCGCGACGATTGCGGCCCACGTCGCCCGCTCTCGCGAGGTGCTGAGCGAGCCCTTCACCTACATCTTCGACGAGGCGCTGGTCGAGGCTCACGAGCGGCTGCGGTGCGAGCCGGCCGATCGCGAGGCGAAGGTCGACTTCGTGACGATCTACCACATGGTGCTGGAGGGAACCCTCGGCCTGGTCACGTCTCACTTCCTGCTCGGCCTGCTCCGGGAGCGCGAGCTGCTGCCCGGCTTCGTCGACGGCTATGGGCGGATCGCCTCTGATGAGCAGCGCCATATCGCCTACGGGACCTGGTTCCTGCGCGAGGCGGTGAGACAGGATCCGGCGATGGCGGACGTGATCACGGCGCGGCTTCGCAACCTCCTGCCTGCAGTGGCAGAGTCGCTCTCGCCCCCGGGCGAGGGGACATTTGATCTGCTCGGGGTCGATCAGGGGGCGCTTGCTGAATTCGGGCTCGGGGCACTCAGCCGCCGTCTCGAACTGGTCGGAATCTCGCTCAATGGGTCCTAGCGCGACCACTGGGGAAACGTCAACCCCCCGCCCGCGCTAGATTCCTGGCCAGTCGGCCAGGATCTCAGACGACCAGCGAGGAGTCGAGCTTGAGCAACCGCACCTTTGTGATCGGCGTCGGGATGACGAAGTTCGAGAAGCCCGGAGCGCGCGACTGGGACTACCCGGAAATGGCGCTCGAGGCCGGCACCAGGGCGCTCCGGGACGCGGGCATTCCCTACGACGCGGTCGAGCAGGCCTTCGTCGGCTACTGCTACGGGGAGTCGACCTCCGGCGAGCGCGCCGTCTACGGCCTCGGCCTCACCGGGATCCCGATCGTCAACGTCAACAACAACTGTTCGACCGGCTCCAGCGCGCTCTACATGGCCCGCCAGTCGGTCAAGGGCGGCCTCGCCGACTGCGCCCTGGCGCTGGGCTTCGAGAAGATGGAGAAGGGCTCGCTCGGGGTCAAGTGGACCGATCGCACCAACCCGATCGACAAGCACGCCGAGGCGATGTTCGCGCTGCGCGAGCCGGAGGCCTCGCCGCCGGCGCCGCAGATGTTCGGCAACGCCGGGCGCGAGCACATGGAGCGCTACGGCTCCGAGCCCGACCACTTCGCCTGGATCGGCTGGAAGAACCACAAGCACTCGGTCAACAACCCCTACGCCCAATTCCAGGAGGAGTACTCGATCGAGGACGTCAAGGGCTCGAAGATGATCCACGAGCCGCTGACCAAGCTGCAGTGCTCGCCGACCTCGGATGGCTCCGGCGCGGCGCTGGTCGCATCGGAGCGCTTCGTCGAGGAGCACGACCTCTCCGATCGGGCCGTGGAGATCGTCGGCCAGGCGATGGTCACCGACCTCCCCTCGACCTTCGAGGAGCGCAGCTCGATCAAGATCGTCGGCGCCGACATGTCGAAGGGCGCCGCGGAGCGAGCCTACGAGGAGGCCGGGGTCGGACCCGACGATCTCGACGTGATCGAGCTCCATGACTGCTTCAGCGCCAACGAGCTGATCACCTACGAGGCCCTGGGGCTGGCCGAGGAGGGAGAGGGGCAGCGGCTGGTCGAGGCCGAGGCGACCACCTACGGCGGCGAGGGACCGGTCGTCAACCCCTCCGGCGGCCTGATCTCGAAGGGCCATCCGCTGGGCGCGACCGGCCTGGCCCAGTGCTCGGAGCTCAACTGGCAACTTCGCGGTGAGGCGGAGCGGCGCCAGGTCGAGGGCGCCAAGGTCGCACTTCAACACAACATCGGCCTCGGCGGAGCCGCCGTGGTCACGATCTACCGGCCCGCGGGCTGAGAGGAGCACCTGGAATGGCCAAGGAACGACGTTCACTCAACGGCAAGGTCGTCGCCATAACCGGCGGGGCCAGGGGAATCGGGAAGGCGACCGCGACGGCGCTGGTCCGCAAAGGCTGCCGGGTCGCCCTCGGCGACATCGACCTCGAGCTGGCCGAGCAGACGGCGCAGGCGCTCGGCGGTGGCACGATCGCGATCCAGCTCGACGTCACCGATCGCGGCTCGTTCGACGCCTTCCTCGACGAGGCCGAGCGCCAGCTCGGCCCGGTCGACGTGCTGATCAACAACGCCGGGATCATGCCCCTGGGCCGCTTCGCCGACGAGGACGACGCGACGGCGCAGCGGATGGTCGACATCAACATCCACGGGGTGATCCTGGGGACGAAGCTGGCGCTGGCGCGGATGGAGCCCCGCAACAGCGGCAACATCGTCAACATCGCCTCGCAGGCGGGCAAGGCCGGCTTCCCGGGCGGCGCCACCTACTGCGCCACCAAGCACGCCGTCGTCGGACTCTGCGAGGCGGTGCGGGCCGAGCTCGACGGGACAGCGATCGAGGTCCACTGCGTGATGCCGGGCGTCGTCAAGACCGAGCTTGGCTCGGGCCTGCAGGAGGCGCGCGGGGTCAAGAACCTCGAGCCGGAGGAGGTCGCCGACGCGATCGTCGAGGCCCTGGAGACCGGGCGCTTCGAGGTCTGGGTCCCGCGCTCGACCAAGGCGATCAACGTGATGATGGGCCTGATTCCTCGGCGCGGCCGCGAGGCGATCGCCAAGGGCCTCAAGGCGGACAAGATCCTCGCCGAGCCCGATCACGCCGAGCGGGCCGCCTACGAGCAGCGCGCCGCCAAGTCACCGGCCAGCCAGGAGACCTCAGGCGAGGCGGAGACGGGCGAGGAGGCCGCCTCGGCCGAGAAGGTCAGCGCCCAGGACTGATCGGCTCGCGGACCGAGCAGATAGACGACGCCGGTCGACACGGGGGGCGCAATCGCGCGCAGCGGGAAGATCCGGCGTCTGGACGGGCGAGCGGATGAGCGGCGGCAGCGCCCCGATCGAGGTCTTCACCCTCACCGACGGTGGCCAGAGCGCCGACGACGTGGCGCGCCGGGTGGCGGCATTCATCGCCGCAGCCCGAAGCACCCTCGAGCTTGCCCTCTATGACGTCAGGCTGCCGGATCCGACCGGCTCGATCGTCGCCGGCGCCCTGCGCGCGGCTTCGGAGCGCGGCGTGGAGATCCGCCTCGTCTACAACACCGACACGAACCGACCGCCGGCGATCCACCCGCCTCCCGCAACCAGGCCCGAGATCCTCGCGGAGCTGCCGATCTCCTCGCGCGGCATCCCCGGGATCCCCGACCTGATGCACCACAAGTACGCGATCCGCGACTCCGAGGCCGTCTGGAGCGGCTCGACCAACTGGACGGTCGACTCGTGGACCAGGCAGGAGAACGCCGTGATCACGGTCGAATCCCCGGCGGTGGCCCAGCGCTTCCGCGAGAACTTCGAGGAGCTGTGGGGGAGGGGGGAGGTCGAGCGAAGCGGCTTCACCGAGCCGACACGGCTCGACGTCGCCGGGACGGCGGTCCGGCCCTGGTTCACCCCCGGGCACGGCGAGGCGCTCTCGGCGCGGATCGCCGAGGCGATCAAGCGGGCGCGCACCCGGGTGCGGATCGCCTCGCCGGTGATCACCTCGGCACCGATTCTCGGCGCCCTGGCCGAGATCGGGAGCGGGGGAGGGGTGGACGTCGCCGGAGTCGTCGACGAGCCGCAGACCGACCGCGTCTTCGAGCAGTGGCACTCCGACAACGGCGCCTGGAAGATCCCGCTGCTGGCGACGGTGCTCTCGCGGCTGTCGTTCTCGGGAAAGCCCTCGACTCCGTGGAGCCCCGAGACGGTCCACGACTTCATGCACGCCAAGGTCACGGTCGCCGACGACGCCGTCTTCGTCGGCTCCTTCAACCTCTCGCGCTCGGGCGAGCAGAACGCCGAGAACGTGCTCGAGGTCGACCGACCCCGCGCTCGCTGAGCGGATGGCCGCCTACATCGACGAGGTCAGGGCCCGCTATCCCGCTTCGACGATTCCCGCGCTCGCCGCGGCGACGATCCCCTCCGGATCCTCGGCGTAGGAGATCGCCTTCAGGTCCGTGGGCGCGATCCGCCCCCTCTCGACGAGGCGCTCCTGCACCCAGTCCATCAGCCCCCGCCAGTGCTCGCGCCCGACCAGGACGACGGGGAAGTCGACCGCCTTGTCCGTCTGGCCCAGGGTGAGCACCTCAAACATCTCATCGAGCGTTCCGAAGCCGCCCGGGAAGAGCACGAAGGCGCGCGAGTAGCGGACGAACATCAGCTTGCGGGTGAAGAAGTAGTGGAACTGGATGCCGACGTCGACAAAGCTGTTCAGCGCCTGCTCGTGCGGCAGCTCGATGTTGAGACCGATCGACAGCCCACCGCCTTCCTGGGCGCCGCGGTTGGCCGCCTCCATGATCCCTGGCCCGCCACCGGTTATCACCGACCATCCGGCCTCTCCGAACGCCCGGCCGACCCGCCGGGCGAGGGCGTACTCGGGATGATCGGCCGAGGTGCGGGCGGAGCCGAAGACGCAGGCGGCGGGGGCCGTGCCGGCGAGCGTCTCGAATCCGGTTCGCAGCTCCGCCTCGACCCGGGCCAGGCGCTCCGCGTCGCTGTGGGTCTCGAGGACCCGGGGATCGCCAGCCTGAATGATCTCCTCGTCGAGGGTGGAGGGAGGCCGCGGCTCGACCGTCATCCGCGGCTCATCGCTTGAACAGCCAGCGGGCGTCGGTGCTCGGCTCCGCGTAGACCTGGACCGAGACGACCCGGCCGTCGCGCAGCGTCCACAGCCAGGCGTTGGGGGTGTCTATCTCAGATCCGCTGCGGGTGGCCCGGACACGCCCGAAGACGAGGACCCGCTCGCCCTCGAGCTCGTGGAACTCCTCGGGGACCAGCTCGATCGAGTCCCAGATCGTCGAGACGTCGCGGATGTAGGAGACCAGCGCGGCGATCCCCTTGTAGGGGGTCTCGCGCCCGGAGAGGATGCCGGTGACGCTCGAGATCTCGATCTCGGGGTCCGAGATCTCCTCCAGCACGCTGAGATCGCGATCGCGGAACGCCTCGTAGGCCCGCCTGATGATGTCGGTGGACTCGGCCATGGTGAGCGGACCAGACAGCCTAGATGCCCGCAGGGTAGGGTTCGCGGCCATGAACGACGACTGGCGGCTCAGCATCGAGTTCTCCGAGCACGGCTTCGCCCACGGCATGACCGAGGACCTGGCCGCCGGCGAGCTCGACCACGACCTCGAGGAGTCCTTCGGCGACCGGGTGATCGTCACCCACGACGGGCCGCACGTCTTCCTCTACGCGGCGAGCAGGGAGCAGACGGAGGAAGCTGAGAAAGCGATGCGCTCGCTGGCCGAGAAGAACAACTGGCACATCGCGGCGAGCACCCTCGAGCGCTGGCACCCGACGGAGCTCGAGTGGCAGGACCCCGACAGGCCGCTGCCCGCCAACGAGGAGGAGCAACGCTCCGAGCACGAGGTCCTGATCGAGGAGGAGCGCCAGGAGGCGGTCGAGCGCGGCTACCCGGAGTGGGAGGTGAGGGTGGACCTGCCCGGCCACCACGAGGCGGCCGAGCTGTCGAAGCAGCTCAACGCAGAGGGGCTGCAGAACGTGAGGCGCTGGAAGTACCTGGTGGTCGGGGCGATCGACGAGGACAGCGCCGAGGCGCTGGCGGAGCGGCTGCGCGCCGAGGCGCCCGAGGGGAGCACCGTGAAGGTGGAGGGCACCTTCGAGGCCGCCCGCCACGAGGCTCCCGCGAACCCCTTCGCGATCTTCGGAGGACTCGGCGGCTAGAGCGCTCTAGGCGGGATGCTTGGTCGCGTACATCGAGCGGTCGGCCTCGATCAGGACCGCCTCGTCGTCGGCAGTGTCCTCGTCGATCAGCGCGTATCCGATGCTCGCCGAAGGGCGAATCGTCTGCCCGCCGGCGCGAACCTCGCACTCTGAGATCGCCTGCGCCAGCTCGCCCACCAGCGCCTCTGCCGCGCTGCGGTCGGCGTGCGACATCAGCACCGCGAACTCGTCCCCGCCGAGCCTGGCGATGCTGTCGCTGCCCCTGACCCGGCCCTCGATCGCCCGCGCCACGGCGCGCAGCACGTCATCGCCGACCTTGTGGCCGTGGGTGTCGTTGATCACCTTCAGGTCGTCGAGGTCGAGCAGCAGCAGCGCTGCGTGCTCGCCGTAGCGCTGGCAGCGCTTCACCGCGACGAACAGCTCCTGCTCGAGCAGCCGGCGGTTGCGGACCCCGGTCAGCGCGTCGCTGTCGGCGAGCCACTGCAAGCGCTTCTCCATCCGTTTGCGCTCGGAGATGTCCTCGATCTGCGCGATGAAGTGAAGTGGGTCTCCGCCGGCGTCGCGGACCAGTGAGACCGAGAGCATGATCCAGACCTCCGAGCCGTCGGCGCGTATGTAGCGCTTCTCCATCTGGTACTCGCGTATCTGGCCTTCGAGGAGGGCCTGGACGTGCTCGAGATCGGCCTCGAGGTCGTCGGGATGGGTGATCTCCTGGAAAGTCCTCCCGAGCAGCTCCTCGGCCGCGTACCCGGTGATCTCGCAGACCCGGTGGTTGACCCGCAGCCATCGCCCTTCGATGCCGATCAGCGCCATCCCGATCGGTGCGTCCTCGAAGGCCCGCTCGAAGCGCTCGCGGGCCTCGCGCAACTCGGTCTCCGTGCACTTGGCCGCCGTAATGTCGCGGGCAACGGCGACACCTCCGAGGACCTCGCCGGCCTCGCCGCGCCACGGGTTGACCTCGAGCAGGAAGAGCGAATCGCCGTCCTCGGCACCCCATCTCAGCTCGATCGAGCCGGCCTCGCCGCGCAGCGCCGCCGCGTAGAGCGGCTCGAGTACGGCCCAGCGGTCCGGCGGGAAGATCTCGGGTGCCCGGTTGCCCTCGAAGGCCCCGGGGCTCCAGCCGTTTCGGTGCACGACCTCGCCCAGCGTGAGGACGTAGCGGAAATCGTGGTCGAAGACGAGGATCGCCACGTCGGGCAGCCAGCGCAGCGCCGAGAGGGAGAGTTCCCCCAGGTCCCTGCTCGTGGATCTGCTCGACACTGCCTCGTACACCGGTACGAGAGGTATCGGCGGGCGGCCCTCAACCCTGAATGGGAGGTGGGACCTTTTGACTGCCGGATAGGCGCTTCAAAGGTCCGACGTCGGTGGGAGACTGACGGAGGAGTGACAAAGGCCGCCTCCGCCTGGCTCAATGCCTCCTAATCTGCCTTATGTAAACCCGCGGCAGGATCTGGGCCCCCTCGTGGGCCTCCTCGGCCCACCCATGACTCGGATCGAAGGGCGCTCAGGGTGGCTGTCCACCAGGCGACGTCGACGAGATCGACGGGAACGCTGCCCGCCACAACGGGCTCCCAGCGGCCACGGGAACGCCTCTCGAGCAGCGTTGCCACCGTGTCGCCGAGCGCGCAGCCGAGGTTGAGCGTCGCCATCTCGCGGCAGCTTCGGCCGCGGGCCGCCGCCTGCAGGCTCACAAGCGCGATGCCCACGTGCAGCGCCCCGAAACCTCGCGTGCTCATGCGCCCGTCCGCGTGACCGCGGACATCCGGTGCCAGCCGGCGGCGAGCCATCGCCTCGGGCGCAAGATCCGGCTCCGGCGCAGGCGCGCCAGCGAGCCATTCCGCAGACGGCCGTTCACGACGTCAGCCATCTCACCAAAGTCGGTTATGGACGTTTCCGTTATGCGCAACCTGTCGCGCGGCCCCGGGTTTCAAGCGGCTGAGCCGAGCCGATGAGCTACTCCCCAAGGCGAAATCTGAAACTGCTGGCCGGCTGCCTTGCCGCCGCGCTGGCCACCTCGCTCGTCCTCGCCGCCGCCGCGCCGGCGATCCCCTGGGACCAGCCGGGCGCCATACCTCCATCGCAGACGCCGCCCGCGATAAGGCCCGATCCGAGCTGCGGCCAGAGCTATGCCAACGACCGCCCGGCCGGCGGACCGAGGTTGAGATTCGGGATCGGGCCGCGCCTGGCGGGCGAGGCCGGCGGCTCGCAGACGACCCCTTTGACCCCGAGGACCCGGCGAAGCGGGACGCGGCACTGCTGAAGCTGAAGGGCCGGGGGACGATGAAGGTGCGGCTCAACCGACTCTTCCAGGCCGACGGCAGGGCGGGAATCCGGAAGTTCAAGAGGATGGCCCGCCATTACTCGCGGCTCGGCTTCAATGTCGAGCTCCAGGTCCGCTACCACCCCGCCCCGGAGCAGAACGGCGATATCGGTGCCTGGCTCGACTACGTTCGCCAGGTCGTCCGCGCCTTCGGGCCGATCAAGCACGTCATCGGCCCTGCAGATCACCAACGAGGTCAACCTGACCTTCTCGCCCAACACCTCCGACGGCGCCTATGAAAACGCCGTCCAGGCACTTGGCGCGCGGGGTGCCCGTGGCCAAGCGCGAGGCCCGCCGCCTCGGCTACCGCCAGGCTGAAGACGGGCTTCAACTACGCCTGGCGCTTCGGCGACGCTGACGCCGACTTCTGGCGGGCGGTCGGGGCAAGCGGCGGCAAGCGCCTGCGCAAGCGCGACCGACTGGGTGGGGATCGACGCCTACCCCGGGACCTACGTTCCAGGCACCTTCCAGAACGCCGGCGACGCGCTGCTGGAGGCGATCGCCCAGGTGCGCGAGTGCTACATGCCGCTGGCCGGCTTCGGCCGGCGGACGCCGATCCATCTCGAGGAGCTCGGCTACCCGACCGGGCCCGGGCGCAGCGAGGCCGCGCAGAAGGCGGCGCTGAGAGGCGTTCGTGAAGACGGCGAACCGCTACCGCGGCACCTACAACCTCACCGAGCTGAACTGGTTCGGCCTGCGCGACAACAACAGCGCCGGCCCCAACTTCCAGTCCTTCTTCGGCCTGCTGCGCGACGACTACTCGCGCAAGCCGGCCTTCGGCGCCTACAGGAAGCTGGTGCGCAGGCTCGGCGCCTGACGGCAGCTCGGCATCCGGCCCGGAATCTAGCCTCGCCCCGTGGCCAGCTTCGCGATCCGCGCCCCGTCGGTCGACTCCCTGCTCGACCCCTACAGCGTCGGCCCCCTGGCCGAGCGGCCCCTTACCGACGAGGTACGCGACCGCATCCTCTGGGCCTGGATCGACACCAGGCACGAACGGCCCAGCCACCTCTCGGTTGAGCTGCCGGAGGCCGAGCGGCGCGAGGGCCTCGCCGTGAAGCTGAAGGCGGCGATCCGCCACGACCTCGAGCAGACCTATGTCTCGAGCAAGAAGTGGCTCTCGGTCAGCCGCAGCGAGCGCCGCGAGACGCTGATCGCCTTCTCCTTCCTGATCGTCTGCCTGCTCCTCTCGAGCATGATCGACCAGGCGACGGCCAACGACGCCTTCTTCGGCAGCGTCTCCCAGGGCCTCGTCGTGCTCGGCTGGGTTGCGCTGTGGTCACCCGCGCAGCGCCTGTTCGCCACCGTTTCGCGCCGGCTCAACCGCAAGCGCTACCGCGAGCTGGCCCAGGCGAAGATCGAGATCGAGTGGGTCTGACGGGTTGACATAACTGCGCAGCCTCCCCCCCGGGGGCAGCGACGCGCCATCCTCAGGGACCGGGACCGGTCCATCCCGCCGCGTAGCAGGGGGTCGTCTCGCCGCAGGGGTCGGTGATCTTGCCGCCGATCTGCAGGAAGCTGGCGATCTGCGCCCTGGCGAGCGGCGAGGTGTCGATCACCGTGTCGTGGGGGTCCACCCCGAAGCTGTCGTTCGGCGCCGTGTTGGTCAGCGGCGCCGGCAGGGTCCCGAGGATCTGGTTGGGGTTCATCGGGTCGTGGCGCCGTGGGCCGATGTCCCAGACGAACATCCCGTTCCCGTCAGCGGCAGGCCCGCCCAGGTCCCCGAGCTTTCCCATCGCGTAGAAGGGCGAGTTGGGCCTGATCTCGTCAAAGGGGTCGACAAGCCGGTTGGCGTCGAGTGCCGGCCGGCGCAGCGGTGCCCCAATCGTCCGCGCCTCGACCTCGGTCGCGACATTGGCCACCTGGTGATCGCCCCAGGCCATCTGGATCAGCACCTTGTGCTCTGGCGTGTTCGGCAGCGGGTCGGTGGTCATGTGATTGGCGTAGCCGTCGGGCTCGCCGCGGTCCCACATCGACTGGATCAGGGTCAGCAGCAGCGGCCGCGCGCCCTCGTCCGGGTAGGACGGGTAGAGAATGAGCGCGTAGTCCTCGAAGTCGACGCTGCGGGTCAGCAGGGTCGAGTAGTTCATCCCCGGCACGTAGAGGACGGTGCGGGTGATGTCGGGCTCGACCGCGGTCAGGGCGCCGCCGGCGATCCCGCCCTGGCTGTTGCCGTAGTAGAAGAGCCCCTTGTCCGTGGCCAGCGCCGAGTCGCCGCCGAACTTGAAGGCTGGATCCTCCGCCAGACCGTCGGGGTTGGCGAGCAGGCGCCCGAGATAGATGAAGTCGAGGAACCCCTGCTGGAGGCGGTCCGGCAGCGGCGTGAAGTGCGAGAGGTCGAGCAGCGCCGGGATCGCCGACGGTCCGACGTCGTCCTCGTACATGCCGATGAAGTCGGTCGCGCAGGTGATCACGTCGTGGTCGTCGCCGAGCTGGCGGACGTTCTGCGTGTGGACCTCGGTGTAGTCGCCGAACAGTCCGTGCCCGTACATCGAGGATCGGTCAGTCTGCGCGACCTGGTAGTTGGCCGGGCCGGTCCCAGTGACCGCCGACTGCGGGATGTTGCAGGTGAAGCGGGCGTGGTAGACGCTCCCCGCCCCGCTTGCCTGGGTCGGCAAGCCGTCGGAGCCCGGGGAGAAGGTCCCGGCGCTTGCGGCCTCGCAGTCGGGATGGATGTAGCAGGGAACGTCGAAGGTGCCGGTCACCTCGCGGACGTTCTCGACCGCGTGGCTGCCGGTCAGGTCGTTGGCCGGGTCCCCGACGGTCTTCACGTCGGTGATCGTGTAGTTCGGGGCGTCGCCGTCGATCACCCCGTCCCCCGGCGTGGTGTCTCCGAGCTTGGCCAGCCCGTCGTCGCGGATGTGCAGCATCCGCTCGCTCAGGTTGCGTGGTGCTGGCGACCGTGAAGTCCCAGGCCATGTAGAGGTTGGAGCGGCCGATTCCGGCTGACTTCAGCTTGCCGAAGAGGCTCTCCATGTGGGCGCGGCGCTTCTCGATCACCGGGTATGCGGTCGGGATCTTGTCGCGGTAGAGCCGGAAACCCGCCGGCGCCGGGATCGTCTTCCCCTCCGAGTCCCTGAGGCCGCGCATCGCGACGATGTAGCGGTGGCCGTCGAGCAGGTTGCGCCCCCAGTGGATCAGCAGGTCGGTGTCGGCCGGGGTCGAGGCGTTGGAGTCGAGCTCCGTCCAGATCATCTGGCGCTTGCCGGTGGCGGCGTCGATCACCACGATCGGGGTGTTCGGATCGAGGTAGCGGGCCATGTCGGTTACCGGCACCGAACCTGTGTTGGAGAACGCCTCCTGGCTGTCCATCCCGGGGACGCGGGTGACCGCCGCGCGCCCCCGGGCTGAAGCCATCGCTGGTGTTGATCTCGGCCGGGTTGACGTGGACGTCGAAGGCGTTGACGGGGGTCGAGTCGGGCGCCAGGGCAAGCCGCTTACCGGTGTCGGTGCCCGAGTCGGGCGACCGTGTAGTAGTCGTTCGGATAGGGGAAGAGGCACTCACCCGAGTCGGTGGGCGCGATCGGGTCGCACTTCGAGGCGTCGGCGAGATCGACGCCGACGGGCTTGTTCCCGTCGCAGAGCGCCGTGTCGCGCGCCATCGCTTCCTTCGCCTCCGCGGCCTTTCGCCAGGCACCCCCGCGGCGCACCTTGGCGACGACCTCGAGCTGAGTCGCCAGGCAGCTCTGGACAAGCGAGCGGCCGGTCTGGTTGAGCGGGATGCTCGCCGACCCGGGCTTGCCGGGCCCGACCGTGAGAGTCCTCGGATCAGCGGCGGCGGAGGTCTTCCCGCCCTGCTTGACGGTCGTCGCAAGCTTGACCCGCGCGCCGCCCCCGCTGGCATCGACCGTCACCTTGACAGCGTGGGTCGTGGTCAGCACGCGCTGGCTGGAGGCGCCGATCTCCAGCCCGAGCCTCGGCGCCTTGGCCGCTGCCGAGGCGGTGGTGCCGGATCCCAGGATCGCCGCGGCCAGGATCCCCGCAGCCGCCACCGCGCCGACGCTCTGCCTGCGGAAATCACGCACTGCTCTCACCCCGTATCTCCTCCCTGCTCGAAGTGCCCCAAACCTATCACCGAGAGTGGCCTCCCGCGCGCCCTCAGGGAGAACCGGTGTAGCCGCCCGAGTAGCAGGGGCCGGCGCCACAGCGGTTGGTGACGGCGCCGTTGGGCGCGAGGAAATCGGAGATCATGTGCAACCCGGTCGGGGCGCCGCGGGGAGCGCCGTGCGGGTCCTCCCCGCCCCGGTTCGGCGTGTTCGTCCAGGGAGGCGGCGGCACCCCGATGAAGTCCGGCGGCGCCGCCGGATTGGCGCGCACGGGCCCGATGTCGAAGTAGACCACCGCCGAGCCGTCATAGGGGTAGGAGGAGATCGCGGGCACGTTCCAGAGGACGTCGGTGTCCGGCCAGCGACCCTGCTCGAGGATGGGCTTGCGGGTGCGGAGGCCAACCGTGCGGGCCTCGACGTCGGATTGGAAGTTCGAGACCTGGTGATCGCCGAGGGCGACGCTGAGCAGCACCTTGTGCGCGGGGGTGTTGGGCAGGGGGTGCTCGGTCATCCGGTGCGCGTATCCGTTCGGCTCGCCGCGGTCCCAGAGCATCTGGATGAGGCTCTGGAAGAGCGGATGCGAGAGGTCGTTCGGGTAGGCGTTCTCGACGAAGGGGATGAACTCGTCGTAGTCGACCGAGCGCGAGAGCAGCACCGAGTAGTTCATCGCCCCGACGTTGAGCGCCGCCCGGGTGAAGTCCGGCGAGACGGCGGTCAGCGCGCCGCCCATGATTCCGCCCTGGCTCGAGCCGTCGTAGTAGAGCTCGGAGGGATCGATCACCCCCGGGCTGGCGAGCGTCGCGTCATCCGCGTGGAAGTGGACGTTCGAGAGGAAGCCGCCCTGAGCGGCGGTGGTGTCCATGAGGCGCCCGAGGAAGAGCTCGTTCAGCAGCCCCTGCTGGAGGCGGTCGGTCAGCTCCGGCCAGTTCGAGAGGTCGGGCAGGATGTGGGTGGCGGTGTTGACGACGTCGCCGCCGGACATGCCGATCTCATCGGTGGCGCAGAGGACGAAGTCGTAGTGCTGTGCCAGCTCGTGCTGAATGTCGGCGCCGAAGACCTCCCCGGCGCTCCCGAACAGCCCGTGCCCGTAGACCGCGGGGCGACCCGGCGCCGCGCCGACGTCATCGGTCGCCGAGTGCGGGATGATGCAGTCGAAGTTGGCGCTCCAGTCGCCGTTTCGCATCGGCAGGCCATCGGAGTCGAGCATGAAGCGCCCGCCCGCGGCGCAGTCCGGGAACAGGTAGCAGGGAACGGTGTAGTGACCGCGCACCCGGCGTGCCACCCCGGGCTTGGGGTTGGTGTCGACCGAGTCGACCGTGAACGCCGGAGCGGTTCCGCTCACCACCCGGTCGGCGAGGTCGTCGTCGCCGAGCTGGGCGAAGGCGTCGTCGCGGATGTGGAGCATGCGGGCGGCGATGTTCTGGTCGGAGGCGACCGTGAAGTCCCAGGCGAGGTAGAGGTCGGCCCGCTCGATCCCTGCCCCGCGGAGGGTCTTGAAGATCCGCTCGAAGCGGGGCCGCTGCTTGTTGATCCGGCCCTTCGCCGAGGGCAGCCGATCGCGGTAGTAGCGGAAGCCCTCCGGTGCCGCGATCGTTTCGCCCGAGGCGTCCTTGAGATCCCTCAGGGCGATCACGTAGCGGTGCTTGGCGGCGAAGTTGGTCGCGGGGTGGATCAGCAGTGCGGTCTCGGCCGGCGTCGACGCGTTGGAGTCGATCTCGACCCAGATCGGCCAGCGCTTGCCGGTCTTCGCGTCGATCACCACCACGGGGGTGTCCTTGGCCCGATAGCGGCCGAGATGGTTGATCGGGACCGCGCCGGTGCCGGCGAGGGCCGCCGGGGTGTCGAGGCCGGGGACCCGCAGGACGATCGCCTGCCCCGGGCTGAAGCCGTCGTTGAGGTCATAGGGCGCTGCGTCGACGTGGACGTCGGAGACGTTGGCCGGCATCCCCGGCGTCTGCAGGTTGACCCGCCGGCCCGTCGCGGTCGAGGAGTCGGCGACCGTGTAGTAGTCGTCGGGGAAGGGCAGCAGGCACATCGAGCCGCTCTGCTGGCCGATGAAGTCGCACTGGCCCGCCCGCGAGAGGTCGATCGGCTTGGGCTTGCAGGCCGCGGTGTCGCGCAGCAGCGCCGCCGAGTCCTCCGCGGCGCCGGCGCTGACCCGCAGGGTGCGCGCCTCGCAGCTTCCGACCTCGGCCCGGCCCCCGGGATGCAGCGCCAGCTTCACGACCGTCGATCCCGACCCGGAAAGGCTCACCCTCCGGGGCTCGGTCAGGGCCTTTGGCTTGGGCTGATCGAAGGTCGAGGAGAGGCCGCGCACCAGCACCGCACCGCCTCCGCGACCGGCGGAGACGCGGACGCGCAGCCCGCCCTGGCCGAGGATCTCCTTCTGGCCGCTCGAGAGCAGCTTTACGCCGGCCTGGCCGGCGTGCGCGGAGGAGGGAATCGTGGCCAGCCCGAGGACCGCGACGACGATCGCCAGGGCCCAGTGCGCGCCGGGTGTCCATCCGGTCGGGCGCAGGCAGCGGGTCCCGCACCGCGGGCAGCGGCGCAGGAATCTCTGCCCACCTGCCCCGCAGCGGCGGCAGTGAAGCTTCGCCGGAACGATCCCTGGCACGGACAAGAGCCTAACCCGCCCGCGCATCGAGCGCCAGCCTCGAGCGCTACAGGCGGTCGTCGGGTCCGTAGGGCCTGCCGGGAATCCCCCCCAGCGCCAGCAGGGTGGCGCCCTCCGGGCCGGTGACGATCTTTCGTGCCTCGCCCGGCCCGACCCTGGCGAAGACTCCAGGCTCCAGCTCGTACTCCTCCCCGCCCACCTGGAGCGTTGCCCGGCCCTCCAGCACGGTGTAGACCTCCTCCTGCTCGAGCTGCTCGGGGCGCTTCTCGAACATCCGCCCGCCGATCCCACCGGGCGAATGGTCGTGCTCGGGATAGGCGTCGTTGTCGGGCGGGATCCTGATCACCTGGATCCCGAAGGCGCTGACCCCGAGAGCGCTGCGCGCGGTGTGCATGCTGAGGCCCTCGTAGCTCATCGAGTCGAAGTCCTCGATCCGCTTCACCGTGACGCCCGCCATTGCGTAAGGCTACCGGCGTGGCCGAGCAGACCCGCCCCACCGACCCGAAGGAGTGGAGGTTCCGTCAGCCCGCCGGCCCGGCCCTGCGACGCGGGGCGCTCGTCGCCGCTCCGGTCGGGGTCCTGCTCGCCTTCGAGCTTGCGACCGACTCGAAGCTGACCGGGGCGATATCGACCGGCGCCCTGCTGGTCGGCTTCGTCGCCTTCGACGCACCGGCGCGCATCCGCTTCATCTGGCAGCTCCTCACCGCGCCCGTGATCGGCGCCGCCGCCGCGCTCGGCGTGCTCACGACGGAGCCGGCGGTGCTCGCCGTCGCCGCGATGCTCGTGATCGCCGCCCTCGGCGGGTTCTGCGTGGCGATCTCGATGCGGCTGGCGATCGCCGCGATGACCGTGGTCCTCGCCCTGCTGATCGCCCAGGGCCAGTTCCTCCCGCTCGACGACGCGTCGCCGGCGCTGGGACTGGTCACGATCGGCGCCCTCGCCCAATCGCTGGTGGCGCTGGCCGCCTGGGCTCTATGGGATCGGGGAAGCGAGCCCTTCGACCTGCGGCGGGGAGCGAGCGCGGCCGGCAGGGTCTTCGCCGCCAACCTCACCCTGCGCTCGCCGAGCATGCGCCACGCGCTTCGCTGGGGCGGCGCCCTGGCGCTCGGGGTCGCGATCTACCGGGCGCTGGACCTCCACGACCACGGGTACTGGATCCCGCTGACGACGCTCTTCGTGCTCAAGCCGGACCCCGACCAGACGATCGAGCGGATCCTCATGCGGGCGGCCGGGACCGCGGCAGGCCTGGTGCTGGCGACCGGCTTTGCCGAGGCGTTGATCAACGACGTGATTCCTGTGACCCTGGCGCTGACCGCCTCAGCCGCCGTCTGCTACGCCTTCCTGGCGATCGAGTACGCGCTGTTCACCACGGCGATCACCATCTACATGGTCGTGCTCGCCGACAGCCTCGGCGAGCCGGCGTTCAGGGCAGCGGGCGAGCGCGGCATTGGCACCGCCGCGGGAATCGTAATCGCGGGGCTGGCGATCCTCTCCTCGCCCGAGCGCGGCTCGATCGAGCCGATTCCGCCCGCCACCGAGGCCCCGGCGAGCCCCTGACCTGCCCCGGCCGTCGCCGGGCCTACTGCTTCCTCCAGCTACCGCCGAAGAGGCGCGAGATGCGGCCGCCGCCGAGGTTGGGCCGGAAGCTCCCCTGGCCTTCCTCGGGTGGAGGGAGCGTCGCGGCCGCGTCGGCGTCGATCGCAAGGGTCACCCCGCGGGTCGCCGTGCGCGAGACCTCGGGAGCGTCGGCGAAGCGAAGCGCGCCGCCGCCGTCCCGGAAGACGACCCCGTCGAAGATGTGCTCGCGGTAGTTGTCGAGGATCTGCTCGACCGTCCCGACCTCGACCCCGTCCGAGCTGTAGACGGGCGTGCCGCGCTCGACCGCCGCGTAGTGGATCGCCTCACCGTCGTCGACCATTGGGCGAAGGTTAGTCGGCGGCCAAGCGCTCCGCGACCTCCGGGCCGGCGCAGAATGAGGCGATCTCCCGTGAGAGCCTGCCGCCCTGCCAGGCGAGCGGCGACTCGCCGGGCGCCTCGCTGATCAGGCGCGCGGCCGGGAGGCTCTCGGCATACGCCTCGGCCACGGCATAGGGATGGCCGGGGTCGGCGACATCGTGGCTGGCGACGACCAGGGCCGGGACCTCGAGGGTCTCCAGCTCGCTGATCGTCTCGAACGGGCGCGAGCGCGGCACCTCGCGAAGGGCCTGCGCCAGCGCTTCGGGGTGGTGGTGCAGGGAGATCCGCTGGCGGGTGATCCGCAGGACCGTGTCTCGCCATTCCGGGTCGATGCCGGCGGCCTCGATGCGCTCGACGAAGCCCTCGACCCCGCCCCGCTCCAGCCCCTCGGCGAGGCCGTCCCAGTAGGCGAGCGCCTCCTCGGGGAGCGGGCCCGTGTAGACCGGGCCGACGATCACGAGGCCCGCCACGCGCTCGGGTTGCTCCAGCGCGAAGCCGACGGCGGTGTGGGCTCCCATCGAGTGGCCGCCGAGCACGGCGGAACGATCTCCCACGGTCTGCTCGAGGACGGTCGCGAGGTCACCGGCCAGCTGCGGGTATCCATAACCGGGCTCCCCCGGGGCGGGATCGGACTCCCCGTGAGCCCGGGCGTCGTAGACGATCAGCTCGTGGCCACGGCGGGTCAGCAGCCTCGACCCGTGGACGACGAAGCGGCGGGTCGCCGTCAGCCCGTGGCAGAGGACGATCGGCGGACCCGCCCCCGAGCGCTCGCCTCGCAACACGAGCCCGCCGCCGTCGGCGTCGAAGGGCGACGGCTCGACCGCGATCAGCCCGCTCCCAGCAGCCGGGGCAGCTCCGCGATCGAGTCGATCGTCGCGGTCGCCTCGATGCCGCTCGCCGCGACGAAGTCCTCGCGGTACTTGCCGGTGCGGACCAGCACCGCTCGCAGCCCGGCGTCGAGCGCACCGCCGATGTCGGACTCGACGTCGTCGCCGACCATCGCCACCTCTCCCCTCTGCCGCCCCAGGTCGTCGAGCACCGAGTCGAAGAAGCCGGCTGATGGCTTGCCGACGACGAATGCCTCCTTGCCGCTGGCGTACTCGACCGCGGCGACGAAGGGTCCTGCGTCGAGCGAGAGGCCATCGGCGGTAAGCCAGAACCGGTTCTTCTGCAGCGCGATCAGCTCGGCGCCGTCCATCACGTGCCGGAAGGCCCGGTTGAGGATTGCGAAGCCGAACTGCTCGCCGAGGTCCCCCATGATCACCGCGTCGACGGCTTCGCCGACCTCCTCGAGGCCCTCGAAATCGGCCTTGACCGCGTCGTTCATGATCAGCGCCACCCGGCGGTGCCCCGCCTGCTCGCAGTGGCGCCGGGCCAGCCGCGCCGGCGTCACCAGCTCCTCGGGATCGAGCGAGAACCCGATCCGCTCCAACTTCTCGAGCGTCTGTCCCCGCGAGCGGGCGGTCGTGTTGGTGACGAATCGCAGGTCGAAGCCGATCTCCCGCAGGCTCCCGACGGCGTCCGGCGCGCCGGCGACCGGCTCCCCCTCGACGTAGAGGACCCCGTCGAGGTCGAGCAGCAGAGCGGCCAATCCCTCCAGGGCCATGGCGATCAGGAGACGGCGGCCACCGCCCGCTCGATCTCCTCCGCGGACTTGTAGTTCGCGCCGGTGGTCGAGACGTCGCGATAGCGGACCATGCCCTCCCCGTCGACCACGAAGATCGACCGCTTTACGTACCAGCCGCCGGGGGTGGTCGCAAGGCCGGCGATCTTCGCCAGCGGGGTCGCCCAGCCGCTCACCCCATAGGCCTTGGCGACCTCCAGGTCCTCGTCGGCCAGCAGCGGCACGTTGAGCTGCTGCTCCCGCGCCCAGCGCTCGTGCGAGGCGACCGACTGGGGGGAGATGCCGAGAATCTCCGCGTCGATGCCGGAGATTCTTTCGTCCTCGTCCCGGTAGGAGCAGAACTGGGCCGTGCAGACCCTGGTGCCGTCACCGGGATAGAAGGCGAGGACGACCTTCTCGCCCCGGTACTCGGAGAGGCGATAGAGCCTGTCGCCGGTCCCCGGCAGCTCGAAATCGGGTGCCACGTCGCCCACGTTCACTTTCGCCATCGGATCACCCCTGGCCTCTCGGCATCGTCACATTCTCCGCGTTCGTCCTGACCACTGCGGTCAGCATGAAGGGTCGCACCGGAGCCGGTCGTGCGTGCGGTTGCGATGATCTTGCCCGGTGGCCCCGAAACGCTCCGATCCACCCTCCCGCGACCGGCTGCTGGGCCGTGCGCTGAACAACCTGGTCGCCCGATCGCCATGGCTTTGGCCCTTGGTGCGGGGCCGGATGCGCCACTTCTTCTCCGAGCGCGCCGCCGGCTGGGACGAGCGCACCGGCGCCGGGGGGGTCGAGCACCTGGCGCCGCTGGCGGCGGCGGTGCTCGAGGTCTCCCCCTCGCCGGAGCGCGTGCTGGAGGTCGGCTGCGGGACCGGAGCGGGGACGTTGTTCCTGGCCCGCGAGTTCCCCCAGGCGCGGGTCCGCGGCATCGACATCTCCGAGCAGATGATCGAGCGGGCCGTGGCCAAGGTCGGGCTCGACCCCGAGGGCCGGGTCGCCTTCCGGGTCGGTGACGCCGCCTCCCTCCCCTACCCCGACGAGTCCTTCGACCTGGTCGCCCAGCTCAACATGCCGCCGTTCTTCGATCAACTGGCCCGGGTGCTGCGGCCCGGCGGGTTCGTGGTCGTCGCCGCCAGCTGGGGCGATGCCACGCCCTTCTACACACCGGAGAAGCTCCTCACCTGGAAGTTCCGCCAGCGCGGAGTTGAGCCGGTCGCCAGCGGCGAGGCGGGCTCGGGGACCTTTTACGTCGGGCGCCGTGAGCCGCACTCCGTCCCTGCCGTTTAGGCTCCTGCCCCGATGGAGATGGACTCCTCGCCGCTGGCGCTGATCGTCAACCCGTCCGCCGGCCGTGGCCGGACCAGGGAGATGCTTCCGAAGGTGGAGAAGGCGCTCGACCAGCGGCGGATGGCCTTCAGGGTGGAGAGGACGCAGGGCCCCGATCACGCCGTCGACGAGATCCTGCGCGCCGCGGAGGCCGGCGAGGTCCCGGTGATCATGAGCGGAGACGGGCTGATCGGCCTCGCCGGGGGCATCCTCGCCGGGTCGGAGGTGCCGCTCGGGATCATCCCGGGCGGCCGCGGCAACGACTTCGCCCGGGTCCTCGGCATCCCCACCGACCCCGAGGGGGCGGTGGAGGTGCTGGCCGGAAGGGAGATCCGCCAAGTCGATGTCGGCGAGGCCAACGGCCAGCGGTTCCTCTGCATCGCCAGCGTCGGGTTCGACTCGGAGGCGAACCGGATCGCCAACGAGACGAGGCTGATCAAGGGCAACCTCGTCTACGCCTACGCCGCGTTGCGTGCGCTGCTCGGCTGGAAGCCGGCCCGGTTCACGATCAAGGTCGGGGAGGAGCGTGCGCGCTTCACCGGCTACACCGTCGCGGTCGCCAACACCAAGGCATACGGCGGCGGCATGCTGGTCGCGCCGGACGCCGACCCCGGCGACGGGGAGTTCGATGTCGTGCTGATCGGCGAGGTCGGCAAGCTCCGCTTCCTGGGTAACCTGCCCAAGGTGTTCAAGGGGACGCACGTCGACCGCGAGGAGGTCAGGGTCTTCCGGGCCCCCGCCCTCGAGCTGGAGGCAAGCCGCCCCTTCGCGGTCTACGCCGACGGCGAGCACATAACCGACACGCCCGTCACCCTGCGCCTGCTGCCGCGCGCCCTCGGCGTGATCGCGCCGCCGCAGGCTGCCGCTTGAGCCGCTCAGGCGGCGCTGCGTTCGGGGCCAAGGTCGGGCTGGCGCGAGCGATCGGCGCTGCCAGCAGGGCCAGCGGCCGCGGCGGGGGCACCACCCTCCCGGGCAGGGTCCTGCTGAGGATCGAGCCGGATGCGATCAGCCGTCTCGGCTCGAGGCTGAGCGGCGGATCGACCATCGTCAGCGCCACCAACGGCAAGACCACAACCGCGTCGATGATCGCCGCGATCCTCACAGGCTCCGGTCGTCGGCCCGTCCACAACCGGGCGGGGTCGAACATGACCTGGGGCGTCGCAACCGCGCTGCTCGAGCAGCGCGGCACCGAGGGCCTCTTCGAGGTGGACGAGGCCTGGCTGCCTCGCGTCACCGAGCAGCTTCAACCGTCGCTGATCGTCCTCGGCAACCTCTTCCGCGACCAGCTCGACCGCTACGGCGAGCTGGAGATGCTGGCCGACGAGTGGGCGGCGATGCTCGAGCGCCGCGCCGGGAGGGCCGCCTTCGCGCTCAACGCCGACGACCCGCTGATCGCCGACCTCGGCCGCGACCGGGAGGGACGGGCCCGGCCGTCGGTCACCTACTTCGGCGTCGACGATCCCTCACAGGCGCTGCCGGAGCTGCAGCACGCCCACGACGCCAAGCACTGCCGCCGCTGCGGGCACCCCTACCGATACGAGCGCGCCTTCATCGGACATCTCGGCCATTATTCCTGTCCGAACTGCGGCGCCCGCCGGCCCGACCCGGAGGTGGCGGCGACCGCAATCGAGCTGCGGGGGATGAGCGGCTCGAGCGCCACCGTACGCACCCCTGAGGGCGAGCTGCGACTGGAGCTGCCGCTGCCCGGCCTCTACAACGTCTACAACGCGCTCGCGGCGATCGCCGCCGGCCTCAGGCTGGGTGTCGGCCTGGAGAGGATCGGCGAGGCGCTGGCCGACGTCCGCTCCGCCTTCGGCCGGGTAGAGACGATCACGGTAGCCGGGATCCCGGTCTCGATCCTGCTGATCAAGAACCCGGCCGGCACCAACGAGGTCCTGCGGACGCTGCGCCTGGAGTCCGCTGGGGACGGGCTCGACCTCTTGATCGCCCTCAACGACAACACCGCCGATGGCCGTGACGTCTCCTGGGTCTGGGACGCGGACTTCGAGCTGCTGGAGGGATCGGTCCGTCGAGTCGTCTGCGCCGGCACCCGTGCACCGGAGATGGCCGTGCGTCTCAAGTACGCGGGGGTCGATCCTGCGCTGATCGAGGTTGAGCCGCGGATCGCAGCCTCGCTCGACCGCGCCGTCGAGGGCTCGGGAGGGCGGCTGTTCGCGCTGCCCACCTACACCGCGCTCCTCGAGCTGCGCCACCTGCTTGCGGAACGCGGCCTCGCGAAGGAGTTCTGGGAGTGAGCGGGGAATCCGCACCCGCCCCCGGCGGCGGCATCGAGGAGGCCGTCCTCTGGCACGACCTCGAGTGCGCCTCCTACTCGGCCGACCTGGCCCTTTGGGAGCGCCTGGCGGCCTCCCGCGGGAGCGAGATCCTCGATCTCGGCTGCGGGACAGGGCGGGTCGCGCTTCACCTCGCCCGCCGCGGGCACCGGGTCACCGGCATCGACTCCGACCCGGCCCTGGTGGCGGAGTTGAACCGCCGCGCCGGCGACGCTGCCCTCCCGGCGCGCGCCCGGGTCGGCGATGCCCGCGACTTCGACCTCGGCCGCCGCTTCGGGCTGGCGCTGGCACCGATGCAGCTGCTGCAGCTTCTCGCTGACGGCGAGGAGCGCCGCCGCTGCCTCGCCTGCATCGCTCGCCACCTCGCCCCGGGCGCCCGGCTCGCCGCGGCCATCCTCGCCCCGCAGGGCGGCGTCGAGGGAGACGAGGAAGGCCCGCCGATCCCCGACGTCCGCGAGGAGGGAGGCTGGGTCCATTCGAGCCTCCCGGTCGCGGTCCTCGGGGATGGCGAGCGGATCCTGATCCGCCGGCTGCGCCAGAGCGTCTCGCCCGAGGGCGCGCTCACCGAGCAGGAATCGGAGGTGCTGCTCGCCGACCTCCCCGCCCCGGTGCTCGAGTCCGAGGGCGCCGAGGCAGGGCTGATGGCTGCGGGCCGGCTCGGGATCGCCCCTACCGATGACCACGTCGGCTCGACCGTGGTTCTGATGGAGGCGCGCTGATGGAGCTGTGCCTGCTCGCGCTCTACCCGGAGCAGATGAACATCTACGCCGACCGCGGCAACATCGTCTTCCTGCGGCGCCGCTGCGAGTGGCGCGGGATCGGCTTCTCCTACGCGGCCGCCGGCCCCGGTGAGGGCTTCGACCCGGGCGCCCACGACCTGATCTACATCGGCGGCGGACAGGACCGCGACCAGCGCGCGGTGGCCTCGGACATGGTCCACACCAAGCGCTCAGAGCTGGCTGCCGCGGTCTCCGACGGCGCCGCAGTGCTGGCGGTCTGCGGCGGCTACCAGCTGCTCGGCCACAGCTACGAGATCGGGGATGAGCGGATCCCGGGACTTGGCCTCGCCGACCTGGAGACGGTCAGGGAGCCCGGAGAGCGGCTGATCGGCAACATCGCGATCGAGGCCGACCTCGGCGGAGGACCCCGGCTGCTGGCGGGGTTCGAGAACCACGGCGGGCGGACCCACCTCGGAGCGGACGCCGAGCCCTTCGGGAAAGTGCTGCGGGGACACGGAAACAACGGGCGCGACGGCTTCGAGGGGGTGCGCAAGGCGAACATGATCGGCACCTACATGCACGGGCCCCTGCTGCCGAAGAACGCCTGGCTCGCGGACCGCCTGATTCAGCTCGCCCTCTCCCGCCGCCTCGGTGGGGAGCCCGAGCTCGCCCCGCTCGACGACGCATTCGAGGCGGCAGCGCACGCCTCGGCCCGCGAGGCCGCAATGCGCCGCTGAGTGCGAGGCTTCTCCGCCGAGACTTCAGTAAGTCACCAATACGGTGCTTCAGATCACTCTCGCCAGCGGCGCCCGCCGCTCGGGGGGATCCGCGGGCTGGTCGGCCTCAGCCGTCGCGCATGGCCATGATCCCGCCGACCCCGCCGACGTACAGCGTCGGCTTCGACCGGCGGCCTCCCCGCTTGCGAGGACCGTGCTTGCTCCCGCTGCCGATGGCGATGCCGGCGTAGTGGTTGTTGAATCGGCCCCCGTAGCCGGCGCGCTTCTTCCACAGGGTCTCGCCGGTGCGCATGCTGACCGCGGCCCAGTTCCACGGGTCGGCGCCCGGCACCGAGGGGTCCTTGGCGTTCTCGAACGTGTAGAGGATGCCGTTGCGGCTGTTCCCCTTGCTGACGACCGAGGCCGGGCGGAGCTCGTCGTTCGTCCAGACCTTGCGGCAACCCCGGCCACCGCGCTCCACGTCGATCCGTGCGATTCCGGGCGAGCTGACCAGCCCGAGATCACCGCCGATCGGGGTCCCGTCGCCGAGCACGTCGTTGAACTTGAGCAGGTCGTAGCCGGCGTTGTTCTCGGCGAACAGGCTGCGGCCGGCGGCGATCAGCGAGTTCTCGTCCGCACTCGCACCCTGATCGAAGATCGGGACCTCGCAGACCAAGCGGGGGCGACGGGTACGATCGGCCGCGCGGTAGACGACCACGTTCAGCGGGTCGGCGTTGTCGGTGATCGCTACGTAGACGGGATCGAGGCCACGGCGGTCGCCGTGCCGATGCCGTGGATGCCCGTGATGCCAGTGGCCACGACGCGGGAGTATCAGGGTCGGGGTCGTACCGCTGCCGGCGTTGATCTGCCCGACCTTCATAGTCCCGGTGTTCTGATAGCCGGCGCGCCAGACGATCTCGGGCTTCAGGTCCCGTCCCGCGCGGAACTTGTAGAGCGCCTTGTCACTGACGATGTAGGCGCCGTCGCGAGCGATCGCGAAGGAGTTCTCGATCTCCTCCCCCAGCACGATCGAGCCGCACCGTCCGCTGGCGGGATCGAGCACCCCGACCGTCCCCTTCTGGCGGCCGACGAACCAAAAGCGGCCCCGATAGTCGGGTAGCACGGACGGCATCCGCTCGTCGGGCTGCAGGCACGGCGTCGGGTCATAGGAGGCTTCTTCCTTGAAGGCGGGCTGGCCGTTCTCTGTGGTCTCGCCGACGACGAGGATGCGGCGATCGGAGGTCGCGATCACGGCCCGGTCGCGATCGTCGAGATAGAAGTAGGCGCCGCCCGTGGTGTTCAGCGCCGGGTTGGTCCCAGCCGGGGGCGGTACGTAGGGCAATTGCTTGAATGCGAGCACGTCGAGGCTGTCGGGGTCGAACATGTACAGGCCGGGGCCGTGGGGGAGGTCGGTGCACGAGCCGATCAGCCTTCCGCGGCGATCGAAGGTCAAGGTGATGCAGACGCGTCCGATCGCGGTCGAGAACACCCGCGGGTCTCGCCCGAGCGGCCCTCCGTACTGGGTGTAGTCGTCGGTCATCCAAGTGTCGTTGTGGACATTGCTTAGCGGGTTCTCCGCCATCCCCGGGTTCTGCGGCGCCTCCCATCCGGTCGGGAACGGGTCGGGCACCGCGGGGCTGCCGATGTAGGAGGGGGTCGAGGGGGCCGGGCCGGAGTTGACCAGCGGCACGGCCGGCATCACCACCGCGCCGGCCGACGCCGGCGCCGCCACAGCCAGCGCCAAACCCGTCACCGCGGCCGCCAACGCCCTCATCGCTCGCACCCTAGCCGCACTCGCCGTTCCCGTGCAACTCAGCGCCCGCTGGAGCCGAAGCCGCCGTCGCCACGGGCCGAGTCGGCAAGCGCCTCGGCCTCGACCGGCTCGGCGACCACCACCGGCGCCAGCACGAGCTGGGCGATGCGGTCGCCGGGCTTCACCCGGTAGACCTCGGCGGGATCGGTGTTCAGCAGCAGCACCCTGATCTCGCCGCGGAAGCCGGAGTCGATCAGGCCGGGGCTGTTGACCAGCGCGATCCCGTGCTCGCGAGCGAGCCCGGAGCGCGGCAGGATCAGCCCGGCATGCCCGTCGGGGATCTCCACCGAGACCCCGGTGCCGACGCTCCAGCGCTCTCCGGGACCGAGGTGGGCGGGCTCATCGGCGTAGAGGTCGAGGCCGGCGTCGCCCTCGTGGGCGCGCTTCGGGATGATCGCCTCTTCGCGCAGTCGGAGGAAACGGAGCTCCATCGGGCGAGACCCTAGAGGTCTAGAAGCCGCTCTGCTCCGGGACGGCGCCGTTGGCGGCGAGATCGGCGAAGCGATGAACCTCCGAGGCGGGGACCCTGGCGCGGACCAGGACCCCGTCGCCGCGCTCGACCCGCTCCAGGTCCCCGGCGAGCTCGTGCAGCTGGTGGAGCCGCGCGCCCTCCGAGTAGGGGATCAGCAGCTCGACCGGGCGCAGCGTGTCCTCGAAGGCGGCCTCGATCCGTTCGCGCAGCGCCTCCAGGCCCTCGCCCGTCAGCGCCGAGACCAGCACCGCGTCGGGATGGCGGATCAGCGTCTCGCGCCGTCCGTCGGGGTCGAGCAGGTCGGCCTTGTTGAGGACCAGGAGGCGGGGCTTCTCGCCAGCACCGATCTCCTCCAGGACCTCGTCCACCGCTCGCATGTCGGCGAGCCGGCGCTCCTCCGGCGCCGCCGCGTCCACAACGTGCAGGAGCAGGTCGGAGAGGACGGACTCCTCCAGGGTCGCCTTGAACGCCTCGACGAGCTGATGGGGCAGCTTCTCGATGAAGCCGACCGTGTCGGTGAGCAGATAGGCGCGCCCAGACTGCTCGAAGCTCCTGGTCGTCGGGTCGAGGGTGTGGAAAAGCCTGTCGCCGATCCCCACTTCGGCGCCGGTGACCGCCCTCAGCAGGGTCGACTTGCCGGCGTTGGTGTAGCCGGCGAGGGCGACCCGCGGGATCGGGGCGCGCTCGCGCCGGGCCCGCATCACCACCCGGTTTCGCTCGGTGCGGGCGAGGCGGCGCTGCAGCGCCGCGATCCGGTCGCGGGCCAGGCGGCGGTCGGTCTCGATCTGCGACTCCCCCGGCCCGCGGGTGCCGATGCCGCCCCCGAGGCGCTCGAGATGCGTCCACAGGCCTCGCATCCGCGCCAGGTTGTACTCGAGCTGGGCCAGCTCGACCTGCAGCTTTCCCTCGGCCGAGTGGGCATGGTCGGCGAAGATGTCGAGGATCACCGCGGTGCGGTCGATCACCGGCACCCCGAGCGCCGCCTCGAGGTTGCGCTCCTGGCGGGGCGCCAGCTCGTCGTCGCAGGCGACCAGGTTCGCGTCGCAGGCCGCGATCGCCGCCTTCAGCTCGGCCAGCTTGCCCCTGCCCAGGTAGCGGTCGGGGTCGGGCTCAGCCCGCTGCTGGACCATCTCGCCGGCGGTGGCGACGCCGGCGGTCCGCAGCAGCTCCTTCAGCTCGGCGAGCGGGTCGCCCTGCTCGCGACCATCGGTGATCCCTATCGCCAGCGCCCTCTGCCGGGCCCTGGGGTTCGATACGCCCGCCCCCTCGGCGCCCGCGCGCGTCTCGGTCAGCCGGCCGTTTCTCGATCTCTGCACTCGAATCGATTGTACGGATGGCGGCGCCCGTCATAGACTTGCGCCAGTGAAGGTCTTCGTAACCGGTGGGACCGGGTTCATTGGAGAGCACGTGGTCCGCAGGCTGCTCGAGCGCGGCGACGAGGTCGCCTGCCTGGCCCGCAATCGCGAGAAGGGCCGCAGGCTGGAGTCGCTGGGAGCAACCGTGACGGAGGGCGACCTCTCCGACGGGGCCGCGATCAGGGCTGCGATGAAGGGCACCGACGCGGTCATCCACGGGGCCGCGGTCTACGAGGTGGGAATCCCCAAGAGCGAGCATGCGGCGATGTACGAGGCCAACGTGCTCGGGACCGAGACGGTGCTGCGGGCTGCGCTCGAGGAGAAGATCGCCAAGGTCGTCTACATCTCGACCGTGGCCGCCTTCGGGGACACTCATGGCGAGGTGGTCGACGAGACCTACGAGCACCCCGGCACGGAGTTCACCTCCTACTACGAGGAGACCAAGTACCGCGCCCACCAGGTGGCCAAGCAATTGATCGCTGACGAGGGGCTCCCCTGCGTGATCGTGCAACCCGGCGGGGTCTACGGCCCCGGGGACCACTCGGCTCTCGGTAACACGATCGAGCAGTTCGTCGACGGCAAGCTGCCGATGCTCCCCTTCCCCGATCTCGGCATGAACCTCGTCCACGTCGACGACGTCGCCGAGGGGGTCCTGCTGGCGCTCGACGGAGGCAAGCCCGGGGAGGCCTATGTCCTCGGGGGCCAGATCACCACGATGCGCGAAACCGTCGAGACGGTCGGCCGCCTCGCCGGGCGCAAGCCGCCGCGGATGACGATGCCCACCGCCGTGCTCAAGCTGCTGACCCCGATCGGCCCCCTGGTCGGCAAGCTGATGGACCAGCCGCCCAACCTGGCGGAGCTGATCAGCTCGGCCGACGGGGTCACCTTCTGGGCCCGCCACGACAAGGCGATGAAGGAGCTGGGCTACTCGCCGCGGGGCCTCGAGCCGGGGCTGCGCGAGACACTCGCGGCCGAGGGAAAGCTCCACTAGCCAGTTGCGGCTGATCGACGTGGAGCACCTGGGCAGGGCCCAGGTGATCGGGTGCTGGGAGGTCGATGGCGTCCTCATCGACCCCGGGCCCGAGTCTTCCCTGCCCAAGCTCCTGGAGGCGATCGGCGATCAGAGCCCGCGGGCGCTGCTGCTCACTCACATCCACCTAGACCATGCCGGCGCCGCCGGGGCACTGGTGCGCCGCTGGCCGCGGCTGCCGGTCTACGTCCACGAGCGCGGCGCTCCCCACCTCGCCGATCCCTCGAAGCTGATCGCCTCGGCCTCGCGCCTCTACGGAGAGCAGATGCGCGAGCTGTGGGGCGAGATCGTCCCGGTGCCCGAGAGCAACCTCAGGGCGCTGTCCGGTGGCGAGGAGGTGCTCGGCTTCCGCGTCGCCTACACCCCGGGCCATGCCTCCCATCACGTCTGCTTCCTGCACGAGGACAGCGGCCGCGCCTTCGTCGGCGACGTCGGAGCTACCCGGATCCCGCCCGCCAACCTGGTCATCCCCCCCACCCCGCCGCCGGACATCGACCTCGAGGCATGGGAGCGCTCGCTCGATCTGATCTCCGAATGGAAGCCCTCCTCCCTGGCGATCACCCACTTCGGCGCGATCGAGGACGTCGCCGGCCACATCGAAGAGGTCCGCCGGCGCCTGCGCGAGCTGGGACAGCGGGCCCGAGAGCTCGACGCCGATGCCTACGAGCGGGAGCTGCGCCGGGAGGTCGTCGAGGTCATGGACGAAGCCCGTGCCGAGGCCCTCCTCCAGGCGGTGCCTCCGGAGCAGCAATGGGCAGGCCTGGACCGCTACTGGCGTAAGCGCGCCGAGCAGAGCTAGCCGACCGGATCGGCCAGAGACCAACGCCCCGGGCGGCGGGTCCTGTCACGGAATGGGACCCACCATTGCCTGCGCTCCACGGCGGGTGCTCGGCAATGGGTCCTCCCATCCATGCCACCCGCCGCAGAGTCGTCGGCCAGGGACGCCCGGCCCGGAGCTCCAGCTGTGCCAGCGAAGCGGGGCCGGGCCGATGCCCTGGCCGCCCCTGCCACGGGTGGCGCCGGACGGGAGGACTCCTCGCCCGCAGCTTGCGAGGACGCAGGCAATGTCGCTCCCATCGACGACAGGACCCGCCGCCCGGGGCGCCTCGTCAAGTGCGAGCCAGGTGCTCCCTGCATCCGATCGACCGCCTCGGCGATCGCCTCGTCCGGTGTGGTCAGGGAGATCCGGAAGAAGCCCTCGCCGCCCGCCCCGTACATCGAGCCCGGCGATACCACGACCGCCGCCTCCTCCAGCACCAGCTCGGCGAACGAGGTCGAGGTGTGGCCGGGCGGGACCGGGGCCCAGACGTAGATCGTCCCCCTCGGGGCTTCCGCCTCGACGCCGATGTCGCGCAGCATCCCGACGACCAGGTCGCGCCGGCGGGCGTAGGTCTCGTTCATCCGCTCCAGCGGACCGGCGGGGCCGAGCAGGGCCGCCGCGCCGGCGAGCTGGATCGCGTCGAACAGCCCGGAGTCGACGTTCGTCTTCAGCCGCCAGTAGGTGCTGATCGCCTCGGCGTTGCCGAGGATCGCCGCGCAGCGCCAGCCGGTCATGTTGAACCCCTTCGAGAGCGAGAAGACCTCGACCCCGACCTCCCGAGCCCCGGGCGTGGCGAGGAAGCTGGGCGCCACGTAGCCGTCATAGGTGGTCTCCGAGTAGGCGTTGTCGTGGACGACGAGGATCTCGTGCTCGCGGGCGAAGGAGACGACCAGCTCGAAGAAGCCCTCCGGGACGACCGCCCCGGTCGGGTTGTTGGGGTAGTTGAGGAACATCAGCCGCGCCCTGGAGGCCATCTCCGGCGCCACCGCGGTGAGGTCGGGCGTGAAACCGAGATCCGGCAGCAGCGGCAGCGGCTCGACCGTCGCGCCGGCGAGAATCGGCCCCCCGGTGTAGACGGGGTAGCCGGGGTCGGCGGCGAGGGCGACGTCGCCGGGATCGAGGAAGGCGAAGCAGAGGTTGTAGATGCACTCCTTGGCCCCGATCGCCGGGATCACCTCGGTCTCGGGGTCGATCTCGACCCCGAAGCGCTCGCCGTAGAAGGACGAGAGGGCGCCGCGGAACTCGGCCCGGCCGCGGTTGCTCGGGTACTTCTGGTTGGCGTTCTCGGCCACCGCGGCCTGCATCGCCTTGACGATGTGCGGATAGGTGGGCTGATCCGGATCGCCGATCCCGAGGCTGATCACCTCGATGCCGGCCTCGCGCTTCTCGGCGATCCGCCGCTCCAGCTCGGCGAACATGTAGGGCGGCATCGCCTCCAGCCGCTTCGATGGGTCGGTGAGCGCCAACGGGCCTCCTGCTTGGTCGGGGGACGGAGCGCGAAAGCCTACGCGCCGGCCGGCAGGTCCCGGCTCATCCGAGCTCGGCGAGAGTCGCCAGCAGCTCGGCCGAGAGCTCGCCGGCGAAGACCGGCTCGGCCCAGCCGCTGAGGCGGACGTCGAGATCGGGCGAGATCTCCACCTCCAGCTCGCCACCGTCGAGCTCGACCGTGATCGGGCTCTGCGCGCCGCCGAGGAAGGCGGCGATCGCGGCGCCGCTGGCACCCGTCCCCGAGGAGAGGGTCTCCCCCACCCCACGCTCGAATATCCGCGCCCTCACCCGGCTCCCCTCGGCCGAGAAGAAGGAGACGTTGGTGCGGTTGGGGAACAGCTCGCTGCGCTCGATCTCGGGGCCGATCGAGGCGAGGTCGACCTCCTCCAGCCCCTCCGGGACCTCGATCGCGCATTGCGGGTTGCCGATCGAGACGTGCTGGAAAGCCCACTCGCGCCCGCCGGCGCTCACGGTCCCGGTGCCGTCCGCCCCGCCGGAGGGGAAGTCGGCCGAGGCCGTGGCGGCGCGGCCCATCGCCACGTTCGCCGTCCTCTCGTCGATCACCTCGGGGGTGACGGGGCCCGCCAGTGTGCCGAGCGAGAAGCTGCGCGCCGGGGCCCAGCCGTTTCGGTGCAGGTAGAGGACCGCCTCCCGCACCCCGTTGCCCGAGAGCTCGGCCTCCGAGCCGTCGGGGTTGAAGATGCGCAGGTCGGCGACCAGGTCGGGGTCGGCGCTCGGTGAGAGCAGCAGGATCCCGTCCGAGCCGACACCGAGATGGGGGTCGCAGATGCGCCTGATCCGGGCCGGCGAGAGCTCCCAGGGCAGGCTCGGCGCCCCGAAGATCAGATAGTCGTTGCCGAGGGCCTGCCACTTCTCGAAGCGCATCGATCGAGGCTACAACGCCAGGGCGGCGGCGATCTCGGCCGCCACCTCGCGGTCGCTGCGGTCGCTGCGGTCGAAGACGCGCACGCCTTCCATCCGCCGCAGCCAGGTCATCTGCCGGCGGGCGTAGCTGCGGTGGAGGCCCTTGACGGCCTCGCCGTCGCCGGAGATCAGCTCCGCGAAGCCGAGCGCGGCGGCTGCGGTGCGGGAGGCGCCGGCGCGCTCCGCCGCCCCCGCCTCGGCCGCCGCGCCGTCGGCGAGCATCCGATCGACCCGCGCGTCGATTCTCGCCGCCAGCTCCTCGGGGTCGAGGACGATGCCCGCCAGCAGGGTCGGGTGGCGCAGGGACGCGGTCCACAGCTCGCCGCCCCCCTCGCTGCTTGGCGCAGCCCGCAGCCCGGACCTCTCAAGCTCCAGGGTGCGCGCTATCCGCTTGCGGTCGCGGGGGTGGATCCCCGCTGCTGCCGCCGGGGAGATCTCCGCGTGGAGCGCTGCGGCGCCGCGCTCGGCGAGGTCGCGTTCGACCTGCTCTCGCACCTCATCCGGCACCGGCGGGCGCAGTTCGATCGAGCTCAATGCTGCCCTCATGTAGAGGCCGGTGCCGCCGACGACGATCGGCCTACGCCCCTGCG
This sequence comes from uncultured Actinomycetes bacterium, assembly GCA_963725315.1. Taxonomy (GTDB): domain Bacteria; phylum Actinomycetota; class Thermoleophilia; order Solirubrobacterales; family 70-9; genus JBBRHQ01. The sequence continues at coordinate 184,490 of CAVRYA010000003.1, read as the reverse complement.
CCAGCAGGCCGTCGATCTCGGAGCGGGCGAGAGCGGCGAAGCGCCCGGCGCTGAACTCCTGATCTGCGGGCACGAAGCCGAGCAGCCTGTGCTCGAGCCGCGATCGCTCCTCGGCGCTCGGCGCTCCGCTGAGCACCCCCAGGCCCGCGTAGACCTGGATCGAGTCGCAGTTGACCGCAACCGGGTCCTCGCCGCGCTCGCGCAGCGCCTCGGCGAGCTCGACCGCGATTCCGGTCTTGCCGGCCGCGGTGGGACCGAAGATCGCGACCGTCTCCGGCTCGGCCCGCCGCCCGGGCACCCACCGCCTCCTTCAGGCGACCCTGCTGAGCAGGCGCTCGTTCCCGGAGAGCGTGGTCGAGGTCGCGCCGGTGATCTCGACCTCGACCAGCTCGCCCGGGGACGCGGTGCCGTCGAAGTTGACCGTCTTGTTGTGGCGGGTGCGCCCGCGCAGGCGGCTGGAGTCGGTGCGGCTGGGCCCCTCGACCAGGACCTCCATCGTGCGGCCGACGAAGCGCGTGCTGCGCTCCCCGGCGCGGCGCTGGACAAGCTCGACCAGGCGCTCCATGCGCTCGCGCTTCACCGGGTGGGGCACCTGGCCTTCGAGACCGGCCGCCTCGGTCCCGCGCCGGGGCGAGAAGATGAAGGTGAAGGCGCCGTCGTAGCCGACCTCCTCGACCACCTCGAGCGTCTCGCCGAAGTCCCCCTCGCTCTCGCCCGGAAACCCAACGATTATGTCCGTTGTGATCGCGCAATCGGGCACGTGCTCGCGGATCAGCGCCACGCGGTCCATGTAGCGCTGGCGCCCGTAGGTGCGCCGCATCCGCTTCAAGACAGCGCTCGACCCCGACTGCAGCGGCAGGTGGATGTGTTCGCAGAGGGCCGGCAGCTCGGCGTGGGCGCGGATCACGTCCTCGCGCATGTCCTTGGGATGCGGGCTGGTGTAGCGGAGCCGATCGATCCCCTCGACCGCGTCCAATCCCGCAAGAAGCTCGGCGAAGCTGATCCGGGTGGCCCTGGGAAGGTCGCGGCCGTAGCTGTTGACGTTCTGGCCGAGAAGGGTCACCTCGCGCACCCCGTCGGCGGCCAGCCGCTCGGCCTCGGCGATCAGCTCCCCTGGGTCACGGCTCTGCTCCCGCCCGCGAGTCGAGGGGACGATGCAGTAGGAGCAGGCGCAGTTGCACCCCTGGGAGATCTGCAGCCATCCCTGGAAGTCGCGCTCGCGGCGGGCGGGGAGGTGGCCCGAGAAGTCCTCGAACTCGAAGTAGCCCTGGGCGCTCAGCGACTCCGAGGTGAGGAACTCGGCCAGGCGGTGGATCTGACCGGGGCCGAAGGCGACGTCGACGAAGGGGAAGCGCTCAAAGACCTCCTCCTTGACCGATTGCGCCCAGCAGCCGCCGACCCCGACGACCCGCCCGGGCTCCTCGCCCTTCAGCCGCTTCGCCTCACCCAGGTGGGCGATGAAGCGGTTGTCCGCCGACTCGCGGATCGAGCAGGTGTTGAAGAGGATCAGCTCGGCCTCGGAGCGCTCGGGGGCCTCGCTGTAGCCGAGCGCGTCGAGCATCCCCCGCATCCGCTCGGAGTCGTGCACGTTCATCTGGCACCCGAAGGTGGTGACGTGGTAGGTCCTCGCCCTCACTGCGGCGAGGGTAGCGTCCTTACTTGACTGTGAGGGTTCCGGCCATCCCGGCTTCGCGATGGCCGGGGACGGTGCAGTAGAAGTCGTAGGTGCCGGCCGGGAGCTCGACGGTCGTCGAGGTCTTTCCCTGGGCGACCAGGTCCGACTTGCCGAGCACCTGGTTGCCCTTGGCGATCGCCACGTCGTGCTCGATCTGGGCGGGGTTGTCGAAGTCGATCGTCACCTTGCCCGGCTTGCTCGAGAGCTTCGTGGTGTCGTAGAGCAGCTCGGTCGGGTCAGCGGCCAGCTTGACGGTGCCGCCGGGCCCCTTGGCCTTCACCGGCGCCTTCCCGGTCGCGGTGGTGGCCTCGCTGGGGGCCGGCGCCACGGCCGCGGTCCCGCTGCCGAACAGCTCCTGCGCGGCCTGCTCGTTCTCGGTCCTCTCGGTGGTGTTGGTCTCGGCGTTGAGCACCGCGAAGGTGGTCGTCCCCAGGACCAGCAGCACGAAGTAGCCGGCCAGCAGCGGAAACATCCTGCCCGGGAAGGACTCGTTGCGGATCCCCAGGAAGCTGACCACCAGCGCCGAGACGGTCAGCGTGATCCCGAGTATGTAGAAGATGGTTTCGTCGGTCACGGCGCCGGGCATCCTATCCGCTGCGTGCGGCGGCCCTCCCCCACGCCGAGGCCATTGTCTCGGCCAGCCGTGAGAGGCTCGGATCGTCGCTGGCCGCGTGGGCCGGATTGACCTCGGTGACGGTCAGCGCCGCGAAGCGCGGGTCCGAGCAGAGCACCCCGAGGGCCTCTGCCGCCTGCTCCAGGCTTGGCCCGGAGTTGCGATTCTCGACGTTCTCGGAGTAGGGAGCGTCGATGAAGTCGAGGAGGTCGACGTCGAAGTGCACCAGCAGCGTGTCCCAGCCGTCGCCGAGCAGGTCGAGCGCCTTCGCTGCGGCGGCCCCCGGATCTCCGCAGACCGCGTCGAACCCGACCCGCAATACCCCCAGCCGTTCGGCCTCCTCGCGCTCCCACGGCGTCCAGATCGGCTCCTGGGCACCGGTGATCACCACCCGGGAGGGCTCCAGGAGAGGTCGCGCCCCGAAGGCGCCGGAGATCGGCTCGATCGCGCCACGGGCGTCGAGGATCTGGGACATCCCCATCCAGTCCAGCGCGCCGTCCGGGACGCTCTGCGGCGTGTTCAGGTCCGCGTGCCGATCGAGATAGATCAGGGCCACCTCCCGACCTGCGCCGACGGCGCCGGCGACGCTGCCGATGCCGACGGTGCAGTCGCCCCCGAGGACGAGCGCCCGGCTCCCCGCGCCGAGCAGGGTCTCGACCCGTGCCGCGGTCTCCAGCGCCACCCGCCGCACCTCCTCGACGTGCTGGGCGCGGCGACTCTCGCGATCTGGCCGCCAGGTGAACCCGTCGACCTCGAGCCAGGCCTCGACTGCGATGCCGTGATCCGAGAGGTGTCGCTCCAGCCCGCCCCCGCGAAACACATCCGGCGCTTGCTCCTGCCCCGGAGCGAAGGCACCCGCGCTGCTCGGGACCGCGACTACGCTGAGGGCCCCGGACCTGTCGCCGATCATCGCCGCCGCCCCGCCGCGGACTACTTCGCGTAGGTCGTGGCCCGGCTCTCGCGGATCACCGTGATCTTGATCCTGCCCGGGTACTCCATCTCGCGCTCGACCGCGGTGGCGATCTCGTGTGAGATCAGGGCCGACATCTCGTCGTCGACCGCGCCGGGGTCGACCATCACCCGGATCTCGCGCCCCGCCTGCATCGCGTAGACCCTCTCGACCCCGGAGTGGCGCTGGGCGATCTCCTCGAGGTCGCGTAGGCGGCTCACGTACTGCTCGAGCGACTCGCCGCGGGCCCCGGGGCGAGCGCCGGAGAGGGCGTCGGCCGCCTGCACGATCACGGCCTCGACGGTTCGCGGCTCGACCTCGTTGTGATGGGACTCGATTGCGTGGGCGACCGCCTCGGGCTCGTCGTAGCGACGGGCCAGGCGGGCGCCGACCGCCGCGTGCGTGCCCTCGACCTCGTGGCTGACCGCCTTGCCGATGTCGTGCAGCATCGCCGCCCGGCGGGCGACCTCGGCCGACGCACCCAGCTCGCCCGCCATCAGCGCGGCGATCTGGGAGCACTCGACCAGATGGTCGAGGACGTTCTGCCCGTAGCTGGTGCGGAACTTCAGCCGGCCCAGGACGCGCACCAGCTCGGGATGCACGCCGGTGATCCGCGCCTCGAGCAGGGCCTTCTCGGCGGCCTCGACGATTCGGTCCTCGATCTCCTCGCGCGACTGCTGGTAGGCCTCCTCACAGCGGGCCGGGTGGATGCGCCCGTCGGCGATCAGCTTCTCCAGGGTGAGGCGGGCGATCTCGCGGCGGACCCCGTCGAAGCTCGAGAGCAGCACGGCCGAGGGTGTTTCGTCGATGATGAAATCGACCCCGGTGAGGTTCTCGAGGGCGCGGATGTTGCGTCCCTCGCGCCCGATCACCCGCCCCTTCATCTCGTCGTTGGGGAGCTGCACCAGCCTGGTGGTCGTCTCCCCCGCCTGGGTCGCCGCCAGCCGCTGCATCGAGACCGCGAGGATCCCGCGGGCCCTGCGCTCGGCCTCCAGCTTCGTCTCCTCCTCGATCCGTTGCAGGGTCAGCCCTGCCTGGCGGCGCGCCTCGTCCTCGACTTCCTTGAGCAGGATCTGGCGGGCCTGCGCGGCGCTGAGGCCGGCGACCCGCTCCAGCTCCAGCAGCTGTTTCCGCTTCGACTTCGAGAGCGCCTCGAGCTCGCCGTCGAGGTTCCGCTGGCGGTCGTCGAGGGCATCACGGCGCCGCTCAAGCTCACGCAGCTGGGTCTCGACCGACTCGAGCTGCCGCAGTGCCCGCTCCTCCATGCGGACAATCTCCTCGCGGCGCGCCTGCAGCTCGGATTGCGGGCCTGCCCCGTCGCTCGGGATCTCTGCCCCGGGGGTGGCGAGCGTCTCGGCCCCCCGCGCCGCGACCTCCTCTGTGAGGCGGGACCCGTTCGAGTCCTCGGTCGGCTCGGGGCGCGACCGGATCCAAGGCGGCAGCCAAGACCGGATCTCCATATGTTCCTCTCCGGGTCGCGTCCCCGGATCCGGCGGGGTTGCGACCGCATTTTCACCGCCGCTGAGCGGCGTTCAAGTTTCTTCTCGAATGAGGCGTGCTTACCTCGCCTTCAAGGTTAGTACCGCGCGCAAGCGAGGCCAAGCCGGAGCCGCCCGAGGGGTCCGAATTTCGGTCGCCCCAGGAACCCCGCCATCGCCCTCGTCTCTTGGGTCAGCCGGCCCCGGCGCCGGCGCGCCTGATCGCCTCGTAGGCGGTCTCGGAGTCGAAGCCGCGCCGGACCAGCAGCCCCAGGGCGCGGCTGCGGTCGCGATCGTCGTCGAGCTCGGCGCCTCGCCGCTCGAGCACCTCGAGGGCCCGCTCGAGCTCCTGCTCACCCTCCCCGGATACCGCGGCCTCCACGTCGGCTTCGGATACCCCGCGCTCCCTCAGGGCGACAGCGATCCGCTCGCGGCCCCAGCCCGAGAGAGCCCGCTTGTCCTCCGCGAAGCGCCGGGAGAAGCGGGCGTCGTCGAGGGCATCGACCGAGACCAGGTGGTCGATGACCTCAGCCGCGGCCCCCTCGTCCACGCCGCGACGGCGAAGCCATGCGTGAAGCTCCGAGACGCTGCGCTCCTTGCGGGCAAGCGCTCCCAAGGCCAGGGACAGCGGCTCCTCCGTGGCCACCGCCGCCCCTCAGATGAGTGATTCCGCGGCCGCGAGTATCCGGGGGCGCGCGTGGCCGAGCAGATCGAGGATCTCGCGCTTCGCGCTCGCACCGCTCGCTTCGCTCACTGGCGAAGCCTTTGGTGGTGCCAAAGGCGAGCCCGAGGAACTCGCGCTGCGCGCTCGCAACGCTCCCTGCGGTTGCTGGATGCGAAGCGCCACGCGCGTCATCCGGGTGCGCGGGGTCGTGGGATCACTCATCTAGGCGGCCTTCTTCGCGACCGCCTGCTCGGCCGCGCCATCCTCTGCGGCTGCGGGGTCGGCGGCTGCGGGGTCGGCCGCAACCTCGACCGCTGCCGCCCCGCGCTCTACGCCGAGCGCGTCGAGGATCTTCCGCTCGATCTCGTCGGCGACCTCGGGGTTCTCGGCCAGGAACTGCTTGACGTTGTTTCGCCCCTGCCCCAGCCTCAGCTCCCCGTAGGAGAAGAACGAGCCGGACTTCTGCACCAGGTCGTGCTCGATCCCGAGGTCGATCAGGCTTCCCTCCTTGGAGATCCCCTGGCCGTACTCGATGTCGAACTCGGCCAGGCGGAAGGGTGAGGCGACCTTGTTCTTGACCACCTTCACGCGGACCCGGTTGCCGACCGCCTCGGTGCCCTCCTTGAGGGTCTCGATCCGGCGGATGTCGAGCCTCTGGGAGGAGTAGAACTTCAGCGCCCTCCCACCCGGCTGCGTCTCGGGGGAGCCGAACTGGACCCCGATCTTCTCCCGGATCTGGTTGGTGAACAGGCAGACCGTGTTGGCGCGGCTGAGGTTCCCGGCCAGCTTTCGCAGCGCCTGCGACATCAGCCTTGCCTGGAGGCCGACCTGGGTCTCCCCCATCTGCCCCTCGAGCTCCGCCCGCGGAGTGAGCGCGGCGACCGAGTCGATCGCGACGATGTCGACGGCGCCGGAGCGGACGAGGACGTCGACGATCTCCAGCGCCTGCTCGCCGTAGTCGGGCTGGGAGACCAGCAGCTCGTCGGTGTCGACGCCGATTCGCCCCGCGTAGATCGGGTCGATCGCGTGCTCGGTGTCGACGAAGGCGCAGATCCCGCCACGCGCCTGGGCCTCGGCGATGATGTGGTAGACGAGAGTCGTCTTTCCAGAGGACTCGGGGCCGAAGACCTCGACGATCCTCCCCCGGGGCACGCCGCCTATGCCGAGGGCCAGGTCGAGCGCCAGCGAGCCTGTGGGGATCGCCTCGATCTGGATCGCGGAGTCGTCGCCGAGCTTCATCAGCGAGCCGGCGCCGAACTGGCGATCTATCTGGGTGACCGCGGCCTCGAGGGCCGCTTCCTTCGCCTTGGCCTCCTTGGAGGCATCCTTCAAATCCGCCTTCTTCGCTTCAGCCATATTTCTTCACCTCACCGCCGTCTCGCCTGAGGGCAACTCGACTTGTGCCAGCGGCGAGTAGTGAACGCCGGCCGGCCGGAAAGACGAAAGGTAAAGAGCGACCCGGACGGCAAGGAAGGGCCGAAGCAGCGCTTCCGGCAGCCGCCCCGGCGGGTCCCCGACCTTGAGCGGCTTGCGCGAGCGCCGCCGCACCCGGGCCACCGTCACGTGCGGGAAGAAGGGGCGCTGCTCGGGCTCGTGCAGTCCGGCCTCGGCGAGCCCGTCCGCCAGCCACGCCTCGATCTCCCTGACCCGCTCCGAGCGCACCTCGAGCGCGAAGAGCCCCGGACGCCTCCCCCGCGGAAGCGACACCGGCTGGGGCGCCAGCTCAACCCGTGGCGCGATCCCGTCGAGACGCAGCAGCACCGCGGCGATCCGCTGGATGCGCTCGGCCGGGGTGTCTCCGAGGAAGACCAGGGTGACGTGGAGCGCATCGACTCGCACCCGCCGCAGTGCCGGGTCGCGGAGCTGGTCGCCTCCCCAGCGGTCGATCCCCGACCGAACCTCGGCGGGCAACTCGAGCGCGACGAAGAGTCGCGCCGGCGGGCTCTCGGCAGACGGAGCACTCATCGCCGCTCAAACTAGGGGGCGTCGACTCGCAGCGCAATCCCAGGGTGTGGCGGACCTGTCAATCCATAGACTCGAAACCGTGTCGAGCATCCCCCAGCGACCCCCGGCCATCGAGGGCGCCGAGCATCGCTACGTCGTCGCCGGCGGGCTCCGGGTCCACTACGCCGAGGCGGGCGAAGGCCGGCCGATCCTCCTCCTTCACGGCTGGCCCCAGCACCACCGGATGTGGGCGCCCGTGATCGGGCGGCTGCGCGACGGCAACCGCCTGATCGCTCCCGACCTTCGCGGCTTCGGCTGGACCGACGCTCCCGGGCGGGGTTATGACCCGCTCACCTTCGCGTCGGACCAGATCGCCCTGCTCGACGCCCTGGGGATCGAGCGATTCAACGTCATCGGGCACGACTGGGGCGGCTTCACGGCCTTCCTGCTCGGCATCTTCCATCCTGACCGGGTCGGCGCGGTCGTCGCCTGCAGCACCCCCCACCCCTGGCCGCCCCTCGGCCCCGAGGGGTTCGACCAGCTCTGGCGAAGCTGGTACGCCTTCCTCAACGCCTCCCCGCTGGGCCCTGCGCTGATGCGACGCGGCTTCGCCCGCGGCCGCCTGCTGCGCGGCAACGCCGGCGATCCCTTCGACGCCGAGGACGTCGAGGCCTACGCGGCGCCGCTCTCGGCCCCCTCCCGAGTCCACGTCACCCAGGAGCTCTACCGCAGCTACGTCTCGTCCTTCCTCGACGCCTACAGGGGCACCTTCGCAGAGGCGCGACTGACCATGCCGACACTGCTGCTCTTCGGCCGGCGCGACGTGATGATCTCCCACCGGCTGATCACCAGCGGCTATCAGGGCCACGCCGACCGGCTCGAGGTCGAGCTGGTGCCCGACGCGGGCCATTTCCTGGTCGACGAGAAGCCCGATCTGGTCGCCGAGCGCGCCCGCGACCTCTTCGCCCGGGACGCCGCTGCCGGGAGTGCAATCGGTCACCTCATTGGTGACTGAGATCGCTCTCGCCAACGGCGCCGCTCAGATCGGCGAGTCGTCGGATCCGAGCATCGTCCGCAGCAGGTGCAGCCCGACCAGGCTCGAGCGCTCGCGGATGTCATCGCGCCCGCCGGGGATCACCGGGTCGCGGGCGATGCTGGTCCCGTCGGCGAGGCGGGCGTTGAAGCAGACGTAGCCGACCGGCTTTTCCTCGCTCCCTCCTTCGGGGCCGGCGATCCCGGTGATCGAGACCGCGACGTCGGCCTCGAAGCGCTCCAGGGCGCCGATCGCCATCGCCTCGGCGACCTCCGGGGAGACCGCGCCGTGGCGCTCGATCAGCTCCTGCTCGACGCCGAGCAGCGAAACCTTGGCCTGGTTCGAGTAGGTGACCGCGCTGCCGGCGAAGTAATCCGAGGCACCCGGCCTCGAGGTGATCCGGGAGGCCATCTGGCCGCCGCTGCAGGACTCGGCCAGGCCGAGGCGGTGGCCGCGCAGCAGCCCGGCGACGATCTCGTCGATCGTCGTCCCGTCCACGCTGAACAGGAATTGCTTGTGGCGCTCGATCAGGCCCCGCTTCACCGCCTCGGCCTCCGCGGCGGCCTGCTCGCGCCAGCGGACGTCTATCTCGATCTCCCCCCGCCGCAGGCAGGTGGTGATCTCGACCGCGTCGATCGCCGTCCCGGCCGACTCGATCTCGACCAGGCTGCGGGCGATCTCGGACTCCGGCACCCCGAACATCCGCAGGGTGTAGCCGCGCAGCGTCGTCGCCCTGGCCAGCACCTCCTGCGCCGGTGCCGCCTCGATCGCCCGCCGCCACATCGGCTGCAGCTCGCGCGGGGGCCCGGGGAGGACGATGACGACGACCTCCCCGGCGGGGACGACGAGCCCCGGGGCCGTCCCCTCGGGGTCGAGCGCCGTCGAGCCGCGCGGGATCATCGCCTGCTTGCGATTGGCGGCGAGGATCGCCTCGGTGTCGAACCGCCGCCAGCGGCTGGCGAAGGCGCGCAGGATCGCCGCGATCTTCTCCTCCATCTCCTCATCGAGCACCATCTCCCGCCCGGCGAAGCGGCCGACCACCTCGGCGGTGAGGTCGTCGGCGGTCGGGCCGAGCCCACCCGACGTGACGATCAGCTCCACCCCCTCGGCGGCCAGGAAGCGCAGGCCCGCCTCGAGGTCTTCGGGACGATCGCCGACCACCAGGATCTGCGCCACCTCGACTCCCAGCTCCCCCAGCCGTTCGGAGATCCAGGGGCCGTTGCGGTCGCTGACACGGCCGTTCAGCACCTCGGTCCCGGTTACGAGGATCCCCGCCCGGACAGGGTCGGCAGCTTCGCTCACTGGCAGGTCGGCCTGGCGCTTTCCGGGAGCGGTTGGACTCGTCCGCCGGGGACGATCCGGTAGCCGATCGGGTTGGGGGTGCTCTCGAGCGGCGCCTGCCTTCCGTTCACCTGCATCCTCACCGAGCCGTTTCCAAAGGAGACCGTGAAGCTACCGGAGCGGTAGGGGCCGCTCCGGGTGCCGGCGGCGAGGATCTCCCCTGCGATCAGGTTGTTGCCCTTGGCGTTGACCAGGCAGACCCAGACGTCGGCCTCGGCCACCAGCCGCAGCGTCACCCCCGAGCCCCGGTGGCCCTGCTTCTGGCGCGGCTTCTGGCCGGGGTTGTTGCCATTCGGGGCCGGCGCCGGCTCGCTGTTGTCCGAGCCTCCGCTGAGCAGCCCGATAGCGATCAGCAGCGCGATCAGCGCGATCGAGATCAGGCCGGCCAGCGCCGCCTTCGAGATCCCCCCTCCCCCCCTTCCGCCCCCGGGCGGGCGCGGCGCGGGCACCGGCTCATGGCGTGGCGGGCGCTCCGCCGGCGTCTGCTCGAACTCGCGCCGGTAGGTATCGGCGAGCACCTCCCCGTCGAGGCCGAGAAAGGCTCCGTAGGTGCGGATGAAGCTGCGCGTGTAGGCGCCGCCGGGCAGCACGTCCCACTCCTCGTTCTCGAGCGCCCGCAGGTAGCGAACCCGGATCTTGGTCTCCGACTCGACCTCCGCGAGGTCGATCTTGCGCCGTATCCGCGTGTCGCGGAGGGTCGCTCCTATGGCTGGCTCGAGCGGTGACATCAGGCGACATTGTCCTATGCGAGGCCGCCCGCGGCTTGCTCGACCGCGACCGTCGGCGCCGCTCAGGCGTCGTTCGCGTTGGCGACCGGCTCGCCCTCGTCCTCGACCGCCCCGCCGCCACCCGGGGGGAGATCGGGGCCCGGAGTTCCCAGCACCCGTGGAAGATCGGCCTCGGTGATCAGCACCTGCCGCGGCTTCGAGCCCTCATAGCCCGAGATCACCCCGCGGCGCTCGAGCATGTCGATCAGGCGCCCGGCCCGGGTGTAGCCGACCCTCAGCCGGCGCTGGATCATCGAGACCGAGGCCGTCTCGGTCTGGACGACGAGCCGGATCGCCTCTTCGAGCAGGTCGTCCTGGTCGGGATTGAACTCACCGTCCTCGCCCTCGCCGGCCGGATCCTCGCGGGTCTCGAGCAGCTCCTCCTCGAACTCGGGCTCCCCCTGCTTCGACCAGTGCCTGGTGATCCTGGCGGTCTCCTCTTCGGTGACGAAGGCCCCCTGGATCCGCGCCAGCTTCGAGGTCCCCGCGCCGCGGAAGAGCATGTCGCCCTGGCCGAGCAGCGCCTCGGCCCCACCCTGGTCGAGGATCACTCTGGAGTCGGTCTGCGAGGAGACCGCGAAGGCGATCCGGGCCGGGATGTTGACCTTGATCGTCCCGGTGATGATGTCGGTCGAGGGCCGCTGTGTCGCCAGCACCAGGTGGATCCCGGTCGCCCGGGACTTCTGGGCCAACCTGATGATCGAGTCCTCGACCTCGGCCGGCGCCACCATCATCAGGTCGGCGAGCTCGTCGATCACGCAGAGGATGTGCGGCAGCGGCGCCTCTCCGGCCTTGGCCCGAGCCCGGTTGAGCTCGGCCAGGTTGCGACAACGCGCCTCGCCCATGATCCCGTAGCGGCTCTCCATCTCCCCGATCAGGTTGGCGAGCACGTTGGCGGCCAATCGGGGCGAGGTGACGACGGGCGTCAGCAGGTGCGGGACCGTCTCGTAATGGTTGAGCTCGACCTGCTTGGGATCGACCAGCACGAGCCGCACCTCGTTCGGCGATGCGTGCATGAGGATCGAGGAGAGGATCGCGTTGACGCAGCCGGACTTGCCCGATCCGGTCGTGCCGGCGACCAGCACGTGCGGCATCTTCGCCAGGTCGGTCCACACCGCGTTGCCGTCGATGCCCTTGCCGAGCCAGGCGACCAGCGGCGAGGTCTTCTCCGGCCGCCCCCGGTAGATGTCGCCGAGGCGGACGATCCTGCGCCTCGAGTTCGGCACCTCGACCCCGACCGCCTGCTTGCCGGGGATCGGCGCCAGGATGCGGATGTCGGTGGAGGCGAGAGCGTAGGCGAGGTCGTTGGCCAGCTCGGTCACCTTCTTCACCTTCGTGCCCGGTGCCAGCCGCAGCTCATAGCGGGAGACGTGCGGGCCGCTGACGATGCCGACGATCCGGGCCTCGACCCCGAAGTGGCCGAGCGTCTCGACCAGCTTGCGCCCCACCGCCTCTTGGTCGCGGGGATCAGGGCCGGAATCCTTCTTGCCCTTCTCCAGGGCGTTCGTCGGCGGCAGCTTGTAGTCGATCTCCTCCGAGGTGGTGACGCCGCGCTTCTGGCCCATCGGGGTCGTCGGCGCCTCCCCCTCCCCGGCTGCCGCGACATCCTCGGTCTCGGGCTTGATCGCGGCGTCGTCGGGATGGGTCTCGGACTCGAGCTCGAGGAGCTCCGCGTCGAAGTCCTCGGTGACCGCGTCGTGCTCGGGATCGTCCGCGGCCGACTCGTCCTCGGGAATGGCGACCGTCGGCGAGAGCTCGTCCTCGTCGGGATAGGAGTCCATGACGTCGGTCGCCGCACCGTCGCCGAAGCCGCCGGGCTCCTCCCACGGCCGGCGGGAGCCGGCGACCGTGCGGGCCATCTCGCCGGTCCCCTCGCGGGCGCGGCGCAGCGCCCGGCCCCCGGCGCTGAGCGCGGTCGCGATCGAGATCCCGGTGAGCAGCAGGCAGCCGGCGACGATCAGCAGGACGGCGACGATATGAGCCCCGACCCGCTGGAACAGAGTCGAGGTCGCCCAGTAGAGCGACTCGCCCACGACCCCGCCGTGATGGGGGAACCAGCTCGAGTCGAACGTCTCAGGACGAGGCGGGCGATCGGGCCCGATCCCGGCGGTCTGGGCCGCGAAGGCCAGCAGGAGCCCGGCCAGAAGGCAGATCCCGCCCGTGCGCAGGGGCTTTATCGCCGGCAGGAACGGCTTCAGGATCAGCGCCGCGCCGCAGACGTAGAGCGCCAGGGGGATCAGGTAGGCGACCTTGCCGAAGGCGAAGCTGAGCCCTTCGTTGGCTGCCGAACCCACCCGGCCGCCGTCCCAGCCGAGCCAGAGGACGAGGGTCAGGTAGATGCCGGCTGCGATCAGCGAGAGCCCGGCGACGTCGAGGTGGCGCTGCTCGATCCCCGCCGCCACCGAGCGGCGCCGCGGGGCGGGCTTTCGGCGTTTCGCCGGCGCTCGCCGCTTCCGCGCCGTCCCCCGGCGCGGCGCAGCGGAACGGCTCTTCTGCCGCACGAACATGCTCTCCCCATTCGACGCCCGGGGCGCCAGCCCTGCGCCTCGCGAGAGCCCGCCTCGGGCGCATAAATTGACCCTAAAGCGCCCGATTCGGGGTCCAACCGGGGCTAACATCGGAACGTGGCCGCAGACGCGGAAATGCTCGGGGGCCGGGTGCTCGTCGTCGAGGACGACGTCGAGATCACCGACGTGCTGCGGCGATCGCTTCGTAACGAGGGCTACGACGTGCGCACCGCCGGCGACGGCATCGAAGCGCTCGAGGAGGCCAGCGACTTCTTCCCAGACATCGTCGTCCTCGACCTCGGCCTCCCGAGGCTCGACGGGGTCGAGGTCTGCCGGCGGTTGCGGGCCGAGGGCGACGTCCCGATCCTCATGCTGACCGCCAGGGCCGAGACCGAGGACAGGGTCGCCGGACTCGACAGTGGCGCCGACGACTACCTGGTGAAGCCCTTCGAGCGGCGCGAGCTGCTGGCGCGGATCCGGGCGCTGCTGCGCCGGCGCCCGCCCCGGGGAAGCGCCTCCCTGGCCGTCGCCGACCTGCGGCTGAACCCGGACACTCGCGAGGTCGTCCGCGGCGAGCGTGAGATCGAGCTGACCAACCGCGAGTTCGAGCTGCTCGAGTACCTGATGCGAAACCACCGCTTGGTGGTCTCGCGCGAGCGCCTGCTCGACGAGGTCTGGGGGTACGACCCGATGGCTCCGACGAACACCATCGACGTCTTCATCTCCAACCTGCGCCGCAAGCTCGAGGCCGGCGGCGAGCCCCGCCTGCTCCACACCAAGCGAGGCGCCGGCTACGTGCTCAAGGACTAGCGATGGCTGCCGGGGAGAGCGCGGGCAAGCGGGGAAAGAGGCGACTGCTGCACCCCGGGGCCTGGCCCGTTCGCTGGCGCCTGGCCCTCGCCTCCGCCGCCCTCACCCTGGCCATCCTGCTGATCTTCGGCGCGGTGATCGGGCATTTCGCCGGGGAGAGGATCCACGACGACTTCAACCGTGAGCTGAAGGGCGCGGTGCGAACCCTGGCCGGCGACCTGCGGATCAGCGAGCAGCCCACCGGCTCCTATATCAGGCAGGGGCCGAACCTCGCGGACTACGTCCGCTCCAACGACGCCACCGCGTGGATCTTCGACTCCCAGCGCCAGATCCTCGATGCCAGTCCCAAGGCGGCCTACCTCGGGCCCCCGAAGGTCGGGGTCACGAGCTACGGATCGATGAGGGTGGCGGCGGCGGCCGTAGCCGGCCCCTCAGGGCGGCTGGCGGGGTACGTCCAGTACGCCCGGAGCAGCGAGGACGTCGAATCGACGATCGAGCGCCTCTGGCTGTTCATCGCGGCCGGCGTCCTCGGCGGCACGCTCCTCGCCAGCCTCGCCGGGCTGGCGATCGCCGACCGGGCGATGCGGCCGATCGCCTCGCTGACCGCGACGGCCCGCGAGATCGCCGCCACCCGTGATCCCTCGCTCCGCATGCCCGAGCCCAAGGCGGAGGACGAGGTCGGGGAGCTGACGCGAACCTTGGAGCAGATGCTGCGCTCGCTGGACTCCGCGCGCGAGGAGCGCGAGCAGGCGATGCAGAAGCAGCGGGAGTTCGTCGCCGACGCCTCCCACGAGATGCGTACTCCGCTGACCAGCGTGCTCGCCAACCTCGAGCTGCTCCAGGCCTCGCTCGAGCAGCCGGACCGCAGCGAGGACCGGGAGATCGTCGATTCCGCGCTTCGCTCCTCGCGGCGGATGAGCAGGCTGGTCGCCGATCTGCTGCTTCTGGCCAGGGCCGACGCCGGGCGCCGCAGCGAGCGCCGCCGCTGCGATCTCGCCGAGATCGCCGGCCACGCCGCCGCCGAGGTCGCCCCGGTGAGCGGCGAGCGGCAGCTCAGCATCGACAACGGGACGCCGATCATGGTCGAGGGCAACCCCGACGAGTTGCACCGGCTCGTCCTCAACCTGCTCGACAATTCCGTCCGCCACACTCCGGCGGGCTCCCACATCGAGCTTCGCCTCGGGGTCGACCGGGCGTCCCAGATGGCCTGGGTCGAGGTATCCGACGACGGCCCAGGGATCCCGGCGACGGTCCGCGATCAGGTCTTCGACCGCTTCGTCCGCGGCAGCGGCCCCGCCGACACTGCCGCCGGCAACGGAACCGGGCTGGGGCTGGCGATCGTGCGGGCCGTGACCACCTCCCACGGCGGCGCGGTCGAGCTCGCAACCTCGCCGCAGGGAGGGGCTCTCTTCCGGGTTCGCCTGCCGCTCGCAAAGTCTTCGGAATCCGTTAGCCCCTCTTTAGGGGCGCTTTAGGGCACCCCCATAACTTCCGCCGTGGACGAGACACAAGGTCCGCCGGGGTTCTCCCCCAAAATTGCTCCGGCGGATCTCCTTCGACCTCGTGTCGAAGCAGCCGCCGGGCTCCCCCCTCCCTAGAGCCCGGCGGCTTTTCTTTTAGCCGCCCCCGTTTAGCCGCCCCCGGACGCGGAGCGAGAGCCCGCAGATTGCCGGTGATTCTGGGTGCGGGCTCTCGCGGAGCAGAGGAGGCGGCGCGGTTATTCCGGGGGCGGCTGGAGCGTCCGGGGGCGGCTAAGGCGGCCTCAGACCTCGACCACGACCGGGAGGACCATCGGCCGGCGCTTCAGCTTCTTGTAGACGAACTTCGCGACGTCGTCGTGCAGGTCCTCCTGAATCAGCTGCAGCTCCCGGGTCCCGGCCTTGGCGGCGTCCTCGAGGGAGTCCTCGATCACATCGCGGAGCTGATCGGCGAACCCCTCCTCCTCGTCGACGAATGGGACCCCCCGGAAGATCACCTCCGGGTCGGCCACCACCTCGCCGTCGTCGGAGGAGATCGTCGCGACGACGATGAAGATGCCGTCGGCGGAGATCTCGCGACGGTCGCGCAGCGCGACGTCGTCGGGCTCGCCGATGTCGACC
Organism: uncultured Actinomycetes bacterium; assembly: GCA_963725315.1. Taxonomy (GTDB): domain Bacteria; phylum Actinomycetota; class Thermoleophilia; order Solirubrobacterales; family 70-9; genus JBBRHQ01. Next base: position 168,610 of record CAVRYA010000003.1, on the reverse strand, counting down.
CCGTCGACGAACATCACCCCGGAGTGGATGTCCTCGCCGAAGCGGGCGCCCCGCTCGCTGAGCTCGAGCGGCAGGCCGTTGGCGCCGCGGAAGATGTTCGCCGCCGGGACGCCGACCGACTCGGCCAGCTCGGAGTGCAGGCGGAGGCGCTTGTGGTCGCCGTGCACGGGGAGGACGAACCGCGGCTTGGTCAGGTTCAGCATCAGCTTCAGCTCCTCCTGCCAGCCGTGGCCGGAGGCGTGGATCGGAGCGTCCTGCGCCGTGACCACGGTGGCGCCGATCTCGTAGATGTGGTCGATCGTCTCGTTCACCGCCCGCTCGTTGCCCGGGATCGGCGTCGCCGAGAAGACCACGGTGTCGCCGGAGTGAAGCTCGACGTCGCGGTGATCGTTGTTGGCCATCCTCCGCAGCGCCGAAAGCGGCTCGCCCTGGCTCCCGGTCGAGATCACGACCACCTTCTCGTCGGGGAAGTCCTCGATCTCCTTCGGCTGGATGAACAGGCCGGAGGGCGCCTCGGCCATCCCCAGGCTGGAGGCGATGTTGAAGTTCTTGCGCATCGAGCGACCGACCAGGGCGACCCGCCGGTCGAGCTTGACGGCGGCGTCTATCACCTGCTGCACCCGGTGGATGTTTGAGGCGAACGAGGTGACGACGATCCGGCCCTCGCAGCGCGAGAAGGTGTCGAGAAGCGCCGGCCCCACGCTCGACTCAGACGGCGCGACCCCAGGCCGGTCGGCGTTGGTCGAGTCCCCGCAGAGCAGGGTTAGGCCCTCGCGCCCCAGCTCGGCAAGCCGCGAGACGTCGGCGGGCCTTCCGTCCACCGGGGTCTGGTCGAACTTGTAGTCGCCGGTCATCAGAACCGAGCCCGCCTCCGTCCTCAGCAGCGCCGCGCGCATGTCGGGGATCGAGTGGGAGAGGTGGATCAGCTCCAGCTCGAAGGGTCCGAGCCGGACCCTCTCCCCCGCCTCCAGTTCCTGCAGCGGCGCATCCCCCAGCTTGTGCTCGTCGAGCTTGGAGCGAACCAGGCCGACCGTCAGCAGGCCCCCGTAGATCACCGGCGGCATGCCGATCTCCCGCAGCACGTACGGAAGCGCCCCGACGTGGTCCTCGTGGCCGTGGGTGAGGACGATCGCCTCGATGTCATCGCGCCGCTTCCGCAGGTAGGAGAAGTCGGGCAGGACGAGGTCGATCCCGAGCATCTCGGCCGTCGGGAACATCAACCCGGTGTCGACCACGACGATGCGACCATCGTGCTCGATCACGGTCATGTTCTTGCCTATCTCCCCCAGCCCACCGAGGGGAAGGACGCGAAGCGTTCCTGCCACGTGGACCTAGCCCGCCGCCGCCAGCAGGCCCGCCCCCTCGAGAGCGGAGCGGATGAGGGCGCGCTGCTCGGAGTCCGCCGGCACCATCGGCAGGCGCATCCTGCCCGAGTCGAGCCCCAGCATCTCCAGCGCCGCCTTCAGCGGGATCGGGTTGCTGGTCACCGCCAGGGCCTCCAGCACCGGCCTCAGCTCGGCCTGGATCCGCTGCGCCCGCTCACCCTCTCCGGCCTGCACCGAGTCCCAGATCTCGCGCATCTGCGGACCGACGATGTGGGAGGCGACCAGGATCCCGCCGATACCGCCCAGCTCCAGCGTCCGCAGGAAGACATCGTCGTTGCCGGCCAGGACGCCGAGCCCGCGGATCGGCTGTAGCTCCTCGTTGTTGGCCTGCTTGACCGCGACCACGTTCTCGATCCCCGCAAGCTCGCCGAGCAGCTCCGGGCCGATGTTGACGACGACCCGAGAGGGGATGTTGTAGAGGATGATCGGCAGCTCGGGTGCCGCCTCCGCGACGGCGGCGAAATGGGCCTCGAGGCCGGCCCGGTTCGGCTTGTTGTAGTAGGGCGTGACGACCAGGGCACCGTGCGCCCCCACCTCGGCTGCGGCGCGGGTCAGCCCTGCCGCGTGGACGGTGTCGTTGGAGCCGGTGCCGCAGATCACCGTCGCCTCGTCGCCGATCTCCTCGAGCACGGCAGCGAGCAGCGAGAGCTTCTCGGAGTCGCTCAGGGTCGGCGACTCGCCGGTGGTACCGGCGACGACCACGCCGTGTGAGCCGTGCTCGACCAGGTGCCGGGCGAGGTCCCGGGCAGCGCCCTCGTCGACGCCCCCCTCGGCGTCGAAGGGCGTTGCCATCGCCGTGATCACTCCGTGGATCTCCCGCATCGGGCTCAGACTAGCGCTCCGGTAGGCCGCTCATGCCGCCAGCATCCGGGCGCCGTCCGGCCCAGGGCCGCGCCTCCTCAAGCTGGGCGGCGACCCGGATCAGCAGGTCCTCGCGACCGAAGGCCGCAGCCAGCTGGACGCCGATCGGCAGGCCTTCCTCGCTGACGCAGAGGGGAAGCGATATCGCCGGCTGACCGGTGACGTTGAAGGGGCCGGCGAAGGCGCAGGTCTTCGTCGCCCGGTGGATCGCCGACAGCGGCTCCGGGCCGGAGTCGTCGAAGGTTCCCAGGGGCGGGGGGACCTCGCCCAGGGTCGGAGAGAGCAGGAGATCGACCCCGCCCTCGTGGACGCCGGCGATCATCCGCGACATCGCCTGGTGCGTCGCGACCGCCTCCAGGTACTCGCCCGCGGTGTGGGAGCGACCCTTCTCGGCCAGTGCCCAGGTCAGCGGCTCGACGTCCTCGGCGGTGATCTCGGCGCCGCCGACCGTCCCTAGCTGCTTCAGGGTTGCAGCCTGGCCCGCCGACCAGCGGACGAGGAAGGTCTCCACTAGGTCGATCGCCTCCAACCCGGCGAAGCTCGGCTCCTCGATCGCGTGCCCCAGCGACTCCAGCAGCGCGGCCGCCTCGCGGGCTGCGGAGACCACGGCTTGATCGGGCGCCTCGGCGACGATCGGGTCGGTGACGAGCCCGATCCGCAGCGCTCCCCGGGTCGGCGGTCAGCTCCTCCACGTAGGGGCGGGCGGGCGCCGGCGCGACGTAGGGGTCTCCTGGGGCCGGGCCGTGAACGGCGTCGAGGATCGCCGCCGTGTCGCGGACCGACCTCGAGACGACAAGCTCCGCGGTCAACCCCGACATGAGGTCGCCGATCAGCGGTCCCTCCGAGGTCCGCTGCCGGGTCGGCTTCAGACCCACCAGCCCGCACTCGCTGGCGGGGACCCGGATCGAGCCGCCGCCGTCGTTCGCGTGGGCCACCGGGACCATGCCCGCTGCCACCGCGGCCGCCGAACCGCCACTCGAGCCACCGGTGGAGCGGCCGGTGTCCCAGGGGTTGCGGCTGGGACCGTAGGCCCGCGGCTCGGTGGTCGGCAGGATCCCCAGCTCGGGCGTGTTGGTCTTGCCGATCACCACGAAGCCGGCATCGCGAAAGCGCTGCGCCAGGTAGGTGTCCACCGGAGCGCGGAAGTCGCGTTGCTTGAGGTAGCGCATGCCGAGGTGAAGCGGCTGTCCCGCCAGCGCCGCGCCGAGGTCCTTGAGCATGAAGGGCACGCCGCGGAAGGGGCCGTCCGGCAACTCGCCCGTGGCCGCCTCCCGGGCCTCTTCGAAAAGCGGGTGAATGACGGCGTTCAGCTCGGGGTTGACGGACTCGGTGCGGGCGATCGCCGCCTCGACCAGCTCGCCCGGGCTCGCCTCGCCGGAGCGCACCAGCTCCGCCTGGGCGGTCGCATCGAGGGTGAGGAGATCGTCGGTCAAGAGCGGTGAGAGGCCTTCTGCGGGCCCGGGCGTGGCCTCAGAGCAGCTGCTCCAGCCCGACGGTGAAGCGGTCCGGCAACTCCCCCACCCGGCGCACCGCGAGCAATACGCCCGGCATGAAGGAGCGGCGGTCCACCGAATCGTGGCGAATCGTCAGGGTCTGGCCCTCACCGCCGAAGACCACCTCCTGGTGTGCGACCAGGCCCGGCAGGCGAACTGAGTGGATCGGCTCATGGACGTGGCCCCCGGCCCGCGCGATCAGCTCCGCGGTCCGCTTCGCGGTGCCGGACGGGGCATCCAGCTTGCGGTCGTGGTGCAGCTCGACGATCTCACACTCGGGCATGTGCGGGGCCACCAGCTGCGAGGCCTGCATCATCAGCACGGCGCCGATCGCGAAGTTGGGGGCGACGAAGCAGTTGGCACCCCCCGCCGCGCCCTCAACCTCCTCGCGCAGTCGCTCGAGGTCGAAGCCGGTGGTCCCGACGACGGCATGGACGCCGGCCTTGACGCAGGCGCTGGCGTTGACCGGCGCGGTCTCGGGCGTCGTGAAGTCGACGACCACCTCGGCGGTGTCGAGCACCTCGCCCAGCTCGGTGCCCAGGGTCGGGTCGGCGCGACCGGCCAGCTCCAACCCCTCGGCACCGGAGACGGCCTCGCAGACCGCCTCGCCCATCCTTCCCGCCGCGCCCGAGACGACGACCCGGGTACCGCTCACGCCGCGACCAGGCTCTCGCTGACGCTGGGGGCGGCGTCGCGGAAGAGCTTCTCGTCACGGCCAACAGCGGCGGCCGAGAGGCGCTCGCCCGCGTAAATCTCCTGGGCCAGCTCGATCAGGTCGGAGACCGTGACCTCGTCGACTTTCTCGATCATCTCGTCGAGGGTGAGGACCGGCAGGTCGAAGAGGGCCGTGCGGGCGATCCGCGACATCCGCGCCGCCGTGGACTCCGAGGAGAGCACCAGGCGGCCCTTGACGTGCTCTTTGGCCCGTGCCAGCTCATCCTCGGAGACCGGCTCGCTGCGCAGCCGCTCGAGCTCGGCCCCGATGATCGAGCAGGTCTCCTCGACGTTCTCCTCGCGGGTGCCGACGTAGGTGGCGGCGAGCCCCGAGTCGGTGTACTGCTCGCTGTAGGAGCCGACCGCATAGGCGAGGCCGCGCTTCTCGCGAACCTCGCGGAACAGTCGCGAGGAGGTCGAGCCGCCGAAGATCGAGTCGAGGACGGCGAGGCCGAAGCGGCGCTCGTCCGCCCGGATGATGCCGGGCGCGCCGAAGCAGATGTGGTATTGCTCGGTGTCCTTGCCGAAGAAGCAGAGCCGACCGGAGGCCTCGACCTCCCCTTCCTCAAGCGCCTCGGAGGAGCCGGGATCGGGCTCGACCAGGCGCTCCGCGAGCTCGGTGATCCGCTCGTGCTCGAGGTGCCCGGCCGCGGCCACGACGATGTTGGCGCCGGTGTAGCGATCACCGTGGTAGGCATCGATCTCGGGAACCGGGATCGATGCGATCACCTCGGCCTCCCCGAGCACCCGCCGACCCAGCGGGTGCTCGCCGAACACGGCCTCCGCCAGGTAGTCGTGGACGCGATCCTGCGGCTCGTCCTCGTACATCGCGATCTCCTCGAGGACGACGTCGCGCTCGGAATCGATGTCGGGGTAGGTCGGCTCGAGCAGCATCTCCGCCAGCAGATCGAAGACCTCGTCGGTGTGCTCGTCGAGGAAGCGGGCGTGCAGGTGGGTGGTCTCCTTGCCGGTGGCGGCGTTCACCGAGGCTCCGAGCCCGTCGAAGCGCTCGGAGATCTCGATCGCCGAGTAGCGCTCCGTGCCCTTGAAGAGCAGGTGCTCGAGGAAGTGCGAGAGCCCGAACTGGCTCGGGCCCTCGTTGCGCGAGCCGGTGCGCACCCAGAGCCCGAGCGCCACGGAGCGGACCGAGGGAACCTCCTCGGTCACCACCCGCACGCCCGAGCCCAGGGTGCTCAGCTGGTGCCCAGCGCTCAACTCGCGCTCGCGATCAGCCGCGATGCTCGCGGCCGCCGTCGCGGCCGCCCCGCCTGCCGTCGCGACCCCCGCGGCCGCCGTCCCGACCGCCCCGACGGCCACCGCCGCCCCGCGGACCGGGATCGCCGGTGCCGACCGTGGCCAGCTCCTCAGGCGATTTGTCCTTGACCGAGGGATCCTCGGAGAGGCGCAGCCCGATCCGGCCGCGCTCCTTGTCCACCTCGACCACGGTGACATCGATCTCGTCGCCCGACTTGAGCACGTCGTCGACCGTGTCGACCCGCTCGCCCGGCTTCACGTTGGAGATGTGAAGCAGGCCGTCGGTGCCCTTGACCAGCTCGACGAAGGCGCCGAAGGTGGTCGTCTTGACCACCTTCGCACCGGTGTACTTGTCGCCGACCTCGGCCTCCTTGGTCATCGACTCGATCCGGGCGATGCACGCCTCGACCAGGTCGCCGGTGGGCGCGTAGACCCGCACCGTGCCGTCGTCCTCGACGTCGATCTCCGCCTCGAACTCCTCGCAGAGGGCGCGGATCGTCTCCCCGCCCTTGCCGATCACGGCGCCGATCTTCTCCTGGTCGATCTTGATCGCCTCGATCCGCGGCGCGTACTGGGAGAGCTTCTCGCGCGGGCCGTCGATCGCCTCGGACATCTTGCCGAGGATGAACAGGCGGCCCTCCTTGGCCTGGGCGAGCGCGTCGCGGAGGATCTCGAAGGTGACCCCGGTGATCTTGATGTCCATCTGCAGGGCGGTGATCCCCTCGGCGGTGCCGGCGACCTTGAAGTCCATGTCGCCGAGGTGGTCCTCGACGCCGGCGATGTCGGTGAGGACCACGTAGTCCTCGCCCTCCTTGATCAACCCCATGGCGACACCGGCAACCGGTGAGCTGACCGGGACACCTGCCGCCTGCAGGGCCATCGAGGAGGCGCAGACCGATCCCATCGAAGACGAGCCGTTGGACTCGAGCGTCTCGGAGACGACCCGCAGCACATAGGGGAACTCCTCCTCGCCGGGGATCGTCGCCGCCAGGGCCCGCTCGGCGAGCGCGCCGTGGCCGATGTCGCGGCGCTTCGGGCCGCGCATGAAGCCCGCCTCCCCGACCGAGAACGGCGGGAAGTTGTAGTGGTGCCAGAACCGCTTCGTGGTCTGCAGCCCGAGCGTGTCGAGGCGCATGTCCATGCGCGTCGTCCCGAGCGCCACGTTGGAGAGGATCTGGGTCTCGCCACGAGTGAACAGGGCCGAGCCGTGCACCCGCGGGGCGACGTCGACCTCGCACTCGATCGGGCGGATCTCGTCCTGGGCGCGGCCGTCGGGCCGCTTCTTGTCGACCGCGATCCGCTTGCGGATGATCTCCTTCTCGAGCTTCGAGAAAGCAGCTGAGATCTCCGCCTGGCGCTCCGCGTCGACCTGGCCGTCATCGGCCGGCGGGGCGTAGTGCTCCTGAACCTCCAGGGCGACCGCCGCGGCGGCGTCCTGGCGCTCGAGCTTGCCCTGGATCGAGGTTGCCTCGTCGATCCTGGCGCCGTGCGAGCCGCGGATCTCCTCGACCAGCCCCTCGTCGATCTCGGGGGCGGCGACCTCCAGCTTCTCCTTGCCGGCCTTCTGGCGCAGCTCCTCGATCGCCGCGCAGATCTTGCGGATCTCGGTGTGGGCGATGTCGAGGGCGTCGAGGATCTCGGCCTCGGTGACCCCGCTGGACCCGGCCTCGACCATCAGGATGGCCTCCTCGGTGCCGGCGACGATCAGGTCGAGCTCGAGCTCGTCGTGGGACTCCTCCTCGGGGTTGACGACGAAGTCTCCGTCGTGCTTGCCGACCCGGACGGCGCCGACGTGGGCGGCGACGGGGATCTCGGAGACGGCCAGCGACGCCGAGGCGCCGTTCATCGCGAGGATGTCGTAAGGATGGAGATGGTCGACCGAGAGCGGCGTCGCGACCAGCTGGGTCTCGAAGTGCCAGCCCTTGGGGAAGAGCGGCCGGATCGGCCGGTCGATCATCCGTGCGGTCAGGGTCGCCTTCTCGCCGGAGCGTCCCTCGCGGCGGAAGAAGGAGCCGGGGATCTTGCCCGCGGCGTACATCCGCTCCTCGACGTCGACGGTGAGTGGAAGGAAATCGACGTCGCGAAGGTTCCCCATGGTCGCCGTTGAGAGGACCATCGTGTCCCCGCTGCGCACGACGACGGACCCGCTCGCCTGCTTGGCAAGCTTGCCCGTCTCGAAGGAAATCTGGCTTTCGCCGACATCCACCGAGACGCGGCTGATGTCAAACATGCTCATGTAGTTGTTACCTCCGGCCGCCCGGTTGGCGGCCAATCTGATTCAGAACTCTCGTTCTCTGTCGCGGTCAAGGGTACAGACTGAGGGATTCACCGTCGCCGAACAGAGCCGGCGTGCCGGCCACCCCAGCCCGGATCCCCGACTCGAAGTCGCGCCTGACCCGCTCGGCGACCCTCTCAGAGCGGCGGTCGCGCTGGAAGCGCTCGAGGTCGAGGTCGAGGCTCTCCACCCGCTCCCAGAGGTGGGGGTCGTCGACGTGGCCGCGGTCGGCATATAGCGAGTCCACCATCTCGAAGAAGGCGCCCTGGAGACCGGCCGCCTCGGCCGCCGCGTGCAGGACCGGTGAGCGCGGGTGCTTGCTGGCGACCGGGAAGTGGCGAAAGACGAGCATCCTGCCGGACTCCGCCAGCCGCTCCCAGACCGCCGCACAGTGCGGGCAGCCGAGATCGGCGTAGACGATCAGCGCCGTGCCGTCGCCGCGAACGTGGTCGTCCGCCGCGGGCCGTGGCACCGAGGCGCTGGTCAGCTCCGACATCCCAGCCGAGCCTACGGGGCGGCTGCAACTAGCAAGCGCGCCCTCAGGAGAGCGCGTCGAAGATCAGGTTGGCGCCGGGCACCTCGAGCGGCGAGGGCGACTCATGGACCCACTCCACGGCCCCCTCCTCATCGATCAGCACCAGGGTGCGCTTGGCGTGCCCGGCCCCGTCGTAGTAGGCGTCATAGGCCCTCGAGACCTCTCCCTTGGGCTCGAAGTCGGCGAGCAGCGGGAAGTCGATCCCGATCTTCTCCTGGAAGGCCTTGTGGGCATAGGGGCTGTCGACGCTGATGCCGATGATGCTCGCCCCCTTTGCCGCGATCTCCGGCTTGACCTCCTGATATATCGAGAGCTGGTCGGTGCAGACCGGGCTGAAGTCGAGCGGGTAAAAGACCAGCAGCACCTTCTCGCCGCTGAAGTCGGCAAGCGATACCTGGTTGCCGTCCTGGTCGGTGAGGGTGAAATCGGGCGCCGGCTGACCGGCCGCGATCACTTGCGAAGGCCCAGCTCGGCGACCAGCGAGCGGTAGCGCTCGAGATCGTTGCGCTCGAGATAGCGGAGAAGGCGACGGCGCTTGCCGACCAGCATCAGCAGCCCGCGACGGGAGTGATGGTCCTTGCCGTGGTCTCGCAGGTGGCCGGTGAGATCGTTGATCCGCTCGGTCAGCAGGGCGACCTGGACCTCGGCCGAGCCGGTGTCACCGTCGGAGCGCCCGTACTTGCCGATCAGCTCGGCCTTCTTTTCGCTGGTGAGGCTCATCGAAAAAATCGCCGCGTCACCCGCATCTACGGGCTTCGCGGCTGTTGGAAGCTAGCACGAACGAAACCACTTGCGGCCCTGCCGGGCCTGACATGCATGTGCGGCGACTAGGGTCGCCGCGAGCTGCTCTGGCCTTCGGCCTGACCCGCCTGTGCGGCGACTATGGTCGCCGCGCACATTCTCTTCGCTTCCTCGACGTCCAGTTGCATCTGCCGCACCAGCTCCTCGACGCTTGAGAAGCGCTTCTCCCCGCGCAGCCGGGCGACGAACGCGACCCGCAGGTTCTCCCCGTAGAGGTCCTCGCTGCGGTCGATCAGGTAGCTCTCGATCAGCACCCCGCGGCCGCTCTCGAAGGTCGGGCGAACGCCGATGTTGACCGCCGCCGGAAAGCCGTTGGCGAAGGCCGCGTAGACGCCGTGGCCTGGGATCGCGAGGCGGTCGTCGGGGACCAGGTTCGCAGTCGGAAAGCCCAGCTCGCGACCGCGCTGGTCGCCGCTGACGACGATCCCCTCGAACATGAACGGCGCGCCCAGGCAGCGCTGCGCGGCCTCGACGTCGCCGGCCGCGACCAGCGCCCTGATCCGGGTCGAGGAGACGGTCTCGCCGTCGACCTCGACCAGCGGCACGACCCGGGTGGTGAACTCGGAGCGGGCCGCGAGCATCTCCGGGTCGCCCTTCGCCTTGGCACCGAAGCGGAAGTTCTCCCCGACCGAGACGCTCTCGGCGCCGAGCCGGGAGATCAGCACGTCCTCGATGAAGCTCTCCGCGCTACGGGTGGCGAACTCCCGGTCGAAGGGGATGACGACGAGCTCGGCGACCCCCAGGCCGTCGATCAGGTCCCGCTTGACGCCGAACGAGGTGATCAGCTTCGGCAGCGCTGCGGGGTGCAGGATCTCGAGCGGGTGGGGCTCGAAGGTGAGCACGGTGTCCGCCCCCTCGATCACCGCCTGGTGGCCGATGTGGACGCCGTCGAAGGTCCCGATCGCGACCCGGCGCGGGCGCGGCTGCGCGTCGGGAAGCCGCGTCACCTGGATGCTCATCCGAGCACCACCTCCGGGCGCAGCGCTCCATCGTCCTCTCTCGCCACGGCCAGAAGCTTGCCAGCAAACGTCAGCGCGACCACTCCCGCGCCCCCTCCCTGCCCGTCGGCTCGCGCCCCGATCGCCCGCCCGTGAGCGACCGCGTCGGCCTCCTCGGGGTCCATCCGGCGCTGCGGCATGAAGCCCAGCGCCTCGGCCGGCTCCAGCGTCTCCCCCGCCCGCTCGAGGGTGAGCGAACCGATCGCCGTCCTTCGCAGTCGCTCGCAGTAGGCATCGCCCAGGGTCTCGATCAGCGTGCGGACGTAGGTTCCCGAGGAGCAGCGGATCTCGAAGCTGGCGCGCTCGCCGTCGCTATCGAGCAACACCGCGCTGTGGACCTCGACCTCGCGCTCGGGCCGCTCGACCTCCTCCCCCCGGTGCGCCTTGCGGTAGAGCCTCTCGCCGCCGACCCGGACCGCGGAGGTCATCGGGACCCGCTGGCGGATGCGGCCGCTCGGAAGCTCGAGGCGGATCGGCAGGCGGCCCGTCTCGGTCAGCTCACCGTCGGGATCGCCAGTACTGGAGCGCCAGCCCAGCCTGGCGGTGGCCAAATAGGTCTTGGGGAGCGGGAGCAGGTAGCGCTGGAGCCGCGTCGCCCGGCCCAGCAGGACCAGCAGCAGGCCAGTGGCGAAGGGGTCCAGGGTGCCGGCGTGACCGGCCTTGACGCCGCGCTCACGTCTCAGGCCTGCGATCACGTCGTGCGAGGTCACCCCGGCGGGCTTGTCGTAGAGCAGGACGCCGGTCTCGGCCTCTCCGGCGGCGCCCATGGCCCTCAGCCGGAGAGCTGCCCGCGAACCTCGTCGCAGATGAACTCGACCAGCGCCTCGAGCGACGTGTCGCTGGAGAACCCGGCGGCCCGAACATGCCCGCCGCCACCGCGCTTGCGAGCGATCGCAGAGACGTCGACGTCGCCCTCGCTGGAGCGCAGGCTGACCTTGTGGGCCGCCCGCCCGCGGCTGCCGAGGTCACGGATCACGGCCGCCACCTTCGCCCCCTCGACCGAGCGCAGGTGGTCGATGATCCCCTCGGTCATCGCCTCGTCCGCGCCGGTGGCCTCGTAGTCCGCGGTGGTGATCGCTGTGACCACCAGATTCCCCTCGCAGTGGCGCTCGATCCCCTCCAGCGCCCGCGCCACCAGCCGCAGCTTCTCCAGCGGCACGTGCTCGTAGAGGCGCCGGTAGGTGTCATCGACATCGACTCCCGCCTCGATCAGCGCCGCGGCGACCCGGTGGGTGCGGGCGTTCGTGTTCTCGTACATGAACTTGCCGGTGTCGGTGACCAGGCCGACGTAGAGGGCCGAGGCGATCTGCGGCGTGATCTCGGCCCCGAGCAGGACCCCGAGGTCGTAGACGATCTCGGCCGTGCAGGAGGCATCGACGTCGACCAGGTTGATGTCGCCGAAACGGGTGTTGTCGTGGTGGTGGTCGATGTTGATCAGATCGTTGTCGCCGTTGCGGAGGAAATCGACCGGCATGCGGTCGATGTTCCCGCAGTCGAGGAAGACGATCGTGCGATCGGCGATGTCGGCCGGCGGCTCGTGGAAGACCTCCTCCAGGGGCAGGAAGCGATACTCGATCGGCAGCGGGAACTCCTTGGAGGCGAGGAACATCACCGAGTCCTTGCCGAGCTGCCGCAGCAGGTGGTGCATCCCGAGCAGCGAGCCGAGGGCGTCCCCGTCGGGTCCCTCGTGCGTGGTCAGCAGGAACCGCTCCCGCGCGCGCAGCGCCGCGGCGACCTGCTCGACGGCCGGGGCCTCCACCCCGGCGACCTCGCTCACGATCCCTCGTCGAGGAGCCGCCAGATCCGCATTCCCTGCTCGATCGTCTCGTCGTAGTGGAAGGTCAGGGTCGGCGTGCGCTTCATCCTCGTCTCGGCCGCGATCCGCGACTGGATCACCCCATGCGAGGAGCGAAGGCCGGCCAGGGTCGCCTCGCGCTCGCCCTCTGATCCGAGCACGCTGACGAACACCTTGGCGGTGCGGAGGTCGGGGCTTGTCTCGACTGAGGTCACGGTCACGAATCCGATTCTCGGGTCCTTGAGGTCGGTGCTGATCGCAGCGCCGACGACTTCGCGGAGGACTTCGTTGATGCGCCGCATGCGCGCCGCTGGCATCGCCGCGCGACTATAGCCAAAGGGTCACTCATAAAACGTAAACACCAAGTTCAATCAACTTGCGGCCCTCCGGGCCTGACCTGCCTCTGCGGCGACGAAGGTCGCCGCCCGGGAACCCGCCTGCCAGCCGGCTAGGCCGAGACGTCCTCGAGGCTGAGGGTCCGGCGCGTGCTTGAACACCCTTCAGGGAAGCGTGATTCGGTGAACCGCCGCAGGGCGTCGGCGCGATCCTCGACCTCCGAGCCCCCCACCAGCGCGCAGAGAAGGGTTGAGCGCTGCCATTTGTCCTGGCCCTCGATCTCGGCCACCGAGGCGCCAAACCGCTGGCGGAGCTGCGCCTTCAGCGAGGCCAGCAGCTTCCGCTTGCCCTTCAGGTCCCCGACCTCGCCGAAGTGCAAGCGAATCTCGATCAGGCAGACAAATGCACTCACCGAGCCAGCCTAGCCCGGCGTCGTGGAACCGGCCCCGCCGACCGGATTCTCGAGGCTGGGGAAACGCCTGGGCCGCGGGTACTCGACGCGCGTAGGCGCCCTGGGCCGCGGGTACTGACGCGGGTTCGCGTCCCTGCCGCGGGTGGCACGGATGGGAGGACCCATTGCCGAGCACCCGCCGTGGAGCGCAGGCAATGGTGGGTCCCATCCGTGACAGGACCCGCGGCCCGGGGCCAATCGACGACAGGACCCGCCGCCCGAGGCCCCTACTCGAGGGTCTGCTCGACCTGCTTCGTCCGGAAGAACTCGAGCACGTCGTCCTCCTTGACGTCGGCGTAGCCGTCGAGGACGATGCCGCACTCCTGGCCCTCCTCGACCTCGCTTACGTCGTCCTTGAAGCGCCGCAGGGAGCCGATTCGACCGGTCCAGATCACGGTGCCGTCCCGGATCAGGCGAACGTTGGCGTCGCGGGCGACGGTGCCGTCGGTGACCAGGCAGCCGGCGATGCGGCCGACCTTGGAGGCCTTGAAGGTCTCCTTGATCTCTGCCTCGCCGAGCGTCTCCTCGACCTCGACCGCCTCCAGCATGCCCTCCATCGCGTTGCGCAGGTCCTCGGTGATCTTGTAGATGACCGAGTAGGTGCGGATGTCGATCCCCTCGGACTCGGCCGCGCGGCGGGCGTCGGAGAGCGGCCGCACGTTGAAGCCGATGATGATCGCCTCGGAGGCCGAGGCGAGCATCACGTCGGACTCGTTGATCCCACCGGTCTGGGCGTGGATGACGTTGATCGCCACCTGCTCCTGGGGAACCTTGGCGATCTCGTCCTGGAGCGCCTCGAGCGATCCCGCAACGTCGGCCTTGAGCACGATGTTGAGCTCCTTGATCTCGCCCTGCTGGGCGCGGGCGAAGACCTCCTCGAGGGTGACCTTGCGCGCCTGGCGGCGGGCCAGCGCCTCGGTCTTCAGCCGGTTGGCACGCTCCTGCGCCATCTGCCGGGCGCGGCGATCGTTCTCGACCGCCTGCACGAACTCACCGGCCTCGCAGACCCCGTCGAAGCCGAGCACCTCGACCGGCATCCCCGGGCCGGCCCGCTGCGTGCGGTCCCCGGTGAAGTCGTGCATCGCCCGCACGCGCCCCCACTGCGGCCCGGCGACCAGGGAGTCGCCGACGTTGAGGGTGCCGCGCTGGACGAGGACGCTGACGACCGGCCCGCGACCGGGATCGAGCTGCGACTCGATCACCGTCCCCGAGGCCGGCGCGTCCGGGTTCGCCGCGAGCTCCTCCAGCTCGGAGACCAAGATGATCATGTCGAGCAGGTTGTCGAGGCCCTGGTGAGTCTTGGCCGAGACGTCGACGAAAACGGTCTCCCCTCCCCACTCCTCGGGATTAATGCCGTCCGAGGCGAGCTCGGTCCGCACCCGGTCGGGCTGGGCGCCCTCCTTGTCCACCTTGTTGACGGCGATCAGCATCGGCACACCCGCCGCCCGGGCATGGTCGATCGCCTCCTTCGTCTGCGGCATGACGCCGTCGTCGGCGGCCACCACGATCACGGCGACGTCGGTGACCTTCGCGCCGCGGGCGCGCATCGCCGTGAAGGCCTCGTGCCCGGGCGTGTCGAGGAAGGTGATCGTCTTCTTGGAGTGATGGACCTGGTAGGCGCCGATGTGCTGGGTGATCCCGCCGGCCTCGCCGGCGGCCACCTCGGTCTCGCGGATCGCGTCCAGAAGCGAGGTCTTGCCGTGATCGACGTGTCCCATGATCGTCACCACCGGCGGGCGCTCGGCCAGCTCCTCGTCGGTGTCCTCGAAATCCGGCTGCTCGGGCTCCTCGTCGGCCGCGGTGACGATCTCGAGCTTGCGGTCGTACTCCTCGGCGATCGCCTTTATCGACTCGTCCGTGAGGGTCTGGGTCAGCGTTGCCATCTCCCCCATCGTCATCAGCTTCTTGATCACTTCGGCGCTGCCGAGGCCGAGCAGCTCCGCCACCTCGCGCACCGTCGCGCCCGAGGGGACCTTCGTCGCCTCCGGCTCGGCGACCTCAGCCGGGCCGCGCGGGGGCTCCTCGAGCAGCGGCCTGCGGCGGCGCCCGCCACGCCGTCTCGGCGGGCGCTGCGGAGGCGGACCGCCCATCTGGTCACGGCGGGCGGCCTGCGAGTCGATCACGACCCGACGCCGGCGCTTGCCGCCGCTCTGCTTGGCGGCAGGGGCGGCCTCGGCGGCGGGCTTCGCCGCGGCCGGCGCCTTCGCAGCGGGCTCCGGAGGGGCCTTCTTCGCCGCGGGCGGAGCCGCAGCCTGCTGAGCCGGCTTCTGCTTCGGCGCCTCCTCGACCGGCGCCGCGGCGTCTCCCCCGTTGGAAGCAGCAAGGGCCCTCTTGGCGTCGGCCTCCTCGACGTTGGAAGCCGCCGCCTTCGCCTCGATCCCGGCCGCCTTCAGCGCAGCCAGCAGCTGCTTGGAGGTCACGCCCTCCGCCTTGGCAATCTCATGGACCCGCTTCTTGGCCACGACTACTTCTCAGCCTCCACCACTTCACTGCCCGACACGTCCTCAGCATCACTGCCCGGCGCCTCCTCCGCTTCGCGTCCGGGGGCGTCGGGGTCGGAATCACTGCCCGACGCATCCTCAGCTTCGCTTCCGGGCGCGTCGGGGTTCCCCTCAGGCTGGGGCTCCGGTGCTTCGGCGTCGGCCTCGGACTCCTGTGCTTCCGCGTCGGCGACGGGCTCTGACTCCTCTTCCGCGGGTGGCGCGGAGGTGGGCTCCTCGCCCGCCTGGGCTTCCACCGCTTCCGAAGCGGGGATGTCGGACTCGGATTCGGAGTCCTGTGACGCCTCTTCCGCGGGTGGCGCGGAGGTGGGCTCCTCGCCCGCAGCCTGCGAGGACGAGGTGTCCTCCTCGGCGACAGGACCCGCGGCCGAGGCATCTGAGCCCTCGTCCTCGTCCTCGTCCGATATCGCCTCGAACGCCGCCTCGGCCGGCCCGACGATCGCGGCAACGGCTGCCTCGTCGCCCTCGGGGTCGGCGAGCGTCGCGATCTGCTCCTCGGAGAGACCGTTGAGGACCGCCACCTGGCTGGTCTGGAAGCGGCCCAACGCCTGGTGCGTGGGCAGGCCGCAGTAGGTGGTCCCGCCGACCGCCGCGTTGGGGCAGCGGCGGCCGTTGGAGAGCATGGCCATGCAGCGCCCGTCGAAATCCTCCTCGCCCTCGTAGGTGATCTCCTCCTCTTCCTGGGCGAACTCCGACTCGGACTTGATGTCGACCCGCCAGCCGGTGAGCCGCGCCGCGAGGCGCGCGTTCTGGCCGTCGCGCCCGATCGCCAGCGAGAGCTGGTCGTCGGGGACGATCACGGTGGCCTGCTTGTCCTCGTCGTCGACCAGGACCTCGCGCACCCGCGCCGGGGAGAGCGCCTTGGCGACGAAGCGGGCCGGCTCGTCGTTGTGGGGGATGATGTCGATCTTCTCCCCGCGCAGCTCGGAAACGACCATCCGCACCCGCGATCCGCGGGGGCCGACGCAGGCGCCGACGGGATCGACGCCGTCGGTATGAGAGACGACGGCGATCTTCGAACGGTAGCCGGGCTCGCGGGCGACGCCGACGATCTCGACCAGCTTGTCGGCGATCTCGGGGACCTCCAGCTCGAACAGCTTCTTGATCAGCTCGGGGTTTCGCCGCGATACGACGATGCTCGGCCCCTTCATCGAGTCCGAGACGTCGGTGATCACCGCCTTGACTCTCATCCCGTGGTCGTAGCGCTCGTTGTAGACCTGCTCGGACTTGGGCAGCAGAGCCTCGACGCGCTCCCGCAGCTGCACCAGGGTGTAGCGCTTATCGGACTGCTGGATGATCCCGGTGATCAGCTCGCCGACCCGATCCTGGTACTCGTCGTACATCATCGCCCGCTCCGCCTCGCGGATCCGCTGCAGGATCACCTGCTTGGCGGTCTGCGCGGCGATCCGGCCGAAGTCGTCCGGGGTGACGTCCCGGGTCGAGATCTGGTCCTCGTAGGGGGCGATCATCTCCGGATCGAGCTCGGGCTCCTCCGGCTCGCGCATCTCGCCCGTCTCGGGGTCGATCTCCGGCTCCTCGATCTCGGCCGCCTCGGCCAGCAGCTTCTCCTCCAGCTCGGGTGGCAGGATCAGCTCGAAGACACGGAAGTCCGCGGTCTCGTGGTCTAGGTCGACCCGTGCGTACTTGGCGGCGCCGGGGGTCTTCTTGTAGGCGGAGAGCAACGCGTCCTCGAGCGCGTCCATCAACTTGTCGGCAGAGATGCCCTTCTCCTGCTCGAGCGCCTTGACGGCCTCGACGATCTCCTTGCTCACTGGCTGACTCCTTCCGGGATCTCGGGCACGAGATTGGAGCGATCGATCTGCTCGTGCGGAATCGTCACATGGGCGCCGCTGTCGATCACCTCGACCTGCACGGCCTCCTCGTCGGCGGCCTCGATCGTGCCGGTGAAGTTGCGCCGCCCCTCGAGCGCCTCCCGAGTGCGCACCCGCACCCGGCGGCCGAGGTATCGGCGGTAGTGCTCCGGCTTCGACAGGGGCCGGTCAGACCCCGGCGAGGAGACCTCGAGCGAGTAGCTGAGCAGGAGGTCGCCGAGCTGGGCGGTCGCCCGCTCGCACAACCCCAGGTCCACGCCGCCGGGGTGATCGATGTAGATCCGCAGCGACTCCGGCCCACTGCTCTCGACCGCGATCAGATCGATCGCCGGGTCGAGCTCGGCGAGGCGGCTGGAAATTGTCTCCTGGAGATCGCTCATCGGTTCCTGGTGGGTGCCTCCGGTGCGGGGCGAAAAAAAAGTGGGCCAGGCCCACTTCTCGACACGGATAAATACGTGGAAAAGCTTCGAAAACTCGACCTGAGTATAGCCCCGTGCGGGCGCTTGGCAAACCCCCGCAGCGAGGCCTGAACGGAACCATTTTCGGCGGCTTCGCCGCCTGACCAGCCTCTGCCGGCGCTAACACCGCGCCGGCCTTGACAGACTATGCGTCGAGCAGGAGCGTCACCGGCCCGTCGTTGACCAGCTCGACGGTCATCCGGGCGCCGAACTCGCCGCGGGCGGCACCGAGCGCCTCGCAGACGCGCTCGTACAGCGCCTCGGCCACCCCGGGCCGGGCGGCGGCGCTGTAGCTGGGGCGGTTGCCGCGGCCGGTCTCCGCCAGCAGCGTGAACTGGCTGACGCAGAGCACCTGGCGCTCCCCGAGGGGGTCGTTCATGCGGCCGTCGGCGTCGTCGAAGATCCGCAGCTTGCGCAGCTTGGCGGCGAGGCGGTCGGCCTGTTCGGCGCCGTCGCCCTCCGCGACCCCGAGCAGGACGACCATCCCCGCGCCGATCTCGGCGACCTGTCTGTCCCCGACTGCGACCGACGCCCGGGAGACCCGCTGCACCAGCGCTCGCACTGAGGCTTCAGGCGCTGCGGGCCAGGCGCTCGCGGTAGATGCGGTAGTCGCGGCGCTCCGGGCGCAGGTTCGAGGCCAGGGCGAGGTGATGGCGGGCGCGGCGGATGTCCCCGGTGATGCTGAGGGCGCGCCCGAGGCAGAAGTGGGCGTAGTCGTTGACCGGGTGCGTCTCGACCACGGCCTCGAACTCGGTAGCCGCCTCATCGAACTGGCGGTTTCGGAAATAGGCGCGGCCCAGCGCCTCTCGCACGGAGCTCTTCTCCGGAGCGCGGCGGGCAGCCTCGGCCAGGGGCACCGTGGCGGCGTCGAAGCTGCCGTCCTCGAGCAGCTCCACTCCCCGGCGCCAGAGCCGGTAGGTGGACTCCTCCTCGGGCGGCTTCTCGCCGATCTGGGCCATTGGAGGAGTTTACGAAGCCGGCCGCCCGGGCTCAGGCGGAAGAGGAGTCCCGCGAGCGATCGCGCAGGGCCGCCACCTGGTCGAGGATCGCCTCGGCGATCGCCTCCTTGCTGTCGACGGCGAGCTCGACCTCGCCGTCGGCCTCGACCAGGGTGACGGCGTTGCGCGGCGACTCGAAGCCGATCTCAGGGTCGGATACGTCGTTGAGAACGATCATGTCGGCGCCTTTGCGCGCCAGCTTCTCCCGGGCGCGGGCTGTGCCCCCCTCGCCGTGCTCGGCCGCGAAGCCGACGATCGTCTGGCCCTCCGTCCGCTGTGCGGCGAGGCCGGCGAGGATGTCGGCGGTCGGCTCCAGGCGCAGCTCCAGCCCCTCCCCCACCCGCTTGATCTTGCCCTCGGCGACCGACCCCGGGCGGAAGTCGGCGGGTGCCGCCGCCATCAGCAGCAGGTGCGAGCGCCCGAACTCGTCGGAGACCGCGGTCTCGAGCTCGGCCGCGGTGGCGACGTCGATCCGCCGCACCCCCGCCGGCTCCGCGAGCTCGACATTGGCGGCGATCAGGGTGACCTCGGCGCCACGACGGGCCGCGGCCCCCGCCAGCGCCAGGCCCATACGGCCGCTGGAGCGGTTGCCGAGGAAGCGGACCGCGTCGAGCGGCTCACGTGTGCCCCCGGCCGTGACCAGCGCCCGCAGCCCGTCCCAGGGTCGCTCGCCCGCCGGCAGCACCGCCTCTATCCGGGCCAGGAGCGCGGCGGGCTCTGGGAGCCGGCCCCTGCCGAACTCCCCGCGGGAGGCGAGCCGGCCCTCCTCGGGCTCGATCACCTCCACCCCGCGCTCGCGAAGGATCGCGAGGTTGGCCTGGGTGGCGGCGTCGGCGTACATGCGGTCGTTCATCGCCGGGGCCAGCAGCCGTGGCGCCGTGCAGGCGAGGAAGGAGGTGCTCAGCATCGAGTCGGCGAAGCCGGCCGCTAGCTTGGCGATCGTGTTGGCCGAGGCCGGGGCGATCAGGTAGGCGTCCGCGTTGGCGACCAGCTCCAGATGGCCGATCGGATCGTGCGCCGGCGCCGGGTCGCCCGGAAAGGCGCCCCGCAGCGGGTCGCGCTCGAACTCCGAGATCAGCACCGGGGCGCCGACGATGCCCTCGAAGGAGGCCGCCCCGACGAAGCGCGTCGCTGCCTCGCTCATCAGCACCCTGACGCCGTGCCCGGCGCTGGTCGCGAGCCGAGCCAGCTCGAGTGACTTGTAGGCGGAAATCCCGCCGCTTACGCCGAGCAGGATCCGGGCCATCGCTGTCCTCCTTCGGGCGGCCCCGGCGCCCGGCTACTGGCGGAACTCGAACTTGAGCTTGCCCTCGGCCAGCTCCTCGAGGGCGATCGAGAGGAAGTTGCGGCCGCTGTCGGCGGGCACCATCGGCGGCGGGTACTCGCCGAAGTTGCCCTCGCCGAGGTTGTGGTAGTAGCTGTTGATCTGGCGGGCCCGCTTCGAGGCGATCACGACCGCCGCGTAGTGGGAGTTGCCGGAGTTGGCGAGCAGCGTGTCGACGCGTGGCTTGATCATCGGTCGCGCATTGTAGAGGGTGCGCGGCCGCCGGCCTGCAGCCGGGCTCGCAGCTCAGGGCCCTTCGAGCTCTGCGCGGACGATGCCCTCGAGCTCGGTGGCGGCCCTGGCCCGGTCGTCGTTGACGACGCGGTAGGCGAACTCGTCCTGTGCGGCCAGCTCCTGGGCCGCCACCGCCAGCCGGGCGTCGATCGCCTCCGGGCTGTCGGTGCCCCTCTCCAGCAGCCGGCGGCGCAGCGCCGCCGGCTCAGGCGGAGCGATGAAAACCTGCACCGAGGAGGGCATCGCGGCACGCACCTGGCGCGCCCCCTGGACCTCGATCTCGAGCACCACGGAGCGACCGGCGGCGAGCCGGCGCTCCACCTCCTGGCGCAGGGTGCCGTAGCGGTTGCCGCTGTAGGTCGCGAACTCGAGGAACTCGCTCTCGGCGGCACGGCGGTCGAAGTCGCCCGCATCGAGAAAGTGGTATTCGCGGCCGTTCTCCTCGCCCTCCCGCGGCGTCCGCGTGGTGGCGGAGATCGAGAGCTCGAGCTCGGGGATCCGCTCGAGCAGCTCGGCGATCAGCGTTCCCTTGCCCACTCCCGAGGGCCCCGTGATGACGAACACTTTGGACATGTTGCGGACTACGGACGGCCCCGAAAACCAAGCAGGTCGCGTGACGCAGGCCGTCCGGCGTGGCGAGCGTAGTGGAAACCTACGCGAGCGAGACGGACGGCCGAGGAGCGCGAGATGCGCCGGTTTGCAGGGGCCGCGCTAACGGTGCAGTTGCCCAACCAGCTCGGCGCGCTGGCGCTCGGACAGCCCGCCGATCGTCTTCGAGGGCGAGATCCGGCACTGGTTGAGGATCCGGTTGGCCTTGACGCGGCCGTACTTCGGAACCGCCAGCAGCATGTCGAAGACCTTCGCGGTCAGCACGTACTCGGGCGGGTCGAGCAGCAGGGTGTGGATGCTCGCCTTGCCCCCCTTGAGGTCCTTCTTCAGCTTCGCCCGGGCCGAGCGGATGCCGTTCGCCCGCTTCAGAGCGTCCATCCTCTGGTCCAGCGACCTCTCGGGAGCGGCGGCGAGCTTGACCGGGGCGGGCATGCGGGCGCGATTATAGGTCGGGTTCAGGCACGCGCAAGGGTGATTACGCGATTTTCGCGTAAATTCACCTCTACCTGAAGTTCAGCTTCAGGTCTTGGGGAGCGGAGCGCCCCGCTCGAGCAGTCCGGTCAGCTCCGCCAGCACCCTCGCGCCGGCGCCTGGGTCACGAAAGCTCTCGGTTCCGACCGCCACCAGGCTGGCTCCGGCGGCGAGCATCTCGAGCGCGTCGGAGCCGCAGCAAACCCCTCCCATGCCGATCACCGGAATCGCGACGGCGTCGCTGACCGCGCCGACCTGCTCGAGCGCCACCGCCCGGACCGCCGGCCCCGAGAGGCCGCCGCGGCCGGCGCCGAGCGAACGCCGCAGGGTCGCCGGATCGATCGCCGTCGCCTTCAGGGTGTTGATCAGGGAGACCGAGTCGGCCCCGGAAGCCTCGGCGGCGACCGCGACCGCCGCCGGATCGGCGACGTTGGGGGTCAGCTTGACGATCAGCGGCTTCTGGGTCAGTGGCCGCAGGGCCTCCAGCAGCTTCGCGGTCTCCCGCGGCTGCTCGCCGACGATCAGGCCGGAATGGACGTTGGGGCAGGAGACGTTGAGCTCGAGCGCGGCCACCTCGTCGCGCTCGGCGACGCCGGAAACGAGCCGCGAGAAGTCCTCGGCGCTGGTCGCCATCACCGAGACCATCAGCGGCACCGGCAGCTCGGCGAGGCGGGGCAGGTCCTGCTCGAGGAAGCCTGCCAGGCCCTTGTTAGGGAGCCCGATCGAGTTGATCATCCCGGCGGGCGTCTCCCACAACCGCGGTGGGGGGTTGCCCTCCCGCGGCTCCGGGGTGATCGTCTTCGAGACGAAGGCCGAGAAGGGGAAGTGCCGGTCGAGCGCCTCCCCGTAGGCGCGCCGGGCCGCGATCGCGTCGAAGGTGCCCGAGGCGTTGATCACCGGGTGCGCGAGCGGGATTCCGCACAGCTCTGTGGCGAGTCCGCTCATCGATGCCCGGACCCCTCGATCAGGGCCGTGGAGACCTGCTCCCCGCCGACCGTCGGCCCGTCCACGCAGAGCCGCATGTAGCCCCCCGAGGCGAGGGGCACGGCGCAGCCGAAGCAGGCCCCGTAGCCGCAGGCCATGCCCGACTCCATCGCCAGCTCGCAGCTCGCGCCCCGCCCCGCGCACATCAGCCGCACCGCCTCCAGCATCGCCGGCGGGCCGCAGGCATAGACGGCGGACCCGGCGGCGGCATCCCCCTCGAGGAGCACCTCGAGGAGGTCGGTGACGTAGCCGCGGTGTCCGCGGTGGCCGTCCTCGCTGGCCAGCCTCACCTCGCTGCAGTCGAAGAGGTCCTCGACCCCACCCGAGTGGCGGCGGTCCCGGAAGCCGAGCAGGACCCGAGTGGGTACGCCCTCGGCGGTGAGCCGGCGGCGGAGGATCGCCAACGGCGCGATCCCGATGCCACCGCCGACCAGGATCGCCCCGGCGGCGCCGGCGGAGAGCTGCGCAGGGTCCGAGAACGGCCGGCCAAGGGGCCCGTTCACCCAGACCTCCTCGCCGGCGGCGAGGCGGCACAGCCGGCCGGTTCCAGGGCCGACCGCCTCGACCAGGAAGTCGAGCCTCACCCCGCCCGCAACCGGCCCCGCCATGGCCACCGAGAAGGCCCGCGGCAGGAAGGGGCGCTCGCCGCCCTGCCCCCATTCCCGGCTCGTCGCGAGCATGTAGAACTGCCCTGCACGCGGCGCCGGGCCATCGGCGTCGAGCAGCGAGAAGATCCGGTACCCGCCCGCCTCGCGGTTGCCGAGGACCTCGCAGCGGCGCCGCCCGAAGGGGGCGAGGACGCGTCCGTCGGGGCCCTCAGCCACCTGCCTCGGCCCTATTGCGACCGCTCTCCTGCGCGTGCAGGTCCTGAAGGCTCCAGACCCCCGCTTGACGCTCCTCGCGGGCGGCTATCGCCCGCACCGCGGCCGAGGCGCCGGTCATCGTCGTGATGCAGGGGATCCCCTTGCGCACCGCGGCGGTGCGGATCTCCTGACCGTCGGCGCGGGCGCCTGAGCCGGTCGGCGTGTTGATCACCAGGTCGCAGTGGCGCTCGCGGATCAGGTCGACGACGTGCGGCGAGCCCTCGGCGATCTTGTTGATCCGCCGCACCGGGACCCCCATCGCGGCGATCGCCTGCGCGGTGCCAGCAGTGGCGATCACCTCGAAGCCCAGGTCCCAGAAGCGGGCGGCGATCTGGGTCGCCGCCGGCTTGTCGGTGTCGGTGACGGTGACGAAGACCGATCCCGAGGAGGGCAGCGAGGCGCCGGCCGCCGCCTGAGCCTTGCCGAAGGCGGTCGGGAAGTCCGCGGCGATCCCCATCACCTCGCCGGTGCTCTTCATCTCCGGGCCGAGGACGGCGTCGGCGCCGGCGAAGCGCGCGAAGGGGAGCACAGCCTCCTTGACGCTTACGTGGT
Organism: uncultured Actinomycetes bacterium; assembly: GCA_963725315.1. Taxonomy (GTDB): domain Bacteria; phylum Actinomycetota; class Thermoleophilia; order Solirubrobacterales; family 70-9; genus JBBRHQ01. The sequence continues at coordinate 144,886 of CAVRYA010000003.1, read as the reverse complement.
CGCCGCGATCGGCGGGCAGGCGCTGCTCCGCCAGGCCCTCGCCCAGCATCAGCCGGCAGGCGATCTTCGCCAGCGGCGCCCCGATCGCCTTCGAGACGAACGGCACGGTGCGGGAGGCCCGCGGGTTGGCCTCGATCACGCAGAGCTCGCCCCCCGCCACCCCGTACTGGATGTTGATCAGCCCGATCACGCCCAGCTCCAGGGCGATCTGCCTGCTCGTCGCGCGGATCTCCTCCAGCATCTCCGCTCCGAGGCTCATCGGCGGGATCACGCAGGCCGAGTCGCCGGAATGGACCCCGGCCTCCTCGACGTGCTGCATCACCCCCGCGACGTAGACGTCGGTCCCGTCGCTGAGGGCGTCGACGTCGACCTCGATCGCGTTCTCGAGGAAGCGGTCGAGCAGCAGCGGGTGCTCCTGGTCGGCCTTGACGTTGGCCTCGAGGTAGGCGGCCAGGTCCTCGGTCGAGTAGCAGATCTCCATCGCGCGGCCGCCGAGCACGTAGGAGGGGCGGACCAGCAGCGGGAAGCCGACCTCGGCCGCAATCACTTCCGCCTCCTCGGCCGAGAGCGCCGTGCCGTACGGCGGGTGCTTGATCCCTAGCCGCCCGAGCAGGGCGCCGAAGCGGCCCCGGTCCTCGGCCAGGTCGATCGCGTCCACCGGCGTGCCCAGCAGCGGCACCCCGGCCCGCTCGAGCGTGTGAGCGAGCTTCAGCGGGGTCTGTCCGCCGAACTGGACGATCACGCCCTCGGGGTCCTCCTCGGCGACCACGGCGAGCACGTCGGCCTCGGTCAGCGGCTCGAAGTAGAGGCGGTCGGAGGTGTCGTAGTCGGTCGAGACCGTCTCCGGGTTGCAGTTGACCATGACCGCATCGCGGCCCATCTCGCGTGCGGTCATCGCCGCGTGCACGCAGCAATAGTCGAACTCGATCCCCTGGCCGATCCGGTTGGGCCCGGCCCCGAGGATGACCACCGAGTCACGCTCGCCGCGCCTCACCTCCGAGGCGGCCTCCCCACCGCGCCCGGGGCGCTCATGGGTCGAGTAGTAGTAGGGCGTTGCGGCCTCGAACTCGGCCGCGCAGGTGTCCACCGCCTTGTAGGTGCGAGCGAGCCCGGCGCTGCCGTCGCCCTCGGCGGCCAGCTCCCTCAGCTCGCGCAGGAACCAGGGGTCCACGAGGCAGCGCTCTCCTACCTGCTCGATCCCGAGCCCCCGCCTGAAGGCCTCGAGGATGAGGTCGTAGCGGTCTGCCGCCGGCAGCTCGAGGCGCGCCAGCAGCTCCTCGTCGGCCGCCGGCGGCTCCGGGTCCGAGTCGAGCTCGCGAGAGCGCAGCGCCTTGGCGAAGGACTCGCGGAAGGTGCGCCCGATCGACATCACCTCGCCGACGCTCTGCATGTGGGTGGAGAGGCGCCCGGTGGCGCCGGGGAACTTCTCGAAGGCGAAGCGGGGGATCTTGGTGACGACGTAGTCGATCGTCGGCTCGAAGGAGGCCGGCGTAGCTTGGGTGATGTCGTTGTTGATCTCCTCGAGCGCGTAGCCGACCGCGAGCTTGGCCGCCATCTTGGCGATCGGGAACCCGGTCGCCTTCGAGGCCAGGGCCGAGGAGCGCGAGACGCGCGGGTTCATCTCGATGATCACGATCTCCCCGCTCTCGGGGCTGACCGCGAACTGGATGTTCGAGCCGCCGGTCTCGACGCCGACGGCGCGGATCACAGCGATCGCCTGGTCGCGCAGCTCCTGGTAGAGGGCGTCGGTGAGCGTCTGGGCGGGGGCGACGGTGACCGAGTCACCGGTGTGAACCCCCATCGGATCGACGTTCTCGATCGAGCAGATGATCACCACGTTGTCGTTTCGGTCGCGCATCACCTCCAGCTCGAACTCGCCCCAACCGATCACCGACTCCTCGATCAGCACCTGGTTGATCGGGCTCGCCGCAAGCCCCTCGGAGACAACCTGGCGCAGCTCGGTCTCGCTCGCCCCCACCCCTCCACCCTGGCCGCCGAGGGTGAAGGCGGGCCGCACGATCGCCGGCAGCTCTATGCGGCGGTCGGCGAGCGCCGCCTCGGCCTCACCGAGGCTCTCCACGGTCAGCGACCAGGGGATTCGCAGCCCGGCCTCGGTCATCGTCCGCCGGAACTCCTCGCGATCCTCGGCACGGCGGATCGCGTCCTGATCGGCGCCGATCAGCTCGACCCCGAAGCGCTCCAGGGTGCCGTCGGAGTGCAGCGACATTGCCAGGTTGAGCGCCGTCTGCCCACCGAGCGTCGGCAGCAGCGCCTGGGGGCGCTCCTTCTCGATGATCTGGGCGACCGCCCCCGGCAGCAGCGGCTCGACGTAGGTCGCGGTCGCGAACTCGGGATCGGTCATGATCGTCGCCGGGTTGGAGTTGACCAGCACCACCTCGTACCCCTCCTCGAGCAGCACCTTGCAGGCCTGCACGCCGGAGTAGTCGAACTCGGCCGCCTGCCCGATCACGATCGGGCCGGAGCCGATCAGGAGGATCTTCTCGATGTCCTCACGCCTCGGCATCGCCCGCCTCCCGCTCGGCCCCGCGGGCCGCGTCCTCCGCCTCGGCGCGGGTGAGGTAGGCCCGCATCGACCTCATCCTGCCCCGCTCGACCTCCCAGACCTGCGCGTAGTCGCCCTCGAAGGCGAGCCCGCTCTCCTTGCCGACGATCCGCATCGTGCCCAGGGCGAGCACGTGGCGCTCCCCAACCGCGCGAACCTCTTCGATCACCTGGGTGAAGTCGGTCGCGATCGCCTCCATGTCGTTGATCCAGCGGCGCATCCCCTCGCGCCCGGAGTAGCTCGCTGCCCCGAAGGCCGAGACCGCGGGCACCCAAACGGCGTCCTCGTGAAAGCAGTCCTCGTAGCGCTCGAGGACGCCCCAGGGGCCCTCGCGCTCGTAGATCGCACGAAGCCTCGCGGCCGCTTCGAGATTGCGAGCGACGGTCTCGGGGTCTGCCGGCGCGGGGTCGGTCATCCTGGCTTCCACCCTCGCCTCAGCTCCGCGCCGGCGCCGTCGCGTGATCGGCAAGCCGGCGCTCGAGGCCCGCCCTGACCGCCGCCCATTCTTCGTCGGTGATCGAGAAATAGGCCGAGTCGCGAACTCCGATCCCGGGCATCAGCATGTGCTTGCGGAAAACGCCCTCGAAGGTCGCGGGAAGGCTTTCAAGGGCGGCGCGGGAGCGCCGGTTGCGGGCATCGGTCTTGAACTCGACTCGCATGCAGCCGAGCTCCTCGAAGGCCAGGCGCAGCATCAGCAGCTTCGCCTCGAGGTTGGCGCCGCTGCGCCAGGCAGAGGGGACGAGCCAGGTCCAGCCGATCTCCAGCCCGTCGTGCTCGGGTCGCACTGCCAGGTAGGAGGAGGAGCCGATCACCGCGCCGTCGGACGCCCGCAGCGTCGCGAAGCACCACTCGGTGCCCGCCTGCGTGGCCCCCAGGCGCGTCGCGAACCAGCGCCCGAAGGCCCCGGGGTCCTCGGGGATCGTGCGGTCCATCCAGGTCCAGATCTCCGACTCGGAGGCGGCTTCGCGCATCGCCGCCTCCTGGGAGCTCTCGAGCGGCTCGAGGCGGACGATCGACCCGGCGAGCGGCTCTCGCGGCGGCGGCCAGATCACTGCGCCAGCTCCAGAAAGCGGTCGAACAGGTAACGGGCGTCGTGCGGACCAGGCCCGGCCTCGGGATGATGCTGGACGGTCGCTCCGGGCACGTCGCGCAGGATCAGCCCCTCGACCGTGCGGTCATAGAGGTTCAGGTGCGAGAGCTCGGCCGCCCCGAAGTCGGTCTCCCAGCGAACCGGCCGATCGCCTTCGATCGTCGACTCGCCACCCGGCCCCATCACGGCGAACCCGTGGTTTTGCGAAGTTATGTCGATCTTGCCTGTCTCCAGGTCCTTTACCGGGTGGTTGGCGCCGCGGTGACCGAACGGCAGCTTGAAGGTCTCCAGGCCGACCGCGCGGCAGAGCAGCTGATGGCCGAGGCAGATTCCGACGACCGGCCGCTCGCCGATCAGCCCCCGCACGGTCTCCACCACGCCGCCCAGCGCCGCCGGGTCCCCGGGGCCGTTGGCGAGGAAGACCAGGTCGGGCTGCTCGGCGAGCACGCTCGCCGCGTCGACCGAGCAGGGCAGCAAGGTGAGGCGGCAATCGCGCTCGCGAAGCTGGCGGATGATGCTGCCCTTGATCCCGGTGTCGATCGCGACCACGTGCGGGCCGCCGCCGTCGAGGCGGATCGGCTCCGCCGGAGTCACCGTCGCCGCGAGGTCGGCGCCGCTCATCGCCGGCTCGGCGCGGATCGCCGCCTCGGCCTCGTTCTCGGGCGTCGCCCCCGCGAAGACCCCGCCGCGCATCGCGCCCTGCTCGCGGATGTGGCGCACCAGCGCGCGCGTGTCGACGCCGCTGATCGCGGCGACGCCGCAATCCGCCAGCCAGTCGAGCCAGCCACCCTCGGCGCTGGCCACGTCCTCGCCGTTCTTGGCCTCGCGCATGATCACCGCCCGGACGTGGACCCGGTCGGACTCCATCGCCTCGGCCGAGACCCCGTAGTTGCCGATCAGCGGATAGGTGAAGGTGATGATCTGGCCCGCGTAGGAGGGGTCGGTGACCGCCTCCTGGTAGCCGGTGATCGAGGTGTTGAAGACGACCTCGCCGAGCGCCTCGGACCCTGAGCCGCAGGCCGTCCCGTCGAAGCGGGCGCCGTCCTCGAGCAGCACGTATGCCGCCTCGGCGCTCACTTGACCAGCTCCTGAACCTGCCTGAACTCCGGCGCGTCGGAGCCGCCGAGCAGCTCGAAGAGGGCCATCTCGACGCTGGTCAGGCCGGCGCCGGCGCGCTCGGCGCGGTGCAGGCCGACCTCGCGGTCCTCCGCCGCGCGGGAGCCGACCGCATCGCTCACCACCTGCACCTCGAGGCCGCGATCGAGCAGGTCGAGCGTCGTCTGGTTGACGCAGACGTGGGCCTCGATCCCGCAGACCAGCGCCTGGTCGCGGCCGCCGAGGTCGAAGCCCTCGGCCTCGGCGGCGGAGAAGCGCACCTTCTCGACCGGCTCGGTCCCCGGCGGCAGGTGCTCCGCCACCGCGGGCACGGTCTGGCCGAGGCCCTGCGGGTACTGCTCGGTGACGACGATCGGCACGCCCATCGCGACCGCTCCCTGGACCAGCTTCCCGGCCGCCTCGGCGACCTCCTCGAAACCCGGAACGGCCTTGCGGAACGCTTCCTGCACGTCGACCACGACCAGCACCGCCCTCTGGCGCTCGAGCTTCACCTCAGATCCTGCCCCACCTAGGCCACTCCCAGCGAGAAGCTGCGCAGCCTGTAGGCGACCTGGCCGGCGGCGATCGTCATCTGCACCCGTCCCGCGCAGGGTCTCCCCGGCGCACCAGCAGTTGGCCGAGCGGCTCTCATAACCCCCCGCCCCCACCACCCACTCGGCGTCGAGGTCGCAGAGGGCGATGTTGGCCTCGCTGCCGCGGGCGAGGGCGGCCCTCGGCACGCCGAAGGGCTCGCCGCCGCAGCCGAGCTTCTCGACCAGCAGCTCCAGCGGGAGCACGCCCGGGACGACCAGGTTCGTGTGCAGCGAGGCGAAGGCGACCTCGAGCCCGGTCACCCCCATCGCCGCGGCCTCGAAGGGCACCTCCTTCTCCTCGGCGAGGTGGGGCGCGTGGTCTGTGGCGATGCAGTCGATGGTGCCGTCGCGCAGGCCGTCGAGCAGCGCCTGGCGATCGCTCTCGGAGCGCAGCGGCGGGTTCATCTTGTGGCGGTTGGCGTCGAGGCTGCGGACGGCCTCGTCGGTGAGGCAGAGATGGTGCGGGGTCGCCTCGCAGGAGATCGCCACGCCGCTCGCCTTCGCCGTGCGGACCGCCTCGACCGAGCCGCTCGCCGAGAGGTGCTGGACGTGGATCCTCGCCTCCTCGAAGGCGGCGATGGCGACGTCGCGGGCGATCATCGTCGACTCCGAGATCGAGGGGATGCCGCTGAGGCCGAGCGTCGCCGAGACCGGGCCTTCGTGCATCACCCCGTCGCCGGAGAGCTCGGGATCCTCCTCGTGCAGAGCGATGATCCCGCCACAGAGGCGCTGGTAGGAGAGCGCACGGCGCATCATCCGGGCGCTCTGGATCGGCACCCCGTCGTCGGAGAAGCAGATCGCCCCGGCCTCGCGGAGCTCGACCATCTCGGTCAGCTCGGCGCCCCGCATGCCGCGGGTGACGGTCGCCGTGAAGCCAACCGGGACCGATGCCTCGGCCCGGGCCCGGTCGTGGAGCGCCTCGACGTCGGTGGCGTCGGAGACGGTGGGCTCCGTGTTGGCCATCGCGATGATCCCGCGATACCCGCCCGCTGCGGCTGCCCGCGTCCCTGTCTCGATGTCCTCCTCGTACTCCTGCCCGGGAGTCCGCAGGTGGACGTGCGGATCGAAGAAGGCCGGGAAGGCGTGAAGCCCCTCGGCCTCGATCACCTCCGCCTCGCCCGCCTCGGCCGAGCCGGGAGCCGCGATCTCGGCGATCTCGCCGCCGCGGACGACGATGTCGTGGGTCCCCTCGATCCCGGAGCCGGGGTCCAGCAGCGTGGCGCCGCGGATCAGCAGCTCGGCGGGCTCGCCGCCGCGGACCGTCATCCGCTCGGCCCCGCCGCTCACGCCGGCTGCCCCATCGGCGTCGGCGCTTCCTCTCCGCGCTCGGAGATCGCCTCGGGGCGCTCGCCTCCGCTGAGGATCTCGAAGAGGATCGCCATTCGCACCACCAGGCCGGAGGAGACCTGCTCGGCGATCAGCGACTGCTCGGAGTCGATCACCTCTCCCGAGAGCTCCACCCCCCGGTTGACCGGCCCCGGGTGCATGAGGAGCTGGCGCGGGCCGAGCCTGCGCGCGTCGATCTGGAAGCGGTTCGCGTACTCGCGGATCGAGGGCACGAAGGCCCCGTCCATGCGCTCGTTCTGCATCCGCAGGGCGTAGATCACGTCGGCCTCGCCGATCTCCTCGAGCGAGTGGGAAATCGCGCATCCGGCCTCCTCGATCCCGCGCGGGATCAGGGTCGGCGGGCCGCAGAGGGTGACCTCGGCTCCCATCCGCTGGAAGGCGATCAGGTTCGAGCGCGCCACCCGGCTGTGGAGGACGTCGCCGACGATCCAGATCCGCATCCCCTCGAGCGAGCCGACCCTGCGGCGCAGGGTGAACACGTCGAGCAGCGCCTGGCTGGGGTGCTCGTGCTTGCCGTCGCCGGCGTTGACGACCGCGGCGTCGGTCCAGCCCGCGACGAGCTGCGCGGCCCCGGCGTAGGGGTGGCGGATGATGATCGCGGCGGGGTCGTAGGCGGAGAGGGTGGCGACGGTGTCCTTCAGCGACTCGCCCTTCTCGACCGAGGAGCCGGCCGCCTTGATCGAGACCAGGTCGGCCGAGAGGCGCTTGGCGGCCAGCTCGAAGGAGGAGCTGGTGCGGGTGCTGGACTCATAGAAGAGGCTGACGATGGTGCGGCCACGCAGGGTCGGCACCTTCTTGATGTCGCGCCGCCCCACCTCGGCGAAGCTCTCGGCCCGATCGAGGATCGCCTCGATCTCCTCCCGTGAGAGCTGCTCGATCGTCAGCAGGTGCCTCATCCGCCGCTACCTCCTTCGTCGCCCGTGCCCGCCTTCAAGCCTCCGGCTCCGCCGGCTCCGTTGCTGGAGCCGATCTCGCCGCTGATCGTCACCAGCTCCGCCCCGTCGGTCTCCTCGAGCCTGACGTTGACCCGCTGGCCCCGTGCGGTCGGCAGGTTCTTGCCGACGTAGTCGGGTCGGATCGGGAGCTCCCGGTGGCCGCGATCGCAGAGGACCGCGAGCTGCACGCGCTCCGGCCGTCCGTAGTCGAACAGCGCCTCGACCGCGGCGCGCACCGTGCGCCCGGTGAAGAGGACGTCGTCGACGAGGACGACCGTGAGGCCGGCGAGGTCGAAGTCGAGATGCGAGGCGTGCACGACGGGCTGGGCGCCGGGGGCGCGGCTGGCGAAGTCGTCGCGGTAGAAGGAGATGTCGATGTCGCCGAGCGGGATCTCGGCGCCGGGGCCGATCAGCTCGCCGAGGATCGAGTGCAGCCGTGCGGCGAGGACCGCGCCGCGAGTGTGGATGCCGACGACCGCGAGAGTGCCGGGATCGGGGTTCTTCTCGACGATCTCGTGGGCGATCCGCCGCAGCGTCCGCCTCAGGTCGTCGCGCTCGAGCACGACCGTCTCGCTCAAAACTCGCTCCTTACTGGCCTCGCTGGACCGGGTTAAAGGAACCGACGGGAGGAGCCTAGCAGCGCCGTCAGCGCAAGAGATGCCCGGCCGGTGGCGATCCGTGAGACCTTCGTGACTTCACCTGGAAGGTCCAGGACACCGGCGTCGGGTCGATCTTGCCGTTGGCGAGCGCGCGGACCTTGAACACATAGCGTCCCGGTGCCAGGTTGCGGAACGTCACCGGTGAAGAGCAATCGTCCCAGCCCCGCGCGTAGCGGCACTGGAATGAGGCGCCGGGATCGTCTGAAGCGAAGGCGAACGTGACGCCTCGGTGACGTGTCACCCGCGGGGGATGCCGGGTGAAGAACGTGTTGGGGGTGGTGTCCGCAGGCTGGTCGACAACCTCGAAGGAACGGGTTGCCGGCGAGCCATCCACGTTCCCGGCAGCGTCGACGGCCGCGACCTCGAAGGTGTGCGCACCGGCGGCCAGGGGCCCGATCTGCTTCGGCGAGGCGCAACTCGAGAACGAGCCTGCATCGACCCGGCACCTGAACGTCGAGCCGTCCTCCGAGGAGTGGAAGGCGAACGTCGGGGTGGAATCGTCCGTAGTCCCGGTAGGTCCGCTGTCGATCGTGGTTTCGGGGGCTTCCGTATCGGTTGCGCCGCTCAGGTGCAGGCTGACCGATCCGCTCTCCGCCCCCTTGCCGGCGTCGTTGTATCCATCCACTGCAATCCGGTAGGTCGTCCCGGCCCGGGCGTTGAAGACGATTTCGCTGTCCTGGTCTTGGCCGTCGACGATGTCGTCATCGCTGGCGACCTCGGTGAGGCTGCCCAGGGAGCTCCCGGTGTAGGCGGCGAGCAGGGTGTCGAAGCCGCTACCGCGGGTGTCGATCCGCACCTGCCCGGTGCTCGGGGCAGTCCAGCGGTACCAGATCGAGGCACCGCCCTCGTTGCCGGCATGCCCACGCTCGCCGGCCTCGGTCTGCCTCGTCGCGCCCTGGTTGGTCCCCGTGCGTGAGACGTTCGACCCGGTGAGCGGCTGGGCATCCTCGAAGTCGTCGTTGACCGGCCGCTGGGCCCCCGTTCCGTCGCTGAACCGAGCGGACATCGACGAGCTGCATGCGCTGTCGAAGTCGGAGACGGTCACGCCACTTGCCTCGCCACCGTAGAGCCTGCTGTCGGGGCGCGACGTGTCGCTGAACGAGCCGCCGAGCCAGGCGTCAGTCGAGTCGATCGGGTGGTCCTGCTCGTTGTCGGCCTCCTCGAGGTCGAGGAGACGACGGTCGTCGTTCGCGTTGGTGTCGTTTGACGACGTCCGGGTTTCGTCGACATGCCAGATCAGGAGGCCGCAGCCCGGAAGCGCGCGGTCATACCCGACTTTCTGGCGGTTCTCGACCAGGAAGTACTCGCCGTTTCCGGAATGCTCGCCGAAGCTCCAATCCATCCCCGAGGGGTTGTCGAGCATGCGAACCGCATCCGGGCTCGTCTCCGCTTGGGCGAGTGCCGTTTGCTCCGAACCGGTGGTCTGCCGCGGAGTCAACCACCCCTGGTAGTACTTCATCAACGCGTCCGGATGCGCCGGATCGCTGCCGCCGTAGCGACCGTCGGCGTTGAGCCAGACACCGGATGACATCACGCTCCAATCGCCAACTCCCCCTTTCGACCCACCGTCGATGTCGTAGAGATCGGGCATGCCCAGGTCGTGGCCGAGCTCGTGCACCATGATTCCGAGGGTGGCCATGTGGGCACCGCCCAGGCAGTGCTTCTCACCGAACAGGGTGTACTGGTATGCCGCCCATACCCCGTCGACCGCCGGGATATGGCTGCCGGTGTACCACTCGTGCCCCCAGACGGAGGAATCCGGGAAGTTCCCGTTCTCGTCCTCGCATGAAGCCTTCTCCCACCCGGCGGGGATCACGGTGATGTGAAGCTCATCCGCGGTCACCGTGCCGTTGCCATCGGTGTCGTAGGAGGCAAAGTTGACATAGGGGTCGGCGGCGACCACCGCGTCGTGAACGGTGGCGAGCTGCTCGGGAGTGCCGGACCGACCGTTCGGGTGATTCCGGTCCAGAGTCAGCCAGCCGACCACGCCGTCGTTCACGGTTCCGAAGCTCTCCTTGGCGGGGTCGATCTGAAGCTTGTGGTAGGAGACTTCGTCGTAGTAGTCGCGAACGCTGTCGGAGGCGCCGAAGAAGCGCGAGCTCCATTGGCTGGGGGTCGTGCCGAGGGAGCTTTGGTCGGCGAACTGGACGAGGATCACGAGCGAGTGCTGGGCGCCCGTGTTGACCGTGGAAGGGGTCTCGGAGGGCTGCCCGCCAGACGCCTCGCTCGCCCCCGGCGAGTGCTCGGGGAGGGTCGGCGGAGTGTCGCGATCGATCGCGTCGCTGATCTTCTGTTCGTCGCGCAGGTGAGCCTCCACCTGGGCCGGCGCTGCGGCGTCCGCCGGATGGTTGCTCGGGACGAGAGCGCCGCCGCGCCCCTCCTTGGCGTACTCCCACTCACCCGACTGTGGGTCCTCGAGGATCGTGAAGCCGTTGGCCGTCTCGAGGCCGTGGTACCACTCATCGCCGAAGGGCTTGGCCGGGACGGTTTCGCCGGAGGGCTGCTCGAGCTCGACCCGCTGGCCAGGCTCGACCGGAACAGCGATGCTCGCGCCGGGGTTCGTGGCCATCACGGAGAAAAGGACCAGCGCGCCCAGCAGCAGGTGACAGCCGCGGCGCCGCGCCAATTCCTTGATCACTCGCGTTGGGGTGGTCCCTGTGCTCCGATTCTGGGTGTCCATCTCGCTCTCCTTTGTTCGGGCGCCCCAAATGTGAGGCCACATCTACGTATGTGGCACCAGACGGGAGCACGAAGGGGGGTCTTCCCGAACCCCGAACGTGTGATCGATGCACGTTGGGGACCCTGAAAAACAGGGCGACGAGGATCGGTCCGCAAGCGTGCACCGCCACTGCTGGACGGATCAGGAGCAAGGAGGTAGGGTCGGCTCACTGAGCCGACTCCGTGGCGGAGTCAAGGCGTCCGCGCGAGATCCGGAGGAGCTGGATGGGCGCAGTCGAGGAGAAGGCTGTGGATGGGGGTCCCGCGGTCGGCAGCGAGATCTTCATCTCCTACTCGCGCCGCGACTTGGAGTTCGTCCGCCGCCTGCACCTGGCCCTCGAAGAGCTAGGCCGTGGCTGCTGGATCGACTGGCACGACATCCCGCCCACCGCGGAGTGGATGCGGGAGGTGCGGGGGCGATCGAGAGCGCCGAGGCCTTCGTCTTTGTGATCAGCCCCGACTCGGTCGTCTCCGACGTCTGCCGGGAAGAGATCGAGCATGCCGCGAGCCTCAACAAGCGAATCGTGCCGATTGTCAGCCGCGAGGTGCCGGCCGAAGAGGTGCCCGAAGCCGCCAGGACCCGGAACTGGATCTTCTTCACCGATCAGAGTGATTTCGAGCCTCCGTCCGGTCCCTCACCGAGGCCCTTGACACCGATCCCGACTGGGTGCGTGACCACACCCGCCTTCAGGTCCGGGCGCTCGAGTGGGACGAGCACGACCGCGACCGGAGCTTCGTCCTCCGGGGCCGGGACCTCAGCGAGGCGGAGCGGTGGCTCAGCCAGGTCGACGAGCGCAAGGACCCCCAGCCAACGGTCCTTCACACCGAATACATCCTCGCCAGTCGTCGCGCCGCGACGAGGGGCCAGCGGATCTGGACGGGAGCGCTTGCCGCTGGGCTGATCGTCGCCCTGGCGCTTGCCGCCTTCGCGCTGCTTCAGCGCAACCGGGCAGAGAACGAGGCGCACGATTCCCGCTCGAGGGAGTTGGCCGCATCGGCGCTCCTCGGCCTCGCGACCGATCCCGAGCGAAGTCTCCTGCTCAGCGTCGAGGCAGAGCGGACGGCGGGAACGCCGGAGGCCGAGCAGGCGATCCGGCAGTCCCTGGAGGAGACGAGCTATATCCGACGGGTGCTGCGCGGTCATCATGGCCAGCTGCTCGACGCCGCCTTCAGCCCTGACGGGAGCGAGGTCGTCACCGCGAGTGCGGATGGGACGGACCGAATCTGGAAACCGGCGACCGGGAAGCTGATTCAGGTGCTCCGCTCCGACCACGGCGAGCAGCAGTCGGCCGGGTTCAGTCCCGACGGCAGGTACGTGGTGACGGGTGCGCAGGACGGTTATGTCCAGATCTGGCGTCCCCCCTCCTCCAAGCCCGTGGCGAGCTGGAAGGCACATGAGGGACGCGTCAAGTCGGCCCGCTATAGCCCCGACGGTCGGCTCGTGCTCACAGCGGGATCCGACGGCACCGTGCGGCTCTGGGATGCGCGCTCATCCAAGCCGCTGCGAGTGCTATTCACGCAGCCGAACCGCAAAGCCATCTACGACGCCGAGTTCAGTCCGGACGGGAAGTTGGTGATCTCCGCCTCGGCGAGTGGAATCGCGTACATCTCGGATACCCGCACCGGCCAGGTCATCCGGAGGCTCTCCGCGGGTGGCGCTGAGGTCAACTCCGCGTCCTTCAGCCCCGATGGCCGGCAGGCGATCACCAGCAGCGATGACCACAAGGCGCGCATCTGGTCGGTGCACAACCGCCACCTCCAGTTCGTCCTGCCCGAGGCCGATGATCTCCTTTACTCCGCCTCATACAGTCCCGACGGGCGCTACATCGTCACCGCCGGGCTCGACGGAGCGGCCCGCCTCTACAAGGTCCTGGGAGCACGGCGTCCGCGGCTGATCAGCACCTTCCTGGGTCACACGGGCGGGGTCGTGAGGGCGGCCTTCAGCCCAGACGGCAGGTACGTGGTCACGGCCGGCGACGACCGCACCGCGCGTGTCTGGCGCTCGGTCAACGACGATACGATCAAGCTGCTGCGAAGCGCGGGAGATGTGGTGTCGGGTGATGTCTCACCGGATGGGGCGCGGATCCTAACCACGGGCGAGGGAGACTTTGCGACAATCTGGGACGCGACGGGGACGCGGCGACTTCTTTCGATCCGTCCCGAGACCGGCGGCTACGTCTGGAGTGGCGAGTTCAGTCCCGACGGAAGGAGGATTCTCACCGTGGGGGATGACGGGGTCGCCCGGATCTGGGACGCCGACAGCGGCAAGCGGCTGTCCGCACTTTGCTGTCCCGCTGGCTTCGCCTACTCGGCGACCTGGAGCCCCGACGGATCGCGGGTGGCGACCGCGGGGGCAGTCGGGCTCCGACTCGCCGGCCCGGTACTCGACGGTCCGGATTTGGGAGTCGCGGTCAGGCGAGCTGCTGCGCACACTCGGTCGCGTACCGGGCGATATCTCCTACAACGCGGTCGACTGGAATCCAGACGGCGACAGCATCGCCACCGGGGGCCCGAAGGCGCGGCTATGGTCACTCTCGTCAGGCAAGCCCAGGGTCCTCCGCGGCCATACCGACTTCGTCGGGGATGTGGCCTTCAGTCCCGACGGACGGTATCTGGCGACGGCCAGCGAGGACACCACGGGCCGGATCTGGAACGCGGCGACCGGAAGGCCACTGGGCGTGCTGAATGGTCACAGCGGCGGCGTCCTTGGGATCGCGTTCAGCCGGGACGGCGAGCGGATCGCCACAGCAAGCGCTGACCGAACCATCCGAGTCTGGGAGGTCCCGTCCGGGGAGCAGCTCGATGTGTTGCACGGGTTCGGGGACGAGTGTGCAGAGCGTTGCCTTCGGTTTGCATGGCGATCGCGTCCTCGGGGCGAGCTACGACAACACTGCGCGGATCATGCGCTGCAGTCTCTGCGTCTCGCCGGACCGCCTCCTGAAGCGCGCAGAGAGTCGCGTCGACTCAGTGCTGCTGCCCGAGGATCGGGCACACCTGCTGGCCGAGTCCTCCCCCAGCGACTAGAGGTGTGATCTGCGCCTGTGCCTGTGTTGCTGAATGTCCGCCTGCAGCGCCCTGATCAGCTGATCGAGCTGGCGCTGGAGGTCCGCAGGCAACGACCTGGATTCGCAGTGCCGCCGAGCCGGACCGAGGCGAGTGGCCATGGCCGCCCCCGCCGTCCAGCAGGGACTCTGGATGGGGCCGAGCGGTGGAGGACGGCGAGCGGAGGCGGAAGATGCCCCCGCCCCTCAGGGTGTCGTCGCCGGCTCGCCCGCGCAGGGTGTCCTTCCCGGCCCCACCGATCAGGAAGTCCTTCCCGCTGCTGCCAAGCAGAACGTCCTTGTTTGGACTGCCGGCCAGTACCTCCATCCCCCTCACCGGGGAATCCTTCTCGTTCCACGGATGAGGTTGCCGCACCCGACGGCCCGGAATCCCCCTTCGAACCCAGACAACGTGCTTCGCCAAATCGGCCTTCACCGCCGGATCGAAGAGGTAGTGCACGAAGTCATACCGCCCCGGCCCCCCCCGCAACTCGTCGTTTCCCGCGTCCCCGGCGAACGAGTCATTGCCCCCGCGGCCGAAGATGTGGTCATCGCCGGCATCGCCCTGGAAGGTATCGGCCGGGAATCTCCGATCAGCACGTCGTCCGCCGTCGAGCCGACCACGTCCTCGATGCCGCTCAGCGTGTCGGGACCGGAGCTGTCTGCCTGGTTCAACCCCGCTCCCTTGGTCAGATCCACCGTGACTGGGCCGGTGTCGAAATCGACCCGCCCGTCCGACCCGCTGCTGGCGAAGTAGAGCACCGTGTCGCGCACCGGGGTTCCGCCTGGTCCCGCCGCTATGTCCCCTCCGTCTATCCCGTCCACTCCGTCGAAGCCCATGAAGTAGTTCTCGCCCTCGTCGCCGAACAGCTTGTCGTCCCCGGGGGAGCCGTAGATACCCTCGATGCCGGCGAGAGCGTCAGTCCCATCGCCGCCGCTGGCCTGGCCGGTGGCGAGATTGACGTCAACCGCAGATGGTGCCCCGGTGTAGTCGGCGGTGTCGAGGACCCCGGGTCCGCCGAACAGGTCGTCCGTGCCGGGACCCCCGCTCAGCGTGTCCCCGCCGCCACGACCCCAGATCTGGTCATCACCGCGAAGCCCGCGCAGGACGTTGCTCCGGTCGTCGCCGACCAGGCTGTCGCCGAAATCCGAACCGGAGACCGTCTCGATACCACTGAGCCTGTCCGAACCGGTGCATCCACCCAGCGCGGTACCTCCGGTCAGGTTGACGAAGACGCCGGTGCACGCAGGACCGAAATTGACTCCGTCGTCCTTGCCTCTGCCGTCGATACGGCGTCCCCCCCATCAGCGAAGACGCGTTGCCGTTCTGATCGCCGAGCAGCGTGTCGTCGTGCCTCAGCCCCCCAACCGCTCGATGCCGGCCAGCTGGTCGTTGCCGTCACCGCCGCTGGCGGTGCCGGCTGCAAGGTCCACCGTGACCCCAGAGGGAGCGTCTGAATGAAGAGGGCCGCGTCGCCCTCGGAATCACCCTGGCCCCTGCCGTCGATGACATCGTCGCCCCCCCGGCCGAAGATGCCGTTCTCCGCACCGTCACCGAGCAGCGTGTCGTCGTGCTCGGAGCCGGAGATCTGCTCGAAGCCGGATAGCTGGTCATTGCCGTCGCCGCCTGCGGCGGTACCGGCGGCAAGGTCCACGGTGACGCCCGTGGGGGCTTCGGATAGGAAACGCGATCGCCCCCGCCTCTTCCGGCGAGCGTATCGTCTCCGCCCTCGCCGATCAGTTCGTTGTTACCGTCATCGCCCAGCAAGTTTCGCCATGAGCCGATCCCGAAACCTCTTCGACCCCGGTCAGAAGATCCCCCCGTCGCCACCGTGGCGGTACCTGCGGCAAGGTCCACCGTGACCGGAGCCGGCGAGTTCGCGTAGCTCGCCCTGTCGTCCTCGCCAGGGTCTCCGGCGATCGCATCGTTCCCATCTCCGCCCGAAAGCGTGTCGTCGCAGGGTGGCTGGTCGGCAGCGCACGCCGCATCGGATGCGCCGAGATCACCGTAGAGAGCGTCTCCAGCGCCTCCCCCTTCGACGACATCCGCACCGGCTCCACCCGTGAGGAAGTCGGTGCCATCGCCGCCGCTGACCGTATCCGGCCCATCCCCGCCGTAGACGTAGTTGTCGCTCCCGTCGCTGCCCGCACCCCCGTCGACGGTGTCCGCGCCCTCCTCGCCCCAGAGGATCGGGTCGTCTCCCGCCTCGCCGTAGATCTGATCGTCTCCGTCTCGGAGAGCGTCCGTCCCCGCTGCCGCCGACGATTGTGTCGCCCCCGTCCCCACCGCAGATCAGATCGCCACCGCCGAGGCCGTAGATCACGTCGTCCCCGCCGAGGCCGTAGATCACGTCGTCCCCGCTCGTGCCGACGACCACCCCGGCGCCATCGCCCGCCGCGTCGACGATCGCCCCAGGTGGAGGGGTGGTGGCGCACGGACCCTCGCCGAAAGCGGCCGGCACAAGCGTCGGCACCGAGATCGAAGCGAGCATGACCGCCGCCAGCGGGAGGATGTATCGAATCGTCCGAACGCTCATCGCTCCACCTCGAACCGATAGCGGAACGACTGAGCGTTTCGATCTCCGCTGGCGTTGGCGAGGATCAGCCAGACCTCCGAGGCATCGAAGACCGCCGACCCGTTGCCTTGGTCGTTCAGGGGGATCGACACGGGCAGCGCGACGCTGCCGTCGGGGTGGAAGGCGAACACCACAGCAGAGGGCGCCGCCCGCGGCGGGCAGATCGACCGTGACCCGAACTGACGGGTCGGTCAGCGAGTTGGAGTTGAGGGTCGCGATCGCCTCGCGGTTACTGAGGTGGTCGACCCTGAG
The DNA here is from genome assembly GCA_963725315.1 of uncultured Actinomycetes bacterium. GTDB lineage: Bacteria > Actinomycetota > Thermoleophilia > Solirubrobacterales > 70-9 > JBBRHQ01. The sequence continues at coordinate 128,017 of CAVRYA010000003.1, read as the reverse complement.
TTGCCGGTATCCGGTCGTTTCGCCTGGTTCGCTGAGCAGGAAATCGGCGTCGTTGATTGCAAGCTGCCCGTGCAGTGCCTGGAAGTACTGGGCCCCCTCGGCGAATGCCTCGGGGATCAAGTAGGCGCGGACCCTCGCCGCGAACTCCGCGAACACATCGCGAAAGCTGCGCCGCCGCAGATCACTCGACAGCTGCGGGGGCCGGCGCGCCCGTGACCCACAACCGCCCGCACCGCCTCGAGCGCATCAAGGTTACGTCCCCTGCGGGGAGAGGCCTGCGCCCAGACCTTCCTGATCACGGCCCGGGATCCCGTAGTACTCGGAGAGGAAGCGCCAGAAGATCCAGGCTCCGTACTCGAAGTCCTGCCCGTCGTCGCTTGCCGGAATGCATCCAGGGGAACCTCCGGCTGGCTCAGGGGGCTCTCGTCGAGGACGGCGTAGTTGGCGTTGACGCGGTCGTAGACCTCGTCCTCCATCCAGGTGGCGGTCCCCTCCCGCAGCCAGCGGTCCCTCTTGGAGGCGTCGTAGGCGAACTGGATCGCGTGGAAGAACTCGTGCGCGACCGTGACGTGAAGCGCGTCCCGCCCGGAGACGCCGGTGGGGAACTGGCCGCAGGAGAAGTCGTTGTCGAGGACGCAGTAGGCGGGGCGCGGCGTCGCTTGCGCTGCTCGGCGGAGGGCTTCTTCGGCGGGTCCCATGCAGTAGCCGTAAAGCCCGTCGCCGCCGACGTCCTTGAGGTAGACGTCGAGGCCGCGCGTTGGGCCCCTGTCCCAGGCGTGGGCCGAAGTCCGCGAGCGGCGCCCGGTAGCCCATCTTCCAGACCTCGGTCCGCCAGACCCGCTTCAGGGTGCGGACCGTGGCGGCGCGCTGCCCCCGCGGCGGCGAGTCAGGGTCGCGGTGGCGCCCGACCCAATGGACGCAGATGCCTGGGTGGATCGCCTTGCCGCGAACCATTGCGAAGCAGCGGTGCCGCACCCCCTTAGGGCCGCGGCCATAGCCGTCGCCGAGCTGATCGGCAGAAGCCGTCGGTCGGGCGCGCCACCAGCCCCAGGGCGTGGCGGCGGGCCGGGGGTGCCATGCTCGGCAGCGCCGCCTCGAGCCGCTCCAGCACCGGGGTCGCCTCCCGGGACGCCGCAGCGCGCACCGCCCCGTAGCGACGGCGGACCGCGCCCAGCTCGAACAAAGGCCGCGGGCCCGCTGCAGGGCGTAGGTGGAGGGAGAGATCGACCCCGCGCGCAGCAGCCGCTTCAGCGAGTCTCCGCCGGCGGCGTCGGCTCGAAGCGGCCCCGCCGTTGCCAGGATGAGGAACACGAGGCCCAGTGCAAGCCCGAGCCTCCCAACGCCCTTCCCTGTCCCCGCAGTTGCTGATGGCAAGCTTTTCTCCCCTTCGCCCGACCGCCCCCGCGGCGAGTCCGACGAGGTCTCGGGGCTCCGATCCAATCCGCCCGGCGCACCACCCCTCCTCGCCGGGCGCGATCAGACTAGTCGACCGAAAACTGTGGACGCAACCCGAAAATTCGATCAATACTTTCGATTCCCAGGGAAGATTCCTCCCGGCTCGCCCGTCCGGTCCCTAGGACCAAACCGACGATGGAGGAGCGAGCATGGAACGTCTAGCGGTCTGTCTGGTGGCGATCCTCAGTCTGGGCGCCGGAGCGATTAGCGGGTGCGGCGGTGGAGATTGACCGAGCGCAACGCCGCGTTGACCACCTCTGGGGGAGGCGAGACCGGGGGAGGAACCGGTGGAGGAGGAACCGGTGGAGGAGGTTCCACGACCTCAAAGCAATACGGCTCGCCACCGGGGATCACGATCAGCAAGTCGAGCATTCAACGTGCTGAGAGAAGTTCGAGCAAGAGCATCGTCCGCGAGTGCCGAGCCGTTGCCTGCCCCCACCGCGCCTGGCGTGAAGAAGCGCGAGGCGCTACCTCGCAAGAAGAAGGGCAAGCGGGTCGGCGGGGCGAACCCCAAGTCCGGCAAAGTCCCACTGAAAGCGAAGAAACCGGTCCCGAAATCGGCAGAGCCGGGAGCAACGCAGAAGCGCAGCGCCGGCGGAGCTTCAAGCTCAGCGACAGCCCAGAACGGATACTGGCCGTACAGCTACAACAGCAATCCAAATGTCCAGGTCGGAAGGCTCTTCTACGACACTACCCCTGGATCCGGCACCAATTGGAACTGGTGCACCGCTACCGCCATCAGCAGCGAGAACAAATCGGTCGTGCTGACAGCTGGCCACTGCGTTTTCAATCCGGATCCAGACAAGAACGGGGTGGTCAACGGGAACGGCTACTGGTATGAGCAGGAGCAGTTTTGCCCCGGCTATGAGAACACTTGCAATCTCGGAATTTGGTACGCCCGAAACGTGTATTCGACCAATTCGTGGGTCTACGGGACCAACGGGAATTACGCTTGGCAAGATGACATTGCGACGATTCTCGTGAGCCCGAACTCAAGGGGCTACCTGGTGAACGTTGTCGGCGGACAGGGGATCGCGTTCAACCTTGGCACCAGCCAATATCGTCGCTCCTTCGGGTATCCGGGGAACGACAGCCGCTGGCCCCAGTACAGCTACGACAGCGGCGCCGACATGGCCTACTGCTATGGATACGACAGCTGGGATGGCTACGGCCATCTGAAGCTCCCGTGCACGATGACGGGCGGCGCGAGCGGCGGGCCCTGGATCATCAATCCGAACTCGGCGTGGCTTGGCACGGTCAACGGAGTGAACAGCCACAAACCGACTGAATGGGATCCCGCCGGGAAGGGCGGCGCCTATATGGGTAGCCCATATTTCGACACGCCGGAATCGAATCTGTACCAGTACGTTCGCAATCGCTAGGGGCCCCTCTGGTTCGCACCGGCGCATGGCACCGGTGATATCAGATGAGAGGTTGAGTGTCGACGGCCCGCTACGGCGGGCCGTCGACTGTGGTCATGACAGGGGTCCCAAGACGGAGCGTATTCCTCGATCTCGCCATCGCACCCCTGCCCGGCTCTAGGCTCCGGGCGAACTGAGTTGACTCTGCCGGTCGCCAACATTCTCGTCAACCCAGGCTTCTTTGCCACCTATGCGGTTGTCCAGGCCGTCGTCGTCCTGCTGCTGGTCCGGCTTCTCGAGCCCTTCGAGCGCCCCCCGCTCTCCGCTCTGTTCATGCTCGCCCTCTGGGGTGCAACCGGGGCCGCCCTGATCGCCCTTGTGGGCAACGAGGCGGTGAAGGCCTTGATCCCCGACAACGCCCGCCAGGTATTCGGCGACTCGATTGCACCGCCGGTGATCGAGGAGACCGCCAAGGGGATCGCCCTGATGATCGCCGTGGTTGCATCCTCGGTGCTGATCAGGGATGTCGGGGCTGGCGGTTTGAGGGGGATGACGGCTGGCCTGATCTGCGGCGCGGTGGTCGGCATCGGCTTCAGCTTCACCGAGGATTTCTTCTACTTCGTCAACCACGCAACCAGCGACGGGGTCCGGGTCGGCGCCGACATCTATCTCGGGGCGGCGGGACTTCTTCGGTCCAACGGCGCTGCACCACCCTCTCTTTACAGCCGCGTTCGGTGCTGGGATCGGGGCGGCGACGGTCAGTCGGCGTGGCTCGGACGTATCGGGTGGCCGCTTGCGGGCCTCTCAATTGCCATTTTCATGCACGCGGTCAACAACGGCTTCGTCCAGCTCCTCCTCGTCCTTCGCCATGGACTCGATCAGGCCACCGCCTGGGTCGCCGGAAAACCGGTGCCCGCGGCGGTAGAGCAGACCGCGACAACGCCAACTCGGTCTTGGTCGTGCTCGACTACGCCTACATCGTCGTCTTTCGTTCGCCGGCCTGCTCTGGCATCGCCGGACCCGCCTCGCCGTGGCCGAGGCGCTCGAGCCCGACGTGGAGTCCGGGCTGATCAGTCGCGAGGATCGGGCAGAAGTCTGCGGCCTAGGCAGCCGGACCCGCGCGCTACATCGAGCTGCTACCTGTCGGGTCAGCGCGACGCCTGCGACGGACCCGCGAGTACCACCGGTGAGGTGGCGAGGCTTGGGACGGCTCGCTTGCGCGCCCGCACGGGACCGGGCGGATCCCGGCTCCCTGGCGGAGGCGCGCCGTCGGCTGATCGCGGCGAAGGGAGTTGCCCGCGACCCGGGAATGGTGGAGGCACCTGAGCTGGACATCGTCGGCCGGCAGGACGAGCTCGCCGAGCTCACCGAGCTGCTCCTCTCGCCGGGGACCAGGGAGGTCACCATCACCGGACCCGGAGGCACCGGGAAGACCCGCCTGGCTATCGAGCTCGCATCCGCCCTCAGCCAGCGCTTCGCGCATGGCGCCTTCTTCGTCGATCTCTCCACACTTGCCGAGCCAGACCAGGTGGCCCCCGCGCTTGCCCAAGCTCTCGAGCTCACGCTGCCCCCGGGGAGGACCCTGGAGCATGGCTTGGGCCGGCTGCTCCGAGACCGGGAGCTGTTGGTCGTGCTGGACAACTTCGAGCAAGTCGACGAGGCGGCGCCGCTGGTGAGGACGCTGATCCGGGCGGCGCCCCGCCTGCGCGTGGTGGTGACGAGCCGGGTCGTTCTCGGGATCCAGGGCGAGACCGAATACCGACTCGAGCCACTCCCGGCTCGGGGGCTCGGAGAGGTGCCATCGCCGCCGCCGCCCTATTCATCACCTGCTGCTCGAAGCGGGTCGGAGCAAACCTCGACGACCCTGCCGACCTTGGACAGATCGAGCAGATCTGCCAACGTCTCGACGGACTGCCGCTGGCGATCGAGCTGGTGGCGGCACGTACGAGGACCCTGTCGCTGGGCGGTCTCTCACGAGGCGACTCGACAGTGTCCTCGACCTTGCTACCACCGGTAGCTCCTGCCGTTCCTGAGCGCCAGCGGACCCTGCGCGGGGCAGTTGGCTGGAGCGAGGAACTGCTCAGCCCTGACGCTCGAGAATCTTTCCTCGCCTGGCACCCTTTCCGGCCGGATGCAGGCTTGACTTGCTCGAGGGCGAAGGTCGCCGACAGCGAACTGCTGGAGAGCCTGCAGACGCTGGTGGAAGCCAGCCTCCTGCACAGGATCGAACGACCCCGACGGCGAGCCCCGCTATCGAATGCTGGTGACGGTCCGGGGCTATGCGCTCGAGCGACTGAAGCAGGAAACCAGCGGTGGCCCGAGTCTCGGTCGAGCGCTACTGCCTTGGTCTCGTCGAGGGCGATGGCGCCGGATCTGGTGTGGCCACAAGAGTTCCTCCCGATCCTCGAACTCGAGCGACCCAACCTGTTCCAGGGCGGTGGACGACCTCCGCGAACGCCGGGGTGCCACCGTCGAGGCCCTCGACCTGATGGTCGATCTCGGTCCTCTCTGGGAAAGAGGCTCGATCGGCGAGGCCCGAGAGCGCCTGGTCACCGTGATCGATGCAGTCCGCGACAGGTCAAGCCCTTCAATCCTGCGCGGCTGGCAGCTCGCCGGTCGACTTGCCATGCTTCAGGGAGAGTATCTTCCGGCCACTGAGTCCTCCGAACTCCGCGCTCGATGCGCCCGGAACCGACGCCGCCCTGCGCTTCGCCTGTCTCTGGGAGCTGGGCTGGGTGCAGACTTTCTTGGGGAGGCTCGAGACGGCGGAGGCGACGTTCTCGAGCGCGCTTCCGACGGCCCGCGAGCTCGGGAGCCTCAGCCAGCCAAGCCAGGCCTGGCCTCGGTCGAGTGAAGGCCGAGCGTGGCGAGGTCGAAGCCGGGCGCGAGTTGGTCGACCGTGGCCTCTACCTGTGGGAGCAGATCGGAGATCAGCGCGGAGCGACGAGCGCAACCAGCTCCCTCGCCAGGATCGCGGTGCTGACCGGGGACGCGGAGACGGGCGAGACGCAAGCCCGCGAGGCGCTCGAACGCTCGCGAGAGCTCGGCGACCGGTTGCGCGAAGCCGAAGCCATGTTCCCGCTTGCCACGGCGCTTCTCCTGCTCGAGAGGATCGAGGAAGCGGCCGGTACCGGAGCAGAGCGACTGGCGATCTGCCGGGATCTGGGCGACCAGATGGGCATCGCCGAGGTGCTCGACCTCGGGGGGCTCCTGATGCAACTTCTGGACCGGCGCAGCGTGGCACTCGACGTGATCGCCTCCGCGAATGCCGTGAGGGAGCGAACGGGCGGGAAACGCTTGGCCGTTCGAGCAATCTCTGATCGATACGCGGCTCAGGCCACGGCCCAGCGAGCCCAAGCCGTATTCCGCCGCCCTTGACCTGGGATCGGCGATCGCCCTTGCCGGCGACACGCTCCATGCGGTCCTCTCTCGCGATTCACCTGACCGGTCGCGGGAGCGGGAGGAGTCCCTCCCCGCGCCCGTCTTGGAACCAGATGGCCTGGAATGAACCAGCACGTGAGCGGGAGCTGAGAGAGCTGCTGAGGTTGCTGCGGCCGACCCAGTCGAGCTGGGTCAGGCAGCCAAGAGGATTGGCGATCGAGACCCCGGCGACAGGCCCACACGAGATGCGCCCTAGTCCAGCGAACGGCAGAAGATCAAGCCCTGGTGAGGGCGATCGTGACCGACGTTCCGCGCCTCCCGCCGCGCGGCGAAAAATCGGGTATGGACAACGAGTCCATCTCAAGCTTAGGCTGGCCTCCATGTCGGAGGGGAGCTCATCGATGGCCCGCGGGGTCGGCACGGAAGGATCCGAGGACGCGCGCTCGTCGCCCGCTGCCGAGGCGGGGACGACGACGCATGGCCCGAGTTGGTCGAACGATTCTCGCGGTACGTGTACGCGATCACGACCGTGGGTACCGGCTCGCGGAGGCCGACGCGGAGGACGTCTTCCAAGATGTGTTCGCCCGCACCTACGAGCGACTCGACGACCTTCGCGAAGACGCCGCGATCCGCCCCTGGATGGCGCAGATGACCCGTGCCTCCGCGTCGACCGCCTGCGCGAGCAGATCGCGTCGGCCCCGGCGACGAGGTCGAGCTGATGGCGGAGGACGGTATCCGAGGAGCTCTTCGACCGACTCGACGGGGCGATGGGCGTCCGCGATGCGGTGACGGAGCTGTCGAAGGAGTGCCAGGAGATACTCGACCGGTTCTTCGCCCGCGACCAGAGCTACCGGATGATCTCCGAGCAGATGGGGATCCCCCAGGGTACGATCGCCAGCCGGATCTCGCGTTGCCTGGAAAAGCTACGAGAAGACCTCGGGCGATAGAGCGAAGACACCGAACCCTGGTGCGTCTTGGAGGAGATGGAAGCGACCCGCCGCACCCGAACCGAACCGCCCCACGACGAGACCGAGCTCGGGAGCTGCTCAGCCTCCTGAAGCCGGCGCCGGCGGCATGGGTGGAGGCGGCCCAGGAGCTGCCGCGGATCGAGCGCGGCCTGCAGCAGATCCTCGCCCTGGCCGAGACCGACGCCACGTTCCTGCTCAAGCCCTGATCGAGGATCTCGAGGGGGCGATCGAGCGGGCCGGGTTCTCAGCCGATCCGGGGCTGCGTGCGCGGGGTCAGGCAGCGTCTGCCGCTCGAAGACTGAGCGACCGTCGCAGCTCCGCCGGCGCGACGAGATCAGGTCTGGCCTGCCGGCTCAGCTCGGGGCGGCTCCAGCCGATTCGGGGGATCCCCGCGCTGCCACAGCCGATACATCCGCAGCCTGCCGAAGTCCTTGGCGGCCGGCATGTGGCCGACGTAATCGCAGGCGAACTGCTCGCGAGCCGGTGAGCGCGAGCGCGGCGGCGAACGGCGCCGTCACGTAGACGGCGCCCGGCGGCGTGACCGGCTCGATCCGAGCCGTCCGGCTCACGTGTGAGCCCATGAAGGCCAGCGCGTCGAGCACCGGATCCCAGGTGGGGAAGACCGGGCCGACGTGGGCGCCGAGCCGAAGCGAGAGGTGCTCGGGCAGCCCCTCCGCCGCGAGGTCGAGCCGCGCGACCGCGGCCTGCAGATCGAGCGCGCAGGCGGCCGCGCTCTCGGCGTCCTCGAGACACGACGTAGAGCGCGTCGCCCCAGGTGTTCTGGTGCTCGACGCGCGTCGGCGTGGGCCTCGAGCAGTCCTCGGCGAAGGCGCCGAGGAAGTGCTCGGCGAAGCGGGGAAGCTCCTCGTCGGTGAGCTTCGAGAAGCCCTGACGTCGGCGAAGAGCATCGCCCGCACGACCCGTCGCGCGCGCCCCTGCGGCGGGAGGCCCGCGGAAGGGTCGTCCGGCCGCGGCCTGTCTGGCCGGCCGGGGCGACGATCGATACCGGCCGGCCTCCGCGCCGCCAGGTGGCGACGTCGATCGCCGCCCCGGCCTCTCCCTGGGCCGGCTCCGCCGTCCCAGAGCGCGAGCTGCCGCACCTCGGCGTCCAGGTAGCGGGCACGCAGCAGGGTCAGCCCCATCGCGTACTCGGCCCCGTAGCGGTAGAGGACGTCGTCGTCGAGGAAGGCGTCGTCGGTCGCGTACCGGACCTCCCGCGCCGCGTCGAGGCAGCGATGGAACCGCTCGACCCACCCCTCTCCCGACGGGGCAACCGAGCAGCGCACGAACTCCTCCAGGGCGAAGGGCAGCACCACGTGCAGCTCGCAGCCACTCGCCAGCAGCGCCTCGGCCCAGAGGATGTCGCCCCCGGCGGCGAGCGAGCCGTAGGCGTAGCGGGCTGGGTGGCGTTCGACCTCGCGGGCGATCCGCGTCGCCACCTCGACCTCGTCGCGGGCGGGAAAGCGCGCGTTCTGGCCATCGGCCGCGATCCGATGCCCGCAGTAGTGGACCACCGCCGGTCCCGAGAGCACCTCGAGCAGTCACGGATCCGATCCGATGATCTCGCAGACCAGTCGAAGCTGGCGCCGCGTCGTGGCCACCGCGCCATAGTCGCCCCCGTGCAGCGTGGCGGCGCGCTCCAGCGCCTCGCGCGCAGCTTCCTCCTCTCCAAGCAGGAGCCGGGCCTCGGCCTCGGTGGCGATCGGGTAGTAGCCCTCCCCCGCTTCGGCCGCCAGGCGGAGACCGGTGCGGGCCAGCCGGCGAGCCGCCCCGGCGTCGCCGGCGACCAGCCCCAGCGTAGCCGCGTTGATCGCCGGGTAGAAGCCGCCGGTCCGCTCGAAGACCTCACCGTAGATGGCCGCCGGCCCGCCTGGCCAGCCGACCTCGATCGGGCGGCTCCGCGGCGAGCGCCTCGTCCTTGGCGATCCGCGCCCCGAGTGAGGCGATGTCCTCCCCACGCTCGTCCTCCAGCCCGTGGGCGGCAAAGCGCCTCGCCGCCTCGGCCGTCGATCCCGAGCGGGCCAGCGCCAGCACCGCCTTGTACTGGAGCAAGCGGTCCTCCGGATGCTCGGCGAGGCCCCGCTCGGCGAGATCGACTGCGAGCAGCAGCTCGCCGCGGCGCTCGGCGTCCTCGACCAGCTCCAGCCAGCCCGGCGCCGGGAGGCCTGACTCGGGCCGCTCTCCGGTTCGATCGGCGGCGGTCACGGCGAGGACCTCCCGAGCACCCTAAGGAGCGATCTTCTTGCCGTGGCCCTCGGCGTCGTCGGACTCCTCGGCTTCGTCGCGGGGGGCGACTTCTTCCCGTGCACCCTCGGCGTCCTCGGACTCCTCGGCGTCGTCACGGGGGGCGTACTTCTTCCCGTGACCCTCCAGGTCCTCGGTCTTCTCGTTCTTGTCGAACTCCATCAATTTCTCCTTTCGACTTTGATCCGGCTGCTTGCGGCCTCTGCGTTCAGGACGGACCGGACCCCGACCTTCTTCCCCGCGCCCGCGGTCTCAGGTTCCCAGCAACTCCTCGAGCGCCTCCAGCAGCCGCAGGCTCGCATCGCGCCGCTCGCCCTCGAGACCCTCCAGCGACGCTGCCAGGCGGGCCACCACCGCGGTCTCCCCCTTGCCCTCCAGCACCGAGCCGGCGGCGCGGGCGCGCTCGATCACCTCCAGCGCGATTGACGCCTGGCGCGAGAAAAGCGCCAGCAGGTCGATCTCCGCCAGACCGTGGGCCCGCTCAGGCGAGCGGTCGAGCACCGAGAGCACCCCTAAAGCCTCGTCGCCGCGCAGCAGCGGGGCCGCCATCAGTGCCCGGGGGACGTAGCCGGTCTGCTCCGCCAGCTCGCGCGAGAAGCGCCGGTCGGCCTCGACGTCCTCGATCACCAGCGGCTCGCGGGAGGCGAGGACGAAACCCGCCAGCCCCTGATCAGAGGGGAAGCGTGAGCCGACAAGCGAATCCGAGCCTTCTCCGGAAACCGCCTCGAAGACGAGCTGGTCAGAGAGCGCGTCAAAGCGGGTTATCGAGGCCGCGCGAGCGTCGAAGATCGCCCGTGCGACGTCGCAGATCGACTGGAACAGTTCCCGCTGGGCCGCCTCCCCGGCGAGGGCAGAAGCTGCGACGGCGGCGTGCAGGCGCTCCTCCCCCTATCCACGCCCGCCCCCCTCCGCGTTGGCGGCGATCAGCCGCAGCACGCTCTTCAGCTCGAAGGAGGTCAGCCCGGGGTGCTTGGCGCGGATCAGGGCGCAGATGCCGCTGACGTGGGCGGTGGCGAAGCTGTTGCCCGTGGTGCGAACGGTCTCCCCGCCTTTCCAGACGACCTCGACGTCGAGCCCGCGGGCGAAGAACTCGACCGGTGGCTCGGGGTTGCAGTCGAGCTGCTTCGGATCGCGATCCTCGTGCGATCCCACCGAGACCACCGAGGAGAAGCGCCACGGGTAGCTGTCGGCCGCGACGTTGTGGGCAGAGGCGACGATCGTCGCGCGACGGAAGTAGGCCGAATCGGTGAGCTGGCGCAGGGAGTCGAGCAGGTCGCGCTTGGAGGTCGAGAGGCTCATGTTGATCACCTGGTGGCCCTGATCCAGCGCCCAGCGCAGGCCGGTCAGCATCAGCGCCCCGCTGCCGCGGTTGTTCGGGCCCAGCACCCGCACGCTGGTCAGCTCCACCTCGGGCGCGAGCGAGCGGATGATGCCCGCGCAGGCGGTGCCGTGGCCGAAGACGTCGCCTTCCGAGTCCTCGAGCACCACCCCCTCCCCTCCCTCGCCGGCCTCGACCGCGACCGAGCGCGATACCTCCCCCACGGCGGACAGCCCGGACTCGACCCCGGAGTCGAGCAGGCAGACCCGCACCCCGCGCCCGCTGGAGCCGCCCCAGGCCCACTCGGGCGTCACCTCGCAGGGCCAGGCTGGGATGGGAGCGCCACCTCGGCGACCCGCTCGGCGGCGAGGCTGTAGGAGGGAAGCGACTCCTCGGCGGCCTCCGTCACGGCCCGATCCTAGACGGGCCGGCGGCTCCCCTGGCCCTCAGCGTCGTCCTCATCGTCCGCCCGCGGCCTGCCGCTGCCGTGGCCCTCGGCGTCCTCGGAGGAGTCGCGCGGGTTCCCGCGCCCCTCGGCGTCCTCGGCATCGTCGCGCTTGATGAACCTGCCGTGACCCTCTGCATCCTCGGCCTCAAATCTCTCCTCGGACTGACTGATTCCCCTCTTGATCGTCCTTCCCGCATCGTACGGGCTGATCCCAGGACGGCAAAGCGCGGGAGAATCTTCCCGGTGACCCCCCAACTGACAGAATCGGCCGGGTGGAGCGCGCAGAGGGACTGCTGAACCTGCCGGTGCGCGCCTTGCTCGAGCAGGTGGCCTCTCCCGTGCGAGGAGATCCTCGATCGCTTCTTCGCCCGCGATCAGAGCTACCGGATCATCTCGGATGAGATCGGGATCCCGCAGGGAACCATCGCCAGCCGCATCTCGCGCTGCCTGAGCAAGCTCCGCGAGGACCTCTCGGACTAGGGAAGAAAACGCGCCCCCCGCGCGTCTTGTCACGGATGAGGCGCGATCACCCCTACGACGAGACCGAGCTTGGAGAGCTGCTGGGCATCCTCAAACCGGCACCCGCAGCCTGGGTCGAGGCGGCGAAGGAACTGCCCCGTATCGAGCCCGGACTGCAGCAGATCCTGGCTCTGGCCGAGACCGACGCCGAGTTCCGCCAGGACCTGATCAAGGACCTCGAGGGCGCGATCGAGCGGGCCGGGTTCACAGCGGAGCCGGAGCTCGTACGGGGGGTCAGGCAGCGGCTGCCGCTGGAGGAATGAGGACCGGCATTCGCCGACCGGTGAGGGAAAGATCCGGCCCGATCCCGGTCCCGCATCAGAGGGCGAACGAATGACGGAAGGTGAGCAAATGGCGAAGCTCCACGAGGACAGCGAGCAGGACCGTAGGACGACGCCCCGCACCGGCGACGTCGAGGGGCACGGGAAATACATCCATCGCTCCGAGGAGGACGATGCCGAGGGCCACGGGAAGTTCGTCCACTGATCCCAAGGGTCCGGCTCCAATCCCCCGCTGAGACGAGGGACCCGGGAGGCGCAGGCCACATGCGGCTGCCTCTCCCGTGCGGGGGCCGATGACCTCCACCCTGGGGGATCCGAGCAGACAGGCCCTCACCGCGATCGGCGGCTTCTTCCGCAATGCCGACCTGCGGCGCCTGGGCTTCGCGTACCTGACCTCCCTGGTCGCGCTGTGGGCCTACGGGATCGCGATCTCGGTCTATGCCTTCGAGATAGGCGGCGCCCCCCTGGTCGGGATCGCGGCCGTGATCCGGCTGGTGCCGGCGGCGATCGTCGCCCCCTTCGCCGCGGTGCTGGCCGACCGCTACCCGCGCCGGCGGATCCTGATCTGCGACCGACCTCACCCGGGCGCTGCTGGTCGGCGCCGTCTGCGCCGCGGTCGCCTCGGGGGCTGCCGCCTGCTGCCGTCTTCGCCATCGCCGGACTGAACACCGTCGTCAGCACCCTGTTCGAGCCGGCCAAGAACGCGCTCACCCCGTCCCTCGCCGAGCGACCCGACCAGCTGACCGCGGCGAATACGACGATGAGCGCCTTCGAGAGCACCAGCATCTTCCTCGGCCCGGCGATCGGCGGGGTCGTCCTCGCCGTCTCCAGCGTCCAGGTCGTGTTCGCGATCACCGGGGTCCTGCTGCTCTTCTCGGCGGCCCAGGTGAGCCGCATCGGCCACGGCGCAGCGGACGAGACGACCGATCGCTCCGAGGAGGGCGGCCGCGCGGCAGAGGCCCTGGCCGGCTTTCGTGCGATCGCCGCCGACCGCCAGCTTCGCACCGTGGTCGGCCTCTTCTCGGCTCAGCTCCTGGTCGACGGGCTGATGGGGGTGCTCCTCGTCTCAACCGCGATCGACCTGCTGGAGATGGGTCGCGGGGGCGTCGGGTATCTCAACTCCGCTGCCGGCATCGGTGGGCTGATAGGAGCTGCGGCGACCCTGGCGCTGACCGGCCGTCGCGGCCTCGGCACCGTGTTCGGCATCGGTCTGGTCGGCTCGGGGCGCCCCGATCGCGCTGATCGGGGTCCTCCCCTTCCCCCTCGTCGCCCTGCTGATGATGGGCGCGCTCGGGGTGGCCAACACCGTCGATCGACGCCAGCGCCCTGACCCTGATGCAGCGCGCCGCCCCCGAAGAGGTCGCGGCCAGGATATTCGGGGTGCTCGAGAGCCTGGTGATCGCCGCGGTCGCGATCGGGATGCTGCTGGCGCCGCTGCTGATCGAGGTATTCGGGATCAGCGGGGCCTTGATCGCCAGCGGGGCCCTCCTGCCGGTGCTTGCCGTCCTCGCCCGCCCGGCGCTGCGGCGGATCGACGCCGAGACTCCGGCCCCGAAGAGGCGCCTCGAGCTGCTGGAGGGATCCCGATGTTCGCCTCGCTGGGCCCGGTACCGCTGGAGGAGCTGGCGGCCCGCCTGGAGTACGGCGCGATCGGGGCCGGCGCCGAGATCGTCCGCCAGGGCGAGGCGGGCGATCGCTTCTACGTGATCGACTCGGGCACGGTCGAGGTGTTCGAGGACGGCGTGCTCGCCCGCGGAGAGGGCCCCGGCGATCACTTCGGTGAGATCGCCCTCCTGCGCGACATCCCCCGCACCGCCACGGTACCGCGCCGAGACCGACGTGGTGCTGATGGCGCTGGGGCGGGATCACTTCCTCGAGGCGGTCACCCGCGACCGCCTCTCCACGCCAGGCCGCCGAGGCGGTTGTCGCTTCGCGCCTAGACACGGCGCGGTCACGGTCGGCCTGATGTGGTGCTGAGAGTCAGAACCCCGGCCCAACCGGCCCAGGAAAGATGCGTACCCATCTGCCATCCCGCACCAAGCAACGGGAGGTTGAAGGATGAACAGCGAGCAGAACGACATCCGACCCAACGGGAAGATCGCTATCGGCTCGCCCGTCGGGTGATCAGCAGGACGAAATCCGAGAACGGAGGTGAGTGAGATGGGCGAGCAGCACGAGGATGCCGAGGGGCACGGGAAGCACGGGTTCCCGCGCGATGAGAGTGAGGACGCCGAGGGGCACGGGTACAGGTACACCCCCCGCTCGAAGGACGAGGACACCGACGGCACCCGAGGACGCCGAGGGTCAGGGGTACAGGTACACCCCGCGCGACGAGGACGAGGACGAGGACGCCGAGGCACCCGAGGACGCCGAGGGGCACGGGAAGACCACCCACCCGCGCGATGAGAGCGAGGACGCCGAGGGGCAGGGGAAGCAGTTCAACGGCTGAACATGAAGGAACTCCCGGCTCTTCGAGCCAGACTCCGGCGCCCGCCCCATGCGGGCGCCGGTCGTCCGCTCAGGAACTCTGCCTCGCTGTGTGGGCCGACGCAGACGACCGCCGGAGCGCCCTCGACCAGGCCCGCGGCGACGATCGGCACGAGCCGCGCGTAGCTGAGGTTCGGCGCGGACGCACCGGCAGGGGGCAAGCTTTCCTCGGAGCGGCGAAGACGGCAGCATGCCGCTCCTGGGAACCTTCTTCCGGCGAAGGGAAGAGTCGGGGGGCGCGAACCCGTCCAGTGATTGGAAGCCTGGAACCGACTACGGAGGTGAGCAAGATGGGCAAGCAACACGAGGGCCCGAGGGTCAGGGACATAAGCTCCCGCGCAGTGAGGAGGAGGACGCCGAGGGGCACGGGAAGGGCGCGTCACCCGCGCAGATCGAGGACGCCGGCACAAAGGACGCCGAGGGGCACGGGCAGGTCCGCACCCCCGCTCACGATGACGAGGCACCCGAGGACGCCGAGGGTCAGGGCAGGTATACCCCCCGCTCGGAGCGAGGACCCGAGGACCCCCGAGGGGCACGGGCATAAGATCCCGCGCAGTGAGGGAGGACGCCGAGGGGCACGGGAAGCTTCTCCACTGAACTCGCAAACTCCCGCCCTTCGAGTCGACTCCGGCGCCCGCCCCGTGCGGGCGCCGGTGCGTCGGCTCAGATGAACTCTGCCTCGCTGTGCGGGCCGACGCAGGCGACCGCCGGAGCGCCCCCGACCAGGCCCGCGACCTCGGCAACCTGCTCGTAGGTGACCGCGTCGAGCGAGGCGATCTCCTCCTCGGGCCGTGGCACCGCGCTGTAAAGGATCGCCGCCTCGGCCAGATGGTCGGCCACGACGTTGCTGTTCTCGAAGGCGAGCACCCGCCGCCCCGCGGTGTAGGAGCGGGCGCGCGCGACGTGATCCGGTTCGGGGCCGCGCTCGGCCAGCTCGGCGATCAGCTCGCGGATCAGCTCGTGGGTCGCCACACACCGTGCCGACTCCACTCCGGCGGAGACCTGAATCACGGCGGCATCGGCGCTGACGGCGTCCTGGGCGCCGACCGAGTAGGCGAGGCCGCGACGCTCGCGGACCTGGTCGAAGAGCAGCGAGCCCTGCGAGCCGCCGAGCAGGGTGCGGTAGACGGCGAGCGCCGCCCGGGCGGCGGGGTCGCTGACCTCGATCCCTGGCCGGTAGAGCAGGCGCAGGTGCGACTGGGTCGAGTCGCGCTCCTCGACCATGACCTCGGTTCTCGTGGGCGGGGTCGGCGGGTAGGGGTCCGGCGGCGGGACCTTGGGGAAGCGCCCGAGCAGCTCCGAGAGCATCCCCGCCGACGGCAGGTGGTCGAGGTTGCCGACCAGGAGCGCGCAACCCCGCTGCCCGCACCACTGGCGCTGGCGGAATGCGAGCACGGCTTCGCGGCCGAAGGCCCGAAGTCTCTCCTCGGTGCCCAGAATCGAGCGGCCGAGGGGATGCTCGCCGAAGGCGGCGGCGTCGATCAGCTCGTCGGCGCGGTCCGCGGGGCGGTCCATCGAACGGGCGATCTCCTGGATCACCACGCCGCGCTCGCGCTCCAGCTCCTCGGAGTCGATCAGCGGGCGTCCGGCGATGTCGGTCAGTAGGTCGATCGCCTCCGCGGCGACCTCGGCCCGCGAGCGCACCCGGAAGACGACGATGTCCTGCGAGGTCCAGGCATCGACCCGGGCGCCGATGCCCTCCCCCGCCTCGTTCACCTCGCGGTGGGTCGGATGCTCCAGCCCTCCCTTGAAGACCAGGTGCTCGAGGAAGTGGGCGATCCCGTTCTCGGCAGGCGCCTCTGTGCGCGAACCCGCCTCGAAGGCGACGAGGGCGGTGGTGGCCCGGGTCCCGGAGATCGGGACCATGTGCACCCGCAGGCCGTTGTCGAGCTCCATGGCCGCCAGCCTATGCCGCACGACTATGATCCGCAGGTGACCGGGGAGCGAGTCGTCCCCCTGCTGGAGAGCGGCGCAGAGGTCGGGGGGCGCTATGCGATCGAGTCTCTGATCTCCAGCGGCGGGATGGGGTCGGTCTACAGGGCCCGCGATCGCGAGGGGGGCCGGGTGGCGATCAAGCACATGCGCGATCCCCGCTTCGCCGCACGCTTCGAGATCGAGGCGAGGCTGCTCTCGCGGCTCAGCCATCCCCCGAGTGGTGCGGGTGCTGGACCACCTCCGCGAGGAGAGCGGCATGTTCCTGGTCATGGAGCTGGTCGAGGGCAAGGACCTTGCCGATGCCCTGAGGGAGCGAGGCGGCCGTGGCCTGCCGGTGCAGGAGGCGGTCGGATACGCGCTTCAGGCGTCCGAGGCGCTTCAGTACGTGCACGAGCAGCAGATCGTCCACCGCGACGTCAAGCCGGCGAACCTGATCGTCGGCGAGGCCGGTGTCGTCCTGGTCGACTTCGGCATCGCCCGCGAGCTGGAGTCCGAGGACGCCCCGACGGTCGGCATCGGCACCCCCCGCTTCATGGCGCCAGAGGTCTACTCGAGCGGAGACCTTCTCGCCCCGGCGACGTCTTCGGCCTGGCGGCGACGCTGTGGACGCTGCTCTGCGGAAAGGCCCCGCCCCCACGGCCGCCTCGGCCTCGCTCTCGGAGTTGATCGAGGGTGTCAGCCCGCAGCTCGAGCGGACCCTGGCGGCGGGGCTGGAGGTGGTACCGGAGCTGCGCATCACCTCCGCCGAGGCCTTCGCCGAGGCGCTGGGGTACTCCCCTGGGGCCCTCGCTGGGGGAGCCACTGGTCCTTTTCGGTCGCCCGTCCCCAGGCGCCGCGCCCGCTGCTGGAGGGGATCGTCAGAACGGCAGCAGGGGTCTTCGACGCTGCCTCGGCCTCGCTCGCGCTGGCCGACCACGCCAGCGGGGAGCTCGTCTATCAGGCGGCCTGGGGAGCGGGGAGCAGCAGAGATCGTCGGCGTCCGCCTCGAGCGCGGCGAGGGCATCGCCGGCGCGGTCCTCTCGACGCGGCGAGGCTCTAGGTGGTCCCGATTTGCGGCGCCGACCCGCGCTTCGCGGCCGAGGTCGCGCCGCCACCGGTTACGTCCCGAACACGATGCTGGCGGTACCGCTCGAGCGAGGTGAGCGGGCGCTCGGAGTTCTCTCCCTGCTCGACCGACGGGACGGCGGTGCGTACGGCCCCGCGGCCGTCGAGCGGGCGCGCCTCTTCGCCGAGCTGGCGGTCTCGGCCCTCGGCCTCGAAGAGGTCGGCGGCGTCTCGACCCGCGCTGACGCACCGAAGGAACCGACGGGAGGAGCCTAGCAGCGCCGTCAGCGGCCGACTGATGCCAGCCGCTACTGGCTGGGATCTCCTCCGTCCTCGCCCCGCTCCCTCGCCCCCTTCGGGACGAGCACCGGCTCGCCGCGCTCCGGGAAGGGGATCTCGACCAGGTCGAAGTCGCGCGGGGCGACGCAGTTGGCGAACACTTGGCGGGCCTCCTCCAGCACCGTGCCGACGTGGTAGCGGGAGGAAATGTGGACGAGCGCCAGCATCTTCACCTCGGCCTCGCGTGCCAGCGCAGCCGCCTGGCCCGCGGTCGAGTGCCCGGTCTCGGCTGCCCGCTGGGCCTCCTCCTCGGCAAAGCTGGCGTCGTGGATCAGCAGCTGGGCGCCCCGGGAGGCCTCGGCGGTGGCGAGGCACGGCGCGGTGTCGCCGCTGATCACGATGGTCCGTCCCGAGCGCCCCTCCCCCATCACCTGCGCCGGGGTCACGGTGCCCGAGGAGCCTTCGACGCTCTCGCCGCGCTGCAGCGCTCCGAAGGCCGGCCCCTCGGGGACGCCGAGCGCGATCGCCGCCTCGGCGTCGAAGCGGCCGGGGCGGTCCTCCTCGACCAGGGAGTAGCCGCAGGCGCTGGTCCCGTGCTCGACCTCGAAGGCCCGCACCTCGTAGCCCTCCCGGGCGACGGCCTCCCCGGGCTCGAGCTCGACCAGGGAGATCTCGTAGCGGCTGCGGCCGAGGATCGGCCGCAGCACCCCGAAGAGCTCGCGCAGCCCGGGAGGGCCGTGAACGACCAGCGGCCGCTCGCGGTCGGTGAGGTCATAGGTCTTGATCAGCCCGGGAAGGCCGAGGAAGTGGTCCGCGTGGTAGTGGGTCAGGTAGATGTCGTCCACCTGAACCAGCCCCAGGGAGCGCTGCATCTGGCGCTGCGTCCCCTCGCCGCAGTCGAACATCAGCCGCTCACCCCCGCGAGCGATCAGCACGCTGGCGGTCGCCCGGCGCGCGGTGGGCACCGAGCCCCCGGTGCCGAGGAAGGCGACTGAGAGGTCCATTCGAGGCAGCCTAGAGGCGCGCGGGGCGCCGGGCTAGGAGGCGCCGATCGCCTCCAGCGCCTGCTGCTGGTCCTGGAAGACGACCATGCGCAGAGCCCTGCCGTCGCGCAGCGTCCAAAGGTGCCCGCCAGGCTGATCGACCTCGATCTCCCCGGCCCTCGCCCGGTTGCGCAGCAGCACCAGCACTTGGTCGCCCTCCTCGACGAACCGCTCCGGCTCCATCCGGAACTCGTCGAATGAGCCGAACAGCCTGTCGAGGAACTCCCCAACCCCAGGGCGACCGTGGAAGCTGGTCGGCGCCGGGTCAAAGGCGATCATCTCGATCTCCTCGTCGCAGAGGTCCAGGACGCCGTCGAGATCGCCGCGGGCGAACATCTCATACCCGCCTCGAACCAGATCGACGTTGCCGCCCTCCATCGCCGCGGGATTATCTCGCTCTAGACTGCGCGGGGTCAGCGCCCGTAGCTCAGCTGGATAGAGCGCGTGCCTCCGGAGCACGAGGTCACAGGTTCGAATCCTGTCGGGCGCGCTTCTTTGAGCCCGGCTTGTGCGAGAACGGGTCCCGCGAGATTGCGCCCCACGCGGGGACCTACACGGGGATGCTGTCCCACCGCTGCGTGATCTCGCCGACGAACTAAGCGGGATACTGCGCGGGCGATGTCGCAGGAGAACGTGGAGATCGTGCGCCGGCTCTACAAGCTCGCTGAGGTCCAGGGAGTCGAGGGGCTGTTGGAGCTGGCAACCGATGACATCGTCTGGATCAGCGACCCGCGCTTTCCCGGCGGGGGAAGGCACAACGGCAAGGAGAACGTTCGCCGCTGGTTGGGGAAGCTCTGGATCTACGACGAGGTCTCGATCGACGTCGAGAAGATCATCGACCTCGACGGCAGGGCACTGGGCATTACCCGGTTCCAGGGGATCTCCGCGGATGCCCCTCCCGTGGACTGGCCGTGGTGCCATCTCTTCGCGTTCAGAGATGGACTGATCAGTCAGGCGCAGAGCTTTCTCGATCGCGCAGAAGCCCTCGAAGCCGCCGGGCTCTCGGAGTAGGGACGCCCGGGGAGTCCGACCTCTACGGCCGGCCGCCGGCGACCCCGACGTAGCCGTACCAGGCCGGCTTCGGCTGCAGGTCCGTCGTGAACAGGCCGCCCGTGGCGCAGTAGTAGCAGGCCGGCGGCGGGTCATCCTCCCAGGGGAACCAGTAGGTGCGGCCGATCTTCCACTGCCGCCGGTTCTGGATCAGCATCTGGAAAGCGGAGACGAGCGTCGTCCTCTGCCCCTCGGGACCCTTGTCGAAGCTCAACCGCTCGCTCCCCGAACCCCAACCGAACTCGTCGATCCAGATCGGGGTGGCGGAATCCCCGTTGCTGTCCATCACCTTGCGCACCTCGACGATCTGCGAGCGCATCTCCTCGACGTCGCCCGCGTAGGGGTGCAGGGCGACGACGTCAAAGGTGGAGCGGATCCGCTTGAACCGGTAGAGCTGCGCGAGGAAGTCCTTCGCCCAGAGCGCCCCGCCGGTCGGGCTGGGCCGGCCATAGAGACCGCCGATCACCACCCTCGCCTTCGGGTCGGCGTTCCGCAAGGCCCTGTTGGAGATCCTCAGCAGCGTTGCGTACCTCGACACGGACACCGGGTCCGTGAACCAGACGCCGTTCTCCTCGTTCCAGATCTGCCAAGCGTGGATCGGCTCATACGGCAGACCCCGATGGGCGGCCCAGAAGCTGCCGTGGGGCCCGTAGCGACCGACCGCGCGCTCGAGGAAGACCTCCCAGAGGTCGCGCTGGATCAGGGAGTCGACCGGCATCGAGGCGGTGCTGCCGGCGACCCAGTGCGGGGTCGAGTAGACGATCGGGAGGACGCTGAGGCCGGCAGCGGCAGCTCCGGCGACCTGCATGTCGAATGGCGCCCAGTTGAACCTCCCCGGATTCGCCCAGGCCGCGCTCCACCCCAGCGGGACCCGGTAGGTCCGGATGCCGCCGCGGCGCATCTGGGCAAACTCGGCGGCGCTCGGCAGGCCCTCGTTGGGGCTGACCCCGAAGAAGTTCGCAGGCAGCGGCTCGCGCTTGTGGTGGGTCGCGGCGGCGGCGCGCTCCGCGGGGAGCGCAAGCTCCGCGCTCAGCAGCGCCAGGCAGAGCAGCGCGAGCACCGCCGCCAACCCGCGCAGCGACCATCGCGGCCGCAGCGGGCAGCCCGCCTTGCCTCCTGCCAGGGACATGAACAAATCGTAGCTCCGAAAATCCGGCCCACGACGGAGAAAAGGACGAGCCGGCTTGCCGGAGACGCGTCCGAGCGGGTCAGCAGCGGGTGAAGCTCGCGTCCGGCACCCGCCGCTTGACCAGGGTCGAGAAGTCGAGCCGTCTGGAGGCCGGGCAGACACGGCGGGCGACCGCGGCGAGGCTGTGAAGGCCCCGGTGCCTCCAATCGTCGACGTACTCGGTCTGGAAGACCGCCTTGCCTGCGTCGATGAAGGGCTGCTCGCGGCCGCACTCGTGGTAGTAGAAGCACTCCTCGTTCAGCGACCAGTCGAAGGCCCTCGCCAGGCGGCGGTCGAGCACCTCGACGCCGTTCTTCATCCCGACCGAGAGCCGCCGGGCGTGCGCCTCCCTGGCCACCTTCAGGTACCAACCGCGCTCCGCCCTCTTGGAGATCCGGAACCCTGGGTCGTTGCCCAGCGGGTTGTTCTCGTCGGGCTCGACCCCGTCGCAGCCGATCGATCGGGCCAGGCGCAGGCGCGCCCAGATGATCGGCGCGAAGCGCTTCCAGGCAGAGCGCCGGATATCGAGCCAGCGCTCACCCGACCAGCCGGTGGAGCGGCCGATGACGCGAGCGGGAAAGAGTCTCGCGTCGGGGCGGTATCGCTCCCAGGCGCCCGTGTCGAGGTAGCAGATCGCGACCTTCCCGCGGGAATGCAGGCGCTCGACGATCCCCGCGTTGACGCCCTTCGGCCAGCGGGCCGAGCCGAAGCCCCGCACCCTCACGTTCCGCGCCGAGGGGACGGCGTCCTGGAGGTCGACGTCGTACATCTCCACCCCCCGCAGCCGACCGATCCGACCGACGATCTGCCACTGCCAGGTCGTGCCCGGGGCCGGTCGCCATACGGCGCCGGCAGGGGTCGCGCGGTTCGAACCGGCGCTCGAGACCCCCAGCCGCAGCGACCCGGCCACGACAGCAGCCGCCACTGCCAGCGCGCCGAGCAGCCAGGCCCAGCGGACCCGATGCCTCCGGGATCGCCCCGCATCCGACTTGCCGCGTCGGTTCATGGGCCCCACGATAGGGAGCCGTTCTCGGCGGTCGCGGCGCCGAGGTGCTCGGCCGCGGGCCGGCAGTAGGAAAGATGGCTGGTCCTGCTCACAGCTTCCGCACCAGCGGATAGTTTCGGGCGATGGGCGATTTCACCTTCGTGATCGAGGGCCGCGGGCTCGGGTCCGCGCTCGCGGAGATGGAGCGCTCGGATGCGGTCAGGGTGCTGGGACCTCACATCAGCACCTACTACCCGGGCTCGGGAGCCGATGGAGAGCGAATGGTGGTCGTCGCCACCGCCCGCGACGCCCAGGCGGCCGAGGAGGTGCTCTGGGACTACCTCGGGCCGCGCAGCAACTATGCGGTGAGCGTCGACCTGCGGGCCAGGCAGGCAACCATCTGAGGCCTCGCCGCCTCGCCGCCTCGCCGCAAAGGCCGCCAGAGCTGAGGGATGCCGGCCCCGGCACGCACGGGAAGCCCCTCCCGCGGAAGGGGCTTCTCGCGCATTCGCCCCTGCCGATTGAAGGGTTCCGGCGGGGACGTTCTCCAATACAACGAGACGGAGCCCGCCGCGCTTGCGCGGCGAACCGGACTCTGGTGCTAGAAATCGGGGTGTGGAGCAGGATCTAGCACCCCAGTCCGAGGCGGAGCTGCGAGAGCAGGCGATCGGGAACCTGAAGAAGAAGCGGGACTTCCGTGCGCACGTGCTGATCTACGTGCTCGTCAACGCCTTCCTGATCGGGATCTGGGCGATAAGCGGGGCGGGCTTCTTCTGGCCGGCCTTCGTTCTCGGCGGTTGGGGAATCGGCCTGGCGGCAAACGCCTGGGACGTCTACGGGCGCAAGCCGATCAGCGAGTCCGAGATCCAGCGCGAGAGCGAGCGCCTGCGCGGTTGATCCCGGCCGAAGCGAAGCCATATTTGGCGGGAACGTCCCGAAGGAACGTCGAGATCGGGAAACGGCTGAACGAGGCGTTCAACCGGGGCGAGGTCGAGACGGGCCTGGCCCATTTCTCCCCGGAAGCCGAGCTACGCGACCTGCTCAACGCCCCCGGGCAGGATCCGGTGGTGCGGGGGACCGATCGGATCCGCGAGGTCCTCTTCCTCTGGACCTCGGTGTTCGACGAGCTCCAGGTGGAGGTCTCCGAGTGGATCGAGGCGGGCGACTCGCTCGTCGTCCACGCTCACTGGCGCGGCCACGGTGATGCGAGCGGGATCTCGGTGGACAGTGACCAGTTCGACCTCTACGAGTTCGAGCAGGGGGCGATCCATCGGGCGACCCTCGGTTTTCGCTCGAAGGAGGAAGCGCTGGAGGTCGCCGGAGTCGGCAGGTAGGCGAGCCGACCGTCGGCACCCTACGGTCCTGGGCCCGGACCCTCCTGCATACGGCGCTCCTCGAGCCGGCGGCGTGCCGAGGCCGCCTGGTTGGTCCTGCGGCGGTCGCCGCCACCTGATCGCGCCGCGGTCTCGGGCGCCAGAGGCGAGGCAATCCTGTGCTTGGCCAGGCACCGCGGGCAGAGGTCCATCTCCAGCGGAGTCCGTGGGTTGAAGCCGGCGCCGCAGCGGCTGCAGCGATACAACGTCCTCCTCCTCCTTCCGGTCGATCCTGGCGCCTCCCCCGCCCGATGGCTCTGGCGCGATGCGCTGTCGGCCCGAAGCGTCAATGGGGTCTCTGCCGATCTTATGTGCCGAACCCCGCAGGCGCAACACCGGATTGCCGCGTTTGGGGCGCCGAGGAGCGGGCAATCGGTTCGCGGGCGGGAAATCGCCCGGTGGAGTCGTGCGGCCCCGCTCGCCTCGGCGACGGGGCCGCACGTATTCGTGTTTGCCGGCGCGGTGTTGGTGCCGGAAGCGGGATATCTTGGCCGCCCGGTGCGCCGTCCTGACCTCGACATCCCCCTGGGGGCGATCGCGATCGTCCTCGCCGGCGCCGTCCTCAGCGCCGCGACGGCGCTGCTGAGCACGAGCGAGTACGCCGGCGGTGTCCACCTCGAGTGGGACGACTCGGCCCGGATCCCCGACTCGGCCTCCGCGTCGGCCCAAGGGGTGACGGCGAAGATCGTCGACGGCCAGCTCGACACGACCCGCGCAAACGCCAGCGGCTACCGCCTCTACGAGGTCAATGCCCGGCTCCGCTTGGAGACGGCGCGCGCTGACGATCGCGCCACCGCGAGCTGCACGATCTCGGTGCCGCGGCCCTCGGTGCTCGGCCGCACCCCCGGGAAGCGCGCCTCCTACCCCCTGCCGAGCGAGGAGCTAGGCGACCAGAGTGTGCCCGAGGGGTCGATCGTGCGCTTCTACGCCAAGGGCACCGACACCGTCGTTGTGCCCCTCGAGCGACACCCTCGGGAGCTTCACCACGGCGCCGGGAATCAAGGTCGAGTGGGGTCCCTACCGGCAGGGAGAACAGACCTGGAACTGGGTCCTCACCGACGTCACCCGCCCCGGGCGCGCCGTATGGCTCGGCTTCGCGACGCTCTGGAGGACGACCGCCCATGCGGGGGCGAAGATCTTCTGCCGGGTCGCCGACGGGAAGCGGAAGGTCGTCGCGAGCACCGCCGGGCGGTTCTGATCAGGCGGGCGCGAGCAGCAGCTCGGGCCCCTCGATCCCCTTGCCGACCTTGTTCAGCTTCGGGTTGGCGGGGGCGCTCTGCATCCGCGAGGCATCCAGCGGCCCACACATCGCCACCGCCTCCTCGGCGCTCAACCCCGGGTCGAGCCAGGCGGCCTCGGCCTCGGTGCCGGGAAGGATCGCCGGCATCCGGTCGTGGACCTTGGCGACGAGGGGGTTCGGGGTCGTGGTGATGATCGTGCAGCTATAGAGCCACTCGCCCTCCCACTCCTTGCGGGTGCAGATCCCGGCGAAGGCGAAGGGCTCGCCGCCATCGACCGTGAAGCGCCACGGCTGGCGCGGCTGCTTCGGGTCCTCGGCCTTCAGCCACTCGTAGAAGCCGTCGGCGACGATCAGGCAGCGGTGGCGGAACTTGCCGACCAACGGAGCGTATGCCTTGCTCTCCAGCAGCCGCTCGGTCTTCGCGTTGATCATCCGGTAGCCGACCTTGAGGTCCTTGGCCCAGATCGGGACCAGGCCCCAGCGCATCATCCGCGCCTCACGGTGCCCCTCCTTCGCCTCCTCGGGCTCCGGGGAGGAGCGCACGGCGAGGACCTCCTGGGTGGGTGCGACGTTGAAGCGGCCGCCCGCCGACTCCATCCCCTTGCCGGCCAGCGCCTCCTCCAGCTCGACCTGGAAGCGGTCGGCGACCTTCTTGGAGTCCTTGGTGGTGACCGTGAAGCGCCCGCACATGGGACTCAGTCTTGCATCCGCCCGGCGGGCCTCAGGCGCTGCGCCCGGCGGGCGGGCTCGCGGCCGGGCGGACCCCCGGGTGCTCGCGGTACCAGCCGAGGGTGCGGCGGAGTCCGTCGCTCAGCTCGACCTGGGGGGCCCAGCCGGTCAACTTCCGCAGCTTCGCCGCGTCGACGTACTGACGGTCGATCTCCCCCTCGGGGTTGCCGAGGCCGCGGATGTCCGGCTCGATCCCGGTGCCGGCGGTTACGCCGATCAGCTCCAGCACCTCGCGCACCGAGTGGGGCTCGCCGCCGCCGGCGTTGAGCGCCTCTCCCGCCGCCGGCCCGCCGGCTCCGACCGCGTGCTCGATCGCCAGGTATGCGGCGACAGCGTCGTCGACGAAGAGGAAGTCGCGCTCGGGGCTGCCGTCGGAGCGAATCACGGGACGCCGGCCCTCGAGAACCGCGCAGACCGCCTCGGGGATGAGACGGGAGAAGTTGAGATCGCCGCCGCCGTAGACGTTGGCGAAGCGGGTGACCGCAACCGGGAGGCCGAAGCCGGGCCAGTAGCTGAGGGCGATCACGTCGGCCGCCGCCTTGCTCGCCTCATAGGGGCTCGCCGGCCGCAGCTGTTGCTCCTCACGGTAGGGGAGCTCCTCCTGCGGACCGTATGCCTTATCCGAGGACGCGACCACGACCGCCGGCACGTCGGCCCGCCGGCAGGCCTCCAGCAGGATCCAGCTGCCGCGTACGTTGGCCTCGAAGGTCGGCGCCGGATCGGCCATCGCGGTGCCGACGAGCGTCTGCGCTGCGAGGTGGAAGACCGCGTCGAACTCTCCGGCCTCCACGACGGCATCGACCACCTCGGCGTCGCAGAGGTCGGCGCGGATCATCTCGACCTCGGCCTCCACCCCCTGCAGGGCCAGCCCGGAGACCGGCGGCGAGCCGCGGTCGAGGACGGTCACCGAATCGCCGCGCGCCAGCAGCGCGGTGGCCAGATGGGAGGCGACGAACCCGTGCCCGCCGGTGACCAGGGATCGCTTCAAGGGGGCGGCAGGATAGCGGTGGCCCACGGGGCTTCGCCCGAGCGCCAGAGGTCGTTGAGCGTGACGGCGTCCTTGTAGGTGTCGAGGCACTCCCAGAAGCCCCCGTGGCGATAGCCCCCGAGCTCACCGTCGGCCGCGAGACGCTCCAGCGGCCCCCGCTCGAGGACGCTGTCCGGGGAGAGGTAATCCGCGACCCCGGGCTCGAAGCAGAAGAACCCGCCGTTGATCCAGTGATCGCTGCGGGGCTTCTCGGTGAACCCCTCGATCCGGTCGCCGTCTCCGAGGTTGGCGACCCCCCACTGCAGGTTCGGCCTCACAACGGTGACGGTCGCGATGGCGCCTCGGGAGCGATGGCAGCCGAGCAGGGCGCCGAGGTCGATGTCGGCGAGTCCGTCGGCGTAGGTGAGGCAGAAGGGCCCGTCCCCGAGAATCTCGGCAGCCGCCAGGACGCGGCCCCCGGTGGGCGTTTCGGCGCCGGTCTCCAGGCACTCGACGCTGAGGTTCGCCGGCCAGGCTTCCTCGGCGACGAAGCGCTCGATCATCTCTCCCAGGTAGCCGGTGCAGAGGACGAACCGCTCGAATCCCTGGCTGGCGTAGATCTCGATCACGTGCCAGAGGATCGGGCGGCCGCCGATCTCGACCAGCGCCTTGGGCATCGACTCGGTCTTCTCGCGCAGGCGGGTCCCGCGACCCCCGCAGAGGATCACCGCCGGGGGCAGACCCCCACGAGGGTTCAAATCCCTCTCACGGTGAGAGTCGTGTCAGCTCTCGCCGGTCGGTCGGCTCAGCCGCCGGCGACGGCGGGAAGAATCGTCACCTCGTCGCCGTCGGAGACCTCGGTCTCGAGCCCGTCGGTGAAGCGGATGTCCTCGCCCGAGACGTAAACGTTGACGAAGCGGCGCAGGTCCCCGTCCTGGGTGATCCGTTCGCGCAGGCCGTCGTGTTGGTCGAAGACCGCGTCGAGCGCCTCGCCGACCGTCGCCCCCTCGACTTCCAGCTCGGCCTCGCCGCCGGTCGCGGCGCGGAGCTGGGTCGGGATCTTCACCTTCACTGCCATCAGGCGGGAACCTCCTGTGTGAACTCGGACTCGAAGCTGGCGAGATCGGGTTCGATCTCGTGCATGTGGAAACTATCGCGCGCCGCGTCGAGCGTCTTCAGGCCCTCACCGGTGATGTAGGTGACGACCCGCTCGCCCTCGCCGATGTCGCCGCGCTCGGCGAGCTTGGCGAGGGCAGCGACGGTGACCCCGCCGGCCGTCTCGGTGAAGATCCCGGTGGTCTCGGCCAGCAGCCGGATGCCGTCGCGGATCTCCTCGTCGGATACGGCGTCGATCGAGCCGCCGCTGCGACGCGCCTGCTCGACCGCGTAGGGGCCGTCGGCGGGATCCCCGATCGCCAGGCTCTTGGCGATCGTCTGCGGCTTCTGCGGCTTGCAGATCGTCCAGCCCTGCTCGAAGGCGGTGGCGACCGGGCTGCAACCGCGGGCCTGGGCTCCGCAGAAGACGGGCTGGCGACCGGAGACGAGGCCGGCGTCGATCCACTCCCCGAAGCCGCGATGGATCTTCGTGAACAGCGATCCCGAGGCGATCGGGGCGACCACCCGGTCGGGAAGCTCCCAGCCGAGCTGCTCGACCGTCTCGTAGGCGAGGGTCTTCGAGCCCTCGGCGTAGTAGGGACGGAGGTTGACGTTGACGAATGCCCAGGGGCGCGTCTCGGCAAGCTGGGTGCAGAGCCGGTTGACGTCGTCGTAGTTGCCGCGCACGCCGACCAGCTTGGTCCCGTAGATCCCGGTCGCGATCAGCTTCTGCTCCTCGAGGTCGGCGGGCACGAAGACGTAGGAATCCAGGCCGAGGGCGGCAGCCCGGGCGGCGACGGCGTTGGCGAGGTTGCCGGTGGACGCGCAGGCGACCGTCTCGATAGCCGAGCTCGCGGGCCTTGGCGGTGGCCACCGCGACGACCCGGTCCTTGAACGAGTGGGTCGGGTTGGCAGCGTCGTTCTTGACCCAGACCTCGGCATCGAGGCCGAGCCGCTCGGCGAGGCGGTCGGCGCGGACCAGCGGGGTGAGCCCGGGCTCGAGCGGATCGGCAGGGCGGCTTTCGAACGGAAGGAAGTCGGCGTAGCGCCAGATCCCTCGCGAGCCGGCCTGGATCCGCCGCTTCGCCTCGGCCGGGTCGAGGCCCGACCTGTCGTAGGCGACCTCGAGCGGGCCGAAGCACTCCGAGCAGACGAACAGCGCCTCCAGCGGATAGGCCGCCCCGCACTCCTTGCACCTCAAGCTCTCAACTGACATCCGATCTCGCTTTCCGCCGCTGCTCTCGAAAAAAAACCTCCGCCCGTGTGGGGCAGAGGTCCGGTCGGACGTCCCCCACATCTGCCAGGCCTCCAACTACGCCTGCTGGACTTGGCACCTTCTCCGAACCGATCGGTCCGAGTGGTTGCCGGGGCTTCGTCGGGCCAGTCCCTCCACCCCTCTAGATGTGGCGCTATATGTGACCGGCGACTATACCATCGCCCCGCGGGGCGATCGCCGGAATATCCGGGGAATCGTGACAACGATCGTGCTCGGCTGCACGGCTTGCCCACTAACCTGTCCTTCACAGGTGATGACTGTGCCGTGCGAGAAGATGAGCAAGAGCGATGCCGAACCTTCCAAAGCCGAGGCTGAGACGGCCGATGCGGCGCGGCGAGCTCATCGCGCCGGCCCCCCATCCTGAGCGGACGACGCCCAACGTCGAGCAGATCGACGCCGAGGGTTTGCGCTGGGTCAACATCGACCACCCAGGAAACCTCGAGCGGGCCTGGATCGAGGAGCAGTTCGACTTCCACCCCCTCGATCTCGAGGACGTCTTCTCGCGCAACGAGCGGCCCAAGATCGACACCTACGACGAGTACCTGTTCATCGTCCTGCATTTCCCGATCTTCGATCGCGCCGCCGGGCGCCTCGGCACCGGCGAGCTGGACCTCTTCGTCGGGCCCGGCTTCGTCGTCACCATCCCCAACCAGCCGCTGAAGCCGGTCGAGTACCTGTTCGAGAGCTGCCGCTCCAAGGAGGAGCTGCGCGAAAAGCTGTTCGCGCGCGGCTCGGGCTACCTGCTCTACCGGATCGTCGACGACAGCTTCGACTACTGCTTTCCGATGCTCCGCAAGGTCGGCAACAAGCTCGACAACCTCGAGGACGAGATCTTCGAGGGCCGCGGCGAGGACATCGTCCGCGACATCTCCAACGTCAAGCAGGAGATCATCAACTTCCGCAAGGTGATCCGCCCCCAGCGGCCCGTCCTGCGCGACCTGGAGTCGGTCAAGCAGCGCTACCTCGCCCCCGACCTCGACCTCGAGATCTATTTCGACGACATCGTGGACGCGCACGAGCGCATCTGGGACATGCTCGAGAACTACAAGGAGGTCGTCGTCGCCCTCGAGGAGACCAACGAGTCGGTGATCTCCCATCGCGTCAACGACATCCTCCGCGTGCTGACCTCGATCAGCGTCATCGTCCTGCCCCTGACCCTGATCGCGAGCGTCTGGGGGATGAACGTCGGCGTCCCCGGCGAGGGCAACGCGACCGACTTCTACGTGATAGTCGGCGTGATGCTCGTGATGCTGGTCGCGATGGTCGGCTACTTCCGCAAAAGGGGCTGGTTGTAGAAACGATTCCGCTCGAATCAGCGCAGCGACGTCCTGCCCGCGACCCGCTGGCCCCCGGACGCGGAAGCGAGCGAGTAAGGCTTCCAGTGCTGATGATGCGAGCGAGCGAGAGCAGAGGAGGCCAGCGGAAAATTGTTCTGGTCCGCATCTAGGATTCGGATCTCGTGGCTAACCAGCGAATCTGGGCGCCCTGGCGCCTTGCCTACGTGAAGGACGCTTCCAAGGAGACCGAGGAGGAGTGCATCTTCTGCGCCAAGCCGGCGGAGGATGACGACGAGGCGAACCTGATCCTCCATCGGGGACGGAGCTGCTTCGTCCTCCTCAACCTCTTCCCCTACACCAACGGTCACCTGATGATCGCTCCATACGAGCACCGCAGCCGCCTCCAGGACCTGGCGCCGGAGACGCTCGCCGAGATGATGGGCCTGGCCCAGCGGGCGATGGACCGACTTGAGCAGATCTATGCGCCGCAGGGCTACAACGTCGGCTTCAACCAGGGCCGCGCCGCCGGCGCCGGGGTCGAGCACCACATCCACATGCATGTCGTCCCGCGCTGGGAGGGCGATACGAACTTCATGCCGGTGATCGCCGACGCCAGGGTGATGCCCCAGAGCCTCGAGCAGAGCTACGAGGCGTTGAGGGAGGCCTTTTGACCGCCGAGCCTCCGCTCGCCCCTGCCGCGATCTTCAAGGCCTACGACATCCGGGGGCTCTACGGCCGCGAGATGGACGAGACGACCGCGCACGCCGTCGGCCGCGCCTTCGCCCGCGTGCTCGCACGGCTGAGGGGCAAGCAGCCGGGCGAGCTGCGGATCGGCCTCGGCCGCGACATGCGACTCGAGGCGCCGGCTATGGCGGCGGAGCTTCGCGACGGCCTGATCTTCGAGGGGGCGACCGTGATCGACGCCGGGATGGTCGCGACCGAGATGCTCTATTTCCTGGTCGGCTCGCGCGATCTCGACGGTGGGGCAATGGTCACCGCATCGCACAACCCGAAGGCCTACACCGGCGTGAAGCTGATCCGTGAGGGGGCACTGGCGCTCTCCGGCGACGCCGGCATCGGCGAGGTGCGGGCCGAGATCGAGGCGGGCCTCGGAAACGCTCCCGGAGGCGGCGCCTTCGAGGAGGTCGATATCTGGGAGGACTTCCGCGCCCACGCCGCCTCGTTCATCGAGGCCGGCTCGGTGCGTCCGATGCGGGTGGTCGTCGACGGCGGCAACGGGATGGCCGGCCCGATGGTCGGGCCGATCCTCGAGGGTCTCGGGCTCGAGCTGATCGAGATGTACTTCACCCCGGACGGCGAGTTCCCCGACCACGAGCCCAACCCACTGCTCGAGAAGAACCGCAAGCTGATCATGGATCGGGTCCGCTCCGAGGGCGCCGACCTGGGAATCGCCTGGGATGGCGACGCCGACCGCTGCTTCTTCATCGACTCCTCCGGGGAGTTCTGCGACGGGGATTTCGTCTGCGCCCTGCTCGCGCAGGCGGCCCTCGCGAGGAGCCCCGGGGCGACGATCCTCTTCGACCCGCGCTCGAGCCGCGCTGTCCCGGACCTGGTCGCCGAGGCGGGCGGCCGCTCAGCCCTCTCCCGCGTCGGCCACGCCTTCTTCAAGGCCCGCATGCGCGAGGAGCAGGCCGCCTTCGGCGGAGAGGTCTCGGGCCACTATTACTTCCGCGAGTTCTGGAACGCGGACTCGGGAACGATGCCTGCGCTGTTCATGCTCGAGCTGCTGTCCCGCTCCGAGCGCAGCCTGGACGAGCTGATGGCGGACTTCCGCTCGCGCTACTTCATCTCCGGGGAGATCAACACCGAGGTCTCCGACACCGAGGCGAAGATGGCGCTGATCGCGGACCGCTACGGCGACGGCGAGATCGGCCGCCTCGACGGCATCTCGGTCAACTACCCCGACTGGCACTTCAACGTGCGGCCGTCGAACACCGAGCCGCTACTGCGGCTCAACCTCGAGTCGCTGCTCTCGCGGGAGCACATGGAGAGCAAGCGCGACGAGGTCCTGGGGTTGATCCGGGGGTGAGCCCGGAGGAGGCGCTCGAGCGAGCCCGGGACGCCGGGATCCATTGCCTGCGCATCCCGACCCCGTTCGCGGTCGGCAGGGTGAACTGCTACCTGATCGAGGACGAGCCGCTGACCCTGATCGACACCGGTCCCAACTCCGGCAAGGCTCTCGACGAGCTGCAGACACAGCTCGGCGAGCACGGCCACTCGATCGCCGACCTCGAGCTGGTCATCCTCACCCACCAGCACATCGACCACTTGGGCCTGATCGAGATCATCTGCGCACACTCGGGGGCCGAGGTTGCGGCGATCGGGGTCGCCGCAGCGCGCCTCGCCAACTTCAGCGAGGACGCCGAGCGCGAGGACGCCTTCGCCGCCGAGCTGATGCGCCGCCACGGAGTCCCGGAGGAGGTCGTGACGGTGCTGAGGACGGTGACCGCGGGCTTTCGCGGCTGGGGGGCCTCCGCCCGGGTAACGCGCCCCCTGGGCGACGGGGAGCGGCTGACCTTCGCCGAGCGCACCCTGCGGGCCTTCCACCGACCCGGGCACAGCCCTTCGGACACGATCTTTTGGGACGAGGACCGGAGGATCCTGATCGCCGCCGATCACCTGATCCGCAAGATCTCGTCGAACCCGCTCGTCACCCGGCCCCTCGACGGCTCCTCAGGGCGGACGCGCGCACTCGTCTCCTACCTGGAGTCGATGCGAAAGACGCGCGAGATGCCCGCGGAGATCGTGCTCTCCGGGCACGGCGAGCCGATCACCGATCACGTCTCGCTGATCGACGAGCGGATCGCCAAGCACATGCGGCGCAAGGAGAAGATCCACGGCTTGATCGCCGAGCAGCCGCGAACCGGGTACGAGCTCGCCCAGGCAATCTGGGGGAACGTCGCCGTCACCCAGGCGTACCTGACCCTCTCGGAGATCATCGGCCACGTCGACCTGCTCCTCGACGAGGGTCGCGTCGTCGAGGACGTTGACGGCGAGGTGATCCGCTACGAGGCGGTCGGCGGCAGTGGCTGAGAGGGAAGCCGCCCGGCCCAAGAAGCGGATGCTGATCATCGTCAACCCCTATGCGACGACCGTCTCCGACCGGCTCAAGAACCTCGTCGTCTACGCGC
This sequence comes from uncultured Actinomycetes bacterium, assembly GCA_963725315.1. GTDB lineage: Bacteria > Actinomycetota > Thermoleophilia > Solirubrobacterales > 70-9 > JBBRHQ01. Next base: position 94,942 of record CAVRYA010000003.1, on the reverse strand, counting down.
TGCAGGGTCGCTACGAGGTCGAGGCAGTCACCACCGAAGCGGCCGCTCACGCCACCGAGATCGGGCACGAGGCCCGCGACGGGGGCTACGACATCGTCGTCGCCTTCGGCGGCGACGGCACCCTGAACGAGGTCGCCAACGGCCTCGCCGGCACCGATGTGCCGGTGTCGGTGCTGCCCGGCGGCTCGACCAATGTCGTCGCCCGCACCCTGGGTATCCCCAACGACGTCGTCGACGCCACCGAGCACCTGCTCTCGATCGCCGACGACTTCCGGCCGCGACGGATCGACCTCGGGATCGTCGAGGGACGGCATTTCGTCTTCTCCTGCGGCGCCGGGATCGACGCCTCGGTGGTCGAGCGGGTCGAGGCCAACCCGAAGATGAAGGCCCGCGCCGGCCCCTACTTCTATGTCTACTCGGCCGTGGCCGGCTTCTACCGCCGCTACCTGCGAAACCCGGTTCGACTGCGGGTCGAGGCGAACGGCGGCCGCTCGATCGAGGGGGTCACCGCGCTCGCCCAGAACTCCGACCCCTTCACCTACTTCTCGCGGCGCCCGATCCGCATCTGCGAGGGGATCGGGATAGACGACGGGAAGCTCGCGGTGGGGGTGCTGACCCGGGCGAGACAGCGTGATCAGGCGACCCTGGTCTCGCGTCTGGTGCGTGGCCGCTACCTCGGCGGTCACCGCGCCGTCGAGGTCCTCGACGGGGTCACCGAGGCGACCGTCTCCTCGATCGCCGAGGACCCCGAGGGGAACAGGCGGCCCTTTCCGGTCCAGGTCGACGGCGACTACCTCGGCGAGCACCAACGGGTGACGATCCGGGTCCTCCCCGGGGCGCTGACGGTCGTTGCCTGAATCGGGCTGCCTGTTCTGCGCGATCGCTTCCGGCGAGGCCGATGCGGCGGTCGTCCTCGACGAGCCCGGCATCCTCGCCTTCCTCGATCACCGGCCGCTCTTCGCAGGCCACTGCCTGCTGGTCCCCAGGCCCCATGTCGAGACCCTGCTCGAGCTGCCCGACGCCGAGGTCGGCCCGCTGTTCGTCACGGCGAAGCGGCTGGCCCGTGCGGTGACCGTGGCGATGGGCGCCAAGGGCAGCTTCGTCGCGCTCAACAACGTGGTCAGCCAAAGCGTCCCCCACCTGCACGTCCACGTCGTCCCCCGCCGCCCCAAGGACGGCCTGCGGGGATTCTTCTGGCCGCGCACGAAGTACTCATCGGCGGAGGAGATGGAGGAGGTGCGGGCCCGGATCGCGGCGGCCCTGGCCGACGGCTCCTGACGGATCATCGGGACGTCGCGCCGGCGGACAGAAGCCGCCCCCGGACGCGGAGCGAGAGCCCGCAGATTGCCGGTGATTCTGGGCGCGGGCTCTCGCGGAGCAGAGGAGGCGGCGTAGTTGTTCCGGCGGCTAGCCGAGGATGCCCGCCGCCTGGGCGCCCTCGACCGTCTCCAGCAGGGTCTCCCCGGCGTCGGCAAGGGGCTCCCAGCCAAGCTCGCGCCGCGCCTTCGAGGTATCCATCAGCACCGGCACCCGCAGGGCGCTGACCCACTCCAGCTCGGCCGAGAGGAACGAGAGCCGGCCCGCCAGCTCGCCGGCGACGCCGACCGCGGGCGCCGGCACCGGGACCGAGTACCAGCCCAGCGCCCGGGCCATGTCGGCGAGGGTGATCTCGCCCTCTCCGGCGAGGTTGTAGACGCCGGGGGATCCCCGGCCGGTGATCGCCGCCTCCAACGCCGCCGCGACGTCGTCGTGATGGCAGAGCTGGAAGGGGACGCCGGTGTCCGGCAGCACCGGCCGCAGGAACGGCAGCGACGGCAGCAGCTCCATCGCCCTCTCGACGATGGGCAGGCGGCCGCCTATCCTCACCTGCTTCAGCGCCTGCTCGACCAGCATCGTCGCCCGCCGCCCGGCGACGATCGACGGCCTGAACACGTAGGCCTCGGTCTCGGCGCCGGCGAGCTGCCGCTCAAGCAGCGCCTCGAGCTCCGCCTTCTGGGCCGAGTAATAGAAACCCTCGCTACCCCGCGGCGGCACGTCTTCGGTCAGCGGCTGCGGATTGTCGCCGTGAAATCCGTAGGCGGCCACCGAGGAGGTGTAGACGAGCCGCGGCGTCCCGGCGGCCCGAACCGCCTCGAACACGTTGCGGGTGCCCTCCAGGTTGACGCTGCGGGTCTCCTCGTGGCTGCCGAAGATCACGAATGCGAGGTGGACGGCGACGTCGGCGCCCTCGAGCAACCGATCGATCGCCTCGCGGTCGAGGATGTCCCCCTGGCGGTAGCTGACCTTCTCCCAGCCCTCGGCGCGGGGATCGAACGGACGCCGCGCCATGCCGAGCACCCGCTCGACCTGATCGGATCGCTCCAGGGCCGAGAGCAGGGGCTTGCCGATCTCGCCGGTCGGGCCGGTCACCGCAACGGTCAGCGACACGCCCTGAGTCTATGCCCCGCTCCCGCTTCGCCCCGGCTCGACACCTGCCTCGCGAGCTCGAGGAGTACCGTAAAAGATCGAGGCGCGCGGACGTTTCCCCTCGAAGGGTTCGAAACGACGCCGCGCTCGAGCCGCCAAACCGATGGGGATCTTCAACCGCAAGCCGAGAGTCAAGGCGCTGGCCCGCGCCGGGGACGTCGATGGGCTGATCGCGGCGAGCCGGTTCCAGCAGCTCAGCTCGAGCGCCGACGGAGAGGTCCAGGACCTCGGCCTTCGCACCAGGGTCGCAGCCGTCTACGCGCTCGGCGAGCTCGACGGCGACCGGGGCCGGGAGGCCGTGATCGAGGCGCTGAGGGATCCCGAGGATCGGGTCAGGACGGCCTCGATCGTCGTCCTCTTCGAGCGCTCGGAGCTGGAGCCGATTGCCGACGGGCTCCGCTGGCTTCCGAGAGAGGGAAACTCCCGCTCCCTGGCCGTCCGCGCCCTGCTCGAGCTGCAGGAGCCCGGCAGCGCCCGGCGGGTCGCGGACGCCCTCGTCCACCAGCTCGCTGAGGAGCCGATCGCCGAGGAGGACATGGCCGCGCTCGACGAGTTGCTCGGCAACGGCGCTGACGCCGCGGCGAAGGGCGAGGTGGTCGAGCTGCTGGCCGCGGCGATGCGCGACGACGACGATTTCGTCGCGAACCGCTCGGTTCAGCTCATGGTCCAGGTGGCGCCAGCCAGCGTCGATGCCCTGATCGAGGCTTTGCGGGACCCGAGAGCCGCTCACCACGCCGCGGTAGGGCTGGCGGAGATCAAGGACACCCGCGCCCTGCAGCCGTTGATCGAGGCGCTCGATCACAACGACGCCAGGGCGCGAGCCGCCGCCTGCGCGGCCCTCGGGGAGCTGCGCGACTCCTCCGCCGTCGAGCCGTTGCTGAGAGCAACGCAGGATCCGGAGCTGTCCGTGCGGACCAGAGCCGGCGCCGCCCTCGATCAGCTCGGCACGGTCGCGGTCGTGATCGGCATCTCGGCCCTGCTGCGTCCAATCATCGACGACGCCCTCGAGGCGGGCCCCGAGGCCGCGCCCGAGCTGGAATCCGGGAAGGTCGAGTCCGAGTCGAGCTTCACCCGCGACCCGGCGAACGCGACCACGCTCGAGCGCGTCGCCCGCCTGCTGGAGGGACTGGGGACCGCCGGTCAGTCCGGGGTCTACTAGGCGGCGCTGCCGCCTGCCTCAGACGCCGGAGCGTTCCAGGACCCGTGCCGGGTTGCCGGCGACCGTGGTGCCCGGCTCGACGTCCTTGGTGACGACGGCCCCTGCCCCGACCACCGCGCCGGCGCCGATCCGTAGGCCACCGAGGATGATCGCTCCTGAACCGATCGACGCGCCGCGTTCGACGACCGTCTCCAGCAACTCCCAGTCGTCCTCGGTCTGAAGCATGCCGTCCCCGTTGGTCGCCCGCGGGTACTTGTCGTTGATGAAGATCGCCCCGTGTCCGACGAAGACCTCGTCCTCGATCCTCACGCCGGTGCAGATCACGGCGTGACTCTGGATCTTGCAGGCCTCCCCCACCGTGACGCCCGCCTGCATCTCGACGAAAGCGCCGACCCGAGTATGCGAGTCGATCCGGCAGCCGTAGAGGTTCGCGAAGGCGTAGACGACGACGTCCTCGCCGAAGGAGACGTCGATCAGCTGACGGTAGGGGGCGTCGTTCGCAGGGGCCCCGGCCTCCGCTTTCGCGCCTGGATCGAGGCCTGTCACGTCACTTTGCGCCATCGCATGGAGAACGAACCGAGGCGGCAGAATTTTTGCCCGGATCGCAGCGCAAGCTTCTCGGCACCTCCTCCGTTGCTTGCGTATGGAAGTGCTGACTCATCCGGGGGCGGGGGTCGTCGCACAGAACGGGATCTCCTGTCTGGTGATGACCGCCGGCGACGGGGCCGATGCACCAGCGGGTGGAGGAGACCCTCTCGGCCGAGGGCCTCGAGCCGCGCCGTCACGCCAACGGCGCCGAGTCGATCGCCGACGGCGACGTCGACGCATTGGCGATCATCGTCCTCGTCTGCAACGTCGACGCGCCCCGCGAGATGGCGACGCTCCGGCGCCTGCGCCGGGAGTGGCGGCAGCCGCCGATCGTGGTGATCTCGCCGCCCGCGACGGGCACAGGCGTGCGCCGGGCCCTCGAAGCCGGGGCGGACGCCTTCGTGTTCGAGTCCAAACTCGAGCTGACCCTGGCGGCGACCGTGCGGGCGGTGGCCAGCGGCCAATCCGTGGTGCCGCGGAAGGTCCGCGGCAGCCTCGAGCGCCCCGCTCTCTCCCATCGCGAGCGTCAGGTGCTCGCCCTGGTCGCCGGAGGCCTCACCAACGCCCAGATCGCCAAGCGGCTGTTCCTCTCTGAGAGCACCATCAAGAGCCACCTCTCCTCGGTCTTCGGCAAGCTGGGCGTTCGCTCACGCTGGGAGGCCGCGGCGCTCTTCCTCGAGCTCGAGCAGGCAACCAACCGGGGCCTGACCGGGATCAGCGGGTCGGTGCCCGACGTCGACGGCAACGGGCAAGGCGCGATATGAACCCCCCGATCGCGTCGGCAACGCTGCCATCGGCGGCGGCGAACGTCGGCGGGCGGGTGCCGTTCATCCGCCTCGACGAGACCGATCCCGAGCTGTTCGCGGAGCTGATGGAGGTCGTCGAGCGGGTCGCCCGCGACGGCGCGTTCACGCTCGGCGCCGAGGTCGCGTCCTTCGAGCAGGACTTCGCCGGCTACTGCGGAACGACCGAAGCCGTCGGTGTCTCCTCGGGCACGGCGGCGCTGGAGCTGGCGCTGCGAGCCCTGGGAATCGGCCCCGGCGACGAGGTCGTCGTTCCGACCTACAGCTTCATCGCAACGGCCGAAGCCGTGAGTACGACCGGGGCGACCCCGGTGCTGGTCGACGTCGATGCCGGACACGGCTTCGCTCACCGCGGAGATCGTCGAGCCTGCGCTCACCCCCCGCACCCGCTGCGTGATCCCGGTCCACCTCTTCGGCCGCACGGTCGAGATGGACCCGCTGCTGGAGATCTGCCGGCCCCGGGGGATTCATGTCGTCGAGGATGCCTGCCAGGCGCACGGCGCCCGCTACCGCGATCGTCCCGTCGGCTCGCTCGGAGACGCGGGCTGCTTCAGCTTCTATCCCGACCAAGAACCTCGGCGCCTGGGGAGACGGGGGCGCGCTCGTGACCAGCGACCCGGACCTCGCCCGCAGGGTGCGCCTGCTGCGATCGCACGGCGAGGCGGTGCGACACGACCACCAGCTTCCCGCAGGCACCGATCGCCTCCACGCGCTCCAGGCCGCCATCCTGCAGGTGAAGCTTGGCCGCCTCGAGGAGTGGAACGAGAGTCGCCGGACTGCTGCCGCCGCACTGACCACGGCCCTTGCGGGGAGCGGCCTGCGGCTGCCCTCCCCTCCGCCGGCCGCCGGCGACCACGTCTACCACCTCTTCGTGGTGCGGACCCCGGCCCGCGACGCGCTGCGCGTCCATCTCCAAGACCGCGGGATCGCCAGCGCGATTCACTATCCGACCCCGATCCATCTTCAGCCCGCCTACGCAGAGCTCGGGCTCGGGCGAGGAAGCCTGCCGAACGCGGAGGCCCTCGCCGAGGACAGCTGCTCGCTGCCGATCTTCCCGGCGATCGAGGAGTGGCAGATTGCCGAGATCGCGGATGCGGTTGAGAGCTTTGGCGACGCTCTCGACAGCTAACGGCGCCTCCGCCAACGGAGTCACCCCTCCCACCCGAAGGGCCGGGCCCGGCCTTCGCGTCTGCATGGTCCACTACTCCGACTTCAGGGTGGACTCGCGCATCCAGCGGCAGGCGCGGGCCCTGGCGGAGCGTGGCGACGAGGTCGACTGCATCTGTCTCAGCGACGACGCCGAGCTGGAGGTGGGCGCGGGACGGATCCGCCTGCACCGCGCGGCCTCCGAGAAGCCGCGGGGCGGCGCCCGCGCCTATGTCGAGGGCAACGCCCGCTTCCTCGCCGGAGCCGCGAGACGCCTCACCCGGCTCGATCGCCGCCGCGGCTACGACCTGGTCGAGATCCACAACATGCCGGACGCGCTCGTCTTCACGGCGCTGCGGCCGAAGCTGCGCGGCGTTCCGATCATGCTCAACTTCCACGACACCTTCCCGGAGCTGTTCGCGACCCTCTTCGACCGCTCTCCGCGGCATCCGCTGGTCAGGCTGATCCGGGGCGAGGAGCGCCTCAGCGCCGCCTTCGCCGACTGCCACATCTTCGTCACCAGCGAGGCCCGCGACCTGCTGCGCTCGCGCGGCGTCACCACATCTCGCTCGCAGGTCGTGATGAACACCCCGGACGAGGAGGTATTCGGCAGGCGGCGCCCGCCCCTGAGGCCTCCCGGCTCCGGCGAGCTGCGGCTCATCTATCACGGCGGCCTCGCCGACCGCTTCGGGGTCGAGACGCTGGTTCGGGCGGTGGCGATCCTCCGGGAGCGCGGCGAGCCGGTCGTCCTCGACGTCTACGGATCGGACGCGGAGGCCGCCTCAGAGCTCGCCACCGCCGCCGCGGCCATCGCACCGGCCGGAGTGAGGATCGCCCCCCGGCCGACCGCCGTGGAAGAGATCCCCGCCCGCCTCGCGGCCGCGCACGTCGGAGTCGTGCCGACGCTGCGCGACGGGTTCACGGAGATGCTCCTGCCGGTCAAGCTGCTCGAGTACGTCCACATGGGCCTGCCGGCGGTCGCCTCGCGGCTGCCGGTGATCGAGCGCTACTTCGGCGACCGGGTCTCCTACGCCGAGCCCGGCGAGCCGGCCTCGATCGCCGCCGCGATCGAGGCAATCCGCCGCGATCCCGAGGGCGCGCGGGAGCGCGCCGAGAGAGCCTCGCGCCGGCTCGCGGCGCTGGAGTGGAGAAAGCAGCGCGAGGACTACCTGGGACTGGTCGATGAGCTGGTCGGCAGCCGGCGAGGTGGTTGAGATGGCCCGGCTGCTGCTGATCACCCCGGCCCGGAACGAGGCCCCCCACATCGAGCGGACCGCCGCGGCCCTCGCCTCCCAGACCCGGCCGCCCGACCGGTGGCTGATCGTCGACGACGGCTCAACGGATGCCACGCCAGCGCTGCTGCGCCGCCTCGAGGCCGAGCTGCCCTTCCTGGAGGTGCTGAGCGCGCCGCAATCGGGGATCGGGGCGGGGGCCGACCGGCTCGCGCTGGCGGCCGAGGCGCGCGCCTTCAACTGGGCGGCGCAGCGGGCCGGGATCGACGGCTTCACACACCTCGGCAAGCTCGACGCCGACATCGAGCTTCCGCCCAGCTATTTCGAGCAGCTTCTCGCCCGCTTCGCCGGCCGGCCGCGCCTCGGGATCGCCGGCGGCGATCTGCTCGAGCCCGGTCGCGGCGGCTGGCAGCTCGCCCAGGTCCCCGCCTACCACGTGCGCGGCGCGATGAAGCTCTACAGCCGGAGCTGCTTCGAGGAGATCGGGGGAATCGAGGAGCGCCTCGGGTGGGACACGATCGACGAGACCTACGCGCGCATGCGTGGGTACGAGACCCGCACCTTCGGCGACCTGCTCGCCCGCCACCACCGACCCGTGGCGACCGCCGACGGAGCGCTGCGGGGCCGCGCCCGCCATGGGGAGTGCGCCTACATCGTCCGCTACGGGGCGGCCTGGGTTGGGCTGCGGTCCCTCAAGGTCGCCGCTTCGCGGCCCCGGGGCCTCTCGGGGGTCGCCTTCCTCTACGGATACCTCCGGGCCGCTCTGCGCAGAGCGCCGCGCGTCGAGGACGAGGCCTTCCGGCGCTTCGTCGCGTCCGAGCTCCGGGCCCGGATGAGGGTTTCCCCCAAACGTCTCCTTAAAGGCCGGAGCGGAACCCAGCTGACGGCGCAAGTTCCCCCGTTTTTCGTGCGTTCCTACGTTCGAGAGCAAGAAGAGCCACCCCGAATCGGAAGTCGGTAAGAGAGCATGGACCCCCTGGGCATCGTCAGAGAGCTTTGGCGGCACAAGATCTACCTCGCGATCGTGTTCGTCCTCGCTGCGATCTTCGCGATCCTCAGCGCCTACAAGGTGACGTCCAGCGGGCTGGAGAAGCGCTCCCTTCAGGTCGGCGCCGCCTCCAGCCAGATCCTCGTCGACTCTCCGGGCTCTGCGCTGGTCGCCGGGGCGAGCGTCGGGACCTTCGATGCCCTCTCGACCCGGGCCCAGATCTATGGCCAGTACCTGAGCAGCCTCGAGGCGAGGGCCAAGATCGCCAAGCTGACCGGGGTGCCGGCCTCAACGATCGCCACCGCAGGGCCCTTCAGCACCGACGTCGCCCAGAACGCCTACTCGGGCCAGAGTTCCACGGACCGCGCCAACCAACTGGTTTCGCAGGGGGCGCCGAACCGCCTCGTGTTCACCGCCCAGGAGGGCGTCCCGATCATCTCTGTGGACTCCCAGGCCCCGACCGCAAACCGCGCCGCGAAACTCGCCGTCGCCTCCTTCACCACCCTGAAGCGCTACGTGCATCGGCTGAAGAGCAGCAAGGAATACCTGGCGACGGTCAGGTCCGGCCCCAGTGCTGCCGCCAAGGCCGCGCTCAGGGGCGTGACCGTGCGCGAGCTCGGGACTCCCGAGGGCGGGACGATCGGCGGCGCCAACGACAAGATCCTCATGGTCCTCGCGTTCATCACCGTGTTCCTGCTCGGCTGCGCGGCGATCATCATCCTGCCGCGGGCTCTGGGTCGCTGGCGGAGCCTCGATCAGATCGAGCGCGACGCGGTACCGGCCCGGCTCGGCGACAGCAACGGCGGCGCGAACGGCGCGGGTGAGGCCGCGGAGCCCGCCACCCGAGCCGGAGCGCCCGTCTCGGGAAACGGCGGGCAGTCGCGGCACCCGGCTGAGTCGACGCGAGGGACCCTGACCGGGCGCTCTGCGCCCTCGCCCTGATGGAGACCGCTGCCGGCGGCCGGGCTCTTCTCGGTCCCGGCGAGTTCCGTGCCCTGGCATTGCCGCCCGAAGCGGCCAGCCGGGAGGCGGACTGGCCGCACACGACGCGCTGGCTGCCCTGGGGTCTGGCCGGGTTCCTCGTCGTCCTCTGGCTCACCCCGTTCGACAGCGTCTACCTGCCGTTCGGCGGGCCGGTCGACATGACCCTCGACCGGCCGCTGTTGATCGCCCTCGGCGGCGTCTGGCTGATGGTCAGCGGCAGCCTCGCCCACAGCCCGCAGACTCGCAGCAGCCCGGTCCACTGGGCCTTCGGAGCCTTCTTGGTGATCGCCGTGCTCAGTGTCCTGGTCAACGCCGAGACGCTGGTCCGCATCGACATGCTCGACTCCGCGCTGAAGAAGATCGCCCTGCTCGCCTCCTACGGGTTCTTCTTCGTCCTCGCCGCGTCGATCCTCAGACCCTCCGAGGTCCGCAAGTTCGTCAAGTTCGTGATCGTGCTGGCGACCGTTACCGCGGTCGCCGTGGTGATCGAGAACCGCTTCTCGATCAACATCTTCCACGACTGGATCGGGCCCCTCATCCCCGGCTACACGCGCCCCTTCGGGATCGGGATGCTCGACTCGATCGGCCGCAAGCAGGTCCTCGGCCCGGGGGTCCAGCCGCTGGCGGTGACGACGATGCTCGTCTTGGCCCTGCCCTTCGCGGTGGTCGAGTTGATCCACTCCGCCGAGCGGCGGCAGCGCTGGCTCTACGGGATCGCGATCTTCCTGATCTTCGCCGGCTCCCTCTCGACCGAGAAGAAGACCGGCCTGGTGGGTGCTGCCGCCGGCCTGGTCGTGCTGTTCGCCTACCGCCCCCGCCAGATGGCCCGCCTGCTGCCCTACGGGGCGTTGATGCTGGTCCTCGTGCACCTTTTCACGCCCGGGGCGATCGGCGGCGTCGTCGACCAGTTCAATCCCTCCTCGCTGAACAAGGTCAACACGGTCCAGGACCGGGTGCGCGACTACGACGCGGTCACCCCGGACCTCGCGCACAACCCACTACTCGGCCTCGGCGCGGGAGGCTATGACCAGAAGCAGCACCGGATCCTCGACAACCTCTATCTGACCCTGGCAATCGAGGTCGGCCTGCTCGGAGTGCTCGCCTATCTGGCGCTGCTGGGAACCTCCCTCCTGCTCGCGAACCGCGCCGCGCGCTCGCGCGATCAGCAGCGTGCGCCACCGGCGGTCGCCGCGGCCGCGGGGATCGCGACTGTATTTGTCGCCAGCGGTCTGCTGGACTTCCTCTCCCTCCCCCAGCTCGCCTACATGTTCTGCTTCGTCGCGGCGATCGCCGTCGTCCTGGGACGAGACGTGAAGGCAAGGGCGGCGCATGTCGGCTGATCTCTCGATCATCGTCGTCTCGACCAACGAGGCGCACTGGCTCGAGCGCTGCCTGGGAACGGTCTACGCCAGCGCGGGAGACGCGACGCTCGACGTCGCGGTCGTCGACAACGACTCGACCGACGGCGTCTCGGACCTGGTCGAGCGCCACTTCCCGCAGGCGAGGGTCGTGCGTTGCGCCAACCGGGGCTTCCCGCACGCGAACAACAGGGCCCTGATGACGCCGATGGGGCGCTACGTCCTCTTCCTCAACCCCGACACCGAGGTGGTCAGCGGCAACTTCGCAGACCTCGTGGCGCTGCTCGACGGGCGCCCCGAGGTCGGCCTGCTCGGGGTCCGCCAGCTGACCGGGGAAGGGGACCTCTTCCCGACCATCCGCCGTTTCCCGAACGCGGCCCGCGCCCTCGGCGAGGCGCTGACCGCTGAGAGCATGCCGGGGCGGCCCTCGTGGATCGGCGAGCGGGTCCTCGAACCGGGCGAGTACGAGCGCGAGCGCGAGTGCGACTGGACCGTCGGCGCCTTCATGCTCGCCCGCCGCGAGGCCCTGCTCAGCAGCGGCTTCATGGACGAGCGCTTCTTCCTCTACTCCGACGAGCCGGACCTGTGCCTGCGGATGCGCCAGGCCGGCTGGCGAATCCTCCACAGTCCCGCGATGACCATCGTCCACCACGCCGGCAAGGCCGGGGTGAAGCCGCGACTGGCCGCCCAGGAGGCCTTTGCCCGCCGCCTCTACGCCGAGAAGCACTTCGGCCGAGCCCACCGGGCCCTCTACCTCGGCGCGCTGGGGCTCAGGTATGGGCTGCGGGCGTCGGTCTCCCACGATCCTCAGCAGAAGGCCGCGGCCCGCTCGGCGCTCGACGCGGTGCTCGGGCGAGGCGAGCCGCCCTTCGGCCTCCCACCTCGGACCTCGATCGACCCCAGCACGGTGCCCGGAGCACGTTCCGGCCTCGGGGGAGAGGTCTAGTCGTGGGGGCCACACTCGAGGCAACCGCCACCGGCCAGGGCTCCCCGACGCGCTGCCCGGGTTGCGGGGCGCGCCAGGAGCGACCGCCGGTCCTGCTCCGCGGAGGGGATCGCCTCACCGGTGCCGACGGCGACTTCGCCGTGGTCGCCTGCGACAGGTGCGGGCTCGCCTTCACGCTGCCAAGGCTGGGTGCCGAGGACTTCGAGACCTACTACCCGCAGAACTACAGCGCCTACGACGCCCCCGGGTGGGCGCACGGGCGCAAGCGCACGCCGGGGGACCTCCTGGACGGCCTGCGGCTCGAGGCGATCGCCCGGTTCGGACCGTTCCGCCGGATCTGGCGGCAGCAGCCCGGCCGCCTGCTCGACGTCGGCTGCGGTGCGGGCCACCTGGCCGGTGTCTTCCTTCGCCATGGCTGGGACGTGGCCGGGGTGGAGCCCTCGGCGCAGGCCGCCGAGCACGCGCGCGCCATCGGCGTCGAGACGATCACCGGGACGCTGGCGGACGCCCCCTGGCCACCCGCCTCCTTCGACGCGATCATCTTCAACCACTCTCTCGAGCACATCGATGACCCGGCCGGGGCGCTGGCCGATGCTGCCCGCCTCCTCCGCCCCGGTGGCACCATGGCGATTGCGGTCCCCAACTTCGGCAGCTGGCATCGCCGTGCCTTCGGCTCAGCCTGGTTCCAGCTCGACCTGCCGCGCCACCTACAGCACTTCGACCGCGAATCGCTGGCCGCGCTGGTGCGCCGCGCGGGCCTGCGCCCGGTGTCAGTGGGCGCAGCCTCGATGCGGCCGAGCCCGATCGGCAGCCTTCAGTACCTGGCGTTCGGGCGGATGCGCTACGAGGGCCGGGGCTTCCGGATCCTCGCCTGGGCCCTGGCGCCGCTGCTCGCCCTGATCGACCGCTTCGCCGAGGGCGACTGCCTCCACCTCACTGCGGAGCGCTGAGCGCCTCGGCACCCGAAGGAGCCGGCTTGGGCAGCCGCGAGGGCAGCACCCGGCGGACGAGCGAGTAGAGGTCGTGCCAGACGGCCGGGAAACACAGGCGCAGGATGGCGCAGTGCAGCAGGAGCCCGACCGCGGAGACCGCGGCGACGATCAGCAGCGGGGAGGTGCCGGCCCCCTCGAGCAGGTGGGCGATCGGAAAGCCGGCGGCGAGCACCGCCGCGCCCCCGAGCACCGCGGGGGCAAGGTCGCCGACCATGCGCCCGACCGGGATGCCGACGATCCGCCGGAAGAGCACGGCATAGACGGCGATCAGCTGCAGGATGTAGACGCCGACCACGGCGATCGCCACCGTGACTATCCCCTGCGACGCGGTGGCGATCACGGCCGCCGCGTAGACCGCCAGCAGGACCACGTTGAAGCGCATCAGCTCGCGCGGGTGACCCGCCGCGAGCAACACCTGCGCGAACCCGGTCAGGATCGCGGCGATCATCCCCGCGACCGCGAGAATCTGAGTCGGCACGACCGAGGGCTCCCAGCGCGCCCCGAACAACCAGGGGATGAGCACGGGCGCGACGACGATCAGGATCGCGAGCAGCGGCACCACCACCGCTCCGTGCACCCGGGTCGCTCGCTCGTGCAGCGAGGCCATCTCCTTGAGGTCGCGGGTCCGCGAGTAGATCGGGAAGGCCGAGCCGCAGCATGATCCCGCTGATCTTGTCCTGGTAGACGACGCCGAGCTGGAAGGCGCGCCAGTAGAAACCGACCTGGGCCGCGCTCAGCCGGGCGGCGAGGATCGTGTAGTCGACGTTGGTGATCGCCACGTGAAGCAGCCCGGCTCCCGAGGCGGGCGCGCCGAACCCGACGATCTGGCGCAGCTGCGGCCCGTGCCAGCGCGGCCGCGGGGGCGGCTCGACCGCAGAGCAGCATGATGATCGCGGCGAGTCCGGCGACCAGGGCGCCGATCACGATCGCCTCACCCTCGACCCCGAGCGCCGCCAGCACCACCGCCGCGACAGCGCCGATCATGATCGAGCCGGACTCGATCAGGCTCATGCTGCGAAATTTGAGCTCCCGCCACAGCAGCGAGCGCGAGACGGCGCAGATCCCGGCGAGAAGGAACAACGGTGAGGCGAGCTGGATCAGGTCCGAGGTGCGCTCGCCGAACAGCGGCGCGGCGAGAAGCGGCGCCAGCAGGAAGGTGACGACGCTCAACCCGGCTCCCGCCACCAGGCTCGCCAGCATCGCCGTCTCCATGTGCTCCGGCTCGATCTCCCTGCGCTGGACCAGGGCGCTGGCGAACCCCTCGAAGGTGATGATCGCCGAGAGCGGCACCAGGATCAGCGCGATCACCGCGTGGCCGAACTCCGCCGGGGTGATCAGCCGCGCCAGGGCGACCGTGGCGAGCAGCTGTCCGACCTCCCCGACACCGCGGGCGATCACCATCCAGCGCACGCCCGCGACCGCGGCTTCGCGCAGCTTCTCGTAGCTCGGCTCGGCGGGCCCGGTCGTCCATCAGTCAAACAAACGAAACGCTCGCCCGGGCAGCTTGCGGGCAAAAGCCGGCCCACGCGGGCTCCGTTGCTGTATCGAATGGCGACCACAGCGACGATTGGCCCTGGGTTGGTCGACGACGCCGCCGCGAGCCCATCGCGACGTCGTGATGATCCTCGGCTACACATCCTGGGCCGGAGCTGCCGGCGCGGGCGGGTGCATGCCGAGGACAGGCTGACGCTCGAGCTGATCGACTCCGAGCGGGTCGGCCGGGTGCTGGTCTGCAACCCCTTTCGTTCGTTGCCGGCGAAGCTGGTTCGCTCGACCCTGGGGCGCGAGGAAGAGCCGTTCCCGACTTCGGAGACCCGCCGGCTGCACGAGCCCACCCGCCTGCGTCGCAGCGACCCGACCGCGCTGGCGGCGATCGGGCGCAGCTGCGCCGCCTATGAGCGCAGCGTGCAAGCGGCCGCGGAGAGATTCGAGCTCCGCAGGCCGGCGGTGATCGTCACCCATCCGCTGATCGCCGGCTTCGGGCGACTTCGACTGGTCCGGTCCGGTGACCTACTACGCCAACGACGACCTCACCGCCTTCCCTCCCCTGGCCCGCTGGCACACCGCGATCGAGGCATCCTTCGCCCGGATGCGAAGCGAGGGCCGCAGGGCGGTCGCCCTGACCCCGAGGTCGCTGCGGAGCATCGGCCCGTCCGGCCTCGCCGCCGTCGTGCCGTGCGGGATCGAGCCCGGCGAGTGGGTCGAGCCGGGCGACCCGCCAAGCTGGTTCAGCGAGCTGCCAGGGCCGCGGCTTCTATACGTCGGGACCCTCGACGAGCGGATCGATCTCGAAGCGGTGCGGACGATCGCCGAGTCGCTACCCGACGCCTCGCTGGTGCTGGTCGGCCCGGGAGCCCGCAGCGCTCGCTTCGCCTCACTTCGCTCCCTGCCGCAGGTCACGATCCGCGACGCCGTCTCGCGAGACGAGCTGCGCGGGCCTCGTTGCCGCCGCCGACGTCGGCCTGATCCCGCACGTGCGCAGCGAGCAGACCGAGGCGATGAGCCCGCTGAAGCTCTACGAGTACATCGCCGCCGGCACCGCCGTCGCCGCGGTGGACCTGCCGGGGGTGAGGGGCGTCTGCCCGGAGCGCACCGTTCTCTCCCCCGACGGTGCCGGCCTGGCCGTTGCGGTCCGCGGAGCGCTGGAGCTGGGGGCATGGACGGAGACAGGGCGCCGGAAGTTCATCGCACAGAACGCCTGGAGCGCCCGCTTCGATCGCTTGCTCGACGTCGCCCTGGCGCCCGAGTCTGAGCCCAACCCTCAACCACTACTCGAGGTTTAGACATAGTGCCCGAGAGAGCCGGTATGACCGTTTTTCAGTCGCCTCAAAGGCCTTTATCAAGGACAATGCACGGGTGGGATTCCGCACGAGCGAAATGCTTGCGGCTTTCAGGCTGCCGCGGCAGGCGGGCAGGCTGGGAGTTCTCCTGTTTGCCTTGCTGCTGCTTTGGCTGGCCGCCGCACCCTCCCCCGCCGGGGCCGCGGTCACCTGCCCGAACTCCAACCCGGTGGTCGACGAGAACCAGTGCCACACCGGGACCTCCTCCTGGCAGATCAACGACTACAGCCCGGACCTCGGCGGCTTCACCACGCAAACCAGCGTCAACCTCGGCCAGAGCGTCTCGCTGAAGATCGCCCGCAACGCGCCGGTCTCCTCCAACGCCAAGGTCAACATCGCCGTCTACCGGATGGGCTACTACGACGGCCTCGGCGGCCGCCTCGTCCACAGCGCCAGCAACGTCGCGATCAACAACAACTACACCTGCAACCCGATGGACCCGACCACCGGGAAGGTCGACTGCGGGAACTGGAGCACGACCTACACGATCCCGGGCAGCGCCCTGCCCGCCTCGGGCGTCTACCTGGCCAAGCTGACGCGCCACGACCGGCGAGCAGACCGCGGTCGTGTTCACGGTGCGCGACGACAACCGCGCGCCCAGCTCGAGGCTGCTCTACGTCCTCCCGGTCGACAGCTACCAGGCCTACAACACCTTCGGCGGCAAGTCGCTCTACTTCGGCACCGAGGGCGACAACACCGTCTCGGGGACCAGCCGCGCGGTCAAGGTCTCCTTCAACCGGCCCCTCGTCCGGGCGGGCGCGTCGCACGACTGGTTCTTCGGGCCGGACTTCGACCTGCTCTCCTGGCTCGAGCAGCAGGGCTACGACGTCTCCTACACCGACGACGTCCAGATCGCCGCCAATCCCGGGCAGCTGCTCCAGCACAACGCTGTCGTCATCTCCGGCCACTCCGAGTACTGGAGCAAGGGCCAGTTCGACGGCGTCAAGGCGGCCCGCGACGCCGGCGTCAACATCGCCTCGTTCAGCGCCAACACCGCCTACTGGAAGGTCCGCTACGAGGACGGCGAGCGGACCCTGGTCTGCTACAAGACGGTCGAGGGCGGCGGCTCCTCGGGCTCGCGGCGCGATCAGCGCCAACGACTGGGGCCCGGACGGATTGCAGGGCACCGCCGACGACGCGCTCGGCGCCGACGGCGTCGCCGGCACCGCCGACGACAACCCGCAGAACTCGACCACGACCTGGCGCGACAACGGGGCGCCGCCCGGCGACCCCGGGGCTCCCGCCGGCGGCCGGGTCGGTCCCGACCAGCCCGAGAACCAGCTCTTCGGCGTGATGTACGTCGGCGACAACGACGCTCGCGGCTTCCCGGTCACCGTGCCCGCCGGGCAACGCCAACGGCGAGTTCGCCGGCGACCGGATCTGGCGCAACACCGGCATCTCGCAGAACAGCGTCGACCAACATCGGCACCAACCTCGTCGGCTGGGAGTGGGACGCGATCCCGACCCAGGCGCAGTACACCTCGCGCCAGCCGGCCAACGTGATCCGCCTCTCGGCGACCAACGTCCAGGTCGCCAGCGACAACTCCTGGATCCAGGACGAGGGCCGCCTGCGCAACACGACTCCCCCGCCGGGCCAGCCGGCACGGTCAACGCGGTCAAGTACACGGGCGCCGAGCGGCGCCTGGGTCTTCGCCAGCGGGCACGATGCAGTGGTCCGGCGGGCTCTCCGACGACGTCGATCCGCGGATCGAGCAGGCGACCTACAACATCTTCTCCGACATGGGGGTGCAGCCTGCGACGCCCGCGATGACATCACGCTCGACCCGGCGGCTCCAACCAGGCGCCGATCTCGACCTTCACGGTCACCCCCAATCCCGGCCAAGTCGACCCAGACGGTCACCTTCAACGCCTCCGGCTCGAGCGACCCCGACGGCTCGATCGTCAAGTACGAGTGGGACCTCGACGGCGACGGCACCTTCGAGACCAACAGCGGCACGAACCCGATCGTCACCCACACCTACACGGCCGAGGGCGAGGGCACCTACAACGTGCGCCTGCGGGTCACCGACAACGGCGGCGCCACCGACCTCGCCGTCCGGACCCTGACGGTGATCGACAACCAGCCGCCGACCGCCGCCTTCACGGTCAACCCGAACCCGGTGCTCGGGGGTCAGCAGGTGACCTTCAACGGCTCCGGCTCGACCGACCCCGACGGCACGATCGCCAAGTACGAGTGGGACCTCGACGGCAACGGGACCTACGAGACCAACACCGGCTCGACCCCGACCGCCACCAAGACCTACAGCGCCGCCGGGCACGGTCAACGTCGGCCTGCGGGTCACCGACAACGGCGGCAAGACCGCGACCACGACCGTCACGGTCCAGGTCAAGCCCGACGGCGTCAGCAGCTATCCCGACGCGGTGCTCGACACCCCCGGCCTCATCGACTACTGGCGCATGGGCGAGGCGAGCGGCCCGACCTTCGCCGACAGCGTTGGGGCGAGCCCGGCCACCGCGTCCGCGAACGGAGTCACCTTCGGCGTGCCCGGCGGCGTCGCAGAGCGACCCCAACGCCGCGGCCCGGTTCGACGGCGCGACCGGCTGCGGCCTCGGCCCCGGTCAACCTCTCGCGGCACCAACAAGGTGACGGTCGAGTTCTGGCTGAAGTGGAACTTACGCCAACGACGACCGCCTCGCGATGGAGTTCACCAACAACTTCCACGACAACGACGGCGGCTTCCTGATCGACCCGAACTCGCCCTCGCAGCTGGGCGGCAAGTTCGCGCGTCGGGATCGGCCGCAACGGCTCGCGCAACAACGCCTACTTCGACCAGCCCGAGCGCCGGCGTCTGGCACCACTACGCCTTCGTGCTCGACACCAGCGCCCCCGCGGCGACCGCAGATCACCCCCTACGTCGACGGCCAGGCCGTTCCCTACACGAAGCTCGACAGCGGCACCGGGGCCGGCAACTTCGCCAACTCGACCCTCTACCTCATGTCGCGCGCCGGCACCTCGCTGTTCGGCAACGGCGACCTCGACGAGGTGGCGATCTACAACCGCGCCCTGAGCGCCGCGACGATCGCCGAGCACTACAACAGCTACGGCACCAACCGCCGCCCGGTCGCCGCCTTCAACCGTCTCCCGCCCTGCCCGGCGCCGAACCAGCACGGTCACCTTCAACGCCTCCGCCTCCAGCGATCCCGACGGCTCGATCGCCAAATACGAGTGGGACCTCGACGGCAACGGGACCTACGAGACCGACACGCGGCACGACCCGGTCGTCACGCGCACCTACGCCACCGAGGCGCCGACGGTCACAACGTCGGCCTGCGGGTCACCGACAACCTGACCGGCACCGACACCGTCACCCACGGCGTCAGCGTCGCTCGCCAACCAGCCGCCGACCGCCTCCTTCACGGCCAAGCCGAACCCGGTGATCGCCGGACAGCCGACGACGCTCAACGCCTCGGCCTCCACGACCCCGACGGGACGATCGCCAAGTACGAGTGGGACCTCGACGGCAACGGGACGCTACGAGACCGACACCGGCACGACCGCCGACGGTCGACGAACACCTACAACACGGCCGGCACCGTCAACGTCGGGCTGCGGGTCACCGACAACGGCGGCAAGACCGCGACCAGCGACCGTCGCCGCTGACCGTCAAGGCGGGCGGCGTCAGCAGCTATCCCGACGCGGTGCTCGACACGCCCGGGCCTGATCGACTACTGGCGGCTGGGCGAGCCGAGCGGGCCGACCTTCGCCGACAGCGCCGGCTCGAGCCCCGCGACCGCGTCGGGCGACGTCACCTTCGGCGTCCCGGGCGGCGTCGCCGGACGACCCGAACACCGCGGCCCGCTTCGACGGCTCGACGAGCTCGGCCGCGGCCACCGCTCAACCTCTCCGGCACGAGCAAGCTGACGGTCGAGTTCTGGCTCAAGTGGAACGCCTACGCCAACGACGACCGCCTCGCGATGGAGTTCACGCCCGAACTTCAACGACAACGCCGGCGGCTTCCTGGTCGACCCGAACGCGCCGCAGATCGGCGGCACCTTCGGGGTCGGCGATCGGCGACGGCGCCCGCAACAACGTCTTCTTCGCCCGCCCGTGCGCCGGCGCGTGGCACCACTACGCCTTCGTGCTCGACACGCAGCGCCGCGGCCGCGACCAGATCACGCCCTACGTCGACGGCCAGCCGGTGCCCTACACGAAGCTCAACAGCGGCACCGGCGCCGGCAACTTCGCCAACTCGACGCTCTACCTCATGTCGCGCGCCGGCAACTCCCTGTTCGGCGCCGGCGACCTCGACGAGGTCGCGATCTACAACCGCGCGCTGACGCGCCTCGACGATCGCCGAGCACTACAGCAGCTACGGCACCAACCGCCGGCCGGTCGCCGCCTTCACGACACTCCCGAACGCTCGCCAAGCGCCGGAACGCCCGTCACCTTCAACGCCGCCGGCCTCGAACGACCCCGACGGCTCGATCGTCAAGTACGAGTGGGACCTCGACGGCAACGGCAGCTTCGAGACCGACAGCGGCTCGGACCCGGTCGTCCAGCACGACCTACGCGGCCGAGCGGCGACTACAACGTCCGCCTCCGCGTCACCGACAACCAGACCGGCACCGACGTCGTCACGCAAGACGGTCAGCGTCGTCGCCAACCAGCGCCCGACCGCCTCGTTCACCGCCACGCCGACCCCGGCCGTGGTCGGCCAGCCGGCGAGCTTCGACGCCTCCGGCTCCACCGACCCCGACGGCACGATCGCCAAGTACGAGTGGGACCTCGACGGCAACGGCACCTACGAGACCGACACCGGGACGACGCCCGACCGCGAGCCACACCTACTCGGCGGCCGGGACCGTCAACGTCGGCCTGCGGGTCACCGACAACGGCGGCAAGACCGCGACCAAGGTCACCTCGATCACGGTCAGCCGCGAACGGGGTCAGCGACTACGCGGCAGCGGTCACTCGGCACGCCCGGGCTGACCGACTACTGGCGGATGGGCGAGGACGCGGGGCCGACCTTCGCCGACAGCGTCGGCGCTCGAGCCCGGCGACGCGAATCCGGCGGGGTCACCTTCGGCGTCCCCGGCGGCGTCGCCCGGCGACTCCGGACACCGCCGCTCGGCTTCGACGGCTCCAACGACTCGGCCTCGGCCCAGCTCGACCTCTCCGGCACCAACAAGCTGACGGTCGAGTTCTGGCTGAAGTGGAACGCCTACGCCAACGACGACCGCCTGGCGATGGAGTTCACGCCCGAACTTCAACGACAACGCCGGCGGCTTCCTCGTCGACCCCAACAGCAGCTTCGGCACGTTCGGCGTCGGCGATCGGCGACGGCGCCTCGCAACACCGCGATTCTCTTCGCCCGGCCCAGCGCCGGGCAGTGGCACCACTACGCCTTCGTCTTCGACACGACGGCGCCCGGCGGCTCGCAGATCACCCCCTACGTCGACGGCAAGCCGGTCTCGCTTCACCACAGATCGCCTGCGGCACCGGGCGCGAGCGACTTCGCCAACTCCACGCTCTACCTCATGTCGCGCGGAGGGCACGACGCTGTTCGGCGCCGGCGACCTCGACGAGGTCGCCATCTACAACCGCGCCCTCGATGCCGGCGACGATCGCCGCCCACGCGAACGCCCACGCCAACAATCAATCGCCCACCGCCTCCTTCACGGCCTCCCCCAACCCGGTGACGTCGGGCGCAAGCGTGACCTTCGACGCCGCCGCCTCCTCCGACCCCGACGGCACGATCGCCAAGTACGAGTGGGACCTCGACGGCAACGGCAGCTATGAGACCGACACCGGGACGACCGCGACGACCAGCCGCTCCTACGCCACCGCCGGCGACGGTCACCGTCGGCCTGCGGGTCACCGACAACAACGGGGCGACCGCGACCACGACCCGGTCGCTGACCGTGCAGAACCGCGCTCCGACCGCCTCCTTCACGGCGTCGCCCAACCCGGTCAGCACCGGCGCCAACGTGACCTTCGACGCCGCGCGCCTCCACCGATCCCGACGGCACGATCGCCAAGTACGAGTGGGACCTCGACGGCAACGGCAGCTACGAGACCGACACCGGCACGACGGCGACGCACGAGCCGCTCCTACGCGACGGCGCCAGACGGTCACGGTCGGCCTGCGGGTCACCGACAACAACGGCGCGACCGCGACCACGACGCGGTCGCTGACCGTGCAGACGTCCAACCAGGCCCCGACGGCCTCCTTCACCGTCTCGCCGAACCCGGTGAGCACCGGCGCCACGGTCACCTTCAACGGCTCGGCGTCCTCCGATCCCGACGGCACGATCGCCAAGTACGAGTGGGACCTCGACGGCAACGGCACCTACGAGACCAACACGGGCACGACGGCGACGACGAGCCGCTCCTACGCGACCGCCCGGCACGGTCACGGTCGGGCTGCGGGTCACCGACAACAACGGCGCGACCGCGACGACGACCCGCTCGCTGACCGTGCAGAACCGCGCCCCGACCGCCTCCTTCACGGTCTCGCCGAACCCGGTGAGCACCGGGCGCCACGGTGACCTTCAACGGCGTCGGCTCCTCCGACCCCGACGGCACGATCGCCAAGTACGAGTGGGACCTCGACGGCAACGGCACCTATGAGACCGACACCGGGACGACCGCGACGACCAGCCGCTCCTACGCCACCGCCGCCACGGTCACGGTCGGGCTGCGGGTCACCGACAACAACGGCGCCACCGCGACCACGACCCGCTCGCTGACCGTGCAGAACCGCGCTCCGACCGCCTCCTTCACCGTCTCGCCCAACCCGGCGACGACCGGGCAGACCGTCAGCTTCAACGGCTCGGCCTCCTCCGACCCCGACGGCACCATCACCAAATACGAGTGGGACCTCGACGGCAACGGGACCTACGAGACCAACACCGGGACGACCGCGACGACCAGCCGCTCCTACTCGAGCGCTGCGACCGTCAACGTCGGCCTGCGGGTCACCGACAACAACGACGCCACCGCGACCACGACGCGCTCGCTGACCGTGCGCGGCTCCTACAACGCGGCGGTGCTCGGAACCACCGGCCTGCTCGACTACTGGCGCCTCGGGGAGACGTCGGGGACGGCGCTGGCGGACTCGATCGGCGGCAAGACGGCGACGGCCCAGGGCGGGGTGACGCTCGGCGCCGCCGATCCGCTCACCAACGACTCGAACACTGCGGCTGCCTTCGACGGCATACAACGACACCGCGAGGACGACTGCGATCAACCTCAGCGGGACCTCTCAGGTGACGGTCGAGTTCTGGATGCGGTGGACTGCGTTCTCCGCCAACGACGACTTGGCGATGGAGTTCACCCCCAACACCGACACCAACAACGGCGGCTTCTTCATCGACCCGAATGCGAGCGGCACGAACAACCGCTTCGGCGTCGCGATTGGCCGAAACGCGTCCCGCAACTCAATCGTACTTCACCCGCCCGTCGGCCGGGGTCTGGCATCACTACGCCTTCGTCTTCAACTCGGCCGCGCCGCGCGGCGACTCAGATCATCCCCTACGTCGACGGGTTGCCGGTCGCCTACGTCAAGGCGGGGAACGGCATCGGGGCCGGCAACTTCGCCAACTCCACCCTCCACTTCATGTCGCGGAACGTTTCCACCCTGTTCGGCGCAGGGGCGCTCGACGAGGTCGCCGCTCTACAACACGACTCTGAGCGCGGCGACGATCGCACAGCACTACGCCGCCCGCTGAGGCGGCTAACATCGTCCGCTGCATGGGCATGGGATCAACCCGAATCCGCGCCCTCGCCGTACTGGCGTTGGCTGGATGCGCGATCGGCTACGCGATCGCCTCAGTGGCGGGCGCACGTCCGCACCACGGGCCCTGCGACAAGGTCGTATCGAGCGCCACAGCGGCTGCCGGTGCGGTCCGCGGTGCCAAGCCCGGAAGGGTGATCTGCCTTGCCAACGGCTCCTACGGCAGGCTCTCCCTGAGGGCGAGGAAAGGCTCCACCGTCACCCTTCGAGCCCGGCATCCCGGCAGGGCAACGATCCACGGGGCGAACCTCGCCGGTCGCCATCTCGCCCTGACCCGCCTCAAGGTCACGAGCGACATCAATGTCCTTCCCGGCTCATCGAAGATCACGATCGCGTTCAACCGGATCAGCGGAGGCTATTTCGGGGTGAACGCTGGGCCGACCACCTCGAAGAACATCACCGACACCACCATCAGGCACAACAGGTTCGTCGGTCCCTTCGGCGAGGACGCGATCCGGCTCAACCGCTACCACGATGGTCGGGATCGCGACCCCTACGGCATCCTGATCGAGGCCAACGAGATCACCGGCGTCCGCGAGAACGGCAGCCACTCCGACTGCCTGCAATCGGTCTGGGGCGGGGATGACCTCTACTTCCGCCGCAACTACCTCCACGACAACCGTTGCCAGGGTTTCTTCGTCAAGGACCAGCCCCGAGCGGTCTCGAACATCGTCTTTAAGCAGAACCTGATGCTGCGGGATGCGGCGCCCTGCAATCCGCCCGGCCTGGATTGCGGGGAACCGGCGATCTGGCAGGTGTTCGGCCCGACCGCCGGCATCAGGCTCTCCCACAACACCATCTGGACCACACGTAACGAGTCCCCGCTCACCTTGCGCGAAGGGCCGTTCGGAAGCCTGTCGATGACTGACAACGTGATCTTCCGCGTCTGGAGCGACTGGCGGGGCGGCTTTCCCCGCTTCACCGCGAAGGACAACGTCATCTGCCGCCGCGAGGGGACCTTCCCGGCCGGCCTGGTGTCAACCAGGAGGACCTGCAAGCCCGGGTTCGTGAACCCACGCAAGGACGATTACCGCCTCCGGCACGGCAGGCTCGGCGTCACCTGGCGCCCCGCCAAGCAACATTACGGGCCATGAGCTGAGGCGCCTTGGAGCGCCAGAGTCGGCCCAGGCTCACGCCGTCCCACCGAACATGCGTCCACCGGCAGGTGAGGTTATCGCTACCCCACACCGTGCGGCCGACGCTACGGCAACGGTCCGAAAGGAGATCAGTTGCTGCGCGTTTGGGGGGCAAGAAAGCCACATCCGGTACCGATGGCGCTTCTTGCCGCGCTCGCACTCGCCTCGATGGCGGCGAGCATCGCGATCGCGACCAGCGGCAAGCAGCGCGTTCGACCAGGGGCCGGCTGCCAGGCTCGACCCGCCTCCCCGGCCCGTCACCTCCGGGCACGTGCACGGATCCACGCCAGCCTTTCACCGGCGACGTCCCACTGCGGCGTCAAGGTCGCCGTTGACAGAACCGCCCCCCAGACGACGATAACCGCAGGCCCGCCTACGAGGACCTCGAGCACGGTTGCCTCCTTCGCCTTCAAATCAAGCGAGGGTGGCTCGAGCTTCGAGTGCCGCCGCGAGAGCTCGCAATGGCGCCGCTGCAGCTCCCCTCGCCTCTACTCATCGCTGGTCCTCGGAGCGCACCGCTTCTCGGTGCGAGCGCGCGACGCTGCCGGCAACGTCGACCGCACACCTGCGGTCGAGAGCTGGACCGTGGAGACCGCCCCGCCTCCGCCGCCTCCCCCCGACACCACCCCGCCCGAGACCTCGATCAGCGGCGGCCCCGACGCGACGACCACGGACACCTCGGCCAGCTTCGCGTTCGACTCGAGCGAGGCCGGCTCGAGCTTCGAGTGCAGCCTCGACGGCGCCGAGTGGGCGGCCTGCAATTCGCCCAGGGGCCTCAGCGGCCTCGCGGTCGGGGCGCACGAGTTCTCCGTGCGGGCGCGCGACGCGGCAGGTAACACCGACGGCACTCCGGCCGTCCGGGAGTGGACGATCACCTCACCGCCTCCACCCCCTCCCCCGCCCGACACCACCCCGCCCGAGACCTCGGTCAGCGGCGGCCCCGATCCGACGACCACGGACACCTCGGCCAGCTTCGCCTTCGATTCCAGCGAGGCCGGTTCGAGCTTCGAGTGCAGCCTCGACGGCGCCGAGTGGTCGGCCTGCGCCCCACCTCAGAGCTACCAGGGTCTTTCGATCGGCGATCACCATTTCGCGGTGCGGGCCACCGATGCCGCCGGCAACACCGACGAGACGCCGGCCGAGGCCGATTGGACCGTGACCGAGCCTCCGCCCGACACGACCCCGCCGGATACCTCGATCACGACTGGGCCTTCCGCCACGACCACGGACACCTCGGCCAGCTTCGGGTTCGACTCGAGCGAGGCCGGCTCGAGCTTCGAGTGCAGCCTCGACGGCGCCGAGTGGTCGGCCTGCGCCCCACCTCAGAGCTACCAGGGTCTTTCGATCGGCGATCACCACTTCGCGGTGCGGGCCACCGATGCCGCCGGCAACACCGACGAGACGCCGGCCGAGGCCGATTGGACCGTGACCGAGCCTCCGCCCGACACCACCCCGCCCGAGACCTCGATCAGCGACGGCCCCGATGCCAGCACCGCGGACACCTCGGCCAGCTTTGCCTTCGATTCCAGCGAGGCCGGTTCGAGCTTCGAGTGCAGCCTCGACGGCGCCGAGTGGGCCGCCTGCGACTCGCCGAAGGGCTACACCGGCCTCGCGGTCGGAGCCCACCAGTTCTCGGCCCGCGCCACCGACGCGGCCGGCAATACGGACCAATCGCCTGCGACTCAGAGCTGGACGATCACTCCTCCCCCCGACACGACCCCGCCTGACACGACGATCAGCAGCGGGCCGCCAAGCTCGACAGCCAGCACCTCAGCCAGTTTCTCCTTCAACGCGACCGAGGCCGGTTCCAGCTTCGAGTGCAAGCTCGACACGGGCGCCTGGGCCTCATGCGCCTCGCCGAAGGGCTACACCGGCCTCGCGGTCGGAGCCCACCAGTTCTCGGCCCGCGCCACCGACGCGGCCGGCAACACGGACCAATCGCCTGCGACTCAGAGCTGGACGATCACGGCAGCCCCGCCAAGCGGCTGCGACACGGTCGTCGCCAGCGTCTCGGCGGCTCAGACCTCCGTCTCCGCCGCGTCGCCGGGGTCGGTGGTCTGCCTGGCGGACGGCTCGTACGGGAAGCTGACCCTGAACGCGACCAAGGCGACTCCGGGCGTCGAGATGCGCTCCGAGCACCCCGGGGGAGCGACCGTCGCCGGAGCCTCGCTGAACGGCTCTCACCTCATCCTCTCCGGGTTCAGGGTGATCGGCGACGAGGTCACCGTCCAACCCGGCTCGACCGGGATGGTCGTCGATCACAACCTGATCTCCGGCGGGTACTTCGGGGTCGATGCGGGCCCCACCTCGAGCACCAACGTGAACGACGTCAGCGTGATCGGCAACAAGTTCCAGGGGCCGTTCGGGGAGGACGCGATCCGCGCCAACCGCTACCACGACACAGCGGCAGACTCCGACTCCAACGGCCTCCTCGTCCAGGGCAACGAGATCACCAACGTCCGCGAGAACGGCAACCACTCTGACTGCCTGCAGTCAGTCTGGGGAGGCGACAGCCTGGTCTTCGACCGCAACTACCTGCACGACAACCGCTGCCAGGGCTTCTTCATCAAGGACCAGCCGTCCACCGTGACCAACGTCGTCGCCTCCGACAACCTCCTGGTCCGAAACGGGGCCGCCTGCGACAACGCCCCCGGCTGCGGTCAGCCGAGCTACTTCCAGCTCTTCGCCCCCGAGGCCAACGTCCACGTCTTCAACAACACGATCTGGACCCCGGAGAGCGGCAGTCCGATGACCTTCCGCGATTCGGGCTGGACCAACGTCGAGCTCGATCACAACGTCGTCTACCGGCTCTGGACGGACGCCAACCTCTCCTCCTTCTCCGATCACGACAACACCTACTGCAAGCGAGAGACGGCCTCCGGAGGGGTGCTGCCGACCGCGGCGAACGCGACCACCGCCTGCTCCCCCGCCTTCCCTGCGCCCACCCTCGCCGGCGGGGACGACTACCGGCTCGGCAATGGCCGCGGGGTCGATTGGAGCCCGGCCGGCCAGCACTACGGACCCTGACAAATATCGCCCGCCCCGCACGTTGATCGTGCATGTACCGGGCCAGGGAACAGGGTCACGACGCGAGGCGCGGGTTGAGGGTGAGAGCCGCAGGCGGCGCGATCCTCGCAACCCTGCTCCTCGGTTCCTGCGGCGGGGATAGCGGGCAGACCGTCACCGCGGACCAGGCGGCCATCCACGCCAGGAGCGCTCACGGCAGCGCCGATTGCTCGAGCGTGAAGTCGAGCGCGGCGGCGGTGCAGGACGCGGTCTCCGACGCTGAGCCCGGGACCGTCGTCTGTGTCGCTGACGGCGCCCACGGCCGGCTCGCGCTCGACGCTTCCCCGGAGGGGCCAGGGGTCACGATCCGCGCCGAGCACCCCGGGCGGGCGAGGCTCGCCGGCGCCACCCTGCAGGGATCGAACCTGACCCTGTCCCGCTTCGTGATCGACGGCGAGGTCACGGTCGAGCCCGGCTCAACGGGGATGGATGTCGATCACAACCGGATCAGCGGCGGGTACTTCGGGGTCAACGCGGGGCCGACCTCCTCGACCCCGGTCAACGACGTCGCGATCACCGGCAACGACTTCGTCGGTCCCTTCGGGGAGGACGCGATCAGGCTCAACCGCTACCACGACACCGACGACCCGGACCGCTACGGGATCCTGATCCAGGGCAACGAGATCACCAATGTCCGCGAAAACGGCAACCACTCCGACTGCCTGCAGACAGCCTGGGTAGGCGACCATCTCTACTTCCGGCGCAACTACCTGCACGACAATCGCTGCCAGGGCTTCTTCGTCAGCGACCAGGCGACGCCGATCAAGGGCATTTTCGTCGAGAACAACCTGTTCCTCCGCAACGCCGCCCCATGCGATCCTCCGGGCTCGGGCTGCGGCCCGCCCTCGACGGCTCAGGTGTTCGGCCCGATCGACGGGATCACGATTTCGCGCAACACGATCTGGACCGCGGGAAACGGCTCACCGCTCACCCTGCGGGACGGGCCGTTCGGCAAGGTGACGATCACCAGGAACGTGATCTACCGGATCTGGAGCGACTGGACGGGAGGCTTTCCGGCCTACACGGAGGCGAACAACGTGATCTGCCGCCGCGAGGGGACCTTCCCGGCCACCGATCCGTCGACCCGGAGAAGCTGCTCGCCTGCCTTCCTCGACCCAGCCGGCGACGACTACCGCCTCGAAGGCGGCGCTGCGGGGATCACATGGCGTCCCGCCGATCAGCACTACGGCCCTTGATGAAGGCCCCCACGCAGGGGAAGGGCACGCCCGATCACGCCTGAAAGCCGGGAAAAATAAGCCCTCCCACGGCAAGAAATCGCGGTTCCCGGGCGTTTGTCGGGCATGAGCGCGAGCCCTGCCGCTCCCCCTGCGGCCATCACACCAGAGGCGATCGAAGCCAAGCCGATCGACCACAAGGACGATCTGAGGTCGAAGCATGCCCACGCCGGAGTCGCGATGGCCGCGGCCACGCTGGCGATGGCGCTGACCTCGGGGATTCAGGCACTGCTCTACGTCAGCGAGTTCGGCGTCGACGCCCGGACGGACGGGTTCTTCGTCGCCTTCTCCCTCTACGCGATCTTCGGAGTCTTCAGCCAGAGCATCCGGATCACCTCGGCCCCGATGATGGTCGGGGAGAAGCCGCGGATGACGACGCGCCAGTTCGCCGCCGCGCTGCTCGCAATCGCCGCTCCGGTGGCGATCTTCACCATTCCCCTCGCCGGTCCCACCGCAGAGCTGCTGGCGCCGGGCCTCCACAACGAGGCGCAGGCATTGACCGCCTCGGCGCTGCCGATCCTCGGATGCGCGATGATCATCCAGCTCTGGGCGGCGGGCGGCGCGACCGTGCTCGCCATCCGCGACCGCTTCGACCGCGTCGCCTTCGCCTACATCGCCGGGGCGGTCGCCGGCCTGATCGTCTACCTGGCGATCTACCGCAGCGTCGGCGAGCTCTCGCTCGGATGGTCGATGCTGGCGATGGCGATCGTCACCTGCATCGCGATGCTCGACGGAGTCAGGGTCAGCCGGCGCGATCAGCCCGCGGTACCAAGGAAGCGGATCGACCTCAGGAGCCTGGCGCACTCGGTCGGCCTGGTCCTCGGCCGAACCGCCGTCTATCTCGCATTCAACGGGCTCTACGTCGTCACGCTCGCCTTCGCCAGCAACTATGACCCCGGCGACGCGACCCTGCTCTCCTACGTCTACCTGTTCTCCAGCTATCTGGTCGCCGCCACCGGATTCGCGCTGGGGATGTCGCGGATCGCCGATATGCGGCGCGGGGTTCTCGCTGACTGGCGTGAGGTGATCGCCGACACCGTGCCAGCCGGCTTCCGCTACGCGATGCTGCTGGTGGCCCCCGGCCTCGCCGCACTCATCGCCGGCGGTGCCACCCTGATGGGCGAGCTGCTGCCCTCGAGCTTCGACAGCGCCGACGTCACCCAGCTGCGCGTCTTCGCGGCTTTGCTCGTCCTCTGGACCGTCGCGGCCCTGCTCGTCAACCTCCTGCTGCCGGCGCTGTTCGCGCTCGACCGCGCGAAGATCGTCAATGCCCTGGCGCCGGTGATCGTCGTCGTCCACGTCGGAGTCACCGCCCTCGCGGGGGCTCTTTTCGGCGCCAACGGTGTGGTCGGGGCCTTCTTCATCGTTCCCAGCGTCTTCGCGGGAGTCCTCCTGGTCGTCGGGGCGGGGAAGGGCAGCACCCAGATCCTCCGTGAGCTGGGCCGGGACGGCCTGCGCTTCGGATTGGTCTCGCTGGCCTGCTTCGGGGTCGGGGCCGCGATCGGCTCCGCGTTCGGCGGGCTCGCCGCCCCCTTGCTGGCGATCGGCGTCGGCAGCGTCCTCTACGGCCTGCTGACCTCGAGGCTCGCGCCGCGGCAGATGCGGCTGCTGGTCGGCGCCGTGCGCCCGGCGTCGGCATGAACGTAGCCGTTCGCACGGCCAACGCCCGCAGCAGCTGGGCGGCTTCGGCGCTGGATCGGGCCCGCCGGCTGGCGGCGACCCCGGACCTGCGGGCGCTCGCCGGCCTGGCCCTGGTGTTCGCAGTCCTCGCCGCGCTGAGCTGGCAGAAGTGGGGGGTCCCATCGGTCGACTCCGGCCACGAGTTGACGATGGCCGACGCGATTGCCCGCGGCTCTGAGCCCTACCGCGACATCCGCTACTTCTACGGCCCGGCCGGCGTCTACTCGCTGGCCGGTGCGTTCGCCCTCTTCGGCACCGGGTTCACCACCGCCTTCGCCTTCGGCCTGGTGCAGGCGATGGCGATCCTCGGCGCCTTCTACGCGCTCTGCCGGCAGCTCCTCAGCCCCCTGCCGTCGTTCCTCGCCACCGCGATCCTGGCGGCGATCGGATTCTCGGGCACCGCCTTCAACTTCGTCCTCCCCCACACCAACTCGGCCACCTTCGGCATCCTCTTCACCCTGCTGATGCTGCTGGCGCTCTGCCGCGAGCGGCTCCTGCTCGCCGGGCTGGCGGGCGGGGTGGTCTGCCTCACCCGGCCCGAGTTCGCGGCCGTGGCGGCGATCGCCTTCGGGGCCTACCTGGTCGGCTGCTGGCGCCAGCACGGCCTCGGCTCCGCTCTGCGCGCCCTGCCATGCTGGCGCTGCCCTCGATCGCGCTGGCCGGCGCCGTGCTGGGAATCCTCGCCAGCGACGCCGGCGCGGCGAACCTGTTCACCGAGAACCTCTGGCCGGTCGACTTCCTGCGGGTCACCGGCTTCGGCTCACAGTCGAACTGGGCGCCCTTCGACCTGCAGAGCGTGGTCGCCACCGGCGCCCGCGCGATCGTCTACTGCTCGCTTTTGGCCTCGGTGCTGGCCTCGGCCATCCTCTACTCGCGGGCGGGCGGAACGAGGGAGCGCCTCCGCGCCCTCTGGCCGATCGGGGCCACCCTGGCCACCTTGCTCGTCCTCGGCGCGGCCTGGCACGTGAGCGGGCTCTTCGCCGATGGCCGCTCGGCCGTCGAGTACGAGGTCAGCCACCTGCTGATCGGGATGAGCTGGCTGCCCGTCCTCGGCTTCGCCGCCGCCGCGTACGCGCTGGTTCGCCTCTGGCGCGGGGACTCGCCCCCGCTGTCGAGCTCATGGGGCTTCGACCTCGCCCTGATCGCCACCGCCGTCCTGCTCGGCGCCCGTGCCTACGACGCGTTCACCGCGAGAGTCTCCTACGCCCCCTACTACGCGGCGCCGCTCGTCCTCCTGCTGGCGCTGCTCCACCAGCGGCTCGCGCGAGCGCTGGCCGCAGACGCGGAACCGCCGCCATGGGGGCGCTCGGCGCGGTCGCCCTGGGCCTGGCGGCCTACGCGCAGGTCGCCCTCTATCCCGACGACGATGCCACAGTCCACACGGCCCGCGGCAGCTTCGTGACCACGGCAAGCGCCGCACCGGCGCTGCAGCGGACGATCGACTTCATCGACTCCCACACCTCGCCCGGCGAGCGGACCCTCGACCTCCCGGCCGACGCCGGCCTCAACTTCATGACCGACCGCCCCCCGGCGCTCTACGACGTCATGTTCCTCCCTGGCCTGCTCGACTCGCGCGCGGACGAGCGAAAGGCGATTGCCAGGCTCGAGCGGGAAGGCGTCCGCTACGCGGTGATCAGCAAGCGCCGCTTCGACGGCTACGGCTTCAGCCGCTTCGGGGTCGATTACAACCACCTGCTCGCGAGCTACGTCGAGCGCCGCCCCCGTCGCCCGGTTCGGCCGCGGCCAGCCCGCGGCGGCGGGCACCAATCCCTCGCGCTCGTACACTATCTACCGGATCGGGCCGTGATGGGGAGCGCTGGCCCCTCTTTCCCCGTCATCGACCCGGCGGCGGCAAGGATGAATCCGAACAGCGAAAACGGCCTTCCCCCCTCCGGCCCGCCGAGGCTCGAGGACGTCCGGGCCCTGATCCTCTCGGCGAGCGGAGCGCATCTACCGGACCCCGAGGCCGCGATCGCCGGCGGCGCCGACGACCTCGACCTGCGCGGGAGCGGCATGATCGACTCGCTCGGCTTCATCGAGCTGGTGGCAGCGATCGAGGACTCCCTCGAGATCGAGATCGACTTCGAGGGCATTGACCCCGACCAGATCACCACCCTGGGTCCCCTGGCGCACTATGTCCATGCACAGGCCGAAGCCGCAGCGGGGAGCTTGCGTGAGAAATGAGCCGATGCTGGCCGGCGCTCGCCGCCGGGTGCTCGCCCTGCTGGCCCTCTACGC
Source organism: uncultured Actinomycetes bacterium (assembly GCA_963725315.1). GTDB lineage: Bacteria > Actinomycetota > Thermoleophilia > Solirubrobacterales > 70-9 > JBBRHQ01. Next base: position 62,328 of record CAVRYA010000003.1, on the reverse strand, counting down.
CCCGGGCGGACCGACCACGCGAGTGCGCCTGCACCGGCTCCGAGGAGTGCGGATCGGCATCGGGCAGCTTCATCGGGACCTCGGTCATCCTCGAGACCGCCTACCCGCAGCTGATCGAGATCGGCGCCCGCGTCGACGTCGGAATGCGGACGACGATCATCGCCCATCAGCACGGGGAGCGCGCCGACGAGAGCGAGCGAACTGTGCGGATCGAGGACGACGTCTTCATCGGCCCCGGCTGCATCATCCTTCCCCACGTGACGATCGGCCACGGCGCCGTGATCACCGCGGGCAGCGTCGTCTCGACCTCGGTCCCTCCCCTGACCATGGCCCGCGGCAACCCCGCCGAGGTGGTCGCGAGCTGCCGGGTGCCCCTGGGGCGAAGCACCCCCCTGCGGGAGTTCTACCGCGGCCTTCGGCCGGTGACCCGGTCGTGAGCGACCCGCTGCCTCCCACCAGGACCGTGGGGGTCTTTCCCGCGACCGCCCTGGCGCGCCGCCGGGCCCTCTTCGATCTCCTCGAGGAGGCGTTTCCGGTCCGCTTTGAGGCGAGGCGCCCGGGCGAGCTGCGCGACCTCGACGCGGCGCTCGAGCTCTGGGGCTCCGAGCAGGCTCGCGCCGTGGCCGAGACCGGGATCATGGCGCTCTCGATGGTCGCGCCGGAGCCGGTCCCCGGGGCGCGCCAGGGCCTGCTGAGGCTTTCTTCCTCCCTGGCCCTCGACTCCCGGCTGCGCGGAGCCGAGCTCTGCGATCGGCACCTCGGCGAGGGTGCCCCTGCCGGCCAAGGCGCTGGGCCCGCCCTCCCCGCCGTGAGGCCGTCCTCGCGAGCTTCGCCGGGCTGCCCTTCTGGACGCGCTCGGGCAGCTTCGATCAGGCCCTGCTGGCCCCCGAGGAGCTGGACCCCGGTGAGCCGCTCCGGCAGCGGCTGGAGGACGGTCGCTGCGCCGCCCTGCTGCCGCTTGTGCATTTCCTGCGGGAGCTGACCGAAGGCCAGCGCTGGCGCCCGCCCACGGCCCGTGCCACCTTCCTCCTCGACGACCCCAACCTCCACTGGCCCTCCTACGGGTTCATCAAGCTCGACGAGCTGGTCGGCCATGCCCGCGAGCGCGACTACCACCTGGCCCTGGCGATGATCCCCCTCGACGGCTGGTTCGCCCATCCGAAGGCCGTGCGGGCCCTCTCCGACGGAGACGGCGCGCTCTCGCTCTGCGTTCACGGAAACGATCACAACGGGGGCGAGCTGGGCCGGCCGATCAGCGACGCCGAGGCGGTCGAGCTTGCTGCCCAGGCGCTGAGGAGGATCGAGTCCTTCGAGCAGCGATCGGGCGTCCCGGTCGACCGGATCATGGCTCCGCCCCACGAAGCCTGCTCGGAGCAGGCCGTGCGGGCCCTGCTGCGCTGCGGCTTCGAGGCGATCTCGATGACCCGACCGTTCCCGTGGGCCTCACGGCCGCCGCTGCCATGGCTCTCGCAGCCGGACGGCTCCGACCCGCTGATCGGCTGGCGTCCCGCCGACTACATCGCCGGCGGCCTTCCGCTTCTCCTCCGCCACCCGCTGAGCGAGCGCTCCCCCTCCGAGCTGAGGCTGCGGGCATTCCTCGACCAGCCCCTGATCCTCTACGGCCACCACGGCGATCTCGAGGCCGGGCTCGGGGTGCTCGCTGAGGCGGCGGAGGACGTCAACTCGCTCCAGCCAACCCGCTGGGGGTCCCTCGCCGAGATCGCCGCGGGGTCCTATGAGAGCCGCCCCGAGAGCGGCGCCCTGCGGGTTCGCATGCTCACCCGGCGGGCCCGGGTCGAGATCCCTGCCGACGCCGAGCGGCTGGTGATCGAGCTCCCCCCCTCCCACGACGAGTCGGTCGCGGAGGAGGTGCGGATCGGAGGACGCGCGCTGCGCTTCGAGGGCGCCTCGACGGAGCCGGTCGAGGTCAGCCCGTCCTCCACGGTCGAGGTCAGCCTCCGGCACCGCCGCCAGATCGACTATCGCAGCGTGCAGACGCGGCGATCCCGCCCCCTCGCGGTCGCCCGTCGGGTCGCCGGCGAGGGCAGGGACAGGATGCGCCCCTTGCTGGCCCGCGCTCGCTAGCCGCCAAATTGATCGAGCGGCCGAGAATCGGAAATATGGATCGGTTTCGCCCCAGCGAGCCTTCGAGTCCTCGAAGCGATGAGCCTGATCGGCGCGCAACGGAGTGTGTGAGGGTCGCCTAGAGGCGAACCGGGGAGGTGGCGTCGCGGAGGATCCTCTGCACCTTGCCGCCGCCGTCCGCGGGGACCGTGTAGACGTTCACCCCATCGGAGTAGACGAGGGTGTCGTCGTCCAGCCACTCGACCTGGTCGTCTAGTGAGGGGCACTCGACACCGTCACGAGCGCCCCGATGGCGCCGATCGAGCCGCTTGCCGCGACCAGCCCGACCTTGCAGGCGGCCGAGAGACCGTAGCCCGCCTCCATCGTCTCCTTGTGACGGCGCCAGCGGTCCGAGACCAGGCCACTGGCGACTTGCACCAGCGCCGCCGCGCCCCGGTAGGTCCCGTCGATCGCGCCGAGGACGAGCGGGCTCGCTCCCAGAGAGAACACCAGGTAAAGGGGCAGCACCGTGGCCACCATCTCCGCGGAGACGTCGGTCAGCAGGCTGACGAGGCCCAGCAGGATCACGTTCCGCGATACCTGCAGGCGAGCCGGGCGACGCGCCCAGAGACGCGGCTTCAGCAGGGCTTTGGAGGCTTCGACCTGATACATCGGTTCTCTCTGAGAAGAACGGCCGACTAGTCCTTTTCTCGCACCTCCGGAGGAGGCGCTCTCTCGGGGGAAGCTCCGAGCCTCTCCCGGGCGTCCTAGCGGCGGGCGGCCAGCTCCGCCAGGCCGGCCCGCTCCATGTAGCCCTCGAGCTGGGAGCGCCAGCCGGCCAGCGGGGCGAGGTCGAGCTCCTCCGCGCGGGGGCGGGCGAGCACCCCGTTCAGTGGCCTGCGCGCTCCGCCAGGCGGGCGCTCGGTCGCGGTCGGCCGAACCTCGACCTCGACCCCTCCCAGCTCGACGATCGCCTCGGTGAACTCGTGCCAGGAGCAGGCCCCGGAAGCCGTCAGGTGGAGCACCCCTACCGCTCCCGCCTCGACCGCCTCGATCAGCGCCGTGGCGAGGTCGGCGGTGAAGGTCGGGCTGAGGCGCTGGTCGGCGACCACCGCGAGCTCGCCCTGCTCGCCGGGCCCGGTCGAGCATCCGGGTGACGAAGTTGCCGCCCTTCGAGGCGCTCCCGTGCAGCCCGTAGAGCCCCGCGGTCCGCACCACCAGCGGCCGCGGGCGCGTAGGCCAGCGCGGCGTGCTCGCCGGCGAGCTTGGAGATCGCGTAGATGCTCTCGGGCGCCGGGGTGTCGTCCTCGCCGTAGGGCTCGTCGGCGCGTGCCGTCGAAGACGTAGTTGGTGCTGAGGTGGACGAGCCTCGCGCCGTGCTCGGCGCAGAGGTCCGCCAGCCGCTTGACCGCGCGCGCGTTGACCGCGAACGACTGGTCCTCCTCGCGCTCGCAGACCTCGACGTTGTGGAAGGCGGCGCAGTTGAAGACGACGTCGGGCCGGAACTCGGCGAACGCCGCGTCCAGCGCGGCGGCGTCGGTGACGTCGAGCTGCTCGCGGGCGAGGAGGCGCAGCTCGCCCTGCGAGCGCGAGTTGCAGCTCGAGGTCCGAGGCGAGCTGGCCGCCGCCGCCGGTGATCAGAGTGCGGCCGCTCAAAGCACCGAGCCGAACTGCTCGACGCGAGGTCGGACCTCGTTGAGCAGCTCGAGCCAGCGGATGTTGTAGTGGCGCGGGTCGGTCAGCATCGGCGCGGTCGGCGGGGTCGATCCGAGCGAGCAGGTCGGCGACCGCCTCGACCACCGAGCGGCTCGGGTTGAAGCCGAGCCTGCTCGGCGAGCTTCGCGTTCGAGCACTCGTAGTCGCGCGTCAGCTGCGGCGCCGGCGCCTCGCTCAGGTCGACCGGGCTGCCCGAGCAGCTGCACCGACCCGGCGACGAGCATCGCCAGCTCGCGGATCTGGTAGTTGGAGTGCAGGACGTTGAAGATCTCGCCGCGGACCAGGTCTCGGCGGGCGCCTCGTAGCGCGGCGATCATCGCGTCGGCGACAGTCCCGCACGTCGACCAGCGGCCGCCACATCCAGCCGCCGCCGTGCAGCTGCAGGCGCCCGTTGAGCAGCGCGTCCTTGACGAAGGTGTTGACCACCAGGTCGAAGCGCATGCGCGGGCTGTGGCCGTAGACCGTGCCGTTGCGCAGGATCACCGGGCAGAGGCCCTCCTCGACCATCTCGAGCAGCCTCTCCTCGCCGTAGCGCTTCGAGGTCGCGTACGCGCCGCGCGGCTCGATCGGCGCCGTCTCGTCGTGCATGCCGGGCGGCAGCCCGTCGTACAGCGAGCAGGAGGACGCGAAGACGCAGCCGCTCGATCCCGCGGTCGACGCAGGCCTGCCCGAGGGTCTCGGTGGCGATCGCGTTCATCTGCCAGTTGGCCTCGGGGTCGTACTCCGCGGTCGGGTCGTTCGAGAGGCCGGCGAGGTGGATCACGCCGTCGACGCCGTCGAGGGCGGTGGCGGGCATCTCGCGGACGTCGGCCACGCACCAGCTCGATCCGGTCGATCGACGTCGGCCAGCGGCTCCTCGCCCCAGTAGAGGCGGTCGAGGACGCGGACCTCGTAGCCGCGCTCGAGCAGCCTCGGGACCAGCACGGAGCCGATGTAGCCGGCGCCGCCGGTGACCAGGATCGTGCCGCCCGGCCGGGGCGGCTCCTCGGGCAGTCCGTTGGAGCGGGCGACCCTGCCGGGCAGCCGTCCGTTCTGCTCTCGAGGGTTCTCGCTCATGTCTGGACCTCCATCAGGGCTTTCTCGGGCTCGGTTGGGTGCTGCTCACTAACAACGGCTCGGGGGGGCCCACTCTTGCTCGCCCTCGAACGGGCCTTTCTGCCCGACAGCCGGTGCTTCAGGCCGAGCGCCCGCTTCTCCAGGCCGTGCCAGGAGGCGAACGCGAGCAGGTAGGTGACCGGGAGGGCGATCGCGGCGACGGCGAGAGGGCCCGGGGCGGCTCCCGCCCAGAGCCAGACGATCGTCTGCTGCACAGGGAAGGCGAGCAGGTAGATCCCGTAGGAGAGATCCCCGGGCCTGGTCAGACGGCGCAGGCCATCCGGGGAGCGGTAGGCGGCGACCAGCACCAGATATGGGATCGAGATCAGCAGCACGGGCCGCTCCGCGGGTGTTCCCAGCGAGAGGACCAGCGCTCCCAGTGCGAGCGCGGCGAGGTCGAGGCGGAGCGGGATCCTCGAGCGGCAGCGGTAGAGCACCGCGGCGGTGAAGAACAGGGCCACGAAATGGGCGGTGAGGCCGTCTGCGCCGCGCAGGAAATCGAGTGGCGATCCGATCAGCGGCAGGTCGGTCACTCCGGAGGGCGCCACCGAGAGGAGGAAGAACCCGCCCACGACGAGAGCCAGCGACCCGGTCATCAGCCCGGCGAGCCCGATCAGGGCGAGTATCGCGTAGGCCTCCGCCTCGATCGGGAGGGTCCAGAGGGAGCGGTTGACTGACCGATCGGGGTTCGACTCGAAGACGCCGGGGAGGTCGAGGGCGACGTGGTGGGCGACTCCAGCGGTGCCGACCGCTGCCACGTTGCCGGTCACGTATTCGGGGGTAGTCGCGTCACTGACGTAGTCGGAGGGCGAATCGGTCGTGACCAGCGGCCCGAGCAGGAAGGCGCAGGCCATCACCGTGACAGTCAGCGCCGGCATGATCCGCAGCCCCCGCCGCACGAAGAAGTTGCGAAGGCCCGGTCCCCTCCACCAGCTCATCGCGATCAGGAAGCCGCTGATCGCAAAGAAGACCTCGACCCCGAGCGTGCCCAGGGGCCAGTGCCCGATCAGGGGCTCGGCCCTTCCGGTGACCACGAAGGAGTGGGAGAGCAGGACCGCCGTCGCCGCCCCGAGCCTGAGAACGTCGAAGTTGTTCTCGCGCCCCTCCGAATGGGCTTCGAGAGTCGCAGCGCTCATCTGCACAGGGAACGCCGGGCCCGCCCTGCAACTTCCGGGAGCGGCGAAAGTCACGGCACCTCAGGGACGTTAGATCCGCTCATGGAACGAATCGAGAGCCGCATCGACGGACCGGTGCTGGTGCGCCCCAGGGTGTTCGGCGACCATCGCGGGTTCTTCCACGAGACCTACCGCCGCAACGTCTTCGCGGAGCTCGGGATCGGCGAGGAGTTCGTCCAGGACAACCACTCCCGCTCGGGCCAGGGGATCGTCCGGGGCATGCACTTCCAGGTTGGCGATGGCATGGCCAAGCTGGTCCGCTGCGCGCGGGGAGCGATCCTCGACGTCGTCGTCGACCTGAGGCGCGGATCCCCCACCTTCGGCGAGTGGGAGGGCTTCACCCTCGACGACGAGAACCTCCAGATGCTCTACGTCCCGATCGGCTTCGCACACGGCTTCTGCGTGATCAGCGACACCGCGGACGTGATGTACAAGTGCTCTGGCTATTACGACGAGTCGATCGAGCGGGGAATCGCCTACAACGACCCCGAGGTGGGGATCGAGTGGCCGGCGGGGATCGAGCTGATCCCCTCCGAGCGAGACGCCGGCGCCCCGCGGCTCAGCGAGATCGCCGCCGAGCTCCCCTTCACCTACTGAGACTGAGGCCCGGTCAGACCGCGAGGCGCTCGGCGGACGGGGCCGGCGCCGGGGCGCCCGGAAGCTCCAGCCGCTCACCGACCTCGGCCGCGACCCGCTCGGCGAAGCCGATCACCGAGTCGCCGTTCAACAGTTCGGGGTAGATCTGAGCATTGGAGGCGAGAGCGAGGCCCTCCACACCGGGCCAGACCGGCGCGATCCTGCTCCAGGGGCCGCTGTGGAGCCCGTGGACGGGCTCCACCAGCTTCGCCCGCTGCACGGTCCAGTCGACGACCTCGTCGCGGCTGAAGCCGGGAGAGAGGCGGGCCAGGTAATCGGTAAAACGCCGGTAGACGGACTCATCGTCCTCGCTCTGCTCGGGGGCGCTCGGGTCGCAGTACTTGGGCAGGTAGACGAGGCGCAGGCCGTCCGTGTGGTCGGTCCCGAGCGCGTGCGAGGTCTCGATCGCGCTGGTGATCGGCGTCTCCTCGGTGATGTTGACGGCGTAGTAGGGCAGCAGCGAGCGGCGGACCTTGATGATCACGCTGACCACCCCGAGCCAGCGATTCGGGTAGTGGACGAGCATCCCGCCGAAGCGCTCCGGCAGCAGATAGCGAAGCGCCGGCGGCTGCAGAGTGGCGATGGTGAGATCGAAGCCGAGCGACTCGCCGTCCAGCTGGACTCCGGTGATCGAGCCGTCGTCGCCGGTCGTCAAACCCCTCACCGGGGCGCCGGTGAGCGCTTCTACCCCAAGCCCCCGGGCCCGCTCGACCATCGCATCGATCAGCCGCTGGTGCCCGCCGACGATGTGGCCCATCTCCTCGGCGCCCCCGGCCTTGCCGCTGCGGGCCCCGGACATCCGTCGGGTCCGGGCCCAGAGGTAGGTCGCGGGCAGCTCCGACCAGTCGCCGTCGAAGCGCGAGTTCAGCAGCGGGCGCCAGATCCGCTCCAGCACCTGCTGACCGCAATGGCGCCGCAGCCAGGTCTCCAGGGAGAGCCCCTCGAGCGCCTCGTAGCTGCGCCGCAGCTGGCACTGGGCGACGAACCAGCCGAGCCGCGCCCGCCCGAGCGGACTCAGCGGCTTGAAGGAGAGCAGGTCGCGGAGGCCGTTGAAGTCATGCATCTCGCCGTCGGCGAAGAAGCCCGCGCCAACCGGGCGGAACCTCACCTCCTCGCCGAGCCCGAGCTCCTCTGCCATCGCGATCATGCGCGAGTCGGCGGGGGTGATCACGTGGTAGAAGCGATCGACGGCGTGGCCGCCGAAGTCGATCGTGCCGGCCAGGCCGCCGAGCTCCGGACCGCGCTCGATCACGGTGACCTTGGCCCCGGCCTGGGCCAGGCGGAGGGCCAGCGAGGTGCCGAGAATGCCACCCCCGACGATCCCGATTCGCGGCGGTGCCACGCTCATCCTGCCGGGATCAGGGGGCGCTCGCCCGCGGTTTTCCCGTTGGCCTCGGGCAGACCCGCCGCGGGAGGAGCGGTCACTTCGGCGAGCGGTGAGACAGGCGGTGGCTGGATCCGGCCGACCAGGTGGGCGGCCATCACCCTGAAGTAGGCGAGAACGGTCGGCTTCAGCTGCATCTTCGACTCACCCATCCTGGTGGTCCAGTCATTGACCGTCGGGACCTCGGCGATCTCGGCGCCGGCGTTGTAGAGCTTCAGCAGCAGCTCGACGTTGGCGGCGAACCCGGGCTCGCGCACCAGCAGGTAGCCGTAGGTGTCGGCGGCGCGGCGCAGCGTGCCGGCCCGGTAGACGCGGTAAAGCGAGGAGAGGGTGTGCATCTCCCGCAGGCCGCCGAGCACCCTGAAGGTGTTGGAGACCGCCTTGCTGGCCGCGAGACGCCAGCCGGCCACTCCGATGATCTTCCCACCCGGCGCGTAGACCGAGGCGAGGACGACGTCGGCGCCGCGATCGAACAGCTCGAGCATCCTCGGCAGGTCGCTGAGATCCGAGGTGGTGTCGGCCTCGAGGGTGACGATCGCGTCGTCGTCGGAGGACTCGCCGAGCGCAGCCCGGATGCCGGTGTTGATCGCCGTGCCGAGGCCGCGATTGACGGTGTGGGTGACGATCGCCAGGTGCATGTCCCGGGAGTGCTCCCGGACCACCTCGGCGGTTCCGTCGGTCGAGCCGTCGTCGACGACGATCACCCTGGCGCCATGCTCGCGGGCCACCGGGGCGAGGTCGGCGAGCAGCCGAGGGATGTTCTCGACCTCGTTGTAAGCCGGGATCACGAAGCGGATCACGCCACCACCTCCAGCGGCCGGGGCGCCGGGATGTCGAGCAGCTCGACCGGGCGACGAACCGCGGCCGACTCTCGCACCGCCAGCGCTGCAGCCAGCGCCTTGACGCCGTCGTGCGCCGAGATCGGCTCCGGAGCGTCGTCGAGCACGCAGCGGCAGAAAGCCTCGAGCTCGGCGCGCAAGGGCTCGGCCTTGGCCAGCGAGAAGCGGACGGCGGCGCCCTCGCCGTCGCCGCGCAGGACCGAGAGCCCGTCCCAGGCAAGCGGCGCGGTGGGCGACTCGACGAACCAGACGTCCTGGGTTATGTAGCTCGCCCGCAGCAGGCCGTTCTCCCCGATCAGCGTCACTTCGCGCTTCTTCTCGGGTGTCAGCCAGTTGACGTCGAGCAGGCCCAGGGTCCCGCCTCCGGTGCCGTTGAACCGGGCCAGGCAGGTGAGCAGGTCCTCCTGGGAGCTGTGGACGAAGCGGCCTCCGTCGGAGTAGATCTCGCTGATGTCGAGGCCGAGGACGTGCTGCATGATGTCGAGGTCGTGGGTGGCGAGGTCGATCGCCACTCCCGCGTCGTGAATCCGGCTCGGCAGCGGGCCGACCCTGGTGGTGTGCGCTCGGTAGACCTTCCCCAGACGCCCCTCGCCGACCAGCTCCCGAAGCTTCTCCACCGCCGGGTTGAAGCGCTCGACGTGACCGACCATCAGCTTGCGGCGCGCCTCCAGCGCGGCGCTGCGCATCCTCAGGGCGTCAGGCAGGGTGGTCGCGATCGGCTTCTCGACCAGCACGTGGAGGCCGGCGGAGAGAGCCTCGAGCGCCACTGCCGCGTGAGAGTCCGAGGGGCAGGCGATCGAGACCGCGTCGAGCTCCCTTGCCCCGAATTCGATCAGCTCCCTCCAGTCGGAGTACTCGGCGGCGGGCATTCCGCCCAGGGCCGTGGCCCGGGCCTTCTCGTCGGGGTCGGCGACGGCGACCAGTTGCGCGCAATCGAGCTGCAGGAAGTTGCGGATGTGGAAGGCCCCCATCCGCCCGCACCCGATCACGCCGACTCTCAGCCTCTCAGGCAGGGGACTCCTCCAGTGCCCGCTCGAACTGCGAAACCGTCAGCTCGGCTATCCGCTCGGCGGCCCGGCCGTCTCCGAAGATCGGCGGATGCTCGTCGGGCCGCGGTGTCCGGAGCGCCGCCTCGAAATGCGCCGCGTCGACCCCCACCAAGGTGTTCCAGCCGGTCGAGACCGTTTCCACCCACTCGGTCTCCTCCCGCAGGGTGATGCAGGGAACACCCCAGAGGTAGGCCTCCCGCTGGACTCCGCCGGAGTCGGTGGCGATTGCCAGCGCGTCGCGCTCGAGGGCAAGCATCTCCGTGTAGGTGACGGCGTCACGCACCTCGACGTTCGCCGCGACGACGAGGCCCCACTCCTCGAGGCACTTGCGGGTCCGTGGATGCAGCGGGAAGATCACGCGGCAATCGGCGGTGGCGAGGCAGGCGAGCACCGCGGCAAGGCGCTCGGTGCTGTCGGTGTTGTAGTTGCGGTGCACGGTCGCCAGCACGTATTCGCCCTTCTCACCGCTCTCCCCGAGGCGGTCCCGGGTGGCGAGCAGGACGTCGGCGAGAACGTCGCCGGTGACGTGGACGGTGCCGCCGACCCCCTCGTCGACGAGGACCTGGCGGGCGTGATCGCAGGGGGCGAAGAGGATCTCGGAGAGCCGATCGGTCTCGATCCGGTTGTGCTCCTCGGGCATGTCGTCGCGGTAGCTGCGCAGCCCCGCCTCGACGTGAAGCAGCGGGACCTCCGCGGCCACCGCGGCGCGGGCGCCGGCGATCGTCGCGTTGGTGTCGCCGCGGACCAGGACTGCGTCCGGCCGCTCGCTCTCCAGCACTCCGGCTATCCGCTTCTGGGCGACATCGACGCTGCGCCGATTGGGCAGCGAGCCGACGCCGAGGTTGTACTCGGGCAGCGGCAGCCTCAGGTCGGCGATCTGGTGGTCCGACATCCCGGGGTCGTAGTGCTGGCCGGTGTGGACGAGGATCTCCTCGACCCGACCGCTGTAGGCGAGGGAGAGAGGTGCCGCCTGGATGATCTCCGGACGGGAGCCGATGATCGAGACGAGTCGGGGTGCCATTGTCGTAGCAACGGCCGGGCGGGGCGGGAGTTTTTGCGCGAACCCAAGGAGACCGCCCGGCCGCTGCGGTCCGACACCCTCCCCAGACCCTCGTCTTGCCTCGGAAGTCCGCTCCCCATGCGCTTTTCCTACGTTTTTGGGACCCCTCGGGGCCGGCCTGCGGAAGTAGGCGCTCCCCCACCCGTTGGTCGGATAGTGGAGATCGAAGCGGAAGCAAGGGGGATCAGACAGCAGACCCGGCCGCGTGAGCGGCCCGGGGTCGCTCCGGAGCCCGCCTGGGCGGCCACCGTGCGGCGGATCGCCGACATCCTGGTATCGGGCACGACCCTGCTGCTCACCTCCCCGATCCTGATCATCGTGGCGATCGCGATCCGCCTCGACAGCCGCGGGCCTGCGATCTTCCGCCAGAAGCGGATCGGACGGGGCGAGCGGGAGTTCACGCTGCTGAAGTTCCGCAGCATGCGGGTCGACGCCAACCCGAAGCTCCATCGGGACTACGTCACCGCGCTGATCCACCACGGCTCCGGCAACGGCTCCAACAACGGCACCGCCACCCGCCCCAGCGGCACCGCCTCTGGCGCAAACGGCACCGCGGCACGGAACGGCGATCAGGGCGGCCTCTACAAGCTCGCAGTCGATGACCGGATCACCCCGGTCGGCCGCTTCATCCGCAAGTGGAGCCTTGACGAGCTGCCGCAGCTCTTCAACGTCCTCGCCGGCGACATGACCCTGGTGGGACCGCGGCCCGTGATCCCCTACGAGGTGGCTGAGTACCCGCTCTGGTACCGGGAGAGGTTCCTCGTCAAGCCGGGCCTGACCGGCCTCTGGCAGGTGAGCGGGCGCAACAGGCGTACCTACGAGGAGATGGTCCGCCTCGACATCGAGTACGCCGAGCGGAGAACCCTTCTGCTCGACCTCTCGATCCTCCTCAGGACCCCGTGGACGCTGCTCAGCCGCAGGGGCGTGGCGTGATGGCCGCCAACCCGATCGGCACGATGGTCGTCGGCTACGGGTACTGGGGACCCAACATCGTCCGCAACGTGGTCGAGCGCCCAGAGTTCCGGCTGATGGGGCTCTGCGAGCTCGATGAGAAGCGGATCAACGACTTCCGGCGGCGCCATCCCGGCATCTGGGTGGAGCCCGACCTCGACACGGCCCTGGCCGACCCGCGGATCGAGGCGGTCGCGGTCGCCACACCCCCCCACACCCACTTCGACGTCGCCCGCCGCGCTCTGGAGGCGGGCAAGCACGTCCTGGTCGAGAAGCCCCTCGCACGCACCCCGGGGCAGGCGGCCGAGCTGATCAGGCTCGCCGAGGAGCTCGGGCAGGTGCTGATGCCCGGCCATACCTTCGTCTACAGCCCCTCGGTGAACAAGGTGCGCGAGCTGATCAGGGCCGACGTGCTTGGCGAGGTCTACTTCATCACCTCCTCGAGGATGAACCTCGGCCTCTACCAGCAGGACGGCGTCGTCCTCGACCTCGCCCCCCACGATCTCTCGATCCTCCTCCACTGGCTCGGCAAACCCCTGGTCGAGGTGACGGCGAGTGGCCGCAGCGTCTTCCACGAGGGGGTGCACGAGACCGCGTTCCTCACCCTGTGCTTCGAGGGCGGGACCCAGGCCAACGTGCAGATCTCATGGCTGGCCCCCCGCAAGATGCGCCAGATGGTCGTGGTCGGCAGCCGCCGGATGATCCAGTACGAGGACACTGCCGCAGACGACTCGGTGCGGATCTACGACCGCGGCCTCGACTTCTCCGAGCCCCCGGCGAACTTCGGCGAATACCGCCTCACCTATCGGACCGGCGACATGGTCGCCCCCCGGATCGAGGCGGTCGAGCCCCTGGGGCTGGAGCTGAAGGACTTCGCCTCGGCGATCCGCGAGGGCACTACGCCGGTCTCCAACGCCCGCCTCGGGCTGGAGATCGTGATCGCGCTCGAAGCGCTGGAGAAGTCCCTGCACGCCCGCGGCGAGCCGCAGCCGATCCCCTCGGTCGACGAGCTGCTCGCGGGCGTGCCGCGCCTCGGGCAGAGCAACGGTCAGCCCTCCGCGCAGACCGCGCCAACCGGCGCCGCCTAGCCCACCGACCTCAGAAGCCCACCTCGGCGGCGGCCTCAGCCAGACAGGGTTGGGCTCAGCCGGCCAGGGCTCGGGCCGGCTCGGTCTCTTCCTCGAGCCTCGCCAGCAGGGCCTTGCGGTCGAACTTGCCGTTGGCGTTCAGCGGGAGCTGCTCGAGCAGCTCGAAGCGACGGGGGACCATGTACTCGGGCAGGCGGTGCTCGAGAGCGCCGCGCAGCTTCGCGAGATCGAGCTGCGGATCGCCGATGAAGGCGACGATTCCCCCGCAGCCGCTGTCCGTCCGAGGCCAGCCGACGGCGATCGCGGCGTCGACCCCCGACTCCTCGCGAAGCGCCGCCTCGACCTCTCCCAGCTCGACCCGATGGCCGAGAACCTTGACCTGGTGGTCGAGGCGGCCGAGGTAGGAGAGGGGCTCGCCCGGTCTCGCCGGCCTGCGCACCCGATCCCCGGTTCGGTAATGGACCTCCTCGAGGCCCGGCGGGATCACGAACGCGGCCGCGGTCTTTTCCGCGTCCTCCCAGTAGCCGGGTGTGACCTGTGGCCCCGCCACGATCAGCTCCCCATCGGAGGCCGGCTCGACCTCCCGCAGCTGCTCGTCGACGACCAGGGCGCGCATCTCTCCTATCGGCTCCCCTATCGGGACGACGCCGTTGACCTCTCCGGCGGCGTCCGCGGGATCGAGGCGCTGGACCGTGCAGGCGATGGTCGCCTCGGTCGGCCCGTAGAGGTTCTCCACGATCGAGCCCGGCGCCGCCTCCGCCCAGGCACGCGCCAGCTCGCCGGGGAGCGGCTCCCCGCAGAACAGGCTCCATCTGAGGCTCGGATAGGAGCCCGGCTTCAGCATCCTCAAGCGGCGCATGAAGGCCCCGACCGAGGGAACCGAGAACCAGACGGTCAGGCCTGAGTCGCGAATGAAGCGGCTGGGCGCCATCAGCTCGCGCTCGGACGGGCAGCAGACGCAGGCGCCACGCTCCCAGGCGACGAACATGTCGAACACCGAGAGGTCGAAGGTCATGTCGAAAGTCTGCGAGAAGCGGTCATGCTCGTCGATCCCGTAACGATCGGCCACCGCCATGACGAAGGGGACGACGTTGCGGTGCGCGACCCCGACACCCTTCGGCCGGCCGGTGCTGCCGGAGGTGAACAGCAGGTAGGCGATCGCCTCCGCCGGCGGCGACGGGGCTGGGGCGGTCCGCCCCATGACCTGATCCGGGTCGTCTGGCGCGATCACGGCCGGCGGATCGTCCACTCCCTCGAGCAGGTCCTTGACGCGCGGCGCCGCGTCGGCGTCGACGATCAGGGTGCGGCAGCCGGAGCGCAGCAGCATCTCGCGGCAGCGCTGCACCGGGAAGGCTGGGTTGAGCGGGACGTAGCCGTTGCCGGCCCGCAGCGCTCCCAGGACTCCGGCGTACGCCGTGGGACTGCGCGCGGCGAAGAGCGCGGTGAGCGGCGGCGAGTGCTCGGGGGCCCGCTCCTTGATGCAGCAGGCGATGCCCGCGGCGAGATCGTCGAGCTCGGCGTAGGTGAAGCACTTCCCCGAGACCTCGAGCGCCGGGCGGTCGGCGAAGCGCTCCACCGAGTGGGCGAACCCCGAGAAGAGGGTCGTTCTCGCCTCTGCGGCCACGAGAAACGAACGGCCCCCCTGCGGCATTTCTTGTGCCGCTGCGCCCCGCCGCTGCGCGCGCGGCCGGCAAGTAATCGCCTCCCCGGTCCGTTGATCAGGCATGAGCCCGCGACCGACCGGGGAGATCCACAGCTCCTTCAACCCAAACGGCGCCTCCGCGCCGGCGCCGACCCTCGCCGAGGTCCGCGCCCTGATCCTCTCGGTCGCGGGGTCAGCGCTCGGCGGGAGCCGGGTCGAGGAGCCGGCGGACGACTTCGACCTGCGGGCCGGTGGCCTGATCGACTCGCTCGGATTCATCGAGCTGATCGCGGCGATCGAGGACCAGCTCGGCATCGAGCTCGACTTCGATGCCCTCGACCCCGAGGAGATCACGGTGCTCGGGCCCCTCTCGCGCCTTGTCCACGAACAGGCGGTGGGCGGACGGAAGGGCCCCGCTTGAGGTACGAGAGCACCCTGGCGGGAGCGCGACGGCGGATCCTCGCCCTGATCGCTCTCTACGGGCCCGGTGCCGAGACGACCCGGGTGCGCCTGCACCGGATGCGGGGTGTGCGGGTCGGCTCCGGATGCTTCATCGGGACCGCGGTGATCATCGAAACCGCGTTTCCCCATCTTGTCGAGATCGGCGACCGGGTCGATCTGGGCATGCGGACGACGATCGTCGCCCACCAGCAGGGCGAGCACGCCGACGAGGGAACCGCCTCGGTGCGGATCGGGGACGACGTCTTCATCGGCCCGGGCTCGATCCTGCTTCCCCACGTGACGATCGGCGACGGCGCCGTGGTGACGGCGGGAAGCGTGGTGACCACGTCAGTGCCTCCCCTGACCATGGTCCGCGGAAACCCCGCGCAGCCGGTCGCAAGCTGCCGCGTCCCGCTCGGCCGCAGCACCCCGCTGCGCGAGTTCTACCGTGGGTTGAGGCCGTTACCGCGCCCGCCGAGCCGCGAATCCGGCGAAGCCGAGGCATCGAGGTCTGCCAGATAGACCAGGACCGCGTGCAGCAGCACCCGGTCCGCGGTTGTCGCCTGGCGCTCCGCCTCACGCTCCAGGATGAGCCGGATCTCGCTCTCCACCGGCAGGTCGAAGCTTGCACCCGTGCCGTCGAGCACGGTGTCGGCCCATGCCCGGGGAAGCTCGACCGGCGTCTTCCCGGACCTCAGCCTCCTCCAGTAGTGGCGCAGAGCGGCCTGGACGCCGCCGGCAAGGTCGGCGCCGAGATGGCTCTCGATCCCGGAACGAGTGAAGTGTCCTAGCTGGACCCTCATTTCTCTCCCACGGCCGACAAACCAACCGGGCGGGGCGCGACTTTCTCAAAGGTCCGCAAATCCTTCCTTTTCCAACCCACGGGCATTCTTGACTAACTTGATGCGCTATTCTGTTAACCGGATCGCCACCCGCCCCGGTCTGAGGACCTGTGCAATAGCTGTCCAAAATCATTACTTGAGCGTGAGAATAGGAATTGGACGGATATTCGGGCTTGACAAGCCTGGCTCAAGTCGAGAGAGTGACTAGGCCTGTTGCCGCAGTTTGCGGCTTCTTGGTTCCGGTGGGATCTATTTCGAAGGGCAATAGGATCGAATGGAAGGGATAGGGGCGATCAGGGACGGCATCGAAGTGCAGGGAGCAGGGACACGGGGCGAGGAGGCCGGGTCAGGACCCGGTGAGAGTCGTCTGGTGGCGGATGCGGTCTCGAGGGCCAAGCAGGACGACACGGAGGCGCTTCACTTCCTCTACGTGCGCTACGCCCCCGACGTGCTCGGCTACGTGATGAGCATCGTCAAGGACCACCACGAGGCCGAGGACATAACCCAGGACGTCTTCATCAAGCTGATGACCGTGATCAAGAAGTACGAGCCGCGGGACGAGGTCCCCTTCGCGGCCTGGATCCTGCGGGTCTCGCGCAATGCCGCGCTCGACCGGATGCGGGCTCGCCGGGCGATCCCGACCGAGGAGGTGCGGGTCCGCGACTCCGGCCAGGGCCAGATCAGCTCCGAGCGGGTCAACGACCTAAACCAGGCACTCGACGAGCTGCCCGAGGGCCAGCGCGAGGTGCTGGTGCTCCGCCACATCGTCGGCCTCTCGCCGATCGAGATCGCCGACGCGCTCGGCAAGACCGAAAGCTCGGTCCACGGGCTGCACCACCGCGGCCGCCGCACGCTGCAATCGGCCCTGGTCGAGCTGGGCGCGGCTCCGGTCGTCTTCCCGGGCGCCTAGCGCCCAGGCCGGCCGGCTTCGCTCAGTCGTCGAGCAGGCTGCGTCCGATCCGACCTGTCTCGAGGTGGGCTGCGAAGTAGAGCGCCGCGTGCTCGGCCAGCCGCTCGGCTGAAACGCCCTGGCGGTCGGCTTCGCGCTCGAGCGCTTCCCAGGGCGCGTCGTCGATGGTGATCTGCACCTGCACCCCTTCGCCTTCGATCAGATCGCGGCGGAAGCGTGGGTACGCCCATCCCGGCGCATAGGTGTCCTTCTCGGTCAGGTAGTAGCGGATCGCCAGTCCCAGGGCGAACCCGAGGCTGGTCGACTCCGGGCTACCCTCCCCGCGAAGTGCTCTGAGGCTTATCTCGCCGAGGATTACGTTGACGATCCGCGGCACGGCTACTCTCTCTCGTCTTTGCGAAAGCGGACTGGGCGATCCATACTAATTCGCCGGTCGGCCGCCATCCTCCCCATTTCTCGGTGTCGTCGCCTCCCCCAGCGCCTTCCTCGCCTGCTCGGGATCGAGGAACTCCTCGACCCGCACGGCCCGGCCGTCCTCGAAGGTTGAGATCGTCGCGATCCTGACCTCGACGCCGGCACCGCTGCCCAGGCCCGAACCGTGCAGGCGCCCCACCGCCAGCACCCGGTTGCCGCTCTCCAGGACCTCCTCGGATTCATAGACCATGTTCGGCACCATCTGGCGCCAGTCCTCCAGATAGGAGGCGATCGCATCGAGGCCGTGGTGCGTGGTCGCAGCCGGATGCTCGCGGGCAACCACCCACTCGAGCCCCGGATCGGCGAGGGTCGCCATCGCCTCGGTGTCGCCGCGGTTGTAGGCGTCGATCCAGCTACGCACCCGCTCTGAGAGGACTTCGGTCACCACTGCCTTCAGCCGGTCGGGGTGACCCGGTAGGCGTCGAAGACCGACTCGACGTTTCGGATCCGCGAGATGCACTGCTTCAGCTGCTGGGTGTCGCCGACCTCGACCACGAAGCGGTTCTTGACCATCGGGTGCTTGGTCGTGCAGCTCGCCTCGAGGATGTTGATCCCGGCCTCGGCCAGGGTCCGCGAGAGGTCCTCGAGCAGGCGGGTGCGGTCCCAGGCATCGACCTGAAGCTCGACCCGGTAGGAGGCCTCATTGTCCCCGTCCCAGCTGACGTCCACGAACCGCTCCGGCGCCTTCTTCAGGGCCCTCACGTTGCGGCAGTCCTCGCGGTGAATGGTGATCCCGCGGCCCAACGAGACGTAACCGACGATCTGATCGCCCGGCACCGGACGGCAGCACTTCGCCAGCCGCACCGCGACGTCCTCGACCCCCTTGACCTGGATGCCGAAGTTCGAAGCCTCCTTGGTCCGGCGCTCAGCGTCCTCGCGACTGGAGACCAGCCCCAGCGGAGCCCTTTCCTCCACCGCCTCGCCGCCCTTCAGCCGCTGCATCAGCTTGTTCGCGACCGTCTTCGCCGGGATCTTGCCCTGGCCCAGGGCGATGTAGAAGTCGGTCGCCTTGCGGAAGCCCATCTCGCGGAAGACGTCGGCGAGCAGCGGCGACATCGCCAGCTTCTGCATCGGCAGGTTGCGCTTGCGGAGGGCCTGCTCGAGCACCTCGCGGCCGCGGCGCTCTGCGTCCTCGCGTCGCTCCTCCTTGAACCAGGCGCGGATCTTGTTGCGGGCGCGGCTGGTGCGGACCAGCTTCAGCCAGTCGCGGGATGGCCCGCGCTCGCGCTTCGCGGTCAGCACCTCGACAATGTCCCCCGACCTCAACTGGTAGTGGAGCGGGACGATCTTGCCATTGACCTTGGCGCCGACACAGCGGTGCCCGACGTCGGTATGGACGGCGTAGGCGAAGTCGAGCGGGGTCGAGCCGCCCGAGAGGTTCTTGACCTCCCCCTTGGGGGTGAAGACGAAGACCTCGTCCTCAAACAGGTCGACCTTCAGCGACTCGAGGAACTCGGCCGGGTCCTGCTCGCCCTCGTGCTCGACCAGCTGCCGCAGCCAGGTCATCTTCTCCCGCCTCGGGTCCCCCTTGCCGCCCTCCTTGTAGGCGACGTGCGCGGCGATCCCGAACTCGGCCAGCTCGTGCATCTCCGCGGTCCGGATCTGGATCTCCAGCGGCTTGCCCTCGGGTCCGATCACGGTCGTGTGCAGCGCCTGGTACATGTTCGCCTTGGGCATCGCCACGAAGTCCTTGAAACGTCCGGGCAGCGGCTTCCACAGCGAGTGGATGACGCCGATCGCGCCGTAGCAGTCCTTGACCGAGCCGACGATCACCCGCATCGCCGTGAGGTCGAGGATCTCGTTGAACTCCCGCCCCTTCTTGGTCATCTTCGTGTAGATCGAGTAGAAGTGCTTGGCACGGCCTGAGATCTCCGCCTTTATCCCCACCTGTTTCAGCTCCTTGGCGAGGAAGCGGCCCGCGTCCTTCACGTAGCTCTCGCGCTCGGCCCGCTGCTGGGAGACGAGTTGCTTGATCTCCTCGTACTTGCGCGGATGCAGGGTGGCGAAGGCCAGGTCCTCCAGCTCCCACTTGATCGCGTGGATCCCGAGGCGGTGGGCGAGCGGCGCGTAGATCTCGACCGTCTCCCGCGCCTTGGCGATCTGCTTCTGCTTGGGCAGGGCCTCCAGCGTGCGCATGTTGTGCAGGCGGTCGGCGAGCTTGATCAGGATCACCCTGACGTCGCTCGCCATCGCGATCATCATCTTGCGGTAGTTCTCCGCCTGGCGCTCATCGCGGCTCTCGAAGGTGATCCCGGTCAGCTTGGTGACGCCGTCGACGAGCTGCGCCACCTCTTCGCCGAACTCCGCGTCGATCTCCTCCAGGTTGGCGCTGGTGTCCTCGACGGTGTCGTGGAGGAGCGCCGCGCACAGCGTCTCCGTGTCGAGACGCATGCCGGCGCAGATCCTCGCCACACCCACCGGGTGGGTGATGAACTCGTCGCCGGATTTCCTTCTCTGGTCGGCGTGGCGGTCGCAGGCGAAGGCGAATGCCCGCTCCACGGCGAGGCGATCGACTCTCGCCGCCGCCGAGGGCTCGCCGTCCAGCGAGGAGTCGAACTCCTCGATCAGGGCGAGCAGGTCTCCGAGCAGCGTCCGCTGCTCCTCGCTCAGGCCCCGGGTCTCCTCGTCGAGCGGCGCCGCGCCGTGCTCGCGCACCGTCCCCACCTTGGTGTGGCCGCTGCGGTCCTCCGGCACCTCTGCGCCGTTGCCCGACGCGGGCGCCGGCCCGGCCTTGACGGCCCCCGGCGACGTGGGGTCCTCTAGGGATCTCTCAGGCTCTCGAGGTATCTCTTGCCCTCCTCGTGACGGGCGCCGTAGGCGCGAAACGCCGCTGAGCGCTCCAAATCTGTCCCATCCGAGGATACGGCCCCGAGGCGCCGAACGCCCGATCCTGCCTCGATCCCCGCGAGGTCCAGGTCGCTCAGCACCGAGACGCAGCGCGCCGCCAGCTCGGGGCTGCGGGGATGCTCGCCGCGCCCCCGCAGGGCGCGGCGCAGGACCTCCCCCTCGCACGGCGCCGCCGCCCTCAGATCGACGAACAGCGAGCGAAGCGCCATCCGCAGGCCGAGCTGCTCCTCGAGAACCGAGAGGGCGAAGGCGATCTCGGATTCCCCCCAGACCGGGTGCAGGTAGCCCCGGGCGGCGGCCGCGGCCGCGGCGAACCCGATCAGCAGCGGAGTGGCGGGTGGGTCGACGAGCACCACGTGCTCGTGCCCGGCGGGCAGATCGGGCACCAGCTCGAGAGCCGCGTAGTCCGTCAGGGCCAGCCCGCCGGGCCGGGGGTGCCGGAGGGCCTCGATGGCCTCTCGCGGGCAGCGTCCGCAGGCGATCCGGGGCGCCCCCGCGCCGAAGCGGGCCAGTCCCGAGGCGCCAGCGGCGAGACGGCTCCGCCGCGAGGCATCCGCCGAGAGCACCAGCACCGAGTCCCCGCTGGAGACCAGCTCGGCGATGATCGCCGCCGCCGAGCCGCTGCGCCGCACCCGCTCGCGCTCGGGCGCGCCGGGCCGCGGCGACGGCTCGCGCCGTCGGGGGCCGGCCGCTGTCTCGGCGTCGAATCGCTCCCACCACTCGCCCTGCGCCGGTCTCGCAGCGATGCTCGGGGCCGGCCACGGAGTCCTCTCCCTCGCCCAGCCGGTACATCTCGCGCAGCACCAGGCGGGGTTCGACCGCCCCGTTCCACTGGTTGACCTCGAGCCGCACCGCCGCGTCGACAGGCTCGTCCTCTTCCACCGGGATCGAGGGGCGTCCGAAGGCGACGGTCAGCGCCCGGTTGACGCCGCTGTGCAGGTCGAAACGCGAGTGCTTTCCGTCTCCCATGCCACGGACGTCGCGGACCTGGGCCGACGGGACCAGCAGGCTGACGCCCGGGTTGCCCGCCCCGAACGGGCCGATCCGCTCGAGCTCCTCGGCGAGGTCGAGCCCGATCCGATCCCCTCCGACCACGGCGTCGATGCGCTCGGTGCGGACCCGCTCGCCGGGCCCGATGGTCGCCGAGGCGTGGGCAAGGAAGGCCTCGCGAAAGGCCTCCACGCCGCCCGGCCCGATCTCCAGCCCGGCGGCGGCACGGTGCCCGCCGAAACGCTCCAGGTGCCCGGAGCAGGCCCGCAGCCCCTCCAGGAGGTCGTATCCGGGAACGCTGCGCCCCGAGCCGCGGCCGCGCCCCTCGGAATCGAGCGAGATCACGATCGCCGGCTTCAGGTGGCGCTCGACCAGGCGCGAGGCGACTATCCCGATCACGCCGGGATGCCAGCCGCGCCCGGCGAGGACGATCGCGCCGGCCTCGCGCAGCTGGTCGGGCAGCTCGGAAAGCGCGGCGCTCGCCGCAGTCTCGACCTCCCGCTCCGTCTGCCGGCGCTCGCGGTTGGCGCGGTCGAGCTCCTCCGCGATCTCGCCGGCGCGCCGGCGATCGCGGGTGAGGAAGAGCTCGACCCCCGCGTCAGCTCGGTAGAGGCGCCCGGCGGCGTTGATCCTCGGTGCCAGGCGGAAGCCCAGGTCCCCCGCGTCGAGGCTCGAGGGCTCACAGCCGGCGACCTCGATCAGGGCCCGCATCCCGGGGCGCCTGGCGCGCCGTGCCAGCTCGAGCCCGCGCCGGGTCAGCGAGCGGTTCTCGCCCAGCAGCGGGACAAGGTCGGCGACCGTGGCAAGGGCGACGAGATCGAGATCGAGCTCGGCTGCGGAAGGATCGCGGCTGGCCGCCTCCCGCAGGCCCCGGGTCAGCTTCCAGGCGACCGCCGCCCCGCAGAGCTCGGCGAACGGGTATCCGCTCAGCGAAGGGTGGAGGATCGGGCAGTCGGGGAGCTCGGGACCCGGCTGGTGATGGTCGGTGACGATCACCTCCATCCCCCGCTCCCTCGCCCGGGCGACCGCGTCGACCGCGGTGATCGCGCAGTCCACGGTGAGGATCAGCGAGGTGCCGCGCTCGGCGAGCGCATCGACACCTGCCTCGGTGAGCCCATAGCCGTCGGCCACCCGGTCGGGGATCAGCCAGTCGCAATCGGCCCCCAACTCGCGGAGGGCGCCGACGGCGATCGCCGTGGCGCAGACCCCGTCGACGTCGAAGTCGCCGTGGACGGTGATCCGCTCGCCCCGCTCGATCGCGCCGAGGAGCCGGGTCGCTCACCTCCCCCATACGCCTCGAAGGCGCCCGCAGGGTGGGATTCGTCGGCCTCGAGGAAGGCGCGGGCCTGCTCGGGAGTGCGGTAGCCGCGCCGCACCAGCGCGATCGCCACCGGCTCGCTGAGGGCGAGGCCGTCGCTGAGGGCGCGTGCCTCCGCGTAGGAGTACGGCTCCGCTGCGTATGCCTTCGCCGGCTTGATCACACGTCGAGGCTAAGAACCAGCGCCGACGGCACTTCCCCCCTTCACGCACCGAATTTGCGGCCTATTCCACCTCATGCGGGGCGGGGCTGCTGGTTCGCCGCGGCCTAGCTCGATTCGAGGCGCTGCTGGCGGATACCGATCGCGTAGACCACGCCGAGTCCGATGATCGTGCCGGGGATCCCCAGCAGCGCCGTGCCGATGTCGGTGTCGCCGAGGCCCCTGCCGCTGGCCGCCCAGACGATCGCGCCGAAGGCGACGGAGCCGATCACCGCCCCGATGAAGGCGCCGATGATCCCCTGCCAGAAGCGATCCGGAATGAACACGGTGAAGTGCCAGAGCGCGATTCCCATCGTGAACCAGACGAGGACGGCCATCTATCGATTCCTCCCGTGCTTGCGGCGCCCGCCGCGTCGTTGCTGGCGGCGCTCCCGGCGGGCAGCCCGCTCGGCCTCCCGCGATCCGGGCTCGGGCTCCGGCCCGCCGTCGCCCTCGGCGCCGTCGGGCCCTGCGGCCTCGGCCAGCGCCGCCGGAGCGACCGCCTCGGCCTCGATCGCCTCCTCCTGCTCCTGCTCGGCGCCTATCGACGCCCCGGCTCCGTCTCCCCCCGCTGCTTCTCGGCGATCGTCGCCTCGATCTGCTCGTCGGTCTCGTCATCCTTGCTCAGCTTCGCCACCTCGACGTCGTCGGCGAAGGCCGGCACGGTGCCCGTCGATCTGCTCGATCCGCGCCCGCCGCCTGCGGTATGCCGGCTCGCGCTCCTTCCAGGCGTTCAGCACCGGCGAGGCGATGAAGATCGACGAGTATGTCCCTGAGGCGATCCCGACCAGCATCGCGAAGGCGAAGTCCTGGAGGATCACGCCGCCGAAGACCAGCAGCGAGACCACCCCGAACAGGGTCGAGACGCTGGTCGCCAGCGAGCGCGTCAGGACCTCGCTCATCGAGCGGTTGACGATCTGCGAGAAGGCCGCTCGCGGCATCCGCGGTAGGTTCTCGCGGATGCGGTCGAAGACGATGATCGTGTCGTAGAGCGAGTAGCCGAGGATGGTCAGGAACGCCGCCACCGTCCCGGTGGTGACCTCGCGGCCGGTCAGCGAGTAGATCCCGGCGGTGATCAGGATGTCGTGCAGGAGCGCGATCAGCACCGGTATCGCGAACTTCGGCTGGAAGCGGAAGGCGATGTAGGCGCCGATCACCAGGATCGAGAGGATCAGCGCCTGCACCGCGCTGTTGGCCACCTGCTGGCCGAAAGTCGGCCCGACGCTGGTGCTGTCGAAACCGTCCGGGGCGATCCTGTACGTGGAGCCGAGCGCCGCGCGCGCGTCCTTGACCCGGTCGGGCTGAAGCTGCCGGGTCTGGATCTGGAAGACGTTGTCGCCCAGCACGGGGTCGGAGACCTTCTGGATCTCCTCGCCGTCGATGCCGGCGCTGCTGAGGGTATTGCGGACCGAGTCCTCGTCGGTCGGCTTGACCAGTGCCACCTTGATCCGAGTGCCGCGACTCGAAGTCGATGCCGAAGTTGAGCTGCTTGGTCGCCAGCGAGAGGGCGCCGATCAGAAGGATGCAACCGGACATCGAGAAGAACCAGCGGCTGGCGCCGATGAAGTCGAAGTGCCAGCGGACCCGCTCCTCGGCCGCCGCGCCGAGCATGCCCGGCGTGCGCAGGAACCTGCTGCGGCTCATGCTTCCCAGCAACGCCTGGGTGAAGACGACGGCGGTCAGCAGCGAGACGATCGTCCCGACGCCGAGGGTGAAGGCGAAGCCCTTGACCCCGGCGGTCGCGAGCACGAAGAGGATGAACGCCGTCAGCAGGGTGACGACGTTGGCGTCGATGATCGTCGCGATCCCACGCCGGTAGCCGGCCGCGATCGCGGACGGCATCGATCTGCCCGCCCTCACCTCCTCCTTGATCCGCTCGAAGACGACGATGTTGGAGTCGGCGGCGACCCCGATCGTCAGCACCAGGCCGGCGATCCCCGGCAGCGTCAGGGTGATCGGGATCAGCTTGATCAGGGCGAAGAAGATCACCGCGTAGGCGCCCAGCGCGATCGAGGCGATCAGTCCGAGGAAGCGGTAGAAGATGAGCAGGAAGAGGACGACCGCGATCAGGCCGACGACCGCCGCCTTCACCCCCTGGTCGAGCGCCTGCTGTCCCAGCGTCGCCGATACCTGCGTCTGGCTGATCAGCTTCAGGTTGATCGGCAGGGCGCCGATCTGAAGCGTCGTCGCCAGGTCCTGGGCCTCGCCGATGTCCTTGAAGCCGCCCGAGATCTGCGCCCCGGTGCGGCCGTCGATCCCGTCGGGGTTCTCCTGGAAATTGATGATCGGCCGCGTCTCCACGACGTTGTCGAGGACGACCGCAAAGTGCCCCGAGAGGGCGCTGGCCTGATCGGGGGTGACCGAGCCGATCGCCCCTGCCGCGGCGGCGCTGTTGGCGCCGCGCTGGGCGATCGCCCTGGTCACGTCCTGGAAGGCCGAGCGACCCTGGTCGTTGAATCCGAAGGTGACGTTGGGGGCGTTGGTCGTCGAGTCGAAGCCCTGCTTCGGGTCGGTGATGTCGGTGCCCGACAGCGACGGGCGGTCACGGAGCGCGTACCAGCCGGGCTTGAACTCCTCCGGGGGGACGGCCTTGCCGTCGGAATCGGTCGGCGACTCCGAGACGACGATCGTCCCCACCGGCACCTTGACGTGGAAGCTCCCCTTGTGGGGGCGCTTCTGGCCGGTCGGGCTGACGTAGAGGTCGTGGACGGAGGTCTCGGGCCCGGCGATCAGCTTGTGCGGGGGCTTCCTGTCGAACAGGTAGTAGCGCGGGGTCGAGGCGGTGCACTCGTTGCAGGCCTGCGGTTGCTGCTTGGCGGCGAGCTGGGCCGCCTGGTAGGCGTTCGGGTAGGCGCCGGAGAGGACGAGCTGCTGGGCCAGCGGCTTCGTCGGGTTGCGCTTGGCCTCGCGCCAGCGCTTGTTCGATGCCTTCAGCGCCGCCTGCGGGGGATTGACCCCGGGGTGCCCGCCGATCACCTTCTCGGGGCCGATCAGGTTCGGCTCCCAATCGAAGAAGTAGAGCTGCGCGGTGGTCCCGACCTGGTCGATCGCCCGCTGGGCGTTGGTGACGTCGGGGAGGCTGACCGAGATCTCGTTGGTCCCGAGCCGTGATACCTCCGGCTCGGAGACGCCGAGCTTGTCGATCCGCTCGCGGATGATCGTGATCGAGCGGTCTATGTCGCCGCCGGTCACCTCCTTGACCTGGCCCGACGGCTTGCCCTGGTAGATCAGCTCGACCCCGCCCTTGAGGTCGAGGCCGAGCTTGGTCGGCTTGGAGAGGATGACCAGCGCCGAGACGCCGACCAGGCCGAGGACGAACAGGAGGATGAACAGGTGCCTGCGCCGGTTGCCCACGGTCGCTATCCCTCGGGGGTGAGGACGATCAGCAGCCCGCCGTCGTCGTCGTAGGCCGGGAAGACGTCGGCGACAGCGTCGGCCGGGAGGTCTCCCTCGGCGTTGACCGAGACGCGCTTGCCGAGCGAGCGCACCCCCCACTCGAGCGAGGTCTCGATCGGGTCGGTGAAGCCGTCGCCGTTGGTGTCGGCGCTCTCACCGCCGTCGCCCTCCTCGATCCAGCGGAGGCCGAGGACGTCGCGCACCGGCCGGCCGATCACGTCCTCGTCGGTCAGTCCGGTGAGCTCGAAGCTGCCTTTGCCGGCGTCGATCACCCGCGCCTGCCCGTCGCAGACGAAGAAGGCGGCGTTGGGGGCCGGGTAATAGTCATCGAGCAGCTCGAAGACGAATCCGAAACCGCACTTCGAGCAGCCCTTCGGCCGGGCGCTGAAACCGGCCGTCCGCTCGCCGCTCAACTCCCTGTTCCCGCAGTTGGGGCAGATGAAGAAGGGCATCCAGCAGACAGGCTACAAACTGGGGCGGGAATGCCGTTCCGGCTCAGAAGAGGGTCGCAGCGCCCTCGGGCACCGGCATGTCCAGATGCTCGAAGGCGCGCCGGGTCAGCACCCTTCCCCGCGGGGTGCGCTTCAGCAGGCCCTGCTGAAGCAGGTAGGGCTCGAGGACGTCCTCGATCGTGTCCTGCTCCTCGCCGATCGCCACCGCCAGGGTCGAGAGCCCGACCGGCCCACCGCCGAACTTGGCGGCGATCGTCGCCAGCAGGCTGCGATCGCTGCGGTCGAGGCCGGCCCGGTCCACCTCGAACATGTCCAGCGCCGCGGTCGCGATCCCGGCGTCGACATGGCCCTCCCCCCTGACCTGGGCGAAGTCGCGCACCCGCCTCAGCAGCCGGTTTGCGACCCTGGGAGTCCCGCGCGAGCGCCCGGCGATGATCGCCGCGCCGGCGGCGTCGATCTCGACCTCGAGGATCCCGGCGGAGCGAGCGAGGATCTCGGCCAGGTCCTCGGGGCTGTAGTGCTCGAGGCGATGGCAGACCCCGAAGCGATCGCGCAGCGGGGTGGTGAGCAGGCCGCTGCGGGTGGTCGCGCCGATCAGGGTGAAGGGCGGCAGCGGCAGGGTCACCGTGCGGGCGCCTGCTCCCTGGCCGAGGACCACCGGAAGCCGCGAGTCCTCCATCGCGGGATAGAGGGTCTCCTCGACCGCGCGACCGAGGCGGTGGATCTCATCGATGAAGAAGACGCTCCCGGGCTCCAGCGCCGTGAGGAATGCCGCGATGTCCGCCTTGCGCTCGAGCGCCGGCCCGGCCGTCTGCACCATCGGCACCCCGAGCTCGGCGGCGACGATGAACGCGAGCGACGTCTTGCCGAGGCCGGGAGGGCCGGCGAGCAGGACGTGGTCGAGCGGCTCGCCGCGCCTGCGGGCGGCCTCGATGAACAGCTCGAGCTGCTCGGTGACCTGCTTCTGGTTGACGAAGTCGGCCAGCCGCGGCGGCCGCAGCGAACGGTCGAGGTCGTCGTCGGCCGCGATCGGCGCGCGCGTCATGGACCCGGAGGGAATCACCGCCCGCGTCGGGGGTTCGGATTCGCGGACCGTCGATCTCGGGAGCTTCGCTCATGCGGCCCTCGACTTCGATTCGCCGGCGCGGCGCAGGGCGGCGGCGATCAGCTCCTCGGGATCGTCGCTGTCGAGTGCCTTGAGGAGCTGCTCGGCCTCGGGCGGGGCGTAACCGAGGTTGACGAGGCCGTCGCGGGCCAGCGAGCGGGCGCTCTCCTCGCCTCCGCGGGCGACCGTGACCTCCTCCTCCATCGCTCCCGCCACCTTCTCGCGCAGCTCGACGATGATCCGCTCTGCGGTGCGCTTTCCGATCCCCGGGACGGCCTGGAAGCGCTTCGCGTCTCCGGCCGCGATCGCCCGCAGCAGCTCCCGCGCCGTGCCGCCCGAGAGGGTTGCAATCGCGACCTTGGGCCCGACCCCGCTGACCGAGATCAGCTCGCGAAACAGGTCGCGCTCCCCCTCGGAGGCAAACCCGTACAGGGAAAGGGAGTCGTCACGAGCAATCAGCTCTGCGTGCAGGAAGGCCTCGCGCCCGGTGGCGGGAACCGCCTTCAGCGTCTCGGAGGAGACCGCCAGGCGGTAGCCGACGCCGGCCGCGTCGAGGACGACGTGGTCGGCTCGCCGCACCATCACCTCTCCACGGACAGCGGCGATCATCAGGCGTGCTGCCCGCTCAAGGGCTGCGCCGGCCGCGCAGGGTCGAGCCCCTCGACGGCCTGCCTGCGCCCGGCGGAGCCGCCGTGACAGATCGCCACCGCCAGGGCGTCGGCGGCGTGGTCCGGGGCAGGCGGCTCGGGCAGCCCCAGCAGGGTTCCGACCATTCGCTGGACCTGCTGCTTGCCGGCCGCGCCCGATCCGCAGACCGAGAGCTTGATCGCCTGCGGCGTGTATGTGAAGCAGCGCACCCCCCTCTGAGCCGCGGCGAGCATGGCCACGCCGCTCGCTCGCCCCACCGTCATCGCCGAGCGCACGTTGCGGCCGAAATAGACGTCCTCGAGCGCCAGCGCCTCCGGCTCGTGCCATTCGATCAGCTCGCTCAGAGACCGGTGGATCCGCTCGAGCCGCCGCTCGATCGGCCGCTCGGGGGTGGTCTCGATCACGCCCCCGTCGAGTGCGACCATCTGCGACCCCTCAACCCGGACCACGCCGAACCCGAGGTTGGCCGCGCCCGGGTCTATGCCCATGACGACCTTCATGGGAATTCATTCTGCGAGGAAGGTCGGATGCCTTCCGATCTCAGGCCAACGCTTTTTCCATCGCCTCGTCGGAGATGTCGAAGTTGGCGTGCACCCCGTCCACGTCGTCCTGCTCTTCGAGCGCGTCCAGCAGGCGCAGCAGCGACCCCGCCTCCGACTCGCCCAGCTCCACCGTGCTCTTCGGCTCCATCGCCAGGTCCGACGAGGAGATCTCGACTCCCTCACCCTCGAGCGCGCGGCGGACCGCGGTGAGGCTGGCCGGGTCGCAGATCACCTTGAGAAGGTCCCCGTCGCGCTGGACGTCCTCGGCGCCGGCGTCGATCGCGGCAATCAGGTCGTCCTCGCCGTAGCGGCCGCCGTCGACGACGATCACCCCGCGCTTTTCGAAGATCCAGGCCACCGACCCGGGCTCGCCGAGGCTGCCGTTGTGCTTGGTGAACGCGTGGCGGACCTCGGCGCTGGTCCGGTTGCGGTTGTCGGTCAGCGCCTCGGCGAGGATGGCGACGCCGCCGGGGCCATAGCCCTCGAAGACGACCCGCTCGATCGCCTCGGCGTCGCCGCCCTCCCCCGTGCCGCGGTCGATCGCCCGCTGGATGTTGTCCTTGGGCATCGAGAAGTCGCGTGCCTTCTGCACCGCCGTGGCGAGCGCCGGGTTGGAGTCAGGTTCGCCTCCGCCCTCGCGGGCGGCGACGGTGATCGCCCGCGCCAGCTTCGTGAACGCCTTTCCACGCTTCGCGTCAGCCGCAGCCTTGCGGTGCTTGATCGAGGACCATTTGGAGTGCCCGGACATGCCTGCGATTCTATGAGCACGCAGATGGCGGAAGAGCTCTCCGAGAGGCGGCGCGGCAGCGGGCTCGCGGCGATGGTGGTCGTCGCGGCGATGCTGGTCGCGGCGATCTCGATGTGGACGGCAATACCGCTGACCTGGATCTACATCGGCTCGCAGCTCTCCAAGACGCAGTTCCCCAGCGGCGGGCCCTACATGATCGTCCTGGTCGGGATCGTCGTCTCGATCCTGATCGTCGCCTGGCTGATCGGGCGCCTCAACAACCTCTACGTCCGCATCACCGGGACCAACTCGGTCAACCCGATGCGCTCGGCCTGGCTGCGCAGCATGCGCGACGCGCCGGCGACGCATTCGTGGACCATCGTCGAGGCGGTGCTGGTCGGCTCGGTGCTGCTGGCCGCGGTGGCTCTGACGATCTGGTTCCTGCTGCTCGCCGGCTCGCCCCTGCCCAGAGGCTGAATAAAGCGCCGCCTCCTCTGCTCCGCGAGAGCCCGCACCCAGAATCACCGGCTATCTGCGGGCTCTCGCTCCGCGTCCGGGGGCGGCTTGCTCGCAAGCAAACCTCGTCCTGCCGCAAACCGCCGCACGCCCGGACGCGGGAGCGAGGCCCGACAGCATCATTTGACTCTGAGTGTCGGGCCTCGCGGGAGCGGAGGACGTGCCGCGCAGTTGTTCAGACCACGAACTTGCCGTCGACCGAGAGCTCCTCGCCGTCGACCACGATCTTCCCGCCCTGGCGCAGGTCGCACACCAGGTCGGTGTGGACCGCCGATTCGTTGACCCCGCCCGACTCGGGGTAGCTGCGGCCGACCGCCATGTGGACCGTGCCGCCGATCTTCTCGTCCAGCAGCACCTCGAGCGTGCCGCGGTCGATCCCGTAGTTGGTGCCGATCCCCAGCTCTCCGAGGCGGCGGGCACCCTCGTCGGTGTCGAGCAGCTTGATCAGGAACTCCTCGCCGCGCTCTGCCGCGGCGTCGACCACCTTGCCCGACTCGAAGCGCAGCCGCACCCCCGAGACCTCCCTGCCGCCGATCACCGCCGGGAGGTGGAAGCTGACCTC
The DNA here is from genome assembly GCA_963725315.1 of uncultured Actinomycetes bacterium. GTDB lineage: Bacteria > Actinomycetota > Thermoleophilia > Solirubrobacterales > 70-9 > JBBRHQ01. The sequence goes on along the minus strand of CAVRYA010000003.1, from coordinate 31,660 downwards.
GCCCTCGACCGAGTCCTCTACCGGGCCGGTGAAGAACTCCCCGTCGGGCATGTTGTGATCGCCGACACAGGGGATGAACTTGCGCCCGGCGATCCCCAGCCGGATGTCCGTGCCTGGCGCGGTCACGTGCACCTCCTCATGCCCCTCGATCCACTCGGCCAGGCGCCTGGTCTCAGAGGAGGCCCGCTCCCAGGCCGTCAGGGGGTCGGGGTCCGTGGCCAGGCAGGCCCCGTAGTAGAAGTCCTCGTAGTCCTCCGTGCTCATCTCCGCCTCGGAGGCGTAGGCGCCGGTCGGGAACAGGGTGTAGCACCACCGGAAGGCTCCCTCGGCGCTGCGATCCATCGCCCGGCCCATCAGCTCTCCCATCGCTGCCTGCCTGCGGGTCTGGCGCTCGGGGGGCACCGCCGAGAGCTCGCGCGTGTTGGTGCTCGCCCCGACCGAGATCCGCACGTCGACGTTCTCGACCATCCACTCCGCGACCGGGGAGACCCAATCGAGCTGGGCGTCGCCGGCGTGCTTGAAGTAGGTGGCCGCCTGGCCGTTGAGGCTCATGTTGAGGATCGGGTTGGCGCCCGCCTTCAGCACCTCCTCGTAGACCGCGGCCAGCAGCGGCTCCGCGGGGCTCTCGCCGTCGATCGAGACGATCTCGCCGGGCTTGACCTTGGTCGAATAGCCGACGAGGATCCTCGCCAGCCCCTGCACGCGGGGGTCCTTCAACTGCTCGCCTCCTCGGGTTGGGGGGACCTTCGCTCGGCCGCGGAGGTCGCCATTGCCATGAACAGCGCGTGGACGCGCGGATCGTCGCTCAGCTCGGGGTGGAAGGCGCAGATCAAGACCGAGCCCTCGCGGATCGCCACCGGGTGGCCCTGATAGGCGGCGAGCACCTCGACGCCCGGCCCGGTCCGCTCGATCCACGGTGCCCGAATGAAGATCGCGCGCAGCGACTCATCGCCCAGCCCCTCCACCCGCAGGTCGGTCTCGAAGCTTTGCAGCTGGCGGCCGAAGGCGTTGCGGCGGGCGTGCGCGTCGATCAGCCCGAGGTGGGCGTCGTCGCAGACGATCATCCCGGCGCAGGTCCCGAGGATCGGCCGCCCGCCGTCGTGGTGGCGCCGGATCCCCGGCTCCAGGCCAGCCGAGGAGATGCCCATCGTGATCGTCGTGCTCTCGCCGCCGGGGATGATCAGCCCGTCGAGCTCGGTGAGGTCGTCCGGCTTGCGGACCTCGCGCACCTCGGCCCCGAGCCCGCGCAGCATCTTCCCGTGTGCCTCGAAGTCGCCCTGCACCGCCAGCACGCCGATCACCAGGCGCGTCTCCGGCTCCGGGTCGGAGCGAGGCCTCCTCGGCGGGGGCTCAGGCACCGCGGTCTTGAAGCAGGGCGTCTGCGGCAGCCAGCTCCGAGATCTCCAGGCCCGGCATCGCCTCGCCCAGCTCGGCGGACGCCGCGGCGACCCGCTCGGGGTCGTGGGCGTGGGTGGTCGCCTCGACGATCGCCCGGGCGCGGCGCTCCGGATCCGAGCTCTTGAAGATTCCGGATCCGACGAAGTTGCCCTCGGCCCCGAGCTGCACCATCAGCGCCGCGTCGGCCGGGGTGGCGATGCCGCCGGCGCAGAAGAGCGGCACCGGAAGCCTGCCCGCCTCGGCGACCACACGGACGACCTCGAGCGGCGCGCGGTGCTCCTTGGCCGCGGCCGAGAGCTCCTCAGGGCCGGCGGTGGCGAGCGTCTTGATCGCGCCGGTGATCTCGCGCATGTGGCGCACGGCCTCGACGATGTTGCCGGTGCCAGCCTCTCCCTTGGAGCGGATCATCGCGGCCCCCTCGCCGATCCTCCGCAGGGCCTCCCCGAGGTTGGTGGCGCCGCAGACGAACGGCACGTCGAAGGCGAGCTTGTCGATGTGGTGGAACTCGTCCGCCGGGGTCAGCACCTCAGACTCGTCGATGTAATCGACCTCGAGCGACTGCAGCACCTGGGCCTCGGCGAAATGCCCGATCCGGGCCTTCGCCATCACCGGGATCGAGACGGCGGCCTGGATCTCGGTGATCTTCCGGATCGGCGCCATTCGGGCGACGCCTCCCTCGGCGCGGATGTCGGCAGGGACGCGCTCCAGCGCCATCACCGCGCAGGCGCCGCTCCCCTCGGCGATCCGCGCCTGATCGGCGTCGGTGACGTCCATGATCACCCCGCCCTTGAGCATCTCGGCGAGGCCGGTCTTCAGCCGGAAGCTTGCGGGTTCGCTCATGGCGACCAATATAGAAGGCGCGCGCCCCCGCGAGTGCCGGGAGGGGCCCCGGCGGCCCGATCAGAGCGCGGCGCGGCGCATGGCGGAGGGACCCGCATCGCGGGCCCCTCCGCCTGGCTCGGAATGGGCGATCGTTGGGGGATTACTTCAGCTTGAAGGCCCGGATCCGGTCGCGGTGAGCCGCCTCGTCGCGGGCGTAGACCCCGTGGGCAATCGCCTGGACGAGCGCCATCAGCGCCGTGTTCGAGCGGGCATAGGAAGGGCTGTTTGAAGAGAAGTAGAGGGTCAGCTCCGCGTGCTCCCCCACCTCCGAGAGGGTCGCGTCGGAGATCGCCAGGGTGCGGGCGCGGCGGTGAAGGGCCAGCTTCATCGCCCGCTGCAGGAGCGGGTGGGCGCGTCCGGCGGAGAGGGCGATCACCAGGGTGTCCTCGTCGATCCGGCCGAGGCGCTGCAGCGATTCCCCGCCGGTGCTGGCGACGATCTCGGTACGGATGTCGAGCAGGCTGAGCATGTGGCGCAGGTAGCTGGCGAAGAAGGCCATCTGGTCGACTCCGACGATCACCACCCGGTGGGCCGTCGCCAGGGCCGATACCGAGGCCTCGATCTGCTCGCGGGTGAGGTTGCGGGCGGTCTCCTCGAGGTTGGCGTGGTCTGCGCCGAGCGAAGCCTCGAACTCGGAGTGGTCGAAGGCGAACAGCGGGCCCTCGGAGCCCTTGGCCTGGCTCTGGCCGCCGCCGTTGGCGGTCGCGGTGCGGTACTCCTCGATCGCAGCCTGCTGCAGCTCGGGGTAGCCCTCGAATCCGAGCGCCTGGGAGAAGCGCACCACGGTCGAGGAAGAGGTGCTGGCCCGGCGCGCCAGCTCCTCGGCGGTGAGGAAGGCTGCCTCGTCGAGATGGTCGACGATGTAGCGGGCGACGTCCTTCTGGGAGCGGGAGAACTCGTCGAAGCGCTCAGTGATGTAAACGGAGAGGCTCTTGCGCTCGGGAAGCGCCTTTGTCGCGGTCCGGGTCACGGCGGTGGATTTCGCCCCGGTCGCGGCATTCCCTTCTAGACGATCCGCTGAAGGCGCTCGTGCAAGCCCGAGGCGCACTGTGCTTGGATGCCGGAGATGACCCTCGAGCAGCTCCTGCGCCAGACCAACCGCAACATGATCGCCTTCGACCTGATCCTGGGCTCGGCGGCGATCGCGGCGCCGGAGGCGACCCTGCGGGCGATCGGTCACGAAGAGCCGGCGCCTGAGGCCGCCCACCTGTTTCGCCGCTGCGGACCGATCTGGCTGACCTTCGCCGCCGCCCACGCCGTCGCCGCCCGGCGCGGGGAGCCGCGCGACTGGTGGGCCCTCGCCTGGCTGCGGGGGACCGAGATCGCGACCGATGCGCTCTGGGCCGCCTCGCCGGCGATCAGCCGTCCGGGGGCGAAGGCGGGGCTGCGGCTCGCCGGGGTCGCGAACCTGGCGATGGCCGCCGGCTTCGCCTGGCTCTCGCGACGCTAGTCAGCCGCGGTTGGCGCTGCACTGCTCGAACCCGATCTGCCGCGCCAGCTCGTAGCGCCCGCCCTGCTCGGAGAGGTTCTTGGCGTTGGCCGCGTCGATGCCGGCCGTGTCCCCCTTCTTGGCGGCGTCGAGCGCCTGGCGGTCGTACCCGTGGACCCGCTGGATCGCAGCCACGTACTCCCGGAACGTCCCCCGCACCGAGATCGGGGCCCGGGCTTCGAGCGCTCTCAGGGTGCTCAGATTCCGCTTCGAGTTGTCGAACCGGGTTCGGGCGAAGTCGAGATCGCTGAGCTGGCCGGCGTTGAACTTGGCATTGGCGCTGAGGAAGCTCTGCTGGGCGCGGCGGCAGGACGCATCGCCCTCGCGGATGAACTGCTCCTTCTTCATCGCCTTCGGCTTGGCCGCTCCCTGTCCCCCTCCCTGCCCCTGCTTCTGCCCGCCGTCGCCGTTGCTCGCCGCCGGGGAGGCACCCCCACCACCGCCACCGCCGCTGAGAATGACGACCGCGACGACGACGGCCGCGACCGCCGCGATCCCCGCGATCGCGATCAGCCCGCGGCGGCGGTCGGGCCGCGGCGGGGTCTCGGCCGGCGGCGCGGCCGTCGCGGCCGTCCCTGAGGTCTCGGCGGTAACCGCGATCGGCGCGGTCTTCTCGGCGCCTGTGCCGGGCCCGAGCTCCACCGGCGTCTCCGCGGTCCGGGTCGCCGCCGCCCCCGTCGCCACCATCCGCTCGGTGACCCCGACCTCCGCTCCGGAGAGGGCAGCCGTAGCGGCCCGCCCCAGGTCCCCCGCCGAGGGGAAGCGCTCAGCGGGGCTCTTCGCCATCGCCCGCGCGATCACCCGGTCGAGCGCCTTCGGCACCATCGGCGTGAACAGCGACGCCGCCGGCGGCTCGTCGTTGAGGTGCGCGTAGAGCCGCGCCGCCTCGCCGTCGCGCGGAAACGGCACCTCGCCGGTGAGCAGCTTGAACAGCAGACAGCCGAGCGCGTAGACGTCGGCTCGGGCGTCCACCTCCCCGCCCCGGATCTGCTCGGGGGCGACGTAGTCGAGGGTGCCGACAAACCGCCCGGTCTTCGTCAGGCCCGAGGTCGAAGCGACGTTACGGGCGACTCCGAAGTCGGTGATGTAGGCGTGCTCGGAGGCCTCCGATCCGCTCAGCAGCACGTTCGCCGGCTTCACGTCACGGTGGACCAGCCCGGCCGCGTGGATCGCGTCGAGCCCTCCCGCCACCTGGCCGATCAGGGCCACCGCCCGCCCCGGCTCCAAGCGGCCGCTCGAGAGCAGCTTGCGACCCAGGTCGGAGCCGGAGACGTAGCGCATCGCGATGAAGGGGATCCCGTCGTGCTCCCCGGCGGAGTAGATCGGGACCACGTTGGGATGCTCGATCGAGGCGGCGATCCTCGACTCGTGGGCGAAGCGGGCGCGGAAGACCTCCTCGGCGGCGGCGTCCGGCGCGACCAGCTTCAGCGCCACCCGCCGATCGAGGCCGGGCTCGACCGCCAGGTAGACGATGCCCATCCCGCCCCGCCCGAGGCGGCGCTCGATCCGGTAGCCGGCGAACTCCGCGCCCTCCGTCAGCTCGGTCCACCGCACCTCGCCCTCACTCATGGCTACACCCTAGGCTGGCGCGGGCGCCCGCGCCTCTCCCCGTCGCGGCGGGGCGCTCAGCCGCCGCGGCTGCACTCACGGAGCCCCACCGCCCGCGCCGCCTCGAACCTGTACCGCCGGCCTCTTGAGAGGTTGCGCTGGGCCCGTTGGTAGGCGAGGTTGTCCCCGGCGAGCGCCGCCGCCCGGGCCTGCTCGAGACGCCTGATCTGGACGACTCTCAGCCTCAGGTAGGCCGACCACACGCCGGAGATCTCCTCGGGCGCGTTGAGGCGGCGGAGCTGCCGCAGCGCCGCCTCGGAGATCTCCCGCTGGCGCTCGACCTGGCGGGCGGCCTCGGCGAAGGTCTCGATCCGCCCCGAGGCGGCCGCGTTGAACAGCCCGCGGCTCTCAGTGCAGATTTCGTCGGCGCGGCCGATCAGGCGCTTCAGCTGCGGCGAGGCTCCCGAATCGCCGGGGCGCTCGATCAGGTAGACGCCGACGCCGACGACGGCGCCGATCAGGGCGAAGATCAGCGCCGGGGGCACCCTGGGGCGCCTGCGACGGGAAGATGGCAAGCCGGTCCCGAGCCGCGGCGTCGGTTCCTCGTGCGCGTAGCGGCGCGCCAGGTCGCCGGTCGATCCCTCCTCGTTCTCGAGCATCAGCCTCGGCGCCTCCCCGGCGGCGGCGCCGGTCGCCACCCAGCGCTCGGAGATCGTCACCTCGCGGCCCGCCGCGGCGGCGAGCGCCGCCCGGCCGAGGTCGCCCGCGGAGGGGTAGCGGTCCTCGGGTCGCTTCGCCATGGCCCGCGCGATCACCCGGTCGAAGGCGGTCGGTACCCCACCGAGCGCCGAGGGGGGGCGCGGGTCGTCGTGGACGTGGGCCCAGAGCTTGGCGGCGTCCGTGTCGCGCTCGAACGGCACCCGGCCGGTCAGCGCCTTGTAGAGGACGCATCCGAGCGAGTAGACGTCGGCGCGGGCGTCCACCTGGATCTGCTCGATCTGCTCGGGCGAGACATAGTCGAGGGTGCCGACGACCCGTCCCCGTCGGGTCAGCCCGCTGCTGGTCGCGGCCTGCTTGGCGAGTCCGAAGTCGGCGACGTAGGCATGCTCGGAGCCGTCCTCGCCGGCCAACAGGATGTTCGAGGGCTTGACGTCGCGATGGACCAGCCCTGCCTCGTGGATCGCGTCGAGCCCCTGCGCGACCTGGTCGATCAGCGCTGCCGCCTCGGCCGGTTCGAGGCGGCGCCGGGCGAGCTTCTCCCCCAGGTCGAGGCCCCGGACGAGGCGCATCGCGATGAACAGGGTCTCGCCCTCGCGGCCAACCGCGTAGATCGGAATCACGTGCGGGTCGTCGACCTTCGCGGCGACCCGCGATTCGCGCTCGAACTGCTCGCGAAACACCTCGTCGCGGGCGGCGTCGGCGGCGATCACCTTCAGGGCGACCCGCCGGTCGAGCGCCGTCTCGGTGGCCTCGTAGACGGCGCCCATGCCACCGCGGCCCAGCAACGGCCCGATCCGGTAGCCCGCGAACAGGGCCCCTTCCTCGAGCTCAGCCATCCAGGGTCCGTGGCCGTGCCTTCATCGGCCGGGATGGTCGCAGAACGCTCCCCCGTAACCTGCCCCCGATGGGACCGCACGAGGGCCTTCCCAACACCCGCTTCAGCCTCCTCGAGCGCACCGAGGAGGGCGACGAGGTCTGGCTGATCCGCGCCATCTCCCAGAAGCTCTATCGCTGCCCCGGCTGCCACGGGGAGCTGCTGATCGGCGAGCTGCGCGGGCTGGAGCGCGTGCAGGCCTCCGAGGCGCGCCGCGACAAGCTCGAGGCGCGGGGGAAGGTGAGGCCGAAGCGGAGGCGGAGGCCGCGCCGCTGATCGCAGCGGGCAGGGCCCTCCTGCCTGCCTGCATGCCTACTTGTTCTTCTTGTTCTGCACCTGGACCTGCAGGCGGTTGACCCGGCGGGTCAGCGTCCCGACCGTGTCGCGGGTGCGATTCTGCTGATTCTTCAGCGCGTTGACGTCGTTGGTCAGCCCCTTGACGTCGTTGCTGAGGCGGGTGATCTGCCCTTGGGTCGTCTTCAACTGGGCCGAGAGCTTGTTCAGGTCGCCGCGGTCGACGGCCTGGCTGCCCTTGATCCGGGCCCGTGCCCTGGCGGCCTGACGAAGCCCGCGGGTCACTTCCTGGCTCTGCGAGGAGAGCGCCTTCTGTAGCTCGGGCACCTGCTTGCTGATCTCGGTCCGCACCGACTTGGCAAGGTCCTCGTCGCTCGTGGAGCTGTTCTTGGCGTCGATCGCGATCAGCAGCGCGACCACGCCGACCACGAAGGCGAGGGCGCCAAGGACGAGCAGCCAGATGGCGCGACGATCATCCATCTGGTCAACCTATCCGGGTCTGCGGCGGAACTTCGGACTCGAGCTCGGACTCGTCGGCTCCCTCCCAGGTGAGTACCCAGATGAGCATGACGATGCCAAGTGCGACGAAACCGATCACCTGCCACCTCCTCCCGACGGGGACGGCCAATCAACGTCTGGGCAAAGCATCGACTTGTGCCGGCCACGGCTTTAGCCGCGGTCGCCCAGGTGTCCATGGCTGCCCGCCCAGAGCGGGATAATCCTTGCGGGATGGCCCGCGAAGATGACCTCGAAACCCTGCACCGTGTCTATGACGAATGGTCGCGGGGCGAGTTCTGGAACGTCTCCTTTTACGACCCCGAGATCGTCTTCGTGCTCGGCGAGAGCCTCCCCGACCCCGGCGTCTACCACGGGATCGAGGAGATGGGCAGAGGCTTCCGCGGCTGGCTGGAGAGCTGGCGCGACCTGCGCTTCGAGCTCGAGGAGCTGATGCCCGCGGGGGAGCAGATCGTCGCGACCTATCACATGACCGGTGACGGCCAGGCGAGTGGCGCCGCGGTCGACCTGCACGGCGGCCACGTGTGGACGATGCGCGATGGCAGGGCGAATCGTCTCGAGGTCCACGTCAGCCGCGAGGCGGCCCTCGCCGCAGCCGGCGTCGAAGGCTGAGCGCGACCCCTTTACGAGCCGACCCGTCCGGCATATAGTCAGGGTGCACCGGGGCTGCGCGACTCTCCATCCACCCCCGTCCCCCTGGTGCATGGCACCCCCGTCCTCCCTGGCACATGGCTGCACGCTGCTTCGACCGATCTCTACCGGCAATCGCGGTGGTCCTCCTTTGGACCGCCGTGGTCGCCGTCCCGGCTCACGCGCATTCCCCGCTCAGCACCGTGCAGGGCCACACCGACGAGGACTCGGTCGTCCACACGGCTGCGGAGGAGCGCGCTCTGGGGCGCCAGACGATGGCGGCGAGCGCTGCCGACGCGGCGGCCGCGGCGGCCGCGGTCAGCCCTGACCCCGGCCAGGTCGGCCAGTGGGGACCGGTCGTCGATTGGCCCGTGGTCGCCGTGCACGCGGCGCTGCTCGCCAACGGGAAGGTGCTCGCCTATGACTCGATCGGGGACAAAGCGACGGAGACCTATCCCGTGCAGGACCACACCCGAGCCACAGTCTGGGACCCCAACACCGGCACGCAGACGCCGGTGAACGTGACCACCGGCTTCAACATCTTCTGCAGCGGCCTGGCCCACCTGATGGACGGCTCGATCTTCATCGCCGGGGGAAACAAGGACCAGCAGCTCCACGGGCTCGAGAAGACCCACATCTTCGACCCCAGCACCAACACCTGGAGCCTGGGCCCCAACATGTATGCGGGCCGCTGGTACCCCAGCGTCACCCCCCTCAGCAACGGCGAGACCCTGATCACCGAGGGTGGGCCAGACATGCCCGAGGTGCGCAAGACGGACGGCACCCTGCGCCCGCTCAACACCGCCTCGCTGGACCTCCCGCTCTATCCATGGATCGATGTGGCTCCGGACGGGCGCGCCTTCTATTCCGGGCCCGATCAGACGATGCGCAGCCTCGATACGACCGGCGGGGGAACCTGGCAGACCCTCGGCCCCCGCGACACCTACAACCGCACATACGGCAGCCACGCCATGTATGACATCGGCAAGATCCTCGTCGCCGGCGGCGCCTACTCGCTCAAGAACGCCCGGATCATCAACCTCAACGGGCCGACGCCGCAGGTGACGAACCCCAATCCGATGGTCTCCGGCCGTCGCCAGTTCAACCTCACCGACCTCGCCGACGGCACCGTGCTCGCCACCGGCGGCAACTCCTCGGGCGCGTCCGCTGGTGGACCTCAACAACGGCGTCTACACCGGTGAGCTGTGGAATCCGGCCACCGGGAAATGGACGACGATGGCGCCGGAGCAGGTGACCCGCCAGTACCACTCGACCGCGCTCCTGCTGCCGGACGGTCGGGTGCTCTCGGCCGGCGGCGGCATCTGCGGCACCTGCGACTCGGTCGGGTACCTGGGGAAGAACGGCCAGGTCTTCTCCCCGCCCTACCTGTTCAAGAAGGACGGCTCGGGAGACCTCGCGCCGCGACCGGAGATCACCTCCGCCCCGGGCGAGGTCGGCTACAACGCTCCGTTCTCGATCTCGACCCCGAACCCGTCCTCGATCAGGAAGGTGGCACTGGTCCGGCTGGGTGCGGTCACGCATTCGGTGAACATGGAGCAGCGCTACGTGCCGCTTTCCTACTCGGTCGGCAGCGGGGCGCTCAACGCGACCTCGCCCGCCAACTCCAACATCGCTCCCCCCGGCTTCTACATGCTCTTCCTGATCGACTCGAGCGGCGTGCCATCCGTTTCGAAGATGGTCAAGGTCACCAGGCACGCCTGCGCCCCCTCCCCCAGCGGCCCCAAGATCACCTTCTCCTCCAAGCGCGACGGCAACGACGAGATCTACTCGATGAACGCCGACGGGTCGGGCCAGACGCGGCTGACCACCAACTCGGCCTCCGACTACGACCCCGCCTACTCCCCGGGCGCCCAGAAGATCGCCTTCACCTCCAAGCGCGACGGCAACGACGAGATCTACGTCGATGAGCGCCGACGGCTCGGGCCAGACGCGGCTGACCAACAACACGGCAAGCGACGCCTACCCGGCCTTCTCGCCCGACGGGCAGAAGATCGCCTTCGCCTCCACCCGCGACGGCAACTCGGAGATCTACGTGATGAGCGCCGACGGGACGGCCCAGACGCGGCTGACCAACAACACGGCCTTCGACGGCTGGCCCGCCTTCTCCCCCGACTCCCAGAAGATCTCCTTCACCAGCACTGCGGGACGGCAACTTCGAGGTCTACTCGATGAGCGCCGACGGGTCGAACCAGACGCGGCTGACCAACGACCCCGGCTGGGACCTGTCCTCCAGCTTCTCCGCGGACGGGCAGAAGATCGCCTTCCTCTCCTCCCGCGACGGCAACGGGGAGGTCTACTCGATGAGCGCCGACGGCTCGGGCCAGACGCGGCTGACCAACAACCCGGCCTTCGACGGCTGGCCCGCCTTCTCCCCCGACTCGAGCAAGATCGCCTTCGACTCGAACCGCGACGGCAACGACGAGATCTACTCGATGAACGCCGACGGCTCGGGCCAGGCCAGGCTGACCAACGCCGCCGGGGTCGACAGCTATCCGGAGCTGGGGGGCGCTGGACTCGACTCCGCCGGAGACCACCATCGACTCCGGCCCCTCGGGACCGATCTCCAATCCGACCCCTACCTTTACCTTTCACTCATCCGAGGCAGGATCGAGGTTCGAATGCTCGATCGGGGCCGCGAACTTCGGGCCCTGCTCGGGTCCGGGCGCGAGCCACACGCCCCCCGGACCGCTTCCCGAGGGCCCTCAGAACTTCCGGGTTCGGGCCATCGACCCCGCCGGCAACACCGACGCCACCCCCGACATCCGCAGCTTCACCGTCGACACCCAGGCCCCGAGTGCACCGAGCCTCACCGGCACCTCTCCGACCTCTCCGGCCAACGACAACAACCCTGAGGTGCTTGGCAGCGGCGAGGCGGGCGCGACGGTGCGGCTCTATGGCACCGGCGACTGCTCGGGCTCCCCACTCGCGAGCGGCGCCGCCGCCGACCTTTCGAGTCCCGGGATCACCGTCTCCGTCGTCGACAACTCGACGACTGAGCTGCGCGCCACTGCGACGGATGCGGCCGGAAACACCTCGCAATGCTCGGGGCCGTTGACGTACGTGGAGCAGACTCCTCCCAGCGGCCCCAAGATCACCTTCTCCTCCAAGCGCGACGGCAACGACGAGATCTACTCGATGAACGCCGACGGCTCGGGCCAGACGCGGCTGACCACCAACTCGGCCTCCGACTACGACCCCGCCTACTCCCCGGGCGCCCAGAAGATCGCCTTCACCTCCAAGCGCGACGGCAACGACGAGATCTACGTCGATGAGCGCCGACGGGTCGGGCCAGACGCGGCTGACCAACAACACGGCAAGCGACGCCTACCCGGTCTTCTCGCCCGACGGGCAGAAGATCGCCTTCGCCTCCACCCGCGACGGCAACTCGGAGATCTACGTGATGAGCGCCGACGGGTCGGCCCAGACGCGGCTGACCAACAACACGGCCTTCGACGGCTGGCCCTCCTTCTCCCCCGACTCCCAGAAGATCTCCTTCACCAGCACTGCGGGACGGCAACTTCGAGGTCTACTCGATGAGCGCCGACGGGTCGAATCAGACGCGGCTGACCAACGACCCCGGCTGGGACCTGTTCTCCACCTTCTCCGCGGACGGGCAGAGGATCGCCTTCCTCTCCTCCCGCGACGGCAACGGGGAGATCTACTCGATGAGCGCCGACGGCTCGGGCCAGACGCGGCTGACCAACAACCCGGCCTTCGACGGCTGGCCCGCCTTCTCCCCCGACTCGAGCAAGATCGCCTTCGACTCGAACCGCGACGGCAACGACGAGATCTACTCGATGAACGCCGACGGCTCGGGCCAGGCCAGGCTGACCAACGCCGCCGGGGTCGACAGCTATCCGGAGCTGGGGAGTTGCGGCGACGCCATAGCCCCCGCGCGACGGCTCAGGCCGATTGCAGGCCGCAGGCTCGAAGCGGCGCAGAGGTCCCCAGCCGGAGCAGCCAGGGCACCGACGAGCGGTCGGGCGGGATCCGCAGCAGGAACCTGGGGGCCAGCTTCGGTGGCGGCTCGAGGGGACGCCACTCCTCGGCGTAGCGCCGGATGCTCATCCTCGGCGCGGCGCCGGGGTCGGTGAAGAGCAGCGCACCGCCCCGCGGCAGGGCGAGGACCGCGACGCCGCTGCCGGCGGGCACGATCGAGGCGCAACTGCCGCGCCGCATGGTGGTGGCGTTCTGCGCGAGCACCACCCTGGGTGCCGCGCCCCCCGGGCGCGCCCGGGCCTGGGCGGGGAGGACACGGCCGCCGAGTGCGTTCCAGATCACCGTGTCGGCCACCGCCCGGGCCGGCTCCGGCGCCCCGCCGAGCTCCGAGCGGGTGTAGGCCGGGGAGCCGAACTCGTCGATCGCGGAGAAGTAGGGGCCGGCCGAGACGAGGCGCAGATAGTCGACCCCCGCGTTCGAGGCGCTCAGCACGAACTCCGGGTCCACGGTGCCCCTCGAGATCTCCAGCGCCGCGAGCGCGCCCCGAGACTGCTCGCCAAGCAGGCGCTCGTCCTCGAAGGCCCGGTACAGGAAGACGATGTTGCTGAGCGTGACCACCCCTGCGACGGCGAACACCGCCACCATCGCCCTGCGGCCGACCCGCACCCCGCGCAGCAGCTCGGCGGCGATCATCAGGATGAAGATCGCCGCCATGTACTGATATCGGGGCTCGGTGGGGTCGCGCTGCTCACTGGCATTGAGCGCAGCCGGAAGCCAGAAGCCCAGCGCGGTCACGGTGACGACCCCGAGCCACCGCGAGACGTGGCCGATCTGCCGGAGGCGCAGGGCGGCGACGGCGAGCAGCAGGGCGAGCAGCGGCAGGCCCGGATCCAGGGACGAAGAGGCGGAGAAGTCGATCTCGGGCAGCCCCAGCAACGAGGAGACCCCGGACCCGAATCCCTCGACCACGTAGATCGGGCTGTGCAGGAGGTTGTGCAGCGAGGCATCCGTCGCGGCCTTCTGCCCCCAGCCGAGCCACCACACCACGTAGACGCAGATCGGGATCAGCGCGACGTAGGCGCGGCGCCAACGCTCGCGGTCCCAGGCGAGATGGACGACGGCCCCGGCGACGAACGCCGTTCCGAGGCTTCCGAAGAGGATCGAGAGAGTGAGCAGCGCGCAGGCAAGTCGGTCACCCCTGCGGTCGTCCCGATCGAGGGCGAGGAAGGCGCCCAGGCCGGCGGCCATCGGCCCGCAGAAGCCGATCTGCGGAAATGGCCACAGGAGGATCTCGCCCGCGGATCCCAGGAAGAGGATCGGCAGCACGCCGGCAAGTGCCAGCCACTCCCCGACGCGCCGGCGCAGCCAGATGAACAGCAGGGCGACGCTGGTTACGAAGATCGGAATCGAGACCACCCTGAACGGCTGCTGGGAGTCCATTCCGAAGACCGCCAGGATCCCCTTGTAGAGCAGCACCGGGACGACGACGATGTGCGGGTTGTGAGGCTCGAGGATCTGCTCCGCTCCGAACCCCCGCCGGAACAGGAGGAAGTCCCAGTCGTCGTTGAGGAAGCTCAGCTGAGACCCGAGCACCAGCAGCAGCGCCGAGCAGGCCAGCGCCGCGACGGCGAGGAGTAGCGACGGCCTCGGGAAGTGGCGGGGGTCCCGAGTCAGCTTGTCCTCAGCCGGCGGTTGCCCCCGGTCGCCAGCACAGCCGCTATCCCGCCGAAACGTCTCATCCGAACGCCGTGAATCGACGCGAGCTTATCTACCCTCGCGTCCGCGTTCAAACATCCGAACTGCGCCGGCAAACAAGTAATTCGAGCACGCAAAATGCGGGTTTGCGGGGTTGCGTGCTGCGGCAGGCAACCCGTAGGGTCGGCCAATCTCAAACGAGGAAGCCGATCTGAGGGGCCGGATGGTCACGGCGTCGACGCTCAAGGCATGGCTGTATCGCCATGTCAGCGAGATGGCTGCGTGGAATCACGCGCAGGCGCTCGACCGGGATGGCTCGACCGCCATCTACTCGGAGAGCTTCGAGGCTCTGGACCGGCTGGCCGCGTACGTGCTGGGACTCCCCGACGACGACCCCCGGCTGACGATGCTGGCCACCGCCTACCCGCCGCACCGGACCCTGGACGAGCTCGCCAGCTTCAACCTCGAAGGTCGTTGCGCGAGCTTCGGCCCCCACGGCTACTCAGGCAACAACCCGAGTCTCTGGCTCAGCGAGTACGTCCACTCGGAGCTTGATCGCGTGCGGGTCCTGCAGGCCGGCTAAACAGAGACGCGCGCACCTCCCGTCCCTCAGCGGTTGCGCACCTCTCGCACAACTCCGTGGATCTCGCGGGTAACCAGCCTGGGTTGGTCTAGCTGGATGTAGTGCCCGCTCTTCGCGGCGATCACGTGGCGGGCACCCGGCACCAGCCCTGCCAGCTTCTTCTGCGAGTTCTGGAAGGCGCGCTCCAGCGCCTCGATCGGCCAGTCGGAGGGGAACCCAAACGGGTTCGGAAGGGTCTTGGAGTGGGAGAGGACGACGAGCGGCATCCGGTGCAACGGGGTGTCCGCCTGTGCCTGGCGCATCTGGGCGGCGCTGACCTCGAGGCTGAGGCGTTCGACGTCCGAGTACCACTCGAGCCCGGGCGGTGGCCCTGGGTTGAGGACCGCGGCCGCGTACTGCTCCGGCGTCAGGAACTTCTTGTAGGCGGCGGCGAAGTTCTCATTCTGGGCGTCGATCGAGACGAGCCCGGCGATGCTCCGCGGATAGGTGGTGGCGTAGAGCCGCGCGACCATGCCGCCGAACGAGTGGCCGGCCAGCACGTAGGGGCCCGGAACACGGGCCGCTCGCAGCAGCGCGCGCAGATCCCGAACGATGTCGCGCGCGCTCCGCGGCATCGCCACCGGGTCGCTGCGGCTCAGCTGATCGGGGAGCAGGTAGGTGCCCGGGCGATCGTAGGCGCATACGCGGGTGAACCGCGCCACCGCCGGCAGCACCGCCCGCCCTGGCCCGAATGGCGCCAGGCTCCAGACGTCAGCCAGATCGCCGGTGCCGGCCTCGAGCACGACGGTCGGGCTTCCCCTGCCACGGCACTCCAGGTAGAGCCTGCGCCCCCCGCGAATCGCGACCCGGCGGGCGAAGTTGCCGTGCGCTGCGGTGGGGACGGCCGGCTGCGCGCCGGTGCGACCTCGCTCCGCGGTATCGGCCTGGACCGGCGAGGGACAGATCAGCCCGGCAGCGAGCACCGCAACGAGCCACAACCACCGAGTGGATGTGAAAAAGCGATCCCCCGTCGTCTCCCGTGCCTGTGCCAGACTCGTTCGACGATACCGGAGTTCACGGGTGTTGCACCAAAGGAGGAGCGATGTCCCTACGAGGAGTCGACCACATCGATCTCGCGGTCAGCGACGTCGAACGCTCCCTCGCCTTCTACCTCGGGATGCTGGGGCCGCTCGGCCTCGATGTCGAGGGCCGCTTTCAGACCTACCGGGAAACTGAGGAGGTCGTCTACCTCGGTTTCGGACAGAAGTTCGTCCCAGGTGCCGTGCCCGAAACACGGCTAGGCCTCCGGAAAGCGGACGGAGGCCGCCACGATTACTACGGCGTAGGCATCGAGCACCTGGCGTTCACGGTCGAGAGCATCGAGGAGGTCGACGACGCTTACCAGCGCTGCCTGAGCATGGACGCCCGCATCCACTGCCCACCCGAAGAGGAGCCCGATCTACCGGGCTATTACGCCTTCTTCGTCTTCGACCCCGACGGCTTCCGGATCGAGGTCTGCTACACGTCCGATCAGGTTCGCAGGCAATGGGATGCGGGAGAGCACCTCGAGGTTGGGCCGCATCGAGCGAGCGACTGAAGGTCGCGGCTTAACTCTCGACCCGATGAGCATGCACCAGGACTGGGAATGCGTTGTCGTCGGAGGCGGGGTGGCCGGGCTGAGCGCTGCTTTGGTGCTGGGTCGGGCGCGCCGGCGGACAGTCCTGTTCGATAGTGGCGGGCAAAGCAATCGCGCCGCCGACCACGTCGGTGGAGGCCTGGCCCTCGACGGCACGCCACCGGGCCAGCTCTATGACCGGGGCCGAGCCCAGCTGGCCTCCTACGCCTCGGTGGTCATCCGCGACGCCGAGGTGATCGACGCCCGGCGCGATGGTGAAGGCTTCGTCCTCGAGCTTGACGACGGCGCACAGGAAGTCCAGACGCAATCGCTGATCCTGGCCACGGGCATGGACTACGAGGTCCCCGAGGTGCCAGGCTTCGCCGAGCATTGGGGCGGCGCGGTCTTCCATTGCCCCTTCTGCCACGGGTGGGAGGTCCGCGACCGCCGGTTGGTCGTCTACGCGGGCGAGGCGATCGCTGAGCGCCTGACCTCGCTGGCCCGCGGTTGGAGCGACGAGGTCTGCGTCGTCCGGCCAGAGGAAGTGGCCGAGCTCCGCACGGATGATGGAACGGTCCGGGCCGTGGTCCTCCACGACGGATCTGAAGTCCCCTGTGACGCGGTCCTGGTCCACGCGCCGCTACGCGGCCGCGGGCACCTGCCGCTAAGCCTGGGCCTCGAGCTGACCGAGGAGGGTCTGGTGGCCGTCGACGCTTTCGGCCACACGAGCGTGCCGGGCATCTATGCCGCCGGCGACGTTGCCGTCGCTCCGCAGCAGGTACCTATCGCCGCCGGCAGCGGCCACCTGGCCGGGCTGGTCGCAGTGCGAGAGCTCTTGCTGGGCCGCCCGGCCTGAGCGCAATTCGCGCTCCCGGGGGCGCGATCAGAGTTCTCAGATGCTCGATCGCTCCGAGTACGGAGGTGCAATCGCTCGACTACGATCGGGGGGTGACCCGGATTGAATGCCGCGCCGGGGCGAAGCTTCGCCTATGTGTTGCCGGCTTCCTGTCGGCGGTGTTCGCGCTGGCGCCCGCTCCTCTGTCCGCCACGACTGCGACGGCGCGTACTCCGGTCGTGTTCCTCCCTGGCTATGGCACGACGACGTTGCGCGTTACGGTTCGCAACCAGACGTCCGTGAAGGGCTGCCCGCCCTCCGGGTCGTTCGAGGATGGGTTCCCGGCGGACGTGGGCACGACGTTCAGTCAGGTCTGCCGCGATCGATTGCTCACGCCACGCTGGCGGAGCAACCCACGCCTGCCGTTCCCGCAGCGCTTCTCGCTGCCGCAGGGGGTCAAGGTGTCAATTCCCCAGTATGGCCAGACATCAAGCGCGCCGGTGTACGCCGGGCTCTACACGGCTCTCGAGTCGGCCGGGTACGAGGCCAATCGCGACCTCGTGGTGGCGGGCTACAACTTCAGGCTGACGCCCGACCTCGGGGGTTTCCTTCCCCGGACCAAGCAGCTGATCGAGCGGACGTGGCGTCGCAACGATCATCGGCCCGTCCGGCTGGTGGGCCACTCCAACGGTCCGCTCTATGCCCAGTACCTCCTCACCCACGTCTCGGAGCGGTGGAAGCGGAAGTACATCCAGGGCTTCACCGACATCGCAGGGAACCTGCCCGGCCAAGGCGCGACCTGGTCATGGGTCTTCACGGGGGTCGAGGTCCCGGCCGTGTTCTCGCTACCGACGACCCTGGCCACGGCGCGCAGCAGCGCGCGCCTGGTCGCCCTCTCTCCGTCGACCTGGATGAGCACGTCCGACCCCGCCGTGTTCGGCCGCCGGGAGGTGGTCGTCAAGAACCAGGCAACCGGCCACAGCTACACACCGGCTGACACCTATCGGCTCCTCCACGACGCCGGGCTGGACTCGATCAAGCCGATCGTCGAGCACTACCTCGGATTCGTGAAGTTCGCGGACTCCAAGCACTTCCCTGACGTCGATGTCTCGGCCGAGAAGGGCTCGGGCCTGCCGACCACCGTCGGAATCGTCTTGCCTACTCTCACGACTGGCCAAGTCGTCGATCAGGCCACAGCGGACTTCATCAACCTCCCCGGAGACAGCAACCAGGAATACATCACCAACGATGCGGTACGTGTCTGGCACCGCATGCGCTGCTTCCGCTTCCGTCTCACGGATAACCCCGGCGTGTCCCATCTGGGCCTGACCAGCGACCCGGGCGTGATCGACCGTCTGCTCAGCGACCTTGCCCGGCCCCGCTCACGCTGCGGATGATCGAGATCCATCCCGTTTCTCGGACCCAGGTTTGAGCACTGCGGTGCTGTTGGTGCAGAGCTAGAGCGCTGAACCCAGTGGGATCGCCCGCTCGCCGGCTTGGGCCCGCTTGCCATGCCATGGGCTATATGAGATATTCGGCACATTGTTGGGGGGAGTAAACGGAAGGATTCGATACCCCCGCGCGCTCGCCGAGCCGGGGGGGTCGGGGAGCACCACCGGCCCGCCGGGGCTCGGCCTGATGCCGCTGCGGCAGTGACACGCCCCCGCCGGCGTTTCGCCACGGCGGTGGCGGCCGGCGCGTTGGCGGTCGTCGCCACGGTCCTGCTTGGCGGAGCCGCGTCGGCGGCGGGGTCCGCCCCGCGGCCGGACCTCGTCGTGAATTCCCTGCGTCACGTCCCCGAAGCGCTCGGGCGGGGCGAGGACTTCAAGGCCACCGTTGAGGTCAGAAACACCGGCAGGCGCAAGGCGGGCAAGTCGGTCGCCCGCTTCTATCTCTCGCTGAAGACAAAGAGGTCCGCGAAGGCAACCCGACTGGCCGGGAAGCTGAGGGTCAAGGCGCTGCGGCCCGGACAGGCCTTCAAGGGCAAGGCCGACCTGACGGTTCCGCCCAAGACGCCCCTGCGCTCCCTCCACCTGATCGCCTGCGCCGACGGTAGGAAGAAGGTCAGGGAGGCGAACGAGAAGAACAACTGCCGCCCTAACCGAGGGACGGTCGAGATCGGCCCTCCCCTCACCACCAACGAGCTAATCGACGTCGCCGTGGCGCAGGGCAAGGTCCCCGCGGAGAAGGGCCTGATCTACAAGGTCTTCGCCGCGTTCGGCGATCCGCGGCTCCCGAAGAAGTACAAAGGGGCTCCCGATCCGCTCGCCGAGGGACCGCTGGACCGGGTGATCGCGAAGTGGAAGGACCTCTCCCAGAGCGCGAAGAAGACGCTCGGGCCGTTTCTCATCCCCCCCTACCACGAGGGCAGCTACTGGGAGCAGTCCCTGCAGGGAAAGCGCCAGATAAGGGGCGTTTCACCCGGACGGGCCACCGCCGACCCGGACTCGCCGTGGTGCATTGGCGACCCGGACGTGGCACTTCGGGACTGGAGCTACGTCGAGGCGACCACGGGTGCGGCGGCGGGCAAGGTGCGGATCTGGTACCAGAACCGCTACGCCGCCACAGATGCGGCGCTCGCCGGCGATCTGATGGGCGCGATGGAGTCAAAGATCTGGCCGGCGCTGACGACGCTCATGGGTCGCGAGCCGCTCCCCGACGGGGGATCGACGGGGCGGTGCGCCGGCGGCTCCGACGCGGTCGATATCGCCCTCGTGGACCGGGGAATTGCATCGACCTTCTCCCATACCTTGAGCAACGAGAACACCCCGGCCGAGATGCTCTTTCCCAGGACGACCCCGGTCGGCTACACCGCCCTGAAGCCCGTGCTCGCCCACGAGTTCATGCACATGATCCAGTTCTCCTACAGCTTCGCCTCGGGCACCATGGCGAGCGCCGAGAACTACTGGCTCAAGGAGGGAACGGCCCAGTGGGCCATGGACTACGTCACCGACCCCAGTTACGGGATCGGGCTGACGCCGCAGCAGGAGGAACATCTCGCCCTCCCGTACTTCTTCAACAACCCCGAGGTCCCGCTCGACTCGACGACGCCCGCCCACCACGACTACGGCTCCTACGTCTTCTGGCTCTGGGCGGCGCGCTCCGGGGGTAATCCCACCGTCGCCCGTCAAGTCTGGAACGCGATCGGGTCCCAGAAGAGCCTGGCGGCCGCCAAATCGGTGTTCAGCTCTGGCTGGAACCAGGCCTGGAAGGACTTCGCACGCACGAACTGGAACCAGGCGCCGATCGAGAACTACCAGCACTGGGACGGGATTGGCGCCACGCCGAACCTGGAGGGGTCGGGCTCGCTGCCGAACAAGCAGACCACGCCGGTCACCACCGACGTCAGGCCGGTGGCCGCGAAGTACTTCACCTTCGCGCCTGGCAGGGGCGTCAACTTCCTCACGTATCGCAACCGGGGAACGACGTCTCCGGAGGCCGGTGTCCAGGCGATCATCGCCAACAAGGACGGTACCTACGACGTCGAGGACTGGTCGACGAAGACGAAGGAGGTTGTCACCGCCTGCAACGTCCGGGAGCTCACCCTGGTCCTCTCCAATGCCTCAACCGCCCCCGGCGGCGTGAAGCCGTTCAAGCTCGAGTGGAAGGCGAGCTCATCGGCGAGGCTGGCGGCCCGATCCGTCCACCCGGACAGCGCGCGCAGTAACACCTGCAACCCCAACGCGAAATTCGACGTCACCTCGGTAAGCGGCGGCTTCTCCTGGTCGGTTCAGGAGCAGTTCAATCAGGTGCCCTGCACCGAGAGCCGCACGGTCGACTGGACCTCGAAGTTGGCGCCGAACAACCCGCCGGCGGAGCTGAACGTCACCTACGATCAGAACGACGAGAATCCGATCTACGGCTTCTCCACGCCGGCCCCGTCGGTGTATCTGACCGCGACCGGCAACGGCGTCGCCTCCCAGGAGTGCAGCGACCCCACCGACAACGAGCGCTGCGACCTTCACGTCAGCCGCGGGCAGGGGCTCACGATCGGAGGTGAGCAGGAGTCTCCCGGCTCGTCGCTGAAGCTCGGGTGGAACTTCTCCTATCCCGCGATCTTCTACGGCCCGAGCAACGGCGGGACCTGCAACTCCGGCTTCCCGGGCCCAATCCTGCTCTTTCACGACGACACAGGGAGCCTTTTCGTCAGCCCGCTGAACGACGGGACAAGCCCCGCCGAACCGATCGGAACTACCACTGTCCCCATCTCACAGTTCGATGGGAAACAGGTCACCCTTTCCTTCTCCGGCTCGGACTCAGGCCAGTTCAGCGATGATCAATCGCAGGGGAGCGCCTCGCTGTCGTGGTCGATGACCGCCACGTTCACGCGGCGCTGAGCGGGCGCCTGCCACGCAGAGGACTCCAAGTGCGTTAGCCGATCTGCTCCGCTAGCTCGATGATGATTCCCTCCGGGCCGCGCACGTAGCAGAGCCGGTAGCTGTCCTCGTAGCGCTCCAGCTCGCCGACGAGTTCAACGCCGCGGGCTCGCAGGCCGGCGACGACGGCGTCGATGTCCTCGACGACGAATGCGATGTGGCGGATACCCGGGGCGTTGGCCGGCGCGTGCCGGTTGTCGCCCTGGTGTGACGGCGAGTGGAACTTCGCCAGCTCGAGTCGTGCGTTGCCGTCCGGAGTTTGCATCATCGCAATCTCCGCCCGTACGCCGTCGAGCCCCACGACGCGGTCCACCCAGCGGCCCTCGACCGGCCCCTCGCCCTGCCGCACGAGTCCGAGTTCGGCGAAGAATTCGGTTGCGGCCGCGAGGTCGTCAACGACGATGCCGACGTGGTCTATCCGTTGGATCGTCATGTGCTCGATGGTAAGGAACCAGAATCGGGGCTCCGGTGCCAGGCGCCGGCGAGGAAGCCCGTAAACGCTGGAGGCGTCCGAGGCTGGTTCTCGAGCAACCGGCAGAGGCCCTGCTCCCTCCCGCCCTGAAGGATGACGCTGCCCCTGAAGACCGTGCGCGCCGCTCCCTAGCGAGGCAACGCGTCGCCAAAATCGCAGCGCATCCGCTCTAGGTTGATGGCGGCCACCATGCGCTTGAACCCTTGATTTAGGTGAGAGAGCGGTTCGTCGGGGTCCGCGGTAATGGAAGACGTTCTGACCGAACATCCGGCGGCCGGCCTGGCGCTAGTCAGCCCACCAGTCGCGCTGGCCCTCGACGTCGTCGCGCCGGGCCTCCCCGAGACTGGGCGCGCCGATAACGATGATCTCAAGGCCTTCCGGCCCGGCCTCGTAGCCTCGCCACGTACCGGGGGGGACGCGCACCGCATCCCACTCCTTGAGCTCGACGATCTCGTCGTCGAGCTTCATCCGCCCGCTCCCGCGCACGACCACGTACACCTCCTCCTGCTTCTCGTGCGTGTGGCCGTAGGGAAAGCGATAACCGGGCGGGACGCGCTGCAAGCTCAGGCCGGACTGTTCGAGCTCGAGCGCATCGGTCGCCAAGCGGAACTCCAGGTCCGGCGCGCCGTCGAATCTGGACCCGAGGTCCTCCAGGTCCTCCTTAAGGTTCCTGAGCGTGAAGGGCACGGCCGCAAGCCTACTCAGGGGCTTCGGGACAAAGGATCACGCGGCCGCTGCTCCGGCCGGAGCCACCAAGAACGCCGCGCCTACGACGATCGCCGCAATGATTCTTTGTCTCATCCCAACCCCTCGAGTTTCGTGTTCGCGCAAGTATCCTCGCGCTCGGGTCGACAGCGCCCAAACGACATCCTCTGCGTCGACCCCCGCCTGCGCTGTGTCAAACGCAGGCGGGGAGGCGCGACCAGGCTGTTAGAAGTCTCCTTCCCTACTGCCTAACGGTGCAGCGCTGCGAGCTCGTCGCGGTGAGCGATGGGCTCCCAACGTAGGCGAATCGGCCCTTGTAGAGCAGCTGGCCGTGGCTGCACCGAGCCGAGACGTAGTCCTTGTGCTTGCCGTGGGCCGTGAACGAGCGGTGCAGGGTCAAGGTCAGGTTGCGAATCGGCTGAGCGTCCGCGCCGGGGAAGGTCGCAAGCTTGGTCCCGTAGGCGCCAGGCACCTTCGTGATTGAGAGCGGGACGTCAACCGCGCCGCTCGCCCCGATCACAATGTGGAGAATCATGATCGGCTTGCCGCCCAGCGATGGCAGGCCAACCGCTGAGCCGGGCTTTCCGTTAAACGCCGTGACCACGGCCGGGATGTCGATGTGGCCAAATCCGGTCCCGTCAGCGATCCTCGCAACGGCGCTACCAACCCCCACCTGGGAATCACCGCAGGCGGCCTTCGCCTCGGCTGTGGACTTGTCGATGAGCGCGTCCACCCTGCACTTCGGCAGGCCCTTGGTCGTGAGGGAGAAGTCCTTGTCGAGAAAGATCTTTGCCTCGCGCGTCGCCGGCTGGACTCCGTCCGGGGCGGTTGTGCCCGTAGTCTCGCTGAACTTGAGCGAGACGCCCACTCGCTTGTGTTCAGGCAGCTTCGACGGGGTTGCCTTGCCGCTGATCTTCTGTGTGGTTCCGCCGGCCGCGAGCGCAATGCTCGCTACGGCGAAGAATGCCGCCAGGCCTGCGACCCAAACAAGATGCTTTCTCATTGACGTCTCCCTCCGGCCCTTTGCGAGCCTACTAGGTTCCCTTGGAAGGCTTGTCCGGCCTTCTGAGGGTCTTAGTTTCAGCTATTTCTGTCGCTGGGGACAGGCCGTGAGGTCGCCGAGGACTCTGATCCGAAGACGGCCGCGCGAAATATCAAGCAGCGGCAGATATGACCTTGTGGGGCTCCCTGGGTGAACATACTCAGCGCACCACCCCGCCTCACTGAGTAAGGCAAGACTATGGCAGTGAAGGGCCGGATCGCAAACCATTAATGGAGTTTTTGACTTGGGGCCAGAGGTGCGTTGTTTGGGGATTTGCGTTTGACGGGCTCTATAGGTAGCACTGGGCAAGCTGCCCTGTGCACCCTCCCCCTCCCTCTGGGGGCGCCCGGCCTCGCATTTCGGCTTTATCCCGGCAAGGGGAGGACCGCGGCGCGAAGTAATGTGGGGTACCCCAAACCCCCAGGGGGCCGAAAGTGGAGAGCGCGAATAGGAAGCCCGTGCCGCGGATCGTCAACGTAATCCTCGGCGAGATAAGCCTCAGAGCACTTCGCGGGGAGGGTAACCCGGAGTCGACCAGCCTCGGGTCCGCCCTGGGACTGGCGATCCGCTACTACCTGACCGAGAAGGACACCTATGCGCCGGGATGGGCGTACCCACGCTTCCGCCGCGATCTGATCGAAGGCGAAGGGGTGCAGGTGCAGATCACCATCGACGACGCGCCCTGGGAAGCGCTCGAGCGCGAAGCCGACCGCCAGGGCGTTTCAGCCGAGCGGCTGGCCGAGCACGCGGCGCTCTACTTCGCAGCCCACCTCGAGACAGGTCGGATCGGACGCAGCCTGCTCGACGACTGAGCGAAGCCGGCCGGCCTGGGCGCTAGGCGCCCGGGAAGACGACCGGAGCCGCGCCCAGCTCGACCAGGGCCGATTGCAGCGTGCGGCGGCCGCGATGGTGCAGCCCGTGGACCGAGCTTTCGGTCTTGCCGAGCGCGTCGGCGATCTCGATCGGCGAGAGGCCGACGATGTGGCGGAGCACCAGCACCTCGCGCTGGCCCTCGGGCAGCTCGTCGAGTGCCTGGTTTAGGTCGTTGACCCGCTCGGAGCTGATCTGTCCCTGGCCGGAGTCGCGGACCCGCACCTCCTCGGTCGGGATCGCCCGGCGAGCCCGCATCCGGTCGAGCGCGGCATTGCGCGAGACCCGCAGGATCCAGGCCGCGAAGGGGACCTCGTCCCGCGGCTCGTACTTCTTGATCACGGTCATCAGCTTGATGAAGACGTCCTGGGTTATGTCCTCGGCCTCGTGGTGGTCCTTGACGATGCTCATCACGTAGCCGAGCACGTCGGGGGCGTAGCGCACGTAGAGGAAGTGAAGCGCCTCCGTTGTCGTCCTGCTTGGCCCTCGAAACCGCATCCGCCACCAGACGACTCTCACCGGACTCTCTGAGATCCTCATTCGGATTCCGTCGCCCGACCGGCCGGTCGGCTGTCCCTAGCCCCTGCATGCGGAAATTCCCCTCGCCCAGTTGTTCAACCAGCCCAGCGGCGCCATACCCATCTTGTGAGTTCTCCTCTGTTCACTTTCTTGGTAGTTCAAGCCTCTGCCCCCCGTCGCCGAGAACCCGTGCTCGATCCCGGCGCGTGGCTAGCTAGTTCCCCGCCTACCTCGGTCTGAGATTCGAG
This sequence comes from uncultured Actinomycetes bacterium, assembly GCA_963725315.1. Classification (GTDB taxonomy): domain Bacteria; phylum Actinomycetota; class Thermoleophilia; order Solirubrobacterales; family 70-9; genus JBBRHQ01. Next base: position 6,410 of record CAVRYA010000003.1, on the reverse strand, counting down.
CACGAACATCTCCACCGCAAGGTCGGGGTCCTGGCGGTTGGCGCTCATGAACGCCGCCACCTTGCGCCCGGTCAGCGCCTCGATCGTGGTGACGAAGCGCTCCTGCATGCTGTCCTGCCAGATCAGGCGGGTGTTGCGGACCTCATACCACCTGCCAGCATCGAACAGCGTCTGCTCGCTGGCGGTGTAGCCCTCGCCCAACACTACGAGGACCAGGTCGGGCTCGAGATAGGTGCGACAGCGGACCGGCCCCTTGCCCATATGCTGCTTGTAGTGGCCGACGATCGCGTTGGAGATGTCCTGGCGCAGCGGGCCTCCCCCATCCCGATGGGGTTCACGCATGTCCGCGGCGTCAGAGGGGTGAAGGTCGTGTCCTTCCATCGGCGCTCCTCAGTTAGAGAGTTTTTCCATCGTCTGGGGTGACGATCCCTGCAGGAGCGGAACCGGGAGGTGGAAGTGCTCCTCCCAGCGGAGATCGATTCCATCCATGATCGCTGCCACTCGCAGCGTCGGGGGTCCCGGCGCTCGGGGGTCGACTGAGATCTCGACCGAGGAGCCCCGGGGCGTGAGGTCGAAGTAGGTGCCGAGATCCCTGACGATCGCATCGCCGATCCCACTGCTTCGCTTACGCCGCAGCATTACCATCCGCGGCGCTGAGCCACCTCCTGGCCGATCCCCGTCAAGCCATCGAGCCATGCGGGGGATACTTGTCAGGCCAAAGAGCGCAGGTTTCCGCCGGCTGGAGCATTCGGGGCAGCGGTGGGCACCCGATGCAGAGGCATTGAACAAAGACCCGCACGCGGGGCAAAAGAGAAGTTCCAAAACGCCACCTTCCTGGGCCCTGTTGGCCCAAGTCCGGAGCGCAGCCGGTCAGACTGCGGTCGTCCTATTCAGGAGGGGGCTGGGGGTGTCTGGGAGGGAACCGGCGGACCCGACTCGCGAATGCGGAGGCGTCCAAGCAGGTGGGCCCTCAGACCACTCTTGATGGATGCTACACCCCCCAGGCTGAATGAAGCTGTCGAGGCCCGCGTTTGTTAGCTGGATCCGTGAGGCGGGCCATATCTGAGATAGCTGATCTCCCCTTGTCGGCCACTCCCCCCTCCCCCTCGGTATCCCGGCCCGGTTTCGCACTTCGGGCTCCCGCTCCCGCCTCGCCTCACACCCTCGAGCTCGACGATGATGCGAAACGAGTGGTGATGGTGGGGTACGGAGATGTAGAGGTGGGAGGCGAGCAGACGACGACCGCGGGAAGGTTTGTGCCTGACACAAAGCAAAGGGTCGGTTACTTTGCGTGATACGAACGGCAGGCCGCACGACTCCACGTTCTCCTGCGACATCGCCTACTCCAACAGCCCGGCGGCTTCGAGGGCTTGGTCTTTGTCGCCGTAGTCCTTGAAACGGGTCATCAGCCCGTCTCGGAAGCTCGCTAGGACCGCCATCGGCACCTCGATGTCGATCCCGCTGCTATCTCCGGTTACGCGCAGCGTTCCGAGTCCCAGCACCCGGTCTCCGAGGTCGCGTATTTCGACGTAGTCAACACGCCCGACTTCATAGTGCTCAGCGAGGTCGGCGAGCCACGCTGCGACGCCATCGAGTCTTACGTAGGGTGTCCCCTGAAGTCTGGCCTGTACGGGCTCGAACTTGATCGCTGGGTCCAAGAACCCAAGAAACCCCGACGGGTCACTGGATGGGGCGGCGGCCCAGCGGTTGAACGCCTCGGTGGCCCCTCGCAACCGGTCCACGTTCTCCTGCGACATCGCCTACTCCTGAAGCCCGGCGGCTTCGAGGGCGTCCTCGCGCCTCGGGAACGTCTCGCAGCGGGCGGCCTTGCCGTCGCGCGTGGTCCAACAGTGTCCGACCCGGTTTTCCACCGCGGCATCGCTTCGGCGGGGTCCAGCCCGTATGCGCACGAACACCACGATCCGATCTCCGTGCACGAACACCTCCTCAGGCTCAGTGACCACTTCCTCGAACGGCTCGCGCTGATCTTCCAAGAACCGCCTGACCTCGTCATGGCCGCGATACGGGCCGCCCATGCGAGTCGTCCTCCATTCGATGTCTGGGTGCATGCCGCGGAGGACACCATCCCAGTCTCCGCGGCTCGCGGCTTCATAACCCAAGCGAAGTGTCTCGATGTCCGACTGCGACATCGCCTACTCCGACAGCCCGGCGGCTTCGAGGGCCTTGGCGCGATCGGGGTATGTATGAAATCTTTCTATAAGGCCATCTCGGAGGTGTGCCACCCATCCGGCTCGGCTGTCGATGGCGGCCCCGCTCTCGCGTCCCTGGCCGCGGATGTGTCCGAACGCAAGGACCCAATCGTCGCCATCCCGCATCTCCTCGACGTTCCAACTGAGGTCCTCCCAACGCTTTTCGACAGCAGAGCAATACTGCGTGCCAGCCTTGGCACCGCGATAGATCGTGCCCTCGAGCGCGAATCGCACGGGAACAATCGCGGCGTCTGCGGTGAGCAAGGCATCGAACCCCTCGCCGTCGCGTCGGTTAAACGCCTCCATCGCCGTCCGCATGACCTCCACGTTCTCCTGCGACATCGCCTGCGCAGTATCGCCCATGAGACCTCAAGTCCTCGGCTGATGTTGACCCCGTTTCAGCCGAGGGTTAATCGACAACCCACAGGTGCAACCACGGCGCCCTTGGTCAGAGCGAGGTGCGCTAGCCGCCTGCCGCTCGTATCCCGCAGCTTCCAACGGAACTTCGCGCGGTACTTGCCGTTGTCACAGCGCTTCTGAACGCCGCTCGAGCGCGTGGTCCCGAGATGGTGCCAGGTCTTTCTCTGGGTGCGAACGGTCTTCCATCTCCTGTGGGCCCGGTTCCACTCCTGGAGTCTGGTGCTCAGCGTCAGCGATCCGTGGATGCCGGTGCAGTTGGCCGAGTTGCCGGCGACGATGAAGCCTGTGAGGATTCCGGGCTGAATGGACCAGGTCCACTGGCAGGGGAACGATTCGCTTGCGTCCGCGACTCCAGACCCGTCGAGCTGCGCGACATCCGCCTGAGTGGCGTTCGCGGTCGCGGCGACACCTATTGACAGCATCACGAATGCCGCCAACGCCACCCTCAGAACGGCCACGAATCGAAGTGGCTTCAACTTGCCGGCCTCCGAGTGTTCAGCAAGCTGCGTCGACCGCCTGCCGCTACCGCGGCTTCGTCGAATACCTGAACGTGCCATCGCAGGACGGCGACGCAGGGTTGATCGATTCGATCGTGCCGCGCTCTCGATGGCGGCGGACGAACTTCCCGTGCACCTTCGCCTCTGCGCCGCCGGTCCGGAGCTTCACCGTGGCTACGAACTTCCCATTTGTGATCGTCGCGGGCTTCGATGACTCGATCGGCAGTGGGCCGCCGTAACCGCATCTGTTCGGGATCGTCGGCCTAATCCGGAGCCGCTTGATCTTTTCACCCGTCTTCGAAACCCTGAAGCTGACCGTCAACGACGGCGTGTTCTTCACTTCGCCGGAATAGCGGCCGCCGTTGACAGGCGTTCCGGCTACCGCAATCGCTACGGTCGCAAGAATCCCTGTGAGTGCCAAACCGATAGCGGGAAGCGCTCTGGCTCGAGTGACCCTTCTGGGCATTCGACCTTCCTCTCGGCACGGCGCACGGAGTACCCGCCGCCGGTTCTAGCCCATATAACGCTTGCCACCGGGGCGGGCTTTCGTGCTCGGTGGTAGTTGGCCGGGCCTTTGTGGCGGACTCTGATCGGACAGCCCGGCGGCTTCGAGGGCTTCCTCGGGGGTTGGGTATCCCACCACCGAGAGGATTGCTCCGTCGCGGAGCGTATTGAGGCTTCCGTTGCGGAACGCGAATTCACCGGCCGGCCCCCTTCGGTCGGAGCCGGTTGTTGACGACCGCCACGACATGATCGCCGCTCTCGAAGAAGTCCAGCGGCTCGCCGATCCAGGACTCGAATCCTGCTCGCAGATCGTCAACAAACCCTTGCAGGGCTTCGGGTCCCCGGTGTGTTCCGGCTCGGGGTCCTTCCTTGAAGGTGACCTCGAAGTCCGGGTGGGTGTCACGGAACACGGCGTCCCAGTCCTGCGTCTCAGTCCTCCCGGTTAAGCGCGTCGTACATGCGGCGCACGATCTCGACGTTCTCCTGCGACATCGCCTACTCCTGAAGCCCGGCGGCTTCGAGGGCCTCGGCCCAACTCCCGTACAAGTGGACGCGCCCTACCTTGCCGCCCCGCATCGTGAACACGTAACCCAATTCCCTCTCGACGCTCACTCTGGTGCTCCGACCGCGTCCCCGTTCCTGGACGAGAACGACGACTTGATCACCGGCATCCAGATAGTCACGCATCTCGAACCCGTAATCGGTCCACATTTCGGTCCAGCTCTCGACCGCGCCCCGGACCTCCTCGATGCCTCGGTAGACCGCCGCGTCAGGGCCGAGTCCAGGCGTCTCAATCCATTCAACCTCGGGATCAACGAACTCCAGGGTCGTTTTCCAGTCGCCTGCGGCAAAGGCCTCCACACTGCGCCGCACCACCTCCACGTTCTCCTGCGACATCGCCTACTCCGACAGCCCGGCGGCTTCGCGGGCTCGGTTCCGGTCGATGTGGATCGAGAGGCGAACGATCTTGCCATTGCCGAAGGTCCAAACGTGGAAGAAGCGGTTCCAAACCTCGGCGTCGCTCCCTTTCATTCGCCCGCCGTCGCGGACGGCGGTGAGCACCTGTTCCTCGTTGGCGTGGATCTCCTCTTCAACCTCGATGTGGAAGCCCTCGAAGGTCTCCCAGTACGGGCCAAGCCCCTTTTGCAGGCCGTCAAAGCCATAGAGGACCCCGACTTGGACGTCCGTCGCGTCGCACTCAAATGCCGAATTGAACAGTTCCTGGGGCGGCTCCCGGCGAGCGGTAACACCCTGGTAGACCCGTCGAATGATCTCCACGTTCTCCTGCGACATCGCCTACTCCTCAAGCCCGGCGGCTTCGAGGGCTCGGTCGAGAGTCGAGTACTCCTTCACCCGCCAGATCTTTCCGTCTTGGAAGGTGACCAGCCGAGCCACCGATTGCTCAAGTGCGACGTCGGCACCGCTGCCCTTCATACCGGTCCCGCCGAATCGCTCGACAACGGCCACCTGATCGCCGACCTCGAGTATCTCGCCGTGTTCAACCCACCATTCCTCAAACATCTCCGACCAGCCCATAAAGGCGTGTCTCATCTCTTCGTGGCCGCGATAGGTGCCCGGATCGAGAGCCTGATATTCGATCTCCGGATGCCAGATCTCAGCCAGAGCCGCCCAATCCCTGGCAGCGAACGCGACGTACTCCCGACGCACGATCTCCACGTTCTCCTGCGACATCGCCTACTCCGACAGCCCGGCGGCTTCGAGGGCCTGGTCGCGGTCCAGAAAGATTCGGACGCGCTTGATGCTGCCGTCGTCGGCGAAGTCATAGATATTCGCGGCCGCGGTTCCCAAGTCGAGCTCGCTCAAGCGCCCGGCAGCCGTGACATTTGTGAACGCCAGGACCTGCTTCGCGCTCACCGGCTCCAGACGCTCAATGCTGATTCGGAAGTCGGGGCTTGTGTCGGCCAGGTCGACGAAGAAACGGCGAATGCCATCCGGGCCGTCGTACACGCCACCGATACCTGCGAGGGGCGTCGAGAGCTCGACATCATCGGTGCAGCAGGAGAGATAGACGTCGATGTCCCGCTCGTTCACGGCGGCAACGGCCCGTTCAACAACCTCCACGTTCTCCTGCGACATCGCCTGCGCAGTATCTCGCTTCGTGGATTCGTCGCGGCGTTTTTGGCAGGCGCGGTAGCGCGGTGACCCGGGAACGGCCGCTAAAAAGTCGCGCCGCCTACTCCAACAGCCCGGCGGCTTCGAGGGCCCCCTTGCGTGTCGCGTACTCTCGGCCCACCGCGATCCTGCCGTCGCGGATCGTAAAGACGACGGCGAAGGTCAGACCCGTTTCGACGCCGCTCAGCTTGGCGCGTCCGAAGGTCCTGATGACCGCAATCACGTTTTCTTCCCCTGCGTCGATCAGCTCGGGAGCTTCGACCCTGAAGTCGTCGAAGGTGTCGAGCCAGTCCTGCGCGTAGTCGCGCAGGGCGTCCCTGTCTCGGATCGGGCCAGGATCATCGGCGGCGCCCTCGACTGCCCGGTAGTCGATGTCGTCGGCAAAGAACTCAGACCAGGCGGCCGGGCCGCCACGGTTGAAGGCCGCAATCGCGTCGAGCACGGTCTTGACGTTCTCCTGCGACATCGCCTGCGCAGTATCGCCCACCACGGGTGGCGAGATGACCCGCGCCGTCGGACTGCTGGCTGGCAAGCCCTGCCCGAGCCACAGTTGCCCAATCAGTTGCCCACCGACGCGAAGCGCCGCCCCGAAGAGCGGCACATTTCGCTTTGCAGAGCGATGGGCCGGGAAGGACTCGAACCTTCG
>CAVRYA010000002.1:0-124679 GCA_963725315.1 uncultured Actinomycetes bacterium | reverse complement strand
GGGCTCGTCGCCACGGCGCTCGTGCACACGTTCCGCAACCTGTCCGGCATCGAATTGCGGCCGCTCGCCGCTGGCGAAACCTTCGCCGGCGCCGTCATGCCCTTCACTCTTGCGCTGGCGGGTGGGGCAACGCCTCGATACGCCGTGACGCTCTCGGCGCGCGGCTGCGTCCCGGTCACTGTCGACGTCGTCCCCGATTCGGCGCTGCCGGTCGCGCTCGAACTGCTGACACCGCGCCGCGGCCGCATCGTGCTCGGCCGCATCACGCTGTCCTCGGAATTTCCGATGGGGCTGTGGCATGCGTGGGCCTACGTCCATTTTCCGCTCGCCGGGATCGCGTTCCCGACTCCCGAAATCGATCCGCCTCCGCTGCCCATCGGTGGCTCCGGCCAGGACGATGCGTCGGTCACCCACGGTACCGACGCGGATCTTGCCGGACTGCGCGCGTACCAGCCTGGCGATCCGCTGCAGCGCATCGCTTGGAAATCCGTCGCGCGCGGCGCCGGATGGCACACGAAACAGTTCGAGGGCGGCAACGGCGGAGGAAGCGTCGACCTCACCTGGGATTCGCTCCCCGCCGCGCTTCCCGCCCAGAAAAAGATCGCGCGCCTCACTGCCTGGGTGCTCGCTGCCGAGCGAGCAGCGAGGCCGTTCGCGCTGCACGCTCCGGGCATCGCGCTCTCCGCCGGCCAGGGACGCGATCACCGCCGGGCCGCGCTGACGGCGTTGGCACTCATGCCGGAGCAGAGCGGATGAGCGCCGCCGGGCCGCCCCAAGGCGCGCGCCCCCCTGGGGGGAGCGGCGCGTAGCGACGCTCGGGGGGGAACCTCCGACCGCCGGGCCGCCCCAAGGCGTTTGCCCCCCTGGGGGGAGCGATGAGGCTGGCCAGCCTGTTCTTCAAGAAGCAGCGCCGCGCGCCGCCGGCGCCGCTCGACGACACGCTGTCGATCGGCCAGACCCGTTGGCTCGGCGCGCTGATGCTCGCTACCCAGATGCCGATGCTCGCGTTCGTGCCACCGTGGATTGCCGCTCTTGGCACCTCGCTCGTCTTGCTCCGGTTCGCGCTGATCGCTCGCGCCGTCAAGGATCCCGACAAGCCCGCCGTCATCCGGTCGTGGGTGCTGGGTCTGCTCGCGCTCGTCACCGCGATCGCCATCCGCCAGTCGATGGGATATTTCATCGGCCGCGATCCCTGTGTGGCGTTCCTCTTTGCGCTGATCGGCATCAAGTTTCTCGAAACCCGACGGTTTCGCGACGGAACCTTGATCGTCTGCCTCGCATGCCTGCTGATCGTGACCCCGTTTTTCTACGGCCAGTCGTTGCTCGCCGCAGCGGCTGCGATTCCCGCCATCGTCGTGCTCGGCGGCACGTTGCAGATGCTCTGCCGGCCCGCTGTGCTCGGCGCCATGCCCGGCGGCTGGCGGACACCGCTGACCGGGACCATCAAGATGTTCGCCCAGGGCATTCCGCTCGCGGTGATCCTGTTCCTGCTGTTTCCCCGGATCTCGGGTCCGTTATGGGGCGTGCCCGCCGACCATGCGGCGAGCTCCGGCCTTTCCGACCGCATGGCCCCGGGCGTCATCAGCGAGCTGTCGCTGTCCGACGCCGTCGCGTTCCGCGTGGATTTCGACGGGCGGGTGCCTCCTCCCTGGCTCCTCTATTGGCGGGGTCCGGTGCTGACGGACTTCGACGGCCGCGAATGGACGCTGCAGGGGCGCCACTCCGTGGGATCGTTCGCGCGCTCGGAGGGCGTCACCGTCATTTATACGGTCACGCTCGAGCCGCACTGGAAGCCCTGGCTGTTCGCGCTCGACCTTCCTGGCAGCCTGCCGCAGACGATGGCCACCACGGATTCGGGCGCGATGCGCACCGACATCGACGCCGTTCTCACCCGCGACCAGCAGCTCCTCTCGCGCCTGCCGGTCACGCAACCCCTCCGCTATCAGCAGACGTCGATCTTGCGCGATGCGTATCCCGCGGGCCGCGGCCGCGAGCTCGAGCGCGACATCCGGGACAATCTCCAGCTGCCCAGCGAGTTCGGCAGGGCAAATCCGAAGACGATCCAATTCGCGCACGAGCTGCGCAGCACGCGTCGCGACGACATGGTCTACATCAACGCGGTGCTCGACTGGTTTCACCGCGAGCCCTTCTTCTATACGCTGGCGCCGCCGCTCCTTGGCTCCAATCCGGTGGACGGTTTCCTCTTCGAAACGCGCCGCGGCTTCTGCGAGCACTATGCCAGCGCCTTCGTCGTGATGCTCCGGGCCGCAGGGATTCCGGCGCGTGTCGTGACGGGCTACCAGGGCGGCACGATCAACCCCAGCGGCGATTACATGATCGTTCGGCAATCGGATGCGCATGCGTGGGCCGAGGCCCTCGTCGGCGGACAATGGCGACGATTCGATCCGACCGCGGCCGTCGCGCCGTCGCGCATCCAGCTGGGCCTCGGCGGCTCGCTGGGCGCGGGCGAGCCCATTCCGCTCCTCGCCCGCCTCGACGACAGCTTCCTCAAGAGCCTGCAGCTGTCCTGGGACGCAATCAATCACGATTGGCGCCGCAACGTGATCGGGTTCAATTTCGATCGGCAGCGCACGTTGTGGCGCGAATGGAACCTCAACGTTCTCGCGCCGTGGCAGATCACGACCATCGTCGCGGGAATGGCCGCGGCCTGGATCGGTGGGTTGCTGGGCTGGCTCGCGTGGCGCCGGCGCCGGCAGGATCGCGCCCGCGCGTTGTGGGATCGCGTCTGCGCGCGCCTTGCACGCGCTGGCCTGCCCCGCGCGCCGTATGAAGGGCCGCTCGCCTATGTCGAACGCGCCGCGGCGCGCTGGCCGGGGTTTGCGAAAGCGCTCGGGATCATCGGCCACTCGTATGCGGAACTGCGCTACGGGGCGGTCGCGGCGCACGCCGACACGAACCTCGAGCGGGCGTCCGCGCTCTGGCGCCTGCGTCGCGCGGTGCGCATCCTGCCCCGGGCCGAAACGTTGCGCCGCTCGCCGGCGGTCACTTCCTGATGCGCGCCGGCGCGCCGCAGGCCGGGGCTGATCACACCATGTCCGCAAGCGCGAACAGGCCCTAGAGCAGCGAATCGCGATCGAGCCCGCGGCGCTTCAGCCGCGAGCGCAATTTTTCGAGTGCCTCTGCCTGGATCTGCCGCACGCGCTCGCGCGTCACGCCGATCTCGCGCGCGAGCTCCTCGAGCGTCGCCACATCGCAATCGTTGAGCCCGTATCGCCGCTCGATCACGATGCGCTGGCGCTCGTTGAGCTCGGCCAGCCACATGCGCACCCACGCTTCGATCTCGCTGTTGTGCAAGACGAGCTCGGGTGAGAGCGTGCCTTCGTCGGCGAGGCTGTCGCCGATCGACACGCCGCCATCGCGATCGAGCGGCGCGTCGAGCGAGGTCGTGCGCTCGTTGTAGCCCAGCACCTTGCGCACCTGCTCGACCGGCTTGTCGAGCAGGTGGGCGACGTCCTCGAGCGCGACGTCGCGGCCATCCGGCTGGCCATGCATCTCGAGGTGGCGCAGCGCGCGCAGCACCACGTTGAGCTCCTTGACGACATGGGCCGGAAGGCGGACGGTCCGCGATTGATTCATGATCGCGCGCTCGACCGCCTGGCGGATCCACCAGGTGGCGTAGGTCGTGAAGCGGAAACCGCGTTCGGGATCGAACTTGTTGAGTGCGTGGATGAGCCCCAGGTTGCCTTCCTCGATCAGGTCCGGGAGCGCGAGCCCGCGATTGGTGTAGTGCTTTGCGATGCTGACGACGAGGCGCAGGTTGTGCTCGATCAGGCGTTGTCGTGCCTCGAAGTCGCCCGCGACCATGGCCCGGGCGAGCGCGAGCTCGTCCTGCGCCGACAACAGCAGGTGCTGCCCGATTTCGTTGAGATAGATCTGCGTGACATCGTTGACGATGTCAGCGCCCAGGCCGGCCGCCGGCTCCGGAAGCGGCAGTTCCTGCGTCCAGCGATCCGGCTCGGGACGCGCCGGGGACGGCTCGTCGTCCGCGATTCGCTCGGGCGCATGGTGCAGCCCGTCCTCGGCGGACGCGAATCCCGGCAAATCGAGCTCGCCGTCCTCCGGCCCATGGCCCTGCGGAACGGCTCATGCGGGAGGAAGGTAACGAAGCGGATCGACCGGCTTGCCTTGCCGGCGAATCTCGAAATGGAGTTTCACCTGATCCGTGTCGGTGTTGCCCATCTCGGCGATCCGCTGGCCCCGGGTGACCTGCTGACCCTCCTTCACCAGGATTTCCTTGTTGTGGGCGTAGGCGGACAAATACGTGCCGTTGTGCTTGATGATGATGAGCTTTCCGTAACCGCGCAGACCGGTACCCGCGTAGACGACCTTGCCGCCGGCACTCGCGGCCACCGCCTGCCCGGACGTGCCCGCGATGTCGATGCCTTTGAGGCTTGCCGCTTCGGAGAAGCTCGTCAGGACCTTGCCTTTGGCCGGCCACACCCAATCGACCTTTTCATCGCCATCCGGCGGGACCGGCGCAGGTTTGGGATCGACGCGGGCGACGGCCGGGGGCGGCTCCGCGGCGGGTTTGGGATCAGCACGTGCAACGATGACCGGCGGGATCGGCTCTGGCGGCAGTGGCGAACTTGCCGTCGCCGTGCCACCACGTTGCGCGTCGCGCAGCGCCTGCTCCGAATAAGGTTCCTTGAAGGCCTTCGGCTGCGACTTGTAAGTCTCCGTGTTGGTACGTGTTCCCGACGAGCCGGCCGGCGCGGGGCTCGCGTCGCCCGTGGTCAACGCGGGCACGGGCTTGAGGGGCGCCGTCTGCACTGCGGACGCGGCCGCCGACGCCGATTCGGTGGGCGGTGCCGTCAGGCGCAGCACCTGACCCGCGCGAATCACGTTGATGTTCTCGAGGTTGTTCCACGCCGCGAGCTCGCGATAGTCGAGACCGTGATCGAGCGCGATCCTTTGCACCGTGTCGCCGCGCTTCACCGTGTAGGACTGGGGCCGCAAATCGGGTTCGGGCGCTGGCGGCGCCTCCGCAACCGGCGGCGGCGCCGGCAGCGACACGACGGGTGGCGGAGGACGCGGCGTTCGGTCTTCGACCGGGGCCGGCGTCCGGGATGCGCACGCGGCGAGGCAAAGCACCACGAGCACCGCCGCGAGCCGCGGCAGCACCGCCGCAAGAACCCCTTCGCGGGAACGAGAACGCTCGAGGCGCATCAGCTCGCCGCGCGTCCTGCAGAAAGAAGGAGAGCTGACGCTTCTCACGCGAGTCCCGGCAACAACGGAACAAATCTTACCGCATCGTATACATGCTCCCGGCGTCCGTCGGACGTCATTTCGATGACGGTCAGCCTCTGCACGCCGTCGCCGCCGTCGCCATGTTGCGTGAGCGGCAGCACCATCCGGCCGCCCGGCTTGAGATATTTGAGCAGCTTTTCCGGCACGAGCGTCGTGCCGGCGGTGACGACGATCGCGTCGACCGCGAGCTCCTCGCCCAGGTCCGCCGTGCCGTCGCCATGCATGAGGCGCACATTCTTCACCTTGAGCGACTGCAGGTTGCGGCGCGCCTTGTGCACCAGCGCGCCGATGCGCTCGACGGTATAGACCTCGGACGCAATTCGCGCGAGCACGGCCGTCTGATAACCGCAACCTGTGCCGATCTCCAGCACACGCTCGAGCGGGCGTCCGGCGCGCGCGAGCTCGCTCATCCGCGCGACGACCCACGGCTGCGAGATCGTCTGCCCGCTGCCGATCGGCAACGGCGTGTTCTCGTAGGCCCTTGTGGCGAGCGCTTCGTCGACGAAGATATGCCGCGGTGTGGCGCCCATCGCTTCCAGCACGAGCTCGTCGCGAATGCCTTCCGCGCGCAACCGCTCGACCATGCGGTTGCGGGTGCGCGTGGACGTCATGCCGATTCCCGACATTTTCTCGCCGAGCGTCCTCATTGCGCTTCCCCTCGGTCTCGTCAGGTCACGGCGCGAACCACGCGCGGACCCTTGCCATTTCGTCGTGGTTCGTAAGGTCGATCTGCAATGGCGTTATCGATGCGAACCCGTGTTCGACCGCGTGGAAATCGGTCCCTTCGCCGGCATCGGCGGCAGCGCCGGCGGCACCGACCCAGTACACCGTCTCGCCCCGCGGGTTGACCGTCTTGACGACGTTCTCCGCCTTGTGCCGGCGACCGAGCCTTGTCACGCGGTATCCCTTCAGGTCCGCCCGCGGCATGTCGGGCACGTTGACGTTGAGCAGGCGCGACCCCAACGAGTGCCTTTCGTGACAATCGAGAAGCTCCAGGGCTACGGTCGCCGCAGTTTCGAAATGCATGGCCTCCTTCGACGCGAGCGATATCGCGATCGACGGAATGCCGAGCAGGAAGCCCTCGGTAGCGGCGGCCACCGTGCCGGAGTAGATCGTGTCATCGCCCATGTTCGCACCCCGGTTGATGCCGGAAATCACGAGGTCCGGCAAATGATCGAGCAGGCCCGTCACTGCCAGATGAACGCAGTCGGTCGGCGTGCCGTTGACGAACAGGAAGCCGCTCGGAGCGCGGCGCACCATCAGCGGACGATCGAGCGTCAACGAATTGGACGCGCCGCTGCGATCGGCCTCCGGCGCGACGACGGTGACCTCGGCGCGTACGGCGAGCGCTGCGGCGAGGCGCTCCAGGCCCGGAGCGAAGTAGCCGTCGTCGTTGGAAAGCAGGATACGCATGGGGACGCAACGATTATAACCGTCGCGCGGGGCCCGGCCCGCGCAGAAGAGGGTGGAACGCGCGACTATAATCGGTGCATGTTGCAGCGAGCGGATTTGGTCCTGCGAGCGTTTGCCGGCGTGCGCAGTCGCGCCGCTGCAGAAGTCGATGCGTAACCGCTCGCCGCTGGTCGGGATCGCGGTGCTGTTGGCGGCGCTCGCCGCGCTGCCCGTAGCGGCCGTGCTCGGCCTGGGGCTCGCGCCAGGCCACGGACAGGTATTCGCGCATCTCGCGGCAACGGTACTGCCGGGGTTCGTCGCCAACACGATTGCGCTCGTCACCCTGGTAGGCGCAGGTGTGGCATTCGGCGGAACCGTAACCGCCTGGCTCGTCACCAACCGGCGCTTCCCCGGCGCACGCTTCTTCGAATGGGCGCTGCTCTTGCCGCTGGCGATGCCGGCGTACGTCATGGCGTACGCCTACACCGACTGGCTCGACTATGCGGGCCCCGTGCAGGCGGCATTGCGACGCACCTTCGGCTGGTCGAAGGGCGACTACTGGTTTCCCGACGTGCGCTCGCTCGGTGGCGCCGCGGCGATGTTCATCGCGGTCCTGTACCCGTACGTGTATCTGCTCGCGCGCACGGCATTTCTCGAGCGGCCGGCGTCGCTGATCGAGGCCGCGCGAACGATGGGGCTCGACGCGCGGCGCGCATTCTGGCGCATCGACCTTCCCCTTGCGCGCCCAGCCATCGCGGGCGGGATCGCGCTTGCGTTGATGGAAACCCTCGCCGATTACGGCACCGTCGCCTATTTCGCCGTCGATACGTTCACGACCGGTATCTACCGGGCATGGTTCGCGCTCGGCGACAAGGTTGCGGCGGCGCAACTCGCGGCAGCGTTGCTCACCTTCGTCATCGGCGCCGTGCTGCTGGAACGCTGGTCGCGCGGTGCGGCGCGAGCGGCAAGCAGCAACCGGATGCGCAGCCCGAAGCCGCCGGCGCGCCCTGTTCTGACCGGATGGCGCGGCTACCTCGCAACCGCCATCTGCGCAGCGCCGATCGTGATCGGCTTCGCATTGCCGGTGGTGCTGCTCTCCCGCCTTACGTTGTCGGAAACCGGCCTGCCTGGCGCCGCGCGCTTCGGCGAATTGGCCTGGAACAGTTTTCGAGTCGCCGGCATGACCGCAGTGCTCGCCGTCTTGTTTGCGATCGTGGTCGCGTATGCGGTAAGGCTCGCGCCCGGCACGCTGTGCGCACGCGACGAGCCGCCTGCTCGCGCTGGGCTATGCGGTTCCGGGCTCGGTGCTCGCGGTCGGCGTGCTGTTGCCCATGGGCACCGTCGACGTCTGGCTCGCCGGGTTCATGCAACGCGAGTTCGGCCTGCGCACGGGACTGCTGCTGACCGGCACCATCGTCGCGCTGATCTACGCTTATCTGGTCCGGTATTTCGCCGTTGCCTGGAACGGCATCGAGCCGGCGTTCGCGCGGATCACGCCCAACATGGACGCCGCCGCGCGGGGGCTCGGCGCGGGCACGGCCGGCACGCTCCTGCGCGTCCATGCGCCTTTGCTGGCGCGCACCGCCGCCGCCGCTGCGTTGCTCGTTTTTGTCGACGTGATGAAGGAGCTGCCGGCCACACTCGTCCTGCGACGTTCAACTTCGACACCCTGGCGACGCGGACCTACACGCTCGCGCACGATGAGCGCCTCGCCGAGGCCGCACTGCCATCGCTTGCGATCGTCGCCGTTGGAGTGTTGCCGCTCCTGATCCTCGCGCGCGCGGTGCGCCGTGGAATGGCGGCGGGCCGGCATGAGCCACCGCCGGATCCGGCAACGCGAACAGGGTCGCCGAGCCGAGGGTGTAGAACCAGTTGGTCCCCTTCGGCACATTGCGGTAGAGCATCCCGGTGAGGAAGCCGGTGGCCGCGGTGCGCTGATCGATCCAGCCGAGCAGGTCCTTGCCGGCGGCGTGGTGGACTGGCTCCCCCGCCGGTCGCTGCTCGACCTCGGGATCCCGGAGGTCGGCCGGGGCCGGGCCGTTGGAGCGGCCGTCCTTGGAGCCGGGTTTGCCGGGCTTGCGCAGCGGGGCCGGGACTATCGAGTCGCGAATGCCCATTCAGCTCCTCACGGGGCTGGGAAGGTCGAGGGGCGGGGCGGATAGAGATAGTTCCAGATGCCGCCGGTGAACTCGCCCGGGTCGCGGGCCTGCACCGGCTGTAGCTGGTTGGTGACGCTGTAGCGGGGGCCGAGCTCGACCTGGCCCCCGCGCACCCGGGTCTGGAAGCGGTCGAGCGGCCTCACCGGAGGGCCGCCGATGCGCTTGCCCTGGAAGTCGTAGACGCCGCCGTGGCAGGGGCAGATGAAGTTGCCGGCGGCCTGGACGAAGCGCACCGGGCAGCCGAGGTGGGCGCAGCGGGTCGAGACCGCGATGAACTCGTCCGGCTTCTCCCCCAGCTCCTTCGAGCCGCGGCGCACGTAGGCGGTGGTCTTGCCGGTGTCGCCGATCCCCGGCACGACCGTGAAGACCACCTGGCGGTAGGTGAGGTCGTTGAAGTCGCCGGTCGACCCGACCGACTCCCAGCGCTCCTTGCCGCGGTGAAAGAGCGGCGCCAGCGCGAAGCCGACGGCGGGCAGGACGACGGCGAGGCCGGCGAGGCCGCCGACTCCCTGCGGAGGCGATCGTGAAGACCTTGCGGCGGGTCATCGACTCGCCCTCGAAGTAGCCCGGCGGCGGCGCCTCCGGCAGCTCCGCGGGGGCGGCCGTCGTCTCCGCTTCGGTCTTCTTATCCACGGGTTCAGCCATCAGCCAGTCTGGGGCGGGGCAATTCTAATGTTTCGGCCGCGTGGCGCAGCTCGCCGCTGAGCCCGAAGGCCCTCGCCGTCGCGGCCGCAGCCTCCCAGAGCCGCTCGGCCGAGTGGGGCTCCAGCGCCCGGGCGCTTCGCTTCGCCTCCTCCGCGGCCTCGGTCGAGCCGCAGCCGACCGCGACCGCCGCCGCCAGCCACAGCTCCGGGGAGTGTTCGTGCCCGGGCTCTGCCTCGCTCTCGGCGGCCAGCGCGATCACCTCGGAGAGCTCCAGCACCGCCTCGGAGTCCCCGAGCGAGGCCAGTTGCTCGATCCCCAGCGCGTAGAGGTAGTCGCCCGCGAGGAGCGCCAGGTCAGGGTCGTGGCCGTCGAGCAGGCGCGGGGTGCCGTAGTGGAGGAGGAAGCCCTCGCGCACCGCCTCGACCACGAAGGCGTACTCCGCCGGCGCCGCCGCGGCGCGGGGCCCCGCCGCACAGAGCAGGCCCAGCGCGGGCTCCACCGCGGGCTCGATCACGTAGGAGGAGATCACCGTCTCGCCCTCGCGCAGCACCCGGGCGATCTCGCGCAGCGCGTCCTCCGGTGAGGGGCTCACCCGAGCGCCTCCCCGAGCGCCCCGGAGGCCGCCTCGAGGGTGCGCTCGATCGCCTCCTCCGTGTGGGCGAGGCTGACGAACCAGGCCTCGAACTGGGACGGCGGAGGGTAGACGCCGCGCTCGAGCATCCCGCGGCAGAAGCGGGCGTGGGCCGCTGTGTCGCAGGCCGATGCCGCGGCGAAATCGCCGACCGGCTCGCGACTGAAGAAGAGGGTCACCAACCCGGGCGCCTCGGCCACCTGGAGCGGGGCGGAGGCGGCGAGCTCGCGCAGGCCGGCGGCGAGGCTCGCGGTCAGCTCGCCCAGGCGCCGGTAGGCGCCCTCGTCGAGGCGGCTCAGGGTCGCCAGCCCGGCCGCCACCGCGAGCGGGTTGCCCGAGAGCGTCCCCGCCTGGTAGACGTCCCCGGCCGGCGCGATCCGCTCCATCAGCCGCCGCGGGCCGCCGAAAGCGGCCGCCGGCAGCCCGCCGCCGATCACCTTGCCGAACACGGTCAGATCGGGCTCGACTCCGTAGAGGTCCTGGGCGCCGCCGGGAGCGACCCTGAAGCCTGTTATCACCTCGTCGAAGACGAGCAGCGTCCCCGCCGCTTCGGTCGCCTCCCGCAGGAAGGCGAGGTAGCCCTCGGCGGGCGGGACCACCCCCATGTTGGCGGCGATCGGCTCGGCCAGCAGGGCGGCGACCTCGTGCTCGGTCAGCGCCGCCTCGACCGCCGAGCGGTCGTTCCAGGGGACGACCACGGTCGCCGCCGCCTGGGCGGCGGTCACCCCGGGGCTCGCCGGCACCCCCAGCGTCGCCATTCCCGAGCCCGCGTCGGCGAGCAGGCCGTCGGAGTGGCCGTGATAGGCGCCCGCGAACTTCACCACCTTCTCGCGCCCGGTCACGGCGCGGGCCAGCCGCACGGCGCTCATCGCCGCCTCGGTCCCGGAGCTGGTCATGCGGACCATCTCGACCGAGGCGACCCTGCCGCAGACCTCTTCCGCCAGCTCAACCTCCGCCGCGGTGGCGGCGCCGTAGCTCGTCCCCCGCGCCGCCGCTTCGGAGACCGCGGCGACGACCCCGGGCTCGGCGTGGCCGAGGATCAGCGGGCCCCAGGAACAGACCCAGTCGAGGTAGCGGTTGCCGTCGACGTCGATCAGCTCGCAGCCCTCGCCGCGCTCGATGAAGATCGGCTCGCGGCCGATCTGGCGCATCGCGCGGACCGGCGAGTTGACGCCGCCGGGAAGGGCGAGCACGGCACGACGGTAGAGCTCGCTCGATCGGCTCATCGGGGCGGCCGGGCGCCGCGCCAGGCCTAGGAGTGCGCGGCTTCCCAGGCCGCGTACTCATCGGTGAAGTAGCGCAGGCGGATCTTCTTGTACTCGGTCGAGGAGTACAGCGTGGCGCGGTCGGGCTCTGCGATCCCGCATTCCTCGGCGATCGAGTCGAGGATCGCGTCGCACTCCTCCTTGGAGCGGCCATGGGCCATGGTGAAGACGCTGTAGGGCCAGTCGGGATAGGTGGGCCGCTGGTAGCAGTGCGAGATCCCGCGGAAGGCCGACATCCGCAGCCCCGTCTCCATGATCTCCTCCTCGGGCACGCGCCAGACCCCCATCCCGTTGGCCGAGAAGCCGGCGCGGCGGTGAAAGAGGATCGCTGCGACCCGGCGCAGCAGCCGGCGATCGACCATCCCGGCGAGGTGGGCGAGGAAATCGCCGACGCTCATCCCGACCTCCGCGGCTGCCGCGTCATAGGGGCGGCGGACCGGCTCCATCGGCCCCTGCAGGGCGCGGATCACGGCGACGTCACGCTCGTCGTAGGGCTGTGGCCCGAGCTCGCGGGGCGGAGCGGCCTCGGCTGCCGCGGCGAGCGCTTCGGTCCCCTTCTCCATCTCCAGGTTCATGTTGATCTTGAACAGGGTGAGAGTCGGGAGCTGGCGCATCGAGGTGGCGCCCGTCTCGCGCATCAGCACCTCGAGCGTCCCCTCGAGGCCCAGCTCGGAATCGGGTGGGGTGGCGATCGTGAACCAGAGGTTGAAGTCGTGGGTGCGCAGGTAGTTGTGGGAGACGCCCGGGTGGGAGTTGACGATCGCCGCCGGGCGCTGCGGGTTGGCTGTGTCCACCTTCGCCGCCACCAGCATCGACTCGTACCCGAGGGCGCGGGTGTCGAAGATCGGGGTGATCTCGCGGATGATCCGCTCCTCCAGCAGCCGCCTGGTGCGCTCCAACACCTCGGCGACCGGCATCTCGGACTCCGCCGCGACCGCGGCGAACGGCTCCGCCGCGAGCGGGAAGCTCGACTGCAGCAGGTTCATCAGGCGCTTGTCGGCGTCGTCGAGCGGAACCGCTGCGCCACCCTTGCGCGAGCGGAGCTTCGCCTGCGGGACCTTGGCTCGCGCGCTCACCCCAGCCACCCCGCCGCCTGCTTGGCGTAATAGGTGATGACCACATCGGCGCCGGCCCGGCGGATCGAGGTCAGCGCCTCGAGCACGGCGGTGCGCTCATCCAGCCAGCCCTTCTCCGCCGCCGCCTTGATCATCGAGTACTCGCCCGAGACCTGGTAGGCGGCCAGCGGCGCCTCCGTCTCCTCCTTGACCCGACGGACGACGTCGAGGTAGGGCAGCGCGGGCTTGACCATCAGCATGTCGGCCCCCTCCTCGAGGTCGAGCTTGGCCTCGCGCACGGCCTCGGCTCCATTCGCCGGGTCCATCTGGTAGCCGCGGCGGTCGCCGAACTCCGGAGCGGAGTCGGCGGCGTCGCGGAAGGGCCCGTAGAAGGCCGAGGCGTACTTGGCGCTGTAGGCGATCAGCGGCACGCCGGCGTGGCCCTCCTCGTCGAGCTGGTAGCGGATCGCACCGACCCGGCCGTCCATCATGTCGCTCGGCGCGACGGCGTCGGCGCCGGCCTCGGCGTGGGAGACCGCCGTCTTGGCCAGAAGCTCGAGGGTGATGTCGTTGTCGACCTCGCCATCGCGGACGAAGCCGCAATGGCCGTGAGAGGTGTACTCGCAGAGGCAGACGTCGGTGAAGACCAGCAGGTCCGGGCGCTCCTCCTTCAGCGCCCGCACCGCGAGCTGCACCACCCCCTCGGCGTCATACGCGCCGGAGCCCACCTCGTCCTTCTCGGCCGGGATGCCGAACAACAGCACCGCCCCGACGCCGGCATCGGCCACCACGGAGGCCTCCCCCACCAGCTCGGAGATCGAGAGCCGCTCAATCCCGGGCATCGAGGGCACCTCCTCGCGAACCCCCTCTCCGGCGATCACGAACATGGGCTGGATGAGCTGGGAGGGCGAAAGCTCGGTCTCGCGGATCATCTCGCGCAGCGCGGGCTTGGCGCGGAGGCGTCGGAGGCGGGTCGTGGGGAAGGGCATTCGCATCTCGATTCTAGGGTCAGACGCTCGCGAAGCGACGCAGCGCGAGCCGCGCGAGCAGGCCGTAGGCGAGGACCAGGGCGGCGAGGTGAAGAAGCGGCTTCCCGAGGCCGGAGCCGGCCTCGTCCAGGGCGGAGGTGATCGCGCTCAGCGCCGGCTTGAACGGGAACAGCGCGGTGAGCACACGGATCACGTCGTAGAGGCCCGAGCCGACAGTGCCCGAGGGGATCAGCGAGAGCAGGGCGACCGGAAGCGAGACCATGAAGGCCAGCAGCGAAGCGGCGCGGACCTCCCGGGCGACGGCGCCCAGGGCTGCGCCGGCCGCGGCGAAACCCGCCCCGCCGGAAACGATCGCGATCACCCAGAGGCCGAAGCGTCCCCAGTCAAGGTTGACGAAGAGCTCGAGGCCGGCCAGCATCAGCAGGGTCACCACCAGCCCGACCGCGACGCCGAGACCGATCTTCTCGGCCAGCAGGCCCCCCCTGGAGACCAGCCCCCGGGTGAGGCGGGCGAAGACGTTCTCCTCGCGCTCCAGGGCCAGCGAGCCGGAGACCAGCAGGACGGTGACGAACATCAGGGTGAAGCAGGCGGCGACGGCGATCGCGAAGATGTCGAGCGGCGGCGTCTCGCCGCTGATCACCGTCTTGTCCACCTCGATCGGCTGGGCGACCGAGTTCAGCAGCGGCCCGGCGAGGTCGAGGTTGTCGCGGGCCAGGGCCGCGAAGTTGGTCACCTCGTCGAGCGACCCCCGCACTTCCGGCGGCACCACGGGGCGCAGCGCCTGCAGGATCCTCGCGCTCGACTTCAGCCCGAGGATGTCGAACGACTGCCCGAAGAAGTCGAAGTGGCCACCGTTGAGGATCAGGTCGAGGTAGTCGCTGCCGGTCCGCGCGACCTGTCGCGCGATCACCAGATTCGCCTGGGCCAGCAGCGATGAGATGCGGTCGTCGACCAGGCGCGCCTTGACCGGGTCCTCCTGGTTGACGATCACCTCGACCTTGGGGTGTCCGGCGTTCAGCGAGGAGAGCGAGTTGACCTGCTCGGCCGAGGTCGCGGGGCAGGATCAGGGCCCCGAGAACGTCTCCGGACTCGACCTTGTCGATCGCCTCCGCCCGCGTGGAGACGCGGACGCACTCGATCCTGCTGCAGAGGCGATTGCGGGCGCCGACGACGCTGAAGTCGCTGCCCCCGACCTGGACCGCGGTGCCCTTGGGGACCTGGTTGAGGAAGGCGACCCGCGGCTTCTCCGGGCCCCTCGAGATCGCAAAGCCGACGAGCACTGCGATCAGCACCGGGTAGGCGACAAGAAGGAAGGCCTGAAGCGGCGAGCGCCGGAGGATCTGCAGGTCCTTGAAGAGGAGCCAGCGCACCGTCAGTGCCCCCGGTGCTGGAGGTAGGTGACGAAAGCGGTCTCGAAGTCCTGGTTGGCGGCCTCGGGCGCCTCCTCGGAGACGGCGGCGCGGAGTCCCTCCGCAGGGCCGTCGTAGAGGGCCTCGCCGTCGGCGAGCACCAGCAGCCGCTGCCCGTAGCGCTCGGCTTCCTGGATGTTGTGGGTCGAGAAGATCACCGTCGTGCCACCGCCGGCCAGTGCCAAGACGAACTCCCAGAGCCGCGCCCGCTGGCGCGGGTCGAGGCCGACGCTGGGCTCGTCGAGCAGCAGCACCAAGGGCCTCGCGAGCAGGCCGATGGCGATGTTGACCCGCTGCTGGTTGCCGCCGGAGAGCCGGGCGATCAGCTCCCCGCGGCGCTCCTCGAGGCCGGTGAGCTGGAGCATCTCGCGCACCGTCGCCTCGGGGTCGTCGTGCCCCTCGAGGCGAGAGAAGAGGCGTAGGTTCTCCTCCACGGTCAGGCGGCGGTAGAGAGCCGCCTGCTGGGGGACCCAGCCGACCTCGCCCCCGGGGAGATGGATCTCGCCCTCGTCGCAGCGGATGATCCCGGCGAGGATCGAGAGCAGGGTCGTCTTGCCGGCGCCGTTGGGCCCGATCACCGCCACCAGCTCGCCGGGCCGGGCCTCGAAGTCGATGCCCCGCAGAGCCGCCCGCTGGCCGTAGCGCTTGACCAGCCCGCGCGCCTCCAGAGCCGAACCCGGAGCCTCGGCTTGCATCGTCTCCTCGTTCATCAACCGCGGAACGCTAGCGGCGCATCCTCAAGGGCGGGCGGAAGACGGTCATTCATCTAGGGTCATGCCCGTGCGCATCCTCTTCATCGGCGACGTCGTCGGCAGCCCGGGGCGCAGGGGGCTCGCGGCGACGATGCCGCAGCTCCGCGAGACTCACGGCCCCGACCTGGTGATCGTCAACGGCGAGAACTCCGCCGGCGGCATCGGCATCACCGAGAAGACCGCGGGCGAGATCTTCGCCGCCGGCGCCGACGTGATCACCACCGGGAACCACGTCTATCGGCACCGCGACGTCTACTCCTACCTGGACCGCGAGGAGCGCCTGCTCCGCCCCGCCAACTACCCGCGGGCGAATCCCGGCCGTGGCCACACCGTCGTCGAGAGCCCCGCCGGCAGGCTCGGGGTCGTCAACCTCAGCGGCGCGGCGGGACTGCAGGTGGCGCGGTCCCCGTTCCACGAGGCGGACTCGATCCTCGAATCCCTGGACGCCGACGTCGTGGTGATCGACTTCCACGCCGAGATGACCAGCGAGAAGGTGGCGATGGGCTGGCACCTCGACGGCCGCGTCGCCGCCGTCCTCGGCACCCACACGCACGTTCCCACCGCCGACGCCCGCGTCCTCCCCGGCGGCACCGCCCACGTCAGCGACGTCGGCATGACCGGGTCGAGGGCGGGGGTGATCGGGGTGAAGCGCGATCAGGCGCTGGAGGCGATGGTCACGCAGATGCCGGTTCGCTTCGAGACCGCCGAGGAGGACGTCTGGGTGATGGGGGTGCTGGTCGTGGCTCGGCCAGACGGCCGGGCGGAGTCGATCGAGCAGATCCTGGTTCCGGTCGAGGCGTGAGGCCCGTCAGGGCGACCAGGACCAGCGGCGCGAACCAGACGATGTAGAGGTAGAACCAGTGCTCGGCGGTCAGCTCGACCGCGAGCATCAGGGCGGCGCCCAGGGCTGCAACCTGGACCAGGCTCTTGCGCCGCGGGACGAAGGCGAGGCTCAGGGCGAGCAGGCCGGTGGCGACGATGATCGCCGCCCGCAGGGGCTCCAGGGAGGGGACCTGGCCCCAGATGCTGAAGGGACTGTCGCGGCCGGCCTGGTAGCCGAGGGTGCGGTCGTAGAAGGTCGCCAGGCCGGGGTCGATGATGGTCTGCAGCATGACGACGGCGGACACCGCGACGAAGGCTGCCGCGAACGCTGCTGGGCCGCGGGTCCTGTCACGGGATGGGACCCACCATCCCCTGCGCTCCCGGCGGGTGCTCGGGGATGGCCCCTCCCATCCCGTGCCACCCGCGGCAGGAGCGTCCACAGCATTCGACGCAGTCGCGGCGGCTCTGCCGCGGACCTCTCCGGTTCCGCCTGCGATCTTCTCCTCGTCGCCGAGATGGGCGTCCTCGTTGTCGCGGGCGTCGTAGGTGGCGAGCATTGGCGCCAGGACTATCGGGGCGAACTTGGTGAAGGTGGCGAGGGCGAGCATCGCGCCGCGGGCCGCGGGGCGGGCTGCGACCAGCAGCGTCGCGATCAGCAGCAGCGCCACCAGGGTGTCATTCGAGTTCGACTCCAGCGCATAGGCCGTGTAGGGGTAGGCCGCCCAGGCGAAGCCGAGCGTGGCGGCGAGCATCCTGCCGGGCGGGCCGCGACGCATGCGGTAGCCGAGCAGGAGGAGCAGGGCGAAGGCGCCGAGGTCGAAGAAGACCGCCGCCGCATGGCCCGCGGGAAGGTCGTCCCAGCTCCCGCTCCAGGGCAAGGCCTGCTCGAAGGGGACGTAGGCGTAGTAGTTGACCGGACCGTAGGTGTCGCCCTCGGAGACGTCGTCGGGAAAGTTGTCGTAGAGCTGCTTGCCGTCGACGACGCGGTCCGCCCCCACCACTCCGGCGTAGCCGACGTCGATCACGCCCGAGTCGGCGAGGTTCAGGCCGACCCGGAAGCCGACCAGGAAGAGGGCAGCGATCAGCAGCCATCTGGCCGGCCAGACCGGGCGCAGACCCTCGCCACGACCCCGCCAGCCGACCCAGAGCATGCGGGTCGCCAGGTAGAGCATGGGCGGGTAGGCGAGCGGCACCGAGACGCCGATCTGCGCCCGGTTGAAGAAGAAATGCGAGGCGGCGAAGCCGAGCAGCACCAGCAGGTCGAGGTTGGCGACCCGCCAGGGCCGGCGCCAGTCGATCAGGCCGACCAGGAACGCCAGGCAGAGCGGTATGAAGACGTAGGGAGCGTTGAGTTTGTGCCCGAAGGCCCCCGAGTAGCCCCGGGCCATCTTCCAGGCCACCTGGTAGCCCGTCCACGACTCGTGCACCAGTCCGGTTGCCGGATCCACGAGCACCAGCGCGACCTCGTCGTCGTGGGCGAAGTAGGCGACCTCCCAGTTGCCGTCGACGAGGCTGGCACTCGAGGTCATGCCCGGGTGCTCGCGCCGCTCGGCGAGCACCTTGGGGTCGCGGTCGGCGATCCGGGTCGCCTCGGCGTAGTCCACTTCTGTCCCCTTCGGGGCGGGGGTCGTCACGGTCACGGTCTCTCCCGCCGCCGCAGCGGACCCGGGAAACCCGAGCGCGACGAGCAGCGCCAGCGCTGCGACCGCGCCGCGCCGCGGCCTTCCCCCGCCGCCATCCCTCCTCTGCGTCCCTCGCCTGCGGCTGTCTAGGAGAACGTCCAAAGCTTGTTCCCCACGAAATTGAACGGCATCGCGGTCGCCACCGCGATCGCCTGCGAGGGGAGATCCGTCATGCCCGCTCCGATCAGCGCCTCGAGCACGAGCAGGTTGACCGCGAGGGCGGCGAGGCTGACCGTGAAGAAGCGGATCGCCTGGAACCCGGCGTGGCCGTTCGAGGCGCGGAAGGTCCAGTGCCGGTTCCAGTAGAAGTTGCTGAGGACCGCGACGCAGAAGGCGCCGACCGCCGCCAGGGCGTGGTGCAGGGAGAGGGCCTGTGTGAGCAGCGCGAAGACGCCGAGGTTGACCACGTAGCCGGAGACGCCGACCAGTCCGAAGCGCAACAGCTGCACCCAGTTGTCGGGCTGACGGGCGCCGAGCCCGATCCGCCTCGCGGTCGCCACCGGGCTCATGCCGGGCTCCCGACCGCGAAGTGGTCGAGCACGACCCCGGCGACATCGCGCAGATTCCACTGCCGCCGCTCCGCGGCGCTCTGCGGGCCGCAGCCGACGAACAGCAGCGGGCCGAGCGAGTCCCCCCGATGAAGGGAGCCGTGGCTGCCGCCGCCGACGTGGGCGGATCCGCCCCAGTCCACGCACTCGTAGCCGAGCGTCGCGGAGACCAGGATGTCCCCGGCGTGCGGCGCGCAGAGCGCCGACCAGACCCGCGAGAGTGGATCGGGGTACTGGTCGCTGCGGATCACCCCGTCCTCGATCACGCCGTCGATCGCGGCGATCTCGCCGCTCAGGTCCCAGCGGGCGCCGCGCAGGTCCTCGACCTCCGACCCGGGGCGGAAGCGCAGCTCGACGCCCTCACGCTCGATCACCGCGCGCAGCTCGGCGCCGGAGTCGATCCCGGGGTCGGGGCGCTCCAGCGGCGCGCCGTCGGGGTCGGCCAGCCAGCAGACCAGGTCCACTCCCTCGAGCCCCGCCAGCTCGGATCGGACGGCATGGTGCTGGGCGCGATGGTGGTCCGGGTCGAGCAGGTAGACGTGGGCGGCCCGGGAGGTCGGGCTGACCGCGAGGTCCGCCTCCTCGGGGCGGTCCTCGGAGGGCTGCAGCACGGTCCAGCGCCGGCCGAGAGCGTCGGCGAGGGGCAGCTCGGCGTGAACGGCGGTATGGGCGTGATCGGCCATCAGGATCAGGGCGTTGTCGGCGAGGAACCCGTCCATTCCGCCGGATGCCTCGACAAGTTTGCCGAAACAGTGGTCGGCCTTGCCGATCGACTCGAGGCTGGCCCCCGGGCCGTGCCGGTGAGAGTAGTTGTCGTTGTCGGGCAGGGAGAAGAGCAGGAAGTCGTAGAGGCCGGCGGCGGCGAGCTCCGCCGCGCAGCAGGCCGAGTAGCCGTCCCGGGTGCCGGGGATCGAGCTGGGTTTGCAGGGTACCGGGCGGCTGGCGTAGAGCTCGCCGTAGAAGAGCTCCGCCGGGCCCCAGGTGTGATGGCGGAACTTCAGGCGGGTGGCGTCGACCGCGCGGCGCAGCAGTCCGTCGAGGGAGACCTGGTGACGATGGCGGCCGCGGTAGATCAGGAAGGGGGTGCTGGCGGTCCTCAGCCCGGCGTCGTCGAGCGACTCGAACAGGGTCTCCACGTCGGGACTCAGGTGGGCGAGGTTCATGTTGTAGACGAGGTCATAGAGCGAGCGGAAGATGCCGAAGGCGCGGGTCGCTTCGAAGGAGGACCCGTACTCGACGTAGCGGCGCTCGAGCCGGTGGTACCAGTTCATGCCGCTGATCCAGTGGCGATCGGCGCCGACTCCGGTGACCATCTCGGCCGAAGCGACCGGGGTCACCGAGGGGAAGCTCGAGACGCAGTCCTCGATCAGTACGCCGCGGTCGACCAGCTTGGCCAGGGTCGGAGCCTGACCGTTGCCGATCGCCAGCTCGAGCATGTCGGTGCGCAGCGAGTCGATGTATGAGAGGACCAGCTTCTTTTGCATCACCAGCAGCGTCCGGGCCTGCAGCTCACCGCAGGACGCGCAGGCCCTCGTACTTGCGCTGCGAGCGCCGGCGGCGGCCGGCGCCGAGCCACAGCAGGCCGATCAGCGCAATCAGAGCCAGTGGGCCGAAGAGGATCGAGAGACCGGCGACGAGGATCGCGGCGAGTACGACGATCAGGGCGATCCCTCCCGCTCCTCCTCCGCCCCGCCGGCCGGCGCCGGCGACGACGTCGGCGGCGACGACGCAGGCCAGCAGTGCGCCGGCGGCACCGGCGATCGCGCCGCCGACCGCCGATACGTCGTCGCTGGAGGCCGAGACCGCCCCGGCGAGCGCTCCGAGGACCGCGGCCAGGACGATCAGCCCTCGCCCCGCGCCGCCGCTGAGGCCGGGCGCCCCGCAGAGGGCGCCGACAGCGATGCCGATGCCGAGCGCCTGGCAGATGGCGAAGATGGAATCCATGCCGACCGACAAACTAGCCTAGGCCGATGGACGGGCCACCCCACAGGCGCCGGGCCCACACGAGCGCCCGTGACCTCGAGCGCTACGCGCGCCTGTTCTCGGCGCGGACCAGGGTGATGCGCTCCTCGGCGATGCGCGACCTGATGGCGATCACCGCTCGCCCGGAGGTGATCTCGCTCGCCGGGGGGCTGCCCGACACCTCGACCTTCCCCCCTCAGAGCTTCGCCGCCCAGATGACCCGGATCGCCCAGGAGTCCGCCGCCGAGGCGCTCCAGTACGGGCCGACCGAAGGCTTCGAGGAGACGAAGGAGTGCATCGCGGCGGTGATGGACGCCGAGGGGATGCTCGCCGAGCCCGAGGACGTGATCGTCACCACCGGCGGACAGCAGGCGATCGACCTGCTCTGCAAGACCCTGGTCGACCCGGGCGACCCGGTGATCTGCGAGGCACCGACCTACCCGGGCGCGGTCCCCGTCTTCTGCAGCTACGAGGCCGACGTGATCCAGGTCGAGTGCGACGGCGAGGGGATGCGGATGGACATCCTGGAAACGGTGCTCGGCGACCTCGCCGCCGCAGGGCGCCGGCCGAAGTTCATCTACTCGGTGCCGAGCTTCCAGAACCCCTCCGGGGTGACGCTCTCGCTCGAGCGCCGCCGGCGATTGGTCGAGCTGGCCCGGGAGCACGAGCTGCTCGTGCTCGAGGACAACCCCTACGGCCTGCTGCGCTACGAGGGTGACCCGCTGCCGCCGCTCTATCAGCTCGACGGCGGCGACTACGTCGTCTACGTCGGCACCTTCTCGAAGATCCTCTCCCCTGGGATCCGGCTCGGCTGGGCCGTCGCCCCTCCCCCGGTGATGGAGAAGCTCGTGCTCGGCAAGCAGGCCGCCGACCTCTGTTCCTCGACCCTGACCCAATACTTCGTCCGCGAGTACTTCGCCGAGGAGGGCTGGCTGGAGTA
Source organism: uncultured Actinomycetes bacterium (assembly GCA_963725315.1). Taxonomy (GTDB): domain Bacteria; phylum Actinomycetota; class Thermoleophilia; order Solirubrobacterales; family 70-9; genus JBBRHQ01. The sequence goes on along the minus strand of CAVRYA010000002.1, from coordinate 103,160 downwards.
CGTCGCCAGCTTGGTCGGGATCTACCGCGAGCGGCGCGACGCGATGATCTCCTCGCTGGAGCGCCACTTCCCACCTCAGGCGAGCTGGACCGAGCCAGCCGGGGGGCTGTTCATCTGGGCGACCCTGCCCGGCTACATCGACACCGGGGACCTGCTGGCCAAGGCGCTCGGTGAGAACGTCGCCTTCGTCCCGGGCCAGGCCGCCTATGTCGAGGAGGGCCACGGGACCAGCTCGATGCGGCTCAACTTCTCCGGCGTCGGCGAAGAGGAGATCCGCGAGGGGATCCGCCGCATCGGCGCCGTGGTCAGCGAGCAAGTCGAGCTGTACGAGACCCTCACCGGCGAGCACCAGCTTCCTCAAGCGGGAAGTGCCAGCGCCCCCGGCATCCCCGGACGCGAAGCGGAGGAGATGCCGGGCAGTCATTCCGAGGAGCCTGAAGCCGACGTCTTGCCGTTTCCCCGCACCGGCGAGGGCGCCGGGTGAGGATTGCGGTGCTGAAAGGAGGGCGGTCGCTCGAGCGGGGGGTCTCGCTGCGCTCGGCTGCCCGGGTCGTAGACGCGCTTGAGCGGCTCGGGCACGAGGTCTCAGAGATCGACGTCGGCTCCGACCTGGTCGAGCGCCTCTCGGCGGAGCGACCCGAGGCCGCCTTCGTCGCCATGCACGGGCCCGGCGGCGAGGACGGGACCGTGCAGGAGCTGCTGGAGATCCTCGGCATCCCCTACACCGGGCCCGGGGTCGCCGCCTGCGCCCGCTGCATGGACAAGGTCGCCTCCAAGCACATCCTCCGCGAGGCGGGGATTCCGACGCCGGACTGGTTCGCTTTCAACGAGACCGCCTTCGGCCAGCTCGGTGCGGCCGACGCGCTCGGAGAGATCTCCGCTCGGCTCGGCTTCCCGCTCGTCGTCAAGCCCGCCAGCCAAGGGTCCTCGCTGGGGGTCAAGTTCGCCTCAGAGGTGGACGAGCTGCCCGCCGCGCTGGTCGCCGCCTTCAGCTACGGCGACCGGGTGGTGATCGAGCGATTCGTCGAAGGCCGGGAGCTGGCGGTCGGGGTGCTCGGCGCCGAGCCGCTGCCGATCGTCGAGGCGATCCCGCGGGAGAGCGACGCCTACGACTTCGAGGCGCGCTACGAGATCGGCCGCACCTCCTTCGTCTGCCCCGCGAAGCTCACGGAGGCGGAGGCGAGATCCGTGACCGAGGCGGCGGCGAGGGCCTACGAGGCGCTCGGCTGCTCGGGGTTCTCGCGGGTCGACCTGATGCTCGGCGGGGAGGGTCCCGAGGTGCTCGAGGTGAACGCGATCCCGGGCCTCACCGACACCAGCCTGCTGCCGCAGGCGGCGGAGGCGGCCGGGATCGGCTTCGAGACGCTGGTCGAGAGGATCCTCGGGCTGGCGCTCGAGCGCGGCGCCCTCGCGGCCGGGCGCTGAGGCCGGCTACTCCTCGCCCTGGGCGAAGTCCTCGGGCGAGACCTCGTCGAGGAAGTCCTTGAACTTCTCCACCACCTCCTCGGTGTCCTCGACCTCGTGCTCGAACTCGATCGCCGACTCCTCGATCACGTCCTCCGCGGCGAAGATCGGAGCAGAGACCCGCACCGCCAGGGCGAGAGCGTCCGAGGGACGGGAGTCGATGTCCATCTCGGAGCCGTTGACCGAGATCGTGATCGAGGCGAAGAAGGTGTTGTCGCGAAGCTCGGTCACCGAGACCCGCTCGCACTTCGCGTCGAGCTGGTCGAGCAGGTCGGAGAGCAGGTCGTGCGTCATCGGCCGCGGCGTCGAGGCCCCCTGCAGCTTCATCAGGATCGCCGCCGCCTCCGGGTGCCCGATCCAGATCGGCAGGAACTTGTTGCCGTCGACGGTCTTCAGCAGCACGATCGGCTGCTTGCCGACCATGTCGAAGCTGACACCGTAGATCTGCATCTGCTGCAAGGGGAGCTCTCCGGGCGGGGACGAGAACCGATTATAGGTGCGCTCAGAGAGCCGGATACGCTCCGGTAACCTTGGCCCGGTGTTGCGGAGGGGGACACTGCTCGCGTCCACGCTCGTGGCTGCGCTGATCGTCGCTGGCTCTGCGGCTATGCCCGGGCAGGCCCTCGCGAAGCTGCCGACCCTGACAGGCGACTACAGGTTCCAGGACTCCCGCGAATCCTCGGTGGCCGGCGGCCCGGCGATCGCCGACGCCGGTGCGGGCAACGCGTTCTCCACCGAGACGGTCGGGTGCCACCCGGCCCGGGTCCTCACATTTCCAAAGGGAAGCGGCGTGCAGTTGGGGACCGGGCCGCTGGTCGCGACCAACCACTATTCGCTCGACCTGATCTTCCGGCTCGCCGACAACTCGGATTACAAGCGGATCTTCGCCCCCGGGATCGGCGGCGCATTTGCGACGGACAGCGGGCTCTATAGCCTCGACGGGAAGCTCGACTTCTACGACAACAGCCTGCCCTCCCCCGACCTCCTCGGCCCCGCTCCGGCGCTCTTCGACAACGCCTTTGCGGAGGTGGCGCTCAGCTATTACACCGGGGGGCAGACCGCGGCCTACGTCAACGGAATCCGGCAGTTCAGCGTCGCGAGCAGCCTTTCGACCCAGGCGACCCTGATGAGATTCTTCAAGGACAACGACAGCGGCGGGGCGACCGGAGAGGACTCGGCCGGAGCCGTGGCACGGATCCGTCTCTACGACGGAACTCTGAGCGCAGCGGACGCAGCCGCGCTCCACAGGGCAGGGCCCCTGGGCGACCGCTGCCGGCGGGCCAGGGTGAGGATCAAGCGCAAGGTCAGGGTTCGCCGGGCGCGCCACGGGAGGCTGATCGTCCTCACCGGGATCGACGCCACCTGTCCGCCGGGAGGGAGCAGGTGCGTGGGGTCCGGCGTGGTCGAGCGGGGGCCGGCCTCGCGCAGAGCTAGGCGCTTGGGCAAGGTCTCCCTCTCGGTTGCTCCCGATGCGACCCGCCGAGTCAAGGTCCGCCTCTCGCGGCAGGCTTCAGAGGCGCTGGAGGAGGCAGGGAGGCTCAAGGCTCGAATCTCCGTCAAGCTCACCCCTCCCGGGGGATTTCGCGGGCAGGCGGCGAGGGTCGCCACCCTGCGCACGCCGGGGCGGGGTCGACGATAGCCGCGCCTGGCCGCTTGACATCGGGTCCCGCGCCGGGGACACTTTCACCCGTGGGCAGGGATCCACAGGGGGGTTGGGCGGGACGAGCGGGGCGCGGGATCGGCGTTGCCGTGGTCCTGATCGCGCTCGGCGCGCTGCTCTGCCAGGTCGCGGCCGCCAAGGTCCCCGTCAACTTCCCCAACTTCTCCCGCACCGCCGGGCTCAGCCTCAACGGCGACGCCGCGAAGGCCGGCAAGCGGCTTCGCCTCACGCCGGCCGCGGCAAGCATGACCGGCAGCGCCTTCACCAACCGCAAGGTCATCAATCCCGCCAAGTCGTTTGCGACCAGCTTCCGGTTCTCGCTGCACGACGCCATCGTCCCCGGGGACGGGATGGCCTTCGTCCTCACCACCCGTGGGCGCAAGGCGCTCGGGTTCGGAGCGGGCGGCCTCGGCTACTCCGGCCTCGCGCCCAGCATCGCGATCGAGTTCGACAAATTCCTCAACCCAGAGGCGCACGACCCCGACGACAACCACGTCGCGGTGACCAAGGACGGGAACACCGGGGCGCACCTCGCCAAGGCGACCCCCAGCTTCGACCTCTACGGCGGCACCCGCTGGGTCTGGATCACCTACAGCGCCCGCAAGAAGACCCTCCGGGTCTACGTCAGCGACAGCAAGCGCAAGCCGAGGCGGCCCCTGATCAAGTTCCGCAGGAAGCTCGCGGACATCCTCCACGGCCAGAGCGCCCGAGCCGGGTTCACCGCTGCCACCGGGGGCGCCTACATGGCGGCCGACATCCTCAGCTGGAAGCTGAGGTAGGCGGCTCGGCGGAGCCCTTGCTCACGCCGCGCCAGGTTGGGGATCGAATGTTCGCCGAGCCGGCCGCTGCCGCCCGACGGGGCCGTTAGGCTCGCTCCATGGGGATATTCACGAGCAAGAGGAAAAAGGCCGAGGAGCTGTTCGCGACCGGCTCCAAAGGGGCCGGCACTGTGGTCGGGGTGCAGGACACCGGGACGACGATCAACGACAACCCGAGGGTGAAGATGACGTTCCGGGTTGAGCCGATTGACGGCGGGTCGGCATTCGACGTCGAGAAGACGACCACGGTCTCGAGGGTCGAGATCCCCCGTCAGGGCGATCGCTACCCCGTCTGGTACGACGCACAGGACCCAAGCCTGTGGGCGTACGCGACCGTCTCCGACGACCAGGGACGGGCGACGATGCGCCAGCACTTCGGTGATGTCGCGGAAACTTTCGTCGGCATGAACGCCCCGGAGGCGCCGGCTGCCGCGGGGGTTCAGGACACCGTGGAGCAGATCAAGCAGCTCGCTGATCTTCACTCGCAGGGCCTGCTCACCGACGACGAATTCGCTGCGCAGAAGGCAAAGCTGCTGGGCTAGGGAATGTAGTGTGCCCGGCTGCTCCTGAAGTCGCCGGCGCCGTTTGTGCTGTCCTTCGGGGGGACGGATGGACCGTTCCCCCGAAGAGATCCAGAACCTGCTCTCCCAGCAGGTCGCCTACTACCGAGCGCTGGCGCCCGAGTACGGAGAGGGGGCCCTGGACCTGCCGGGGGGAGAGGAGCTGGAGGCGGCGCTGGACGCGTTCGGAGCGAGCGGCGATGTGCTCGAGCTCGCCTGCGGTCCCGGGATGTGGACCACGCAGTTGCAGCGGCACGCCGAGAGTGTCCTCGCCGTCGATGCCTCGCCTGAGATGCTGGAGATCGCTTCGAGCCAGGTCGGGGAGGGCGTCAGCTTCGTCGAGGCAGACATCTTCGCCTGGCGGCCGGATCGGCGCTTCGACGTGGTCTTCTTCGGCTTTTGGCTCTCGCACGTCCCGCTGGAGCGATTCGAGACCTTCTGGGAGCTTGTCGCCGATTGCCTCAAGCCCGGCGGCCGGGTCTTCTTCGTCGACGACGCATACAGGACGCCCGACGAGCTGATCGAGGGCGAGGCGTCCTCCGTGATCCGCCGGCGGCTTCGCGACGGAACAAGCCATCGGGCGGTCAAGGTGCCGCACACCCCCGGCGGGCTCCAGGAGCGGCTCCGCGAGCTCGGCTGGCGAGTCAGCGTTCACGCCACCTCCGGGCCGTTCTTCTGGGGCTCGGGGACGGCGCCCGGGTGAGAGTGGGCGATCCTGGACTCGAACCAGGGACCTCTTCCTTATCAGAGAAGCGCTCTGACCGACTGAGCTAATCGCCCCGCAGCAGGGCGATGATAGCGAGGGCTCGGCGGGCGGCGAAGGGGTCGTCAGGCGGCGCGGCGGCGGCTGATCGAGCGGCTCATCGCCTCGACCTCATCAAGCTCGTCGAAGTGGATCTCGGCGACGATCTCGCCCGAGCGCCGGCGCAGCTTGACCTCGTGACCGAGGGCCGATTCGAGCCTCTCCGCGGCCTCCCCCATCGCCGCCGCCTCCTCGGCGCTGACCCGGACCGATCCCCCTCCCCGGGTCTTTGGCTGGCCAGCCAGCTTGGCCCTCCTCTCGGTCTCGCGCACCGACCAGCCATGGCTGGCGGCGGAGCGCGCCAGGCGGCGGCGGAGGTCGTTGCCGCGGACCGAGAGCACGGCGCGGCCGTGGCCCTCGCTGAGCTCGCCGGACTCGAGCAGGGCGAGTGCCTCGTCGGGCAGGTCGAGGAGGCGGATCAGGTTGGAGACGGCCGGCCGGCTGCGCCCCACCCGGCGGGCCAGATCCTCCTTGGAGAGCCCTAGGTCCTCGACCAGGGCGGCGCAGGCGCGCGCCTCCTCGACCGGGTTGAGGTCCTCACGGACCATGTTCTCGATCAGCGCCGTCTGCAGGCGCTCGGCCTCGCCGGAGTCGCGGACGACCGCCGGCACCCGCTCGAGCCCGGCCTGCTGGGCGGCCCGCCAGCGGCGCTCGCCGGCGATCAGCTCATAGCTGCCGTCAGGGAGGGGGCGAACAAGCAGCGGCTGCACGACGCCGCTGACCTCGATCGAGGAGGCCAAGCCTGCCAGGGCGTCGGGGTCGAACTTGGTCCGCGGCTGGCTCGGGTTGGGCTTGATCAGCGAGACCGGCAGCTCGCGCAGCTCCGATTCCTCGGCGACGGGCTCGGGGAGGATCGCCGCCAGCCCTCGGCCGATGCCGCGCCGCTCAGCCACGCTCCGCCACCTCCTTGGCCAGCTCGCGGTAGGCGCTGGAGCCGCGCGAGCGGGGGGCGTGCTCGATCACCGGCGAGCCGTAGCTGGGCGATTCGGCGAGCTTGACGCTTCTCGGGATCACGGTTCGGAAGACGAGTTCGGGGAAGTGGTCGCGCAGCTCGCGCTCGACGTCGTGGGCGAGGCGGGTGCGCTCATCGTGCATGGTGATCAGCAGACCCGACAGCTCCAGCGCCGGGTTCAGCTCACGCCTGATCAGCGCCAGCGTGTCGAGGAACTGGACCAGGCCCTCGAGCGCCAGGTACTCGGCCTGAACCGGGACGATCACCCGGTCCGCGGCGGCGAGCGCGTTGACGGTGATCGGGCCGAGCGACGGCGGGCAGTCGAGCAGCGTGTAGGCGAAGCGATCCCTGACCGGCCCCAGCCGGCCCCGCAGCCGGCTCTCGGAGCCCTCGATACGCGGCAGCTCGACCGAGGCGCCGGCGAGGTCCCTGGAGGCGGGGACCAGCCAGAGGTTGTCGGGGCCCGCCGGTCGGGCCGCCTCCGCAACCGAGACCTCACCGACCAGGCAGTCATACGAGGAGGGCTTTCCCTCCCTGTCCCCGCCCAGCGCCACCGTCGCGTTGCACTGCGGGTCGAGGTCGACGATCAGCGTCTGCTGCCCGGTGGCGGCGACGCAGGCGGCGATGTTGACGGCGGTCGTCGTCTTGCCGACCCCGCCCTTCTGGTTGGCTATCGCGTAGACCGCCCCCATCTCTATCCGCGGCCCTCGCCGCCGTCGCAAGCCATCCCGCGCCAGCTTAGTCAGCGCGTCGGCGTGCGCCGGAGGCCCCCGCGGGGCGCTTCTTGGCCATGCCCGGGCGCCGCGGCAGGGTCGCGGGCGTCGGGCCGGCCTTGCGCAGGACGTGAAGGTGCCGGTGGCGGCTGGCGGCGAAGGGAGTGACCGCGATCACCGCCTCGGCGCGCATCGCGAGAGACTCCGCCGCCCGGGCCAGCTCGGCCTCCTCCTCGGGATCGCGCCGGCCCTTCCAGGCGACCAGCACGCCGCCCTCCCGCAGCAGGGGCGAGGCCAGCTCGGCCAGGGTGGAGAGCCGCCCGACGGCGCGGGCCGTGACGGCGTCGTAGGCCTCCCGCTCCTCGGCAGCCGCCAGCTCCTCCGAGCGGCGGCAGAGCACCTCGGCGTTGGCGATCCCGGCCGCCGCCACAGCGCGGCGCATGAACCGGCATTTGCGCTCGACCGACTCGATCAAATCGACCCGCGAGGAGCTCAGGGCGGCGGCGAGGACGATCCCCGGAAACCCTGCCCCAGAGCCGATGTCGGCTATCCGCCCGGCACCTGCCAGCTCCTCCACCTCGAGCCCCGCCAGGCTGTCGGCGACGTGCACCTCCCAGGCCCGATCCGGATCGGTCACCGAGCTGACAGAGGCCGGCTCCGCCGCCAGCAGCTCGAGCGCCCGCCCGATCGCTTCGCGGCCCGCCGGCCCGAGGAGGTCCGGGCTCACCCGGGGAGGAGCGGAGCCACCATCACGCAGCGGTTGGGCTCGTCTCCCTCGCTGTATGTCTCGATCCCCGCCCGCTCCTTCAGGTGCTCGTGGACGACGCGGCGCTCCTGGGAGCTCATCGGATCCATCTCCATCGGGCGGCCGCTCGACTCCGCTTGCTCGGCGGCGCGGTCGGCGCGGGCGATCAGGGTCTCGCGGCGGCGCTCACGGTATCCCGCGGCGTCGACGATCACCCGCTTGCGCTCCTTCATCCCCAGGAACGCCGCCTGGTAGCAGAGAAGCTGCAGGGCGTCGATCGTCTGGCCGCGGCGGCCGATCAGCAGACCGTAGTCGTCGGCGCCCTCCACCGAGGCCACGATCGTGCCCTCGTCCTCGCTGATTTCGACCTCCCCGTCGAGATCGAGCTCGTCGAGGACGCGCTCGACGAGCAACCGAACTCGCTCGCCAGGCTCCTCCGGCCAGTCGGCATTCTCCGCCACGCCCGAACCCTAAACGCTGGGAGGAAGCCCGGGCGCGGAACCCTGCTCCGCTGAATCTGGACCTGTCTCGGGCGGGTGGCACGGGATGGGAGGACCCATTGCCGAGCACCCGCCGTGGAGCGCAGGCAATGGTGGGTCCCATCCCGTGACAGGACCCGCCCGCCGGCAACTTCGCGTCAGCGGCGTTTCTTCTTCTTCTTCGGTGGAGGCGGTGGTGCCTTGGCCACAGCCGCTGCCGCGCCGGTGGGGACCGTCGGGGCGGGGACCACCCTCTGGATCACGTACTGCTGGCCGATCGTCCAGACGTTGGTGGTGATCCAGTAGAGGACGAGGCCGGCCGGGAAGCTGATGATGAAGGGGACGAAGACGAACGGCAGGACCATCATCATCCGTTTCTGGTTCTTGTCGGCGGTGACCGACATCACCAGGCCGGAGATCAGCTGGGTGCCGACATAGAGGACGAGGAGTACGCCGAGCACCCACCCGGTCGCTGCGGCGGTGAGGTCAGGGATGAACAGGAAGGAGGCCTGGTCGCCGCAGTGCCCGGCCGAGCATCCGATGTCCGCCGGGAGCTCGTGGCGGAGGGTGTAGAAGAGGGTGATGAAGACGGGGAGCTGCGCGATCAGCGGGATGCAGGAGGCGAACGGGTTGACGTTGTTCTCCTGGTAGAACTTCATCATCTCCTGCTGCATGCGCTGGCGGTCGTTCTTGTACTTCGCCTGAAGCTCCTTGATCTGGGGCTGGAGCGCCTGCATCGCCCGCATCCCCACTAGCTGCTTGTAGGTGAGCGGGATCAACAACGCCCTGGTGACGACCGTCAGCGCGATGATCGCGCCGCCCCAGCTCAGCCCGACGTCGTCGTGGAAGAACTGCAGAACCGAGTTCGCGACGTCGATCAGCGGCTGCAGGATGTTGGCGATCAGCGGCGTCATCTCGCTCCCAGCTCGCCATGGTGGACCGCCGGGTCGACCGGGCCCGTTCGCAGAGTGAACCTCGAGGGGACGGGGTCGAAGCCGCCGCGGCTGAAGGGATTGCAGCGCAGCAGGCGCCAGCCGGCGAGCAGGAGGCCGCGAACGACGCCGAAGCGGCGGATCGAGTCCACCGCGTAGGCGGAGCAGGTCGGCTCGTAGCGGCAGCGGCGTGGCATTGCCGGCGAGACCCAGCGCTGGTAGGCGCGGATCGGGATCAGCGCGAGTTGTTTCACGTCGAACGCTCCCCGGCGGGGGACACCCCGCTCAGCGCCTCCTGGATGCACTCCCGCACCGCTCCGGGCCCGCCGTCCTCGACCCGCGCGCCGATCTCTGGGCGGGCGACGAGGACGAAGTCGTGTTCGGCCGGCAGCTCCTCCGCCAGGCCCCAGAACGCCTCACGCAGGGCGCGTTTGACCCGGTTGCGCTCGACCGCTCCGCCGACCTTGCGGCTGACCGAGACGCCGAGCCGGGGCTCGCCGTCCCCGCCCTCGCCGCGGGGGAAGCTGTAGAGCACCAGGTAGCGCGTCGCATGAGAGCTCCCCTCCCGGTAGACGCGGTCGAAGTCCCCGCTCCGTGACAGGCGCCGACGCTTCCGCGCCCCGGCGTCACCCTCTGCCATCGTTACGCGGCGAGGCGCTTGCGGCCCTTGCGGCGGCGGCGCTTGATGATCGCCCGACCGCCGCGGGTACGCATGCGGGCGCGGAACCCGTGGGTCCGGGCTCGCTTGCGCTTCTTGGGCTGGTAGGTGCGCTTCATCGGTCGGTGTCGCGGCAGTATACGGACGCGTCGAGGCGGCGTCGCGTCAACCTCGAGGCGCCCTTTCAATCTTTTCTTCGGCATTTGCGGAAGCCCGGATCGGGCACCGACACCCCGGCGCTATGGTCGGCGCGCCTCGGTGATGCAGCGCCTTACGCGCCCATCAGCGAGCGAACGAGCCAACTCGACGGAAGGGCATCGCGCGTGCAGGAAGTCCCGGATCCACCGAGTCCCGGCAGCCGGTCGGCGACGGGGTTCGAGGCGGATCTGGAGGCTCTCTGGTCAGAGGTCCGAACCCGGCTGCGCGCCTCCGTGCCCGAGTCCACATTTCGCATCTGGCTGGAGCCGCTTCGGCCGTTTGGGGTTCGCGGGCAGACCCTGCAGCTCACGGCGCCCGACGGAATCCTGACCTGGGCCGAGCGGCGCTACGGAAGCCTGATCACCGCTGCCCTGGCCGAGACTCAGGCCGACCTGACCTCGATCAGCTTCTCCTCTTCCCCGCCTGAGGCCGGCGGCGACCAGGCTGCGGGTAGCCGCGACCAAACTCCCAACCCACAGTACGTATTCGAGCGCTTCGTGATCGGCGACGGCAACCGCCTTGCCCACGCCGCTGCGCTGGCCGTCGCAGAAGCACCCAGTGAGGCCTACAACCCCCTCTTCCTGCACGGACCGCCCGGACTGGGGAAGACACACCTGCTCACCGCGATAGCCAACTACCTGACCGACCACGCGCCGGAGTTGAACGTCCGCTACACGACCGCCGAGAGCTTCATGAACGAGTTCGTCGCGTCGCTTCAGAGCGCCGGGAGCGAGGCGTTCAAGCGCCGCTACCGCGACCTCGACGTCCTCCTCGTCGACGACGTCCAGTTCCTCGAGGGCAAGCGCCACACGGAGGAGGAGTTCTTCCACACCTTCAACGCGCTCTATGAGTCCGGCAGCCAACTGGTCCTCTCCGCCGACCGCATCCCCGCCGACCTCTCCGAGCTCGCCCGGCGCCTGCGTGACCGCTTCGAGTGGGGCCTGACCGTTGAGGTCGGAGCGCCGAACCTCGCCATGCGCCTCGCCGTCCTCCGTCGCCTGGTACGTGAATCGGGAGTCGAGATCTCCGACCGCGACGCCCTTGCCGAGCTTGCGGAGCGGATCGACTCCAACGTCCGCCAGCTCCACGGCGCCCTGACCAGGGCGATCGCCCACGCCTCGCTGATGGCCCGCCCGCTCAGCCGCGAGCTCGTCGCCGAGGTGATCCCCAGCTCCTCGCCTCCCCGCCTCCACCCGGCGCCGGAGGAGATCCAGTCCCGGGTCGCCGAATCCTTCGGCGTCTCCCGAGCCGAGCTGGTCGGGACTGCCCGCGCTGCAACGCCGTTGCGTGCCCGACAGGTCGCCATCTACCTCACCCGCGAAGCGACGGAGCTCTCCCTGCCGCAGATCGGGCGGCTCTACGGAGGCCGCGACCACACCACCGTGCTCAACTCGATCCGCCGGGTCGAGGCGGCGGCGGCCGAGGATCCCGACCTGCGCCGCAGGCTCGAGACCCTGCGCACAGCCATCCACAACCGGGATGGCTGAGGATTGACAGCCGTCGGGAGTGCAAGAATCCGCCGTTGCGGCCCACAGCGCATCCACAGCCGCGAAGCGGCTCTGTAGCGCGGTATTCCGGGCCGCAGGAGCAGTATCCACAGGCCCTAACCCAACTCAATAAGGCATCGGTGATTTGAAGCTCTCAACGAAACGCCAGGAACTCGTCGACAAGCTCTCGGCCGTCTCGAGGGTCGCCTCCAACCGCGCTGCGACCCAGGCGCTGAGCGGAGTTCACGTCAGCGCTTCCGCCGGGGAGGTCCGCTTGCGAGCCACCGACATGGAGATGGGAATCGAAACGGCACTCGAGGCCGAGGTGGAGGGCGAAGGCGAGTTCCTGCTGCCGGGTCGTCTCCTCTCCGAGGTCGCTCGCTCGCTCGCCGGGGATACGGTCGAGATCGAGCCGCGGAGCGCGGAGCGCGACGTGGAGATCACCGCCGCCGGGTCGCGTTTCCATCTTCGGACGCTTCCGGCGGAGGACTTCCCCCGCTTTCCCAATGCGGAGGGCGAGCCGCTGCGGATCCCGGCAACGGTCCTCACCGAGACCGTCGAGGTGGTGGCGCGGGCAGCATCTCGTGACGACATGCGCCCGGTGCTGACGGGCGTCTTCGTCACCGCGTCGGGCAGCGAGATGACGATGGTGGCGACCGATTCCTACCGGCTCAGCTTTCGCCGCACCGAGGTCGAGGGCGGGATCGGCGGTGACCTGGAGGCGAATATCCCGGCCCGGGCGCTGCGGGAGTTGGGGCGGATCCTTTCGGCCGGCTCCGAGGAGAGCGCCGAGGTCTCGCTGCTCCAGAACCAGGCAGTCTTCCGGGCCGGCGGCGTCACCCTCAACACGCGCCTCATCGAGGGTCAGTTCCCCAACTACAAGCAGCTCCTCCCGGAGTCCTACGAGCATGACGTGCGGCTGCCGCGAGCCGATTTCCTCGACGTGACCAAGCGGATCAGCCAGCTCGCGCAACGCAACGCTCCGCTGAAGCTGTCGCTCTCCCCCGGCGAGCTGACGATCGCGGCCGAGACGCCGGAGGTCGGGGACGCCAGCGAGTCGATGCCCGCGGCCTTCGAGGGCGAGCCGTTGGAGATCGGCTTCAACCCGGAGTTCCTCAAGGACGGCATCGACAGCGTCGAGGGCGATGAGGTCCTGCTGCGGCTGATCTCCCCGCTTCGTCCGGGGCTGCTGCAGCCGGTCGACAACGACGACTTCCGCTACCTGGTGATGCCGATTCGGCTCAACGTCTGAGCTGCCATGGTCCTCGCCGCCGTGATCGCCCGCCCGCTGAGGACCCTCGACGGAGTCGAGGTGACCCTCCCCGATGGCGTCACCGCCGTGCTCGGCGAGAACGGCTCAGGCAAGACGAACCTTCTCGAGGCGCTCTACTTCGCGCTCACCGGGCGCTCGTTTCGAACCTCGGATCGCCGTGAGCTGATCCCCTTCTCCGAGTCGATCGCCCGCGCCGAGGCCCTGGTGCGCGACGACGACGGCACGGAGCGGCGCTTCCTCGCTTCGGTCAGCCGGGCCGAGGGCCGCCGCCACCTGCTCGACGGCAGCGCCGTGGACCCCGCCACCGCCGCCCGCAACCGTCCGCCCGTCGCGGTCTTCTCCCCCGACCGGCTGGCCCTGGTCAAGGGCCCTCCGGCAGAGCGCCGCGCACACCTCGACCTCTTCGCCGCCACCCGCTGGCCCTCGCGGGCCGGGTTGCGTCAGCGCTACGGGCAGGCCCTGGCCCAACGCAACGCGCTGCTTCACCGAGTGGCTGCCGGCAGCGCAGCCGAGGCCGACCTGGAGCCCTGGGACGCTGCCCTGGCCGAGGCCGCGATGCCGCTGATCGCGGCGCGCGCGGAGGCAGTCGCCGAGCTGGCGCCGCATTTCAGCGAGGCGGGAGCTGAGCTTGGCTTCGACTCTCCAGCCACGATCGCCTATGCGCCTCGCGCCGAGGGCGACACCAAGCAGCTGCGCGCGGGCCTGGAGGAGCGGCGCGAGGCCGACCTCCGGCTCGGCCGTGCCTCGTGGGGACCCCACCTGGATGAGGTGCGGATCAGCCTCGACGGCCGCTCGCTGCGCCGCTACGGCTCGCAGGGCCAGCAGCGCCTGGCATTGCTGGCCCTGCTTTTCGCAGAGCGGGAGTCTCTGCTTCGCTCCCGCGGCGCGCCACCGCTGATGCTCCTCGACGATGTGATGAGCGAGCTCGACCATGCACGCCGAGAACGGCTCTCCGCTCGGCTCGAGAACGGCGGTCAGGCGCTGATCACCGCCACCGAGGAGAGCTCCGTCCCCTCCCGGCTCGCCGCGACGGCGATCTGGATGCCGACGGCTCGCCGACGCCCGCAGGTCGTGGCCGCCTGATGGGCAGGCTCGCCCCGCGCTCGGTCGCCAAGGCGATCCGCCTGGCCCGCGATCGCGCCGCGCCACAGACCGGCCTCGCCGCGACCCAGGCGCTCTGGGCCGAGGTCGTGGGTCCGGCCGTTGCGGCAGCGGCCGAGCCGGTCTCCGAGCGTGGCGGCACGCTCGTCGTCCGCTGCGAGAGCGCTGTCTGGGCCCAGGAGCTGGAGATGATGGGCCCGCAGCTGCTGGAGAGGCTGCGCGAACGGCTGGGCGAGGCGGCGCCACGGTCACTGAAGTTCGAAACGACCCCTGGCTGGCCGACCAGCAAGTAAATCGAATCGTCTCCGCAGGCGGGCTTTCTCGTGGACCGTTTCGGAGGCCTTCGAGCCGCCTGCGGAAGGTCTGGAGCAAGAGGTTACGTTTTCGCGTGATTTGCAGGGTTTTTCGCTGCAGGGAGCGGGATTTCCGGGGACCGTGGCTGGTATCCTTTATGTCAACTTGATCGACCGCCCCGACCCTGTGCCACGCACCCCTTCGGGACGTGCCAGGAGGTCGGGGCTTTCTGTGGATATCCAGAAGGGAACAATTGCCTGAGAAGAAGACCAAGGCTGCTGCGAAGAAGTCCCGGCCGAAGGGCGGCGGAGGCTCCTACGATGCCACCGACATCACCGTCCTCGAAGGTCTGGAGGCGGTTCGCAAGCGCCCCGGCATGTACATCGGCTCCACCGGTCTCCGCGGCCTCCACCACCTCGTCTACGAGGTCGTCGACAACTCGGTGGACGAGGCGATCGCCGGCTACTGCGACGCGGTCGAGGTCATCCTGCACCCGGACAACAGCTGCACCGTCACCGACAACGGCCGCGGGATCCCGGTTGACGAGCACGCGAAGGAAAAGCGCCCAGCAGCCGAGGTGGTGCTGACGACGCTGCACGCCGGCGGCAAGTTCGGCGACGGCGGCGGTTACAAGGTCTCAGGCGGCCTGCACGGCGTCGGCGTCTCTGTCGTCAACGCGCTCTCGGAGCGGCTGCAGCTGGAGATCTCCAGGGACGGTCACTCCTGGAGCCAGGGGTACGAGCGCGGTAAGCCGACCGCCGATTTCAAGAGGGGCGAGGCGACCAAGACGACCGGGACCCGGATCACCTTCCTCCCCGACCTGGAGATCTTCGAGGAGATCGATTTCGACTTCGCCACCCTGGCCGAGCGGCTGCGCGAGACCGCGTTCCTCACCCGGGGCCTGAAGATCGACCTGGTTGACGAACGCGGTCAGACAAACCGCGTCAGCTTCCAGTACGAGGGCGGAATCGAGGACTTCGTCCGCTACCTGAACGAGAACAAGGACGAGTTGCACCGCAAGGTCATCTACTTCGAGAGCGAGAGCGACGAGGGCCAGGTCGAGGTGGCGATGCAGTGGAACACCTCCTACCAGGAGTCGATCTTCAGCTTCGCCAACAACATCAACACCCACGAGGGTGGCACCCACCTCTCCGGCTTCCGCTCGGCCCTGACGCGGACCCTGAACGCCTACGCGCGCAGCAAGGCAGTGCTGAAGGAGAAGGACGACAACCTCGCCGGCGAGGACGTTCGCGAAGGCCTGACCGCGGTGATCTCGGTCAAGCTCAACGATCCCCAGTTCGAGGGGCAAACGAAGACCAAACTCGGCAACCCCCCGATCGAGGGCCTGGTCAAGGAGGCCGTAAACCGCAAGCTGGGCGAGTTCTTCGAGGAGAACCCGGGGGAGGCGCGGCGGATCATCACCAAGGCTGTCGAGGCCTCACGGGCGCGCGAGGCGGCGCGCAAGGCCCGCGACCTGACTCGCCGCAAGTCGGCGCTGGAGAACTCGACCCTTCCCGGCAAGCTCGCCGACTGCACGGTCAAGGACCCGAGCCTGGCGGAGATCTTCGTCGTCGAGGGTGACTCCGCCGGCGGCTCCGCCAAGCAGGCCCGCGACCGCTCGACCCAGGCGGTGCTGCCGCTGCGGGGCAAGATCATCAACGTCGAGAAGAGCCGCATCGACAAGGTCCTTCAGAACACCGAGATCCAGGCGCTGATCACGGCGATCGGCACCGGGGTGCACGACGAGTTCAACCTCGAGGACGCTCGCTACCACAAGATCGTCATGGCCACCGACGCTGACGTCGACGGGGCCCACATCCGCACCCTCGTCCTCACCTTCCTCTACCGCCAGATGCAGCCGCTGATCGACGCCGGCTTCGTCTACATCGCCAAGCCGCCGCTCTACAAGGTCAAGCAGGGCAACCAGGAGACCTACCTCGAGCGCGAGTCCGAGCTGGAGGAGCTGCTGCTGCGCGACCGGATCGAGAGCTTCGAGCTGATCGACGCCAATGGCAAGGCCAAGAAGCTGACCCAGAGCCGCTGGCAGAGCTACGTGCGGCGCGCCAAGGAGTACGAGGGCTGGGCCTCCTCGCTCCAGGCCGAGTTCGGCTCCGACCTGGTGCGATTCCTGGAGGAGTCCCAGCTGCTCGACGAGGGGGTCGCGAGCATCGCCGGCGCCCGCAAGCTGCTGGCCGCGAAAAGCCCCCCCGCGGAGCCCTTCGACACCGAGCTGGTCGGTGACGCCGAGGGCGAGCTGGTGGTCAAGGCGATCCACCGCCGCAGCAGTCTGGCGCGGACCCACCGCCTTCCCGAGTCCCTGTTCAAGCACCACGACTACCGGCGCTTCGCCGACGTCCACGGCACCCTGCTCAAACAGGTGGGGCGCCCTCCCTTCCAGGTCTCGCTGAAGGATCGTCACGAGGAGGCGCTCTCCTTCGTCGATCTGCACCGGGCCGTGATCGACCTGGCCAAGCACGGGGCGCAGCTGACCCGGTTCAAGGGCCTCGGCGAGATGAACGCCGATCAGCTCCGGGAGACGACCATGGATCCGGCGACCAGGACCCTGCAGCGGGTGACTCTCGAGGACGCCTCGGCCGCCGATCAGATCTTCTCGATGCTGATGGGGGATCAGGTGGAGCCGCGGCGGGCCTTCATCGAGACCTACGCCAAGGAGGTAAGGAACCTCGATGTCTAGGAATCGGGCATCGGGCATCGGGCCTGCGGGTGGCGGGCTGATGGCGCTGGAGGCACTCACCGGGCGGATCGAGGAGCGCGAGCTCGAGAAGGAGATGCGCAGCTCCTACATCGATTACGCGATGAGCGTGATCGTGGGGCGGGCGCTTCCGGACGTCCGCGACGGCCTCAAGCCCGTCCACCGCCGGGTGCTCTACGCGATGCACGACCTCGGTCTGCAGCCGACCCGCCCCTACCGCAAATGCGCCTTCATCGTCGGCGAGGTGATGGGCAAGTACCACCCCCACGGCGACTCGGCGATCTACGACACCCTGGTGCGGATGGCGCAGGAGTTCTCCCTGCGCTACCCGCTCGTCGACGGGCAGGGCAACTTCGGCTCGATCGACGACGACCCGGCTGCCGCGATGCGCTACACCGAGGCCCGACTCGGCCGGCTCGCCACCGAGATGCTGCGCGACATCGACGCCGACACGGTCGACTTCGGGCCGAACTACGACGAGTCCCAGCGCGAGCCCTCGATCCTGCCGGCGCGATTCCCCAACCTGCTGGTCAACGGCGCCTCGGGGATCGCGGTCGGGATGGCGACCAACATCCCCCCGCACAACCTGCGCGAGACGGTCAACGCCGTGACCGCCTACATCGAGGATCCCGAGATCGACCTCGCCGGGCTGATGGCGCATGTCAAGGCCCCCGACTTCCCCGGCGGGGGAATCCTCGATCCCGCCGGCGTCCGCGAGGCCTATGACTCGGGCAGGGGCAGCATCAAGGTCCGCGCCCGCGCCCACATCGAGCCGCTCAAGGGGGGCAAGGAGGCGGTGATCGTCACCGAGCTCCCGTTCATGGTCAAGAAGGGCGGTGACTCGGGGTTGATCACCAAGATCGCCGACCTGGTGCGCGAGAAGAAGCTCGAAGGGATCTCCGACCTGCGCGATGAGTCCGACCGCTCGGGGATGCGGATCGTGATCGAGCTGAAGCGGGGCGCCGTCCCCAACGTCGTTCTCACCAACCTCTACAAGCGGACCTCGATGCAGACCAGCTTCGGGGTCAACATGGTGGCCCTAGTCGACGGCGTCCCGAAGACGCTCGGGTTGCGCGACCTGATCCGTCACTACGTCGATCACCAGCGCGAGGTCGTCACCCGCCGCACCCAGTACGAGCTGCGGCGCGCCGAGGCCCGCGCCCACATCCTCGAGGGGTTGCTGGTCGCGCTCGACAACCTCGACGCGGTGATCAAGCTGATCCGCTCCTCGCCGGACCCCGACGCCGCACGCGAGGGTCTGATCTCCGAGTTCGAGCTCTCCCGCGAGCAGGCGCAGGCGATCCTCGACATGCGCCTGCAGCGCCTCACCGCGCTCGAGTCGGACAAGGTCCGGGCCGAGCACGCCGACCTGATCGAGCGGATCGGCGAGCTGCGGGCGATCCTCGGCGACGAGTCGAGGATCTTCGGCCTCGTCAAGGAGGAGCTGGTCGAGCTGGTCGGCTCCTACGGCGACGAGCGCCGCACCGAGCTGCAGCATTTCGGCGGCGACATCGACGTCGAGGACATGATCGCCGAGCAGCAGATGGTGATCTCGCTGACCGCCTCGGGCTACGTCAAGCGGCTGCCGCTCGCCACCTACCGCCAGCAGCACAGGGGCGGGATCGGGGTGATGGGGATGAACATGAAGGAGGACGACTACATCCAGCACCTCCACATCTGCTCGACCCACGACTTCCTGCTCTTCTTCACCAACCGCGGCAAGGTCTACCGGCTCAAGGTCTACGAGCTGCCGGAAGGCTCGCGCACGGCCAAGGGCAGCGCCCTGGTCAACCTGCTGCCGCTGCGCGAGGGCGAGAAGGTGATGGCGGTGATCCCGACTCGCGACTTCAAGGAGAACGAGTTCCTCGTCTTCGCCACCGCCAAGGGACAGATCAAGAAGACCGAGTTCGGCGCGTACAACACGCCGATCAAGGCGGACGGGATCATCGCGATCAAGGTCCGCGACGGCGACGAGCTGGTCCAGGTCCGCCTCACCTCGGGCCGCGACGACATCCTCATGGTCTCCCACTCCGGTCACGCCTCGCGCTTCGCGGAGAAGCTGGTGCGGCCGATGGGCCGCTCAACCAGCGGCATCAAGGGCATGAACGTTTCCGCCAAGGGCAACCGGGTCCTGGCGATGGACATCGCCCGCGACGACACGGAGCTGTTCGTGGTCACCGAGAACGGCTACGGCAAGCGCACCCCGGTCTCCGAGTACCCGGTCAAGGGCCGCGGCACCAAGGGCGTGCTGACCGCGAAGCTGACCGAGAAGAAGGGGGGGCTGGCCGGAGCCCTGATCGTGCGCGAGCACCAGGAGCTGCTGTTCATCTCCCAGAACGGGATGGTTCAGCGAACCTCCGTCAGCGGCATCTCGCAGATGGGCCGCCCCACCCAGGGGGTCAAGGTGATGAACATCAAGGAGGACGACCGGGTCAGCGCTGTGGCTCTGGTGGTCGAGTCCGAGGCGCCCTCGTCGGGCAACGGCGCCGCGCCCGAGGCCGAGGCGCCTCCGGTGGCCGACTGAGGAGTGTGCTTGAATCGGATCACCAGAGAAAGGAGGTGGTCCTAACTTGATTGACATGCTTGCGGGGACTCTGGAGGTGCAGGGCCGCTAGGAGGCCGTGCGTGCCGCCCGGCGGAATTTCACCCGGGCACCGGCGAGTCGGGGACCGGACCTTGTCCCTACCGGTTGTTGAACCCTTCCGTCTCGCTTCCCGACGCACCTGCGAGGGCCGCCTTCGGGCGGCCCTCGCGCTTATCCGAAGTTGCCCAGGCGGGAGGCTTCGATCGTGGTCACCGTGTGGCCGTCGGTGCTGTTGAAGGTGTCGAACTGCATCTCGACCTTCCCGTGCCGCAGGGAGAAGCCGGTCGAGTTCCTCCTCAGCCGCCGGTAGGCGCGTCGCAGGCGCCGGGCTCGCGAGCCAAGCCCGATGCCGTGCTTGGTCCTGATCCGCATCAGGGGACCCTTGTAGACGGGCACGACCCCGAGCCTCAATCCCACCGCGATCGTCACCAGGTAGACCCGGCTCGAGGGGCTCGAGCCCTCGGCCGCGAAGTAGGCGACCCCGCGACCCTCCTCGCGGTCATTGCCGTACGTGCAGACGGTGTTGCCGGAGACGTTGACCCGGCAGCGCCCGCGGCCGATTCCCCAGGCTCTTCGCGCCGAGCCGAGCTGCTCCCCGATGTGGATTCCCCCGATCGTTGTCGGCACCCGGATGGTGGGATTCGCGGGGTTCGGGTAGCTGAACACCTCGGCGGATGCCGGGGCGGCGAGGCAGGCCAGACCGGCCAGCACGGCGACGAGGGACCGCCTGCCGACTCTCATGCCATGGCCGGCAGGTACTGTCGCCATGCCCTGGGGATCGTGGGGCTGGCGATGCGGATGAACACCGTCGGCCCGGGCGCCGAGGGCCGGCTGGCCGGATGCATCTGGATCTCCCGCGGCAGGCGGTTCCCCTTGCGGCGGTTGCACGATGCGCAGGAGGCGACGATGTTCTCCCAGACCGACTTGCCTCCGCGGCTCCGGGGGATGACGTGATCGACGGTCAGCCCGGGCTTCCGCGACCCGCAGTACTGACAGGTCCAGGAGTCGCGGGCCAGCACGGCCTTGCGGGTGATCTTGCGGCGATGGGCGTCGCGGGGTATGCGGACGAAGCTGACCAGGCGGATCACGATCGGGCGCTCCATGATCAGCCGCTCGGAGCGCAGGGCGTGCTTCCCGCGCTCGAGCACCTCGGCCTTCTCCTTCAGCACCAGGACCGCCGCCCGGCGCACCGTACAGACGTTGATCGGCTCATACGTCGCGTTGAGGACGAGCACCCGGGCACTGGACCGCAGCCCTGCCCCTGCCGTCGCGTCTGCTGTGGAGGGGCCCGACTTCGCGGCCCTCGCTCCTGCGGAGGAGGCGCGACTCTTAGCCATCTCGCGGGCGATTCTAGAGGGTGGCCCGCACGGGATAGGAGCCGAGCACTCGCACCGACTCGGCCTTCGCCCGCAGCCCCTCGACCGCTTCGGCGACCGCCGGGTCGGAGATCGCGCCCTCCAGGTCACAGAAGAACATGTAGCGACCGAGTCCCCCCTGGCGGAGCGGTCTCGACTCGATCCGGGTCAGGTTGATCTCCCGCCCCGAGAACTCGACCAGCGCGTCGACCAGCGCTCCCGGGTGGTCCTCCCCGAGCTCGGAGAAGACGAGGCTGGTCTTCCACGGCCCCTCGCCGGACGTCTCGCTGCCCTCCGGGGCCAGCCAGACGAAGCGGGTGACGTTGTCCGCCTCGTCGGCGACGTCCTCCCGCAGGACGACGCAGCCGTAGAGGGCGGCGGCGGAGGCCGCGGCCAGCGCCGCCCAGGGCCGATCGGTTGCGCCGACGAGACGGACCGCCTCGGCGGTGCTGCCGACTGCCCTCGCCTCGGCCCGGGGCAGCTGTTCGCGCAGGAACCGGGCGCATTGGGCCAGGGCCTGCGGATGGGAGAGCACGGCCTCGACCTGGCCTGGTTCCAGCGGCTCACGGACGATCAGGCTGGGGCTGACGAGGTGGTCGTACTCGCCGACGATCGTCACCCCCTTGGCCTCGAGGGCCAGCGCGTCCAGGGTCGGCCGCACCGATCCTTCGATCGAGTTCTCGAATGGGACCAGGGCCCGATCTGCCGCTCCGTCCTGGACCGCAAGGATCGCTTCGTGCACCGTGGCGGTACGCAGCCGCTCGAACTCCTCACCCTCGCCGAGCGCCGCCCGCAGCGCGACCTCGGTGAAGGTGCCCTCGGGCCCCAGGTAGGCGATCCGCTTCACTCCCGGGGGCGTCACTCGGCGCCGCCCTGGCCGAGGGCCGAGCTCACCGCCTCCTGCTCCTCTGGTGAGAGGTCCATCTCCGGGACCCCGTCGACGATCCCCTTCGCGTAGAGGCGGGCCTGGTCGCGATGCAGGATCGAGGAGAGGACCACGCCGCAGCGACGGGAGTCGAGCAGGGCGACGGAGCTCGACTGGCGCCCGGCCATCTCGCCCATCGCGTCGTAGCGGACGACGGCGACGTGGCTGACTGCCCCCTGCAGCGCAGCCGCCAGCTCCGCGTCACGGGATTCGAGCAGCGCGACCGCCTCCTGGACCGCCCCCGCCAGCCCGGCGAGGCGGCTGTCGAGCTCACTCCCGTGGGCGATCAGGTCCCGCTCCCCCGAGTCGCCGAGCAGCACCTGCTGCGCCTCTCGGAAGCGGCGCAGCCGCCGGCTGAGCACGATGCAGATCGCCAGGGCGAGGAGGGCGAGGAGGGCGGCGGCGAGGGCGACGATACCCGCCGCTGTCGTCAGCTCGCCCACCCGCGATCTAACCGAAAGTGACCGTGTAGGAGGCCTTGTTGTTGTCGGTGACCTGCTCGCCGGGGACCGCGTCGACCTCGACGTCGAGGGTCACCTGGCCCTTCGGCGTCGACGGCAGCTGAACCGTCGCGGTCTGGGTCTCACCCGGGGCGATCGAGCTGATCTGCTCGGTCGTCGCCGCCCCTCCGTCGACCGATACCCCGACGGTTACGCCGCTCTCGTCGGAGTCGCCCTGGTTCTGGACCTGGACGTCGACGGCCGGCGGCCCGCTGCTCGTCACCGTGGCCGGGGTGCCCTCGGTCAGGGTGACGCCGCCGATGCTCGTGGCCAGCAGGCCGGTGCCGTGCAGCCCCGGCGTGGCCGCGGCGGAGGCGCCGCTCACCTGACCCAGCGCGTCGTCGATCGTGCTGGTCTCCAGCCACTTGGTGTCGCCGTCGGGGATGAAGAGGCTTCCGGGGACGTCGGAGCCCTCGATTCCCTGGTCGGCGAGGACACCGTTGATCTCCGGCTCGACCACACGCGAGTAGACGACGTCGCTGGCCAGCAGCGTCTCCATCTGGTTGGCGATGCTGCCGACCGCGCGCTCGCGACCTGCGTCGCCGAGAGCGGTGCTCATCTTGTCGGCGATCTTCGAGAAGGCGGTCGCCCGCAGCTGGTAGACAAGCTCGAGCGCGTCCTGGGCGCTGCTCATGTCGCCCGGGGCGCTGAGGTTGTCCACCCGGGTCAGGTAGGCGTCCATGGCGCTGCGGTCGGCGTTCGTCTCGGTGACGAAGTCGGTCACCGAAGCGGTGCCGGGATCCTCGAGGCGGCCGAAGAAGCTCTTGCTGGTCTTGGCGGTCTCGTCGACGATCTGGGAGACGTCGCGGGCGTAGTCGGTCAGCTCCCGGTCGTGGCGGGCGTCGAGGCAGCCGCGGATCCCGAGCACCAGCAGGATGAGGACGATCAGGGCCGCACCGAGCGCGATCCCCCGTCTCGCCATCACCTGCTGTCGCCGCGGTCTCCGCGGCCTGCGCTCCCGCGGCGACCGCCGAGGCAGGGCCTGCTCGCTGGTAGATGAAGCTGAGGATTCCTCGTCGAATGGATCCAAGGAGAGTCTCCGGGGGCAGACGGCTCGGCGGCAAGTATGAACGCTGCGGGGGACCCGGCGCGGGGAACCGCCGACGATCGGTGTCAATCTTGCGCCTGCGGGCAGGCCTGCGGGCTCCGGCGTCGAAGTCGAAGCAGTCGTGATGGGCTCAGTGGTACTCAACCGTTTCCGGATCGAGCAGAGGCTCGGCAGCGGCGGCTTCGGCGTCGTCTACCGCGCCTGGGACAGCCGCCTCGAGCGCGACGTCGCGGTCAAGGTCATCGATGCGGGCGCCGGTACCGGGAGCCGGGTGCTGCGCGAGGCGCAGGCTGCGGCCCGGCTCAACCACCGCGGCATCGTCACCCTTTACGAGCTGGGCGAGGAGGAGGGACGCGCCTATCTGGTCTCGGAGCTCGTCGACGGCGCCACCCTTGACGAGCTCTCCGGCGAGGGGCAGCTCTGCGACCGGGAGGTCGCGGAGGTCGGCGCGGACATCTGCGAGGCGCTCGACCATGCCCACTCGCGGGGCGTGATCCACCGCGACATCAAGCCCCAGAACGTGCTCGTCCCCGCGGCGTCCGCGCCGGCGAAGCTGATGGACTTCGGGATCGCTCGGGTCCTCGACACGGACGGCCTGACCGCCACGGGGACGGTGGTCGGCACGCTCGCCTACATGGCTCCGGAGCAGGCCGACGGGAGTCCGGCGGGACCGGCCGCCGACGTCTACGGCCTGGCCCTGACCCTGTATGAGTGCTGGAGCGGCGAGAACCCCCACCGCCGGGCGACGCCGACCGCAACCGCGCGATCGATCGGTACCCCGGTCCCCTCCCTCGGCCGCACCCGCCCCGACCTGCCCCCGCCCGTGGTCGAGGCGATCGACGCCTCGCTCGAGCCCGATCCCGATCTGCGCCCCAGCGTCGAGGAGCTGGGGACGGCAATCGAGTCCTCCCTGGAACAGCTCGATGACTCGAGGCAGCTCCCGCCCCCGCATCTCTCCTCGCCGCTGGCGGCCTTCGGGAAGGGCATGGCGGGCTGCGAGGTCGGCGACGTCGCCTCGGCCGCCGTCGCTTCGGGCCTGACCGCGGCCGCGATGATCTCGGTCGGCCCAGCCGGGCCGCCGTGGGGCTACCTGCTGGTCCCCCTGGTGGCGGCAGCCTGGCTCCTGCGCCCCCGCCTCGGCTTTCTCCTCGCCGCCCTCGGCCTCGCCGGGTGGCTGCTCGCCGCCGACCGCCCCGGGGCGGCGTTGCTGCTCGCCCTGGTCACGCTGCCCCCGGCATTGCTGATCGGCGGCGGCGGACGCGGCTTGATCGTTCCGGCCGCAGCAGCGCCGCTCGGCGCTCTCGGTCTCGCACCCGTCTTTCCCGCGGTTGCAGCCCTGGCCGGCCGCTGGCGCGACCGGGTCGTGCTCGCCGCAACCGGCTTCGCCTGGATCAGCCTCGCTGAGGTGGTGCTGCGCCGCGATCTCCTGCTGGGAGCCTCGGTGCAGCCGCCCCGCGGCTGGCAGGACTCGGCCGGCGCTGCCCTCACCGAGGTCCTCTGGCCGCTCCTGAGCGGTCCCGGATTCCTCGCCGGCATGGCGATCTGGTGCGCGGCGGCGCTGATCGCGGGCCTCATCCTCGCCCCGGTTCGCGCCTGGCTTGCCCGCCACCCACTGAGCGGCTCGCACACCGGCCTGGCCCGGCGCCCGCAGGGCGCCGCCGCAGCAGCGGCTGCGGGCAATCGGGGGGCCACACTTCCGTAGGATCCCAGCCGCGGACCCAGGCCCCCGAGCCTGCTCTCCAGCCAAAGCCAAGGAGCCTGCCATCAGCGTTCTGCGCAATCTCGAAGCCCGGATCGAAGGCCTCGTCGAAGGCGTGTTCAGCCGTGCCTTCAGCTCCGAGGTGCAACCGGTCGAGCTGGCCCGCAAGCTTGCGAAGGAGATGGACGCGCACCAGACGGCTTCCGTATCGCGGGTCTACGTCCCCAACGAGTACATCGTCCACCTCTCCCGCCAGGACCGCGGCAAGCTCGAGGGGTATGAGCGCTCGCTCGAGCAGGAGCTCTCCGGCTACCTGCTGGAGCATGCGCGGCGCCGCGGCTACGATCTGCTCACCCGCCCGGCGGTGACCTTCAAGACAGACGAGCGCCTGCGGCTGGGGGAGTTCGGGATCCAGACGCGGCTGGTCAAGCCGCCGGCCCGCGAGGGCGAGAGCCCGAGGCAGGGAGAGGAGGGCCACACGATGGTCTACTCGGCGGTGAAGGAGCGGGAGGCGGCGCCACCTCCCGGGCGCCAGGCGCCCGGGCCGGTCCCGACCCGGGCGATCGTCGCGCTCGACGACCGCCGCTACGTCCTCGACGGCCCGAAGGCGACCATCGGGCGCTCCAAGGACACCGATTGCGTCCTGCGCGACCCGAACGTCTCGCGCCGCCACGCCGAGTTGCGCCGCGCCGACACCGGGGACTGGCAGATAGCCGATCTCGGCTCCACCAACGGGATCAAGGTCAACGGTCGACGGGTGTCCTCCTCGCGGCTGCGGCCGGGGGATGAGGTCACTATCGGCACGACGACCTTCGTCTTCGACCTCGAGCAATGAGTCGGTGGACTACGAGCCGATCTCAGTAGCCCTCAAGTTCGGCTTCCTGGCCGTCCTCTACCTGTTCCTGCTGTGGATCGCCAGAAGCGCGCTCAAGGACCTGCGCCGGACCGTTTCCCCGGCGCCGGACGCGACCGGCTACCACAGCATCCCCGCCGCCGATGACGGCCCGGGCGAGGATGGCTGGCTGGTCGTCGAGCGCGGCGGCGGACTCTCCTCCGGGGAGCGGTTCGACCTCTTCGGAGGGCTCTCGATCGGGCGCTCGGCCGAGGCCGACGTGCGCATCGAGGATCGCTACGCCTCCGGGCTGCACGCCAGGATCTACATGCGCGGCGGCCGCTATTACGTCGAGGACATGAACTCCACCAACGGGACCTTGCTGAACGACGCCTCGCTGAGCGGGGAGGCTGAGCTGGTGCCCGGGGACATGCTGCGGATCGGCGACACCGAGTTCCGCTTCGAGCTGGAGTGACCCGGTGCTGAAGGTCGCCGATCTCGCCTTTCGCACCGACACCGGCCGCCAACGGAACGCGAATGAGGACTCCTTCTTCGCCCGGGCGCCGGTCTTCCTCGTCGCCGACGGGATGGGAGGCGCTCAGGCCGGGGAGGTGGCCTCGAAGACCGCCGCGGACGCCTTCGAGCGCGACCTCCCGGACGGGGCCCCGGAGAAGATCCTCCGCGAGACGATCGAGTCGGCCAATCGCGAGATCCACGAGCTCGCCCGCAGCGACCCCTCGCGCGCCGGGATGGGGACGACGATCACCGCGGCGATGTTCAACGCCGCGACCGACGAGGTGGCGATCGGCCACGTCGGGGACAGCCGCGCCTACCGCCTGCGCGGCGGCAAGCTCGAGCTGCTGACCCGCGATCACTCCCTGGTGGAGGAGATGCGCCGCAAGGGCCAGATCACCGACGCGCAGGCCGAGGACCATCCGCAGCGCTCGATCATCACCCGTGCCCTCGGTCCCGAGGCCGAGGTCGAGGTCGACGTGCAAACGGTCTCCGCCCTGCCCGGGGACGTCTTCCTGCTCTGCTCGGACGGGTTGACGACGATGATCGGAGAGCGGAGGATCGAAGGGCTGCTCTCGGACGCGCCCTCGCTCGACGCTGCCGTCCGGGCGCTGGTCGACGACGCGAACCGCGAGGGCGGCCGCGACAACATCACCGCGGTCGCATTCCGCCTCGACGATGCCGCGGCCCCGGCCCCGGCCGCCGAGAGCCCGACCCTGGTCGGGCCAAGCGCCGCCGAGGAGGGCTTCACCGCCGAGGAGGTCCGCCGCGGAACCGCAGCGGCGCGGGCGAGGACGAGGGGGGAGGAGCCGCGGAGCCGGCGAAAGGGCCTGCGGCGGGCTGCGAAGGCCGCGGCGGCGGCTGTCCTGCTCGCCGCGATCGTCCTCGGCGCCGCCTACGGGATCCGCCAGGTCTGGTTCCTCGGCACCGACGACGGCGGCCGGGTGGCGCTCTACCGGGGCCTCCCCTATGACCTCCCCTTCGGGATCAGCCTCTACGAGGAGCGCTACGCGAGCCCGATCCAGACCTCCTCGCTGCCGGCGCGCCAGCAGAGCTCGGTCACCGGCCACGACCTGCGCTCGCGCTCGGACGCCACCTCGCTGATCGAGGACATCGAGCGCAAGGCGGGCCTCGCCCCGGACGGCACCGCCGCGGTCGAGCGCTCCGAATCCCCCAAGTCCCCAGGCAAGGGTGGCAACAGTGGCTCGGGCGCCGCCGGGCAGGGCAGCGACGCCTCCGCGGCGCAGGGCCCCGGCGCCGCCGGGGCGAAGCAGTGAGCGCCCGCAACCGCGAGCTGTTCGCGCTGGTGCCGGTGGC
Organism: uncultured Actinomycetes bacterium; assembly: GCA_963725315.1. Classification (GTDB taxonomy): domain Bacteria; phylum Actinomycetota; class Thermoleophilia; order Solirubrobacterales; family 70-9; genus JBBRHQ01. The sequence goes on along the minus strand of CAVRYA010000002.1, from coordinate 75,538 downwards.
GCTGCTGCTCACCGCGGGCTTCACGGCGGTCTTCGCCCAGGACCGCACCCAGCTCGGGAACCTCAGCCTGATCTACGGTGCCTACTTCCTGGCGATCTGTCTCGCCACGCATCTCTACCTGCGGATCCGGCTCCCGGACGCCGACCCCTACCTGTTCCCGCTGGTCGCGCTGCTGACCGCGGTGGGGCTGGTGATGATCTACCGGATCGACGACGCCCTGGCGCGCGACCAGGCCAACTGGTTCGTCCTCGGCCTCGTCCTCTTCGCGCTGACGATCCACTTCCTGCGCGACTACGAGGTGCTCGAGCGCTACCGCTACACGATCGCCGGCGCCGGCCTGCTGCTGCTGCTCGCGCCGCGCCTGCCCGGCATCGGCCAGCAGGTCAACGGCGCGTACCTGGGCGTGAAGATCGGGCCGCTCGCCTTCCAGCCCGCGGAGTTCTCGAAGATCTGCATCGTCATCTTCCTCGCCAGCTACCTGCGCGAGCACCGCGAGGTGCTGATCGTCGGCGCCAGGCGGGTGATGGGGGTGACCCTGCCGCCGCTCAAGCACCTCGGCCCGCTGCTGGTCGTCTGGGGCGCCTCGATGTTCATGCTCGTCTACATCCGCGACCTCGGCAGCTCGCTGATGTTCTTCGCGGCCTTCCTGGCGCTGCTCTACGTCGCCACCGGGCGCTTCTCGTTCGTGGTGATCGGCATGGCGCTGTTTCTCGCCGGGGCCTGGTTCTTCGCCTCGACCGTCCCCCACGTCCACGACCGGGTGGAGATCTGGCTCGATCCCTACCAGCACCCGACCACAACCGGCTACCAGGTCCTTCAATCGATCTTCGCGCAGGCCGACGGCGGCCTCTTCGGCAGGGGCTTCGGCCAGGCGCTGATCACGATCCCCGGCACCGACGACGCGCTGCTCCCGGCCGCCCAAACCGACACGATCTACTCGCTGATCGTCAACGAGATCGGCCTCTTCGGCGCCTGCGGGCTGATCCTCATCTACCTGCTGGTCACCGCCCGCGGCTTCAAGATTGCGCTGATGGCCGACGACGGCTTCTCGAAGCTGCTCGCCGCAGGGCTGACCGCCGTCTTCGCGATCCAGGCCTTCGTGATCATCGGCGGGGTGACCAGGGTGATCCCGCTGACCGGGGTGACGCTTCCCTTCGTCAGCTACGGCGGCAGCTCGATCGTCGCCAACTTCGTCCTCCTGGCGCTGCTGCTGCTGATCTCCGACCGGGCCCGGCGCGAGGCCCGCCTCTCCACGACCTACCCGAACGGCCCGTGAACGCCCAGATCACCAAGCTCTTTGGGCTCGTCGTCCTCCTCTTTGCCGTCCTCGTCGGCTTCACCAGCTACTGGTCCGTGTTCGACGCCAAGGCGCTGAAGGAGAAGCGCGCCAACAAGCGGCCGTTGCTCGAGCAGCAGCAGATCCGGCGCGGGCGCATCCTCGCCTCCGACGGGACGGTGATCGCCCGCTCCGTGCACAAGGGGCACGGCACCGGGCTGCGCTACGTGCGCCGCTACCCCGAGGGGGAGCTGTTCGGGCACCCGATCGGCTACAGCTTCGTGCAGCAGGGCGACTCCGAGTTCGAGAAGTACCACAACGACGAGCTGGTCGGCAACGACTCCGAGTTCGTCTCGATCCTCGACGAGCTGCGCGGCCGCAAGCAGGAGGGCAACGACATCGTCACCAGCATCGACGCGACCGCGCAGCGGGTCGCCCTCTCCGACCTCGCCGCGGCCGGCTCCGGCGCCGTGGTCGCGATCGAGCCGAAGACGGGCCGCGTCCTGGTCAATGCCTCCAACCCGCCGTTTGACCCCAACCGGGTGCCCGAGCATCTGGCCCAGCTCAACAAGGACCCTGGGAGGTCCCTGTTCGACCGCGCCACCCAGGGCCAATTCCCGCCGGGCTCGACCTTCAAGGTCGTCACCGCCGCGGCCGGGCTCGACAGCGGCACGATCACGCCCGACACGACGATCAACTCCCCGGGGATCCTCGACGTCGAGGGCACCGCCCTGCACAACGACTTCGACGAGGACTTCGGCGCGATCAGCCCTCGACACCGCCCTGACCGACTCGGTCAACACCTTCTTCGCCCAGCTCGGCCAGCAGGTCGGCGAGGACACCCTGTTCAGGTACATGAACGCCTTCGGATTCAACGCCAAGCCGCAGATCGACCTGCCCTCCGACCAGCTCTCGGTCAGCGGCATCTTCGACGGCGGCACGCTGCTGAACGCGAACGACCCGATCGACATCGGCCGGGTCGCGATCGGCCAGGAGCGGCTGCTGGCGACTCCCCTCCAGATGGCCGAGGTCGCGGCCACGGTGGCCAACGGCGGGGTGCTGATGAAGCCGCAGATCTGGGACAAGGTGGTCGATCCCGACGGCCGGCTGACCAAGCGGATGGAGCCGAGCGAGCAATCGACCGTGATGAGCAGGCAGACCGCGGACGAGCTGAACACGGCGATGCAGGGCGTGGTCAGCGCCGGCACGGGGACCAACGCGGCGATCCCGGGCGTCACGGTCGCCGGCAAGACCGGCACCGCCGAGACGCCCTTCAACAAGGCGCTGCGGCGGCGGCGCCGACCAGAACCAGGCCTGGTTCATCGGCTTCGCCCCGGCCGAGGACCCCCAGGTCGCGATCGCGGCCAGCGTCGAGTGCACGCCCCAGTTCGGCAACGACATCGCCGCGCCGATCTTCAGGGACGTCGCCGAGTCGATCCTGGCGGGGAACGGTGGCTGAGGTCGCCGAGGGCGCGGTCGTCGCCGGGCGCTACCGGCTGCTGGAGCGGATCGGCTCCGGAGGGATGGCCGACGTCTGGCTCGCCGAGGACACCCACCTGCAGCGCCGGATCGCGCTCAAGGTCCTCCACAAGCGCTTCGCCCAGGACCGCGAGTTCGTCGAGCGCTTCCGGCGCGAGGCTGAGGCCGCCGCCTCGCTTCAGCACCCGAACATCGTCGCGGTGTTCGATCGCGGCGAGATCGACGGCACCTACTTCATCGCGATGCAGTTCGTCGAGGGCCGCTCGATGAAGGAGCTGATCGACGCGGGCCTCACCCCGCAGCAGGCCTCGGCGCTGGTCATCCAGGTCCTCGAGGCCGCCAAGTTCGCCCACCGCCACAACGTCATTCACCGCGACCTCAAGCCCCAGAACGTGATCGTCGACTCCGAGGGGCGTGCCAGGGTGACCGATTTCGGCATCGCCCGGGCCGGCGTCTCGGAGATCACCCAGACCGGCTCGGTGATGGGGACCGCCCACTACCTCTCGCCGGAGCAGGCGCAGGGCCTGGAGGTGACGGCAGCCTCCGACCTCTACTCGGTGGGCGTGATCCTCTATGAGGCGCTGACCCGCCGCGTCCCCTTCGAGGGCGAGAGCGCGGTCGCCGTCGCGCTGAAGCAGGTCTCCCAGGCGCCCCAGCGCCCCAGCGCGCTCAACCCGGCGGTCTCCCCGGCGATGGACGCGGTCGTGATGCGGGCGCTGGAGAAGGACCCCTCCCGCCGCTTCCACGACGCCGACGCCTTCATCGCGGCGCTGAACGCCGCCCAGCGGGACCCGGCGGCGGCCGGTGAGGGGACGGCGTCCTTCGCGCCCCTGCCGCCGGTGATCGCGCCGCTGCCCGAGCAGTCCAGCGATGAGGACGGGACCGGGCGAGGACGAGGACGCGAAGCGCCGCCGCCGCCGATGGATCCTGATCGGGGTCGCGGCGCTGCTCGGCGTCCTCGTGGGGCTGGCGCTGACCCGCGACACCAGCACCGACGTCCCCAACGTGACCGATCCCTTCGGCACCAGGCAGACGCTCCGACGCGATAGACCAGCTCGACAGGGAAGGCTTCAAGCTGGCGGCCGTCAAGCGGGTGCACCGCGACGTCCCGCGCGACAGGGTCCTCGAGCAGGACCCGTTGCCCGGAAGCGAGCCGATGGACTGCGCTTTCCTCACCCTCTTCTGCACCAAGCCGAAGGTGACCCTCACCGTCAGCTCCGGCCCCGGCCAGGGACCGTTCCCCGTCGTCCGCGGTCTGTCGCGCTCCGAAGCAAAGTCGAAGCTCGAGAACCGCCGGCTTCGAGGTGGCATTCAGCTCGGTCAGCTCCTCCGATCGTGCCGGAGGGCGAGGTGATCTCGACCGATCCGACCGCCGGCAGCACGGCTCGGCCGGCTCGACGGTCACCGTCGACGTCTCCAGCGGCCCACGCCTGGTCACCGTGCCGGCCGTGGTCGGTCGCAGCTCCGATGCCGCCAAGCAGGCGATCTCCGGACGGGGCCTCAACTACTCGGTCACCTTCCAGCAGAGCCAGAAGCCGGCCGGCAAGGTGCTCTCGCAATCGCCGGACGCCGGTCAGCGCGTGGCCGTCGGCGACACTGTCGGCATCGTCGTCTCCCAGGGAGTGCAGAAGGTCTCGGTGCCGAACGTGATCGGCGATCTGCGCTCGACCGCGGTCTCGAAGCTGAGAGGCGCCGGCTTCGCGGTCACCGTCAACCTCCAAGACACCAGCGTGCCGGCACAGGACGGCAGGGTCACCGACCAGTTCCCCGCCCCCGGCTCGAAGCTGGCCAAGGGGGACGAGGTGACGATCTTCGTCGGGCACCTGACCGCGAGCCCGACCACCCCGACCACGCCCACCAACACGACCCCGACCTCGCCATGAGGGTCGCGGTCCTGTCGGGCGGCCGGTCGAGCGAGCACGACGTCTCGCTGCGCTCGGGCGCCTCGGTCGCCGCGGGGCTTCTCGAGGCCGGCCACGAGGTGATCGAGGTGCTGATCTCCCGCCAGGGCGCTTGGAGCGCCGGCGCAGAGCCGGTCGAGCTGGTCCCGGGCGCGGGCCTGCTCGGGGTCGAGGTGGCCTTCCCGGTCCTCCACGGGCCGTTCGGGGAGGACGGCTCGGTCCAGGGACTGCTGGAGTGCCTCGACGTCCCCTACGTCGGCTGCGACGTCCTCTCCTCGGCCCTCTGCATGGACAAGCTGACCCTGAAGCGCCTCTTCGCGGAGCGCGGCGTCCCCCAGGTCGATTTCGTCCAGGCAGGCGAGGAGGGCTGGCGCGAGCGGGCCACCTCTATGGGCCTGCCGCTCTGGGTGAAGCCCTCGCGGCTCGGCTCCAGCGTCGGGATCAGCAAGGTGACCTCGCCCGAGGCGGGCCTGGACGAGGCCGTCAAGCTGGCCGCCCGCCACGACCCCCGGGTGATCGTCGAAGCCTCCGCGCACGGCCGCGAGGTCGAGTGCTCGGTGCTCGGCAACGAGGCGCTGGAGATCTCGCAGCCGGGGGAGATCGTCGCCCACGCCGACTGGTACGACTTCGAGGCCAAGTACTCCGAGGGCGGGATGGAGCTTGTCGTCCCCGCGCCGGTCGGCGAGCAGACGCTGGCAAGGGTCAGGGAGCTGGCCGCCCGGGTCTTCGCCCTCGCCGGCTGCACCGGCCTCGCCCGCTGCGACTTCTTCGTCGAGCCCGACGGCGAGGTCCTGGTCAACGAGATCAACACGATTCCCGGATTCACCGAGACCAGCGTCTACGCGAAGCTCTTCGAGGCGAGCGGCATCCCCTACCCGCGCCTCGTCGAGCGCCTGATCGAGCTGGCGCTGGAGCGCCATCGCGCCGCCCGCAGCTTCGAGTTCTAGTCGAACAGGCGCGCGTCGCTGATCGAGGCGCCGTAGCCGTCGCTCGTCTCGGCCGGCGATGTCGCCCAGATCAGGTAGTAGCGGTACGACCTCCCGGAGGTGTCGAGTGCGACCTGGGTTCGACCTTCGGCCGTCTCCTCACCGCTGACGGGCGTCCACCCCGATAGCGAGTCGGGCGGGGGGCTGTTGGCGGCGTAGACGCGAAATCTCCAGCCCGGGTCGGGGGTACGCAACTCCAGCGAGCTCGCCGCGACGGGGTCTCCCGCGTCGAGATAGAGGCCGACTCCATCCTTGCCGAAGTCCGGCTGCTCGTAGTTCTCCGTGGTCCAAGCCGTCCCGGTCGGGTTGCCGTCGGTCGCGAGGCCGACCTCGTCGGAGTGCTCCTCGCCGTCGCCGCTGGGGTCGAAATCGGTTGCCGAGCTGATCTTGACCGGGTTCTCGCCCCCGCCGGCGCGCCCGCCGGCGCCGGCCCCGCCGCCTCCGAACCAGCCGCTGGAGATCCCGTAGACGAGCGCCAGCACCACCGCCGCCAGCGACGAGCAGCAGCGCGAACCCGGACCACGACCAGCGAAACCCGCGCGCCAGCCTGCGCCTCGGCGGCGGCACCGCGTCGAGCACGCTGGTCGCCTCGCCGCTGGTCGAGCCGGCCCTGGCCGCCTCCACCTCGAGTGCGGTCTCGAGGTCGGCGATCATCTCGTCGACGTGCTGGTAGCGGCGCTCGGGCGCCTTGAAGGTCGCCCTCTCGACCACCAGCGCCGCCGCCGCCGAGATCCCCGGGCGGCGCCGCTGCACGTCGGGAAGCTCCTCGTTGACGTGCTTCATCGCCACGCCGACCTGGCTGTCGGCGCTGAACGGAACCTCGCCGGTCAGCATCTCGTAGAGGACGACGCCGAGCGAGTAGATGTCGGAGCGCGGGTCGGCGCCATGGCCCATCGCCTGCTCGGGGGCGACGTAGTCGGTCGTCCCCAGCACCCGGCCGGTCGCGGTCATTCCGGCCTGCTCGAGCTGGCGGGAGATCCCGAAGTCGGTCAGCTTCGCCCGGCCCTCGGAGTCGATCAGCACGTTCTGGGGCTTGATGTCGCGGTGGACGAGCTGGCGGGCGTGGGCGAGGGCCAGGGCGCGGGCGATCTCGATCGAGTAGGCGAGCGCCTCCTGGACGTCGAGCGCCCCGACCCGGGCGATCCGCTGCTTCAGCGTCTCCCCCTCGACGTACTCGAAGACGATGTAGGGGTGACCGCGGTCCTCGCCGGCGTCGATCACGGCAACCACGTTGGGGTGCGAGATCTTCGCCACCGCCCGCGCCTCCTGGCGGAAGCGCTGCAGCTGGTCGGCCTGCTCGGACATCTCCCGGTGCATGACCTTGACCGCGACGGGGCGGTCGAGGGTCTCGTCGCGAGCCAGGTAGACGGTCGACATCCCGCCGCTGCCCAGCTTCGCCTCGAGCCGGTAGCGGTCCGAGAGGACCGTTCCGATCATCTGGGCTGAGGTCGAGCCTGCGTTCATCTACGTGGGGATATTGTCAGCGCCCCGTGTCGATTGAGGTTCGCTACTACACAGATCCTGCCTGCTCGTGGTCGTGGGGCGCAGAGCCCAAGCTTCGCAGGCTGATCTGGGAGTTCGAAGGCGAGCTGGAGTTCCGCTGGGTGATGGGCGGCCTCGCCCGCCGCTACGGGGAGGACTACCGCGACGACGAGGGCTCGATCGGCTCCGGACCGAGCTGTTTCGCGGACCTGATGTCCCACTGGCTGAACGTCGGGGGCGAGACCGAGATGCCGTCGGACCCGAGGATCTGGACCGAGAACCCGCTGTCCAGCACCTACCCGGCCTGCATGGCGGTGAAGGCCGCCTGCGAGCAGGGCTCCGGGCCGGCCTACCGCTATCTGCGCAGGGTGCGGGAGGGGATCTTCATCGAGCGCCGCAAGCTCGACCACGCCGACGCGCTCGCCGCGGAGGCCGGCCCGGCGGGACTCGACAGCGAGCGCTTCCGGCTCGACCTGGGCTCGCACGCGATCGTCGAGGCGTTCGGCGCAGACCTCGATGAGGTCCGCGACGTACCCGAGCAGGCGCGGACGGAGGGGAAGGTCCGCCGCACCGAGGGACACGAGCGGGTCAGCATGCCCTCGGCGGTGTTCATCGGCGCCGACGGCGCCCGCCACGCGGTCTGGGGCTGGAAGCCGCTGGAGGACTATCGCGAGGCGGCGCTGGCCGCCGGCGCCAGGCTCGTCAACGAGGGCCCGCTGGCGCCGCTCGACGCGGTCGAGCGCTTCGGCCGCATCACCACCAAGGAGGCGGAGGTCCTTAGCTCGAGCCCCAGCCCGGTGGTCTGCGCCGAGCTCTGGAGCCTGGCCAAGGAGTGGAAGCTGCGACCGGTCCGCGCCCTGACCGGGACGATCTGGGAGAAGGCCTGAGAGGCGTCCGGGCCTAGGCGCCGCCGCCCGCGCGGCCGGCGAGCCAGTCGTCGTTGGCCGCGAAGGCGGCGCTGACCGCGTCGACGACGGCCTGCGGCGCCTTCGCCGGGGAGCCGGAGTCGAAGGGCGGCTGCGGGTCGTACTCGATCGCGAGCTGGATCGCCTGCGCAGCCTCCGCTCCGAGCTCGCGCTCGACCAGCCGCAGGGCCATGTCGATCCCGGCCGAGACCCCGGCGGCGGTGATCAGCTTGCCGTCCTCGACCACCCGCTCAGCACTCGGCTCGGCCCCGAACTCGCGGAGGCGATCGAGGTAGAGCCAGTGGCTGGTGGCCCGCTTGCCCTCGAGCAGACCGGCGGCCCCGAGGACGAGCGAGCCGGTGCAGACCGAGGTCGTCCAGCGGCTGCCGGCGGAAGCGGCGCGCAGCCACTCGAGCACCGCCTCGTCCTCCATCAGCGCCCGGTTTCCGGCGCCGCCGCCGACCAGCACCGCATCGGGCTCGGTCACGTCGTCCAGGCCATGGTCGGCGACCAGCCCCAGGGCGCCGCTGTCGGCCCGCTGCTCACCGGGCTCGGGCGCGACGAAGCTGACTTCCCAGCCCGGCACCGAGCGCAGGACCTCGTAGGGGCCAATCGCGTCGAGCACCGTGAGGCCGTCGAAGATCAGGATCGCGGTCTGCACGCGAGCGGATCCTACCCGGGCCGCCTCAGCACCCTGCCGGCGCGCTCGTCGGCGTGGCCGATCGTCTTGGCGGCCGGGTGGTGGGCGCGCAGCAACTCCAGCGTCCGCTCCTCGTCGCCCGCCGACACCACGCAGCAGAAGCCGCAGCCCATGTTGAAGACCTCGTACATCTCCTCCTCCGGCACCGAGCCCAGCTCGCGGATCAGCTCGAACACCGGCTGCGGCTCGAGCGGGTCGTCGATCTCGTAGCCGACCTCGGCGCGCAGGCGCAGCAGGTTGCCGAGCCCGCCCGAGGTGATGTGGGCGAGGCCGCGCACTTCCACCTCCGCGCGCAGCAGCTCCAGCACCGGCTCGACGTAGATCTCGGTCGGCTCGAGCAGCACCTCTCCCAGGGGTCTGCCGAGCCGTTCATCGCTCAGCGGGACCCCCTCCAGCGCCCGCCGCGCCAGGGTGTAGCCGTTGGAGTGGAGCCCGGAGGAGGGCAGGCCGATCACCGGGTCGCCGACCTCGATCGCCGAGCCGTCGACGATCGAGCCGAGCTCGACCAGGCCGAAGCACGCCCCAACCAGGTCGAGGCCGGAGATCATCTCCCCGAGCTGCGCCAGCTCGCCCCCCGGGATCTCGATCCCGGCCAGCTCCGCGCCGCGGGCCAGCCCGCGGCCGACCTCCTCGCAGACGTCGGGGTCGGCGCGGTCCACGGCGACGTAGTCGAGCATCGCCAGCGGCTCGGCGCCGACGCAGATCACGTCGTTGACGTTCATCGCGATGCAGTCGATGCCGACCGTGTCGAAGCGGCCGAGCTGCTCGGCAATCAGCAGCTTGGTCCCGACACCGTCGGTCGAGAGGGCGATCCCGGTCCGCTCGTCGAGCCTGATCACGCTCGCGTAGTGGCCCGGGAGCGGGACCTGGCGCGAGCCCTCAGAACGCCTTCCCGCGCTCAGCGCCGCGACCAGGCGCCCGACGGCCGCGTCCGCGGTGCCCTGGTCCACGCCGGCCCGCGAGTAGGCGTCCCCGCTCACGGTGTGGTGGCCTGGATCGTCGCGGCCATCGGCGCCGATTCAACATCAGCCGCCGGTCGCCGCGCTCGCAGGCGGTGCAGGACGAGGGCGGCCAGGCCGAGGCGGTAGGCGGCGTAGGGCCACAGCGCCCGGTCGCGCTCGACCAGGCGGATCAGCCCCTGCGAGGCGAGGGTCGAGGCGAAGGACGGCGCCGACGCCGACCCCGAGTGAGCGGCGAAGGCCGGCGGGGACGCCGCGGGATGCCAGCCGGCGGCCCTTCAGCGCCGTGGCGCCGACGATGATCGGCAGGGCAACCGTGCGCGAGAGCAGGTTCGCCTGATCGCGGGAGAACTCCCGCCACCGCGCCGCCGCCAGGGTGGCGCCGTTGCGCGAGACGCCGGGAGCAAGCGCCGCCGCCTGGGCGATGCCGAGGGCGATGCCGTCCGCGAGCCCGGCCTCCCCGCGCCCGCGCCGCTGCGGCCTGGTGTCGGCGGCGAGCATCAGCGCAGCTCCGGCGATCAGCCCCGCAGCGGTCGCCCGCGGCCCCCCGAGCCGGCTCTCGATCGGGCGCTCCCAGAGGAAACCGGCGATCGCCGCGGGGAGGAAGGAGAGGACCAACACGGAGGCCCGGCGGCGGTCGAACGCCCGCAGCTCCTCGGCGATCACCCGGCGCTGGCCGATCAGCAGCGCGGCCGCCGCTCCGGCGTGGAGCGCGACCTCGAAGCTCTTCCGCACCTCGGGGTCGAGGCGCTCCCAGTCCCATCCGGCGAGCCACGGCACCAGGACGATGTGAGCCGAGCTGGAGACCGGCAGCAGCTCCGCCGGGCCCTGGACGATCCCCAGCGCGGCGGCGCGGCGCGCGGGAATTGCGGCTCCGGGTGCCTCGATCAAGCGCCGCCGGCGCTCGCCGGCTCGGCCGCCTCGTCCTCGCTCGGGGTCTCGACCGCCTCGCCGTCGCCGGGCCCCCCGCCGCGCCGCCGCCTGAGGATCAGGTAGACGACCAGGCCGACCGCGGCGACCAGCACCAGGTAGTCGAGGTAGGCGAGGTTGTGCCGCCACTTCTCCCAGTTGTCGCCGACCTCGCGGCCGACGATCGCCAGCATCACCACCCAGGGCACGCAGCCCGCGAGGGTGAACGCGGTGAAGCGCCAGAACGGCATCCGGGCGACGCCGGCCGGGAGGGAGATGAAGGTGCGGATGATCGGCAGCATCCGGGTGAAGAAGACGGTGGCCTCGCCGTGGCGCTCGAACCAGCGATCCGCCCAGCGCAGGTGCTTGGGGTTGATGTGAAGGACGTGGTGGCGCTCGAGAAGCTCGAGGCGGCCGTAGTAGCCGACGGCGTAGGCGATCCAGGAGCCGACCAGGTTGCCGAGGACGCCGGCGACGATGATCCCCGTGAGGGTGAGGTCTCCGTTGGAGACGCTGAAGCCGGCGAACAGCATGATCGCCTCGCTGGGCACGGGGATGCAGGCCGACTCGAGCGTCATCAGGACGAAGACCGCGGGCAGCCCGGTGGAACTGATGAAGTCCGTGGCCACGTTGACGATCGGGTCGACGATCTTGTCGGTGATGCTGGCGAGGATTGGGGCGAATGCGTTCACCACGCGACGATCCTAGGGAATACGGCCCGGGGAGGATCGCCTTCACAGTGCCCGATCCCGCGCCTGACGCGGTCTCAGGCTCTACACTCGGCCGGCCCCATGCACCGGTTGAATCACCCCGTCTACCGCGGCCGGACGATGCAGATGGTGGCCGACGCCCTGCTGGTCGCGATCGCCTTCTCCTGCGCCTTCAAGCTGCGGTTCCTCGACGACCCGGACGGGATCCCCGAGCGCTACACGACCCTGCTCGTCCAGTCGGTCGCCTTCGTCGCGATCGGCAAGGTGGCGATCTTCTTCGCCTTCGGCCTCTACCAGAAGTGGTGGCGCTACGTGACCGCGCGCGACTACCCGGAGATCCTCCGCGCCGTCGCCGTCGCCAGCCTGGTCATGGTCCTCGTCTTCACCGTCGTCAAGCCCTTCGAGGACAACCTGCCGCGCTCGGTCGTCGTAACCGACTTCATCCTCACCCTGATGCTGCTGCTCGGCGCCAGGCTCGCGGTCCGCCTCGTGGTCGAGCGCCCCGAGGGCGGGGCCCGGATACCGACCGGGCCGGAGGTGCTGGTGATCGGGGCCGGCTCCGGGGGGCAGATGGTCGTGCGCGAGCTGAAGCTCAACCCCAACCTCGGCAAGACCGCGATCGGCTTCATCGACGACGATCCCCGCAAGCGCGGGATGAGGATGCTGGGGCTGAAGGTGCTCGGCTCGACCGACGAGATCGACGCGATCCTCGACGAGACGGAGCCGGACGAGGTCGCGATCGCGATCCCCTCTGCCCCGGGGACGCTGAGGGCCAAGGTCGTCGCCGCCTGCCGCGAGCGCGAGATCCGCGTCCTCACCCTGCCGACTGTGTTCGAGCTGCTGCGCGGGGGGGTCCAGCTCAACCGCCAGCTGCGCGAGGTCCAGGTCGAGGACGTGCTCGGCCGCGACCCCGTCGTGGTCGAGCTGGACCGGGTCGGCGCCTACCTCGAGGACCGGGTGGTGATGGTCACCGGGGCCGGCGGCTCGATCGGCTCCGAGCTCTGCCGGCAGATCGCCCGGGTCGGCCCCCGTCTGCTGGTCATGCTCGACCACGCCGAGGACAACCTCTTCCAGATCGATCGCGAGATGGTCGAGGAGCGCCACTTCACCCGGGCCGAGTCGGTGCTCGCCGATTGCAAGGAGCCCGCCCGCATGCTCGAGGTGATGGAGCGCTTCAAGCCCGCGGTCGTTTTCCACGCGGCCGCCTACAAGCACGTGCCGCTGATGGAGTCCAACCCGCTGGAGGCCGTCCGCAACAACGCGGTCGCGACCAGGATCACGGCGGAGACCGCGGCGGCCTCGAAGGTGGAGCGCTTCGTCCTCGTCTCCACCGACAAGGCGGTCAACCCGCAGACCGTGATGGGGGCTTCGAAGGCGATGGCCGAGTGGATCGTGGAAGCGGCCGGGCACCGCCATCCCCACACCCGCTTCGGCAGCGTTCGTTTCGGCAACGTCCTCGCCTCCTCCGGCAGCGTGGTGCCGATCTTCCGCCGCCAGATCGAGCGCGGCGGCCCGGTCACCGTCACCCATCCCGAGATGACCCGGTACTTCATGACAATCCCCGAGGCGGTCCAGCTGGTGATCAGCGCCGGCGACATCGGCGCCGGCAAGGGCGAGGTGTTCGTGCTCGACATGGGGGACCCGGTGCGGATAGTGGACCTCGCCCACAACATGATCCGGCTGGCCGGGTACGAGCCGGAGCGAGACATCGCGGTCGAATTCACCGGCCCCAGGCCCGGCGAGAAGCTGCACGAGGTCCTGATCGGCGCCGGCGAACGCTCCCAGCCGACCGCGTCGAAGAGAATCCTGCGGACCGTTCGTCAGACGCCGCTCGATCCCGACTGGCTCGACCGGACCCTGAATGCGCTCGAGCAGCTGATCCTCGCCGGCGACGAGGTCAATCTTTCCGAGACGGTCGTGGCGATCGTCACGGGCCCCGGCGGCGTGGCGGCGCCCGTCGCCCTCGACGACTGAGCACCGCTCCTGCGGTCCCCCTGCCCCCCTAACATCCCGCCGATCCTGCCGCCATCGCCAACATTGGTCACGGGCCAAGCCCCCGTGGAACAGCCTTGCTCGAGATAGCGCGGGACGTTGGCGCCTACGCCGGCCTGGTCGCCTTCGCCGGTCTGGGGCTCCTGATCTTCATCCAGTTCACCCAGGCGCGCGACATCCGCCGCCTGCGCGAGTGGGCCGGGAGCGCGCCCGAGCGCGACGCGACGGCGAAAGAGGAGACCTCGGAGCTGGCGGCCTCCAGGGCCCAGGAGCTGCGCGAGATCGAGGAGGCGCGCAGGGTCAAGCAGCAGGCGGCGTCGAAACGAGACGTGCGCCGGGAGCGCCGCGAGGCCGGGCTGCCGGAGCTGACCCGGATGGAGCGCTTCCGCGCGGCGCTGCCGGAGCCTCGCTACCTCGCCCTGATCATCGCTGCCGTGGTGCTGCTCGGCGCGGGCGTTGCCTACGCCGCTACGCACTTCCTCGGCAACGAGGAGGGAAAGCACGGCAGGACGGCGAGGACGACCTCTTCGCTGCAGCCGAAGAACATCAAGGTCTCGGTGCTCAACGGCACCGCGGTCTCGGGGCTCGCCGGTCGCTACGGCGACAAGCTCGATCGCAAGGGCTACACGCTGGACGCGGTGACCAATACCCCGTCGAGCTTCGCCAAGAGCGTGGTCATGTACCGGCGCGGCCGTGGCCCGGAGGCGAGGGATATCTCCAGAGCCGTCGGGATCCCGAAGCTGCGGCTGATGACGCAGGAGATCGCCGCCTCCGCGGCCAGCGCCGAGGTGGCTGTCGTCGTCGGCGAGGACCGCGCCTCGAGCTGAACCGCCCGCCGCGCGGCGGTCGCCGTGCCGCGGGTAATCTGATCCGCCCGTGGAGCCCGCAGACGATCGCGCGCCGCTGATCCGTGCCCTCGCGCCGTTCGTCTTCGCGCTGCTGCTGGTGGCGACGGTCGGCGCCTTCGCCTACGCCCAGCGGCTGAAGCGCGAGCCGCTGATCCTCGACAAGGTCACCCTCGGCCGCACCTTCGTCACCTCCGACGGCAGGGTCAAGCACGTGACCGCATTCAGCCCGAACGGCGATTGCCTCGCCGACAACGCCCGCATCCGGTTCCGGGTGACCCGCTCGGACCGGGCCAACGTGCAGATCGTCGATCCGGACGGAAGGCTGGTCCGCACCCTGGCCAGGGACCGCTTCCTGAAGCGCTACCGGTTCGCGACCTTCCACTGGGACGGCCGCGACCGCTTCGGCAGGCGCGCATCGCCCGGGCGCTACAAGCTGCGCGTCGTCCTCACCGGCCAGGACAGGGCTCTGACGGCAGGCGGCACGCTTCGCCTTCACCTTGTCGAGCCCAGACGGAACGGCTGCCGCAGGGCGGGCAAGGGGCAAGGCGGTTGAGCGCACTCGCCGGGGCCGGGGTCGTGGCCGCCGCCGCCGCTGCGGCGGCCGCGATCCTCCTCGCCCCCTCGCGGGCGCGCTCGGTCGCGATGCTGCTGGCGCTGGCGCTCTTCCCTGTCCTGATCGCCGGCGACCAGTGGCACTCAGCGGCGATCTCAGATCTGCGCGACACGCCCGCCCGCCTCGCCGCCTTCGCCGCGGCGGCGATCGTCCTGATCGCCGTTCTGGCGCTGCTCTTCTCCCGCCGCCCGCTGCTGCTGCCGCTGGCGATCGTCGCGGCGCTCCCCTTCCGCGTTCCCCTGCACGCCGGCGGCGACCAGGCGAACCTCCTCGTCCCCCTCTACATGGTGATCGCGGGGGGAGTGCTGGCGACGGCGCTCCGGGACTGGCGCCCGGCGCAGGGCGAGGGGGCAGGAGGGTCCGCTGGGCCGGCCACCCGGTTTCCCGCGTCCTGGCTTCCCCGCATCCTGGCCGCAGTCGTCGTCGTGTATGCGCTACAGACCCTCTACTCCGACGACTCCTCCCAGGGACTCCAGAACGCCTGCTTCTTCGTCGTCCCCTTCTCGATCGCCTTCGCCCTGCTGTTCGGGGTGCGCTGGGACCGCCGTCTGCTGGTGGCCGCCCTGGTCGTCGTCGCCGCTGAGACGCTGCTGTTTGTCGCGGTCGGCCTGGTCGAGTACGCGAGCCGCGAGCTGCTCTGGAACGGGGCGGTGATCCGCTCCAACGAGTTCCACGTCTACTTCAGGGTCAACTCGCTGTTCTGGGACCCAAACGTCTACGGCCGCTACCTGGCGCTGGTCATCGTCGCCCTCACGGCGGCCCTGCTCTTCACCCGGCAGCGCCGGGCCGGGCTAGCCCTGGCGGCGGCGATCGCCTTCACCTGGCTCGGCCTGGCCACGACCTTCTCGCAGTCGAGCTTCGCCGCCCTCCTGGCCGGGATCGCGGTGCTGGCGGCGCTGCGCTGGAGCCTACGCTGGACCGCCCTGGCCTGCGCGGCAACGGCCGTCGGCGCCGCCGTCTTCGTCCTCGCCGCGGGTGGCTCGCTGAAGATCGACCTCTCCTCCGGCGGAACCGTCAACAAGGACACCAGCGGCCGGGCCAACCTGATCTCCGGGGGTGCCGAGCTGTTCGGCAACCGCCCGTTCGCCGGATACGGGTCGGGCTCGTTCTCGACCGCCTTCCGCCGCAACGCCGGCGGCAAGGCTCCGGTGAGCGAGTCCCACACCGAGCCGGTCACGATAGCCGCCGAACAGGGCCTGCTCGGCCTAACCCTGTACCTGGCGCTACTGGCCACAGCGCTGTGGACGATGCTGACCGGCCTGCGCGGCCTGATGCCGGGCCTCGGCCGTGGCCCTCCGGCGACACGTTCCGCCGGCCTGATCGCGTTCGACCGGGACGGAGGGGCATATGTCGTGGCCCGGGCCGCCGTCCTCGCGATGTTCGTAGCGTTGATCGTCCACACCCTGGCCTACGCGGGCTTCTACGAGGATCCGATCACCTGGGTGCTCCTGGCGATGTCGGGATCGCTGGCGATCCGCCCCTCCGCGTAGGCTCGAATCGATGAGCGGCTACCTGCGCCGCCTGGCGACCACCGGCGCGGCCTATACGGGCGCGAGCATTGTCTCGAAGCTGATCGCGGTAGCCCTGCTGCCGCTCTACACGCGCTACCTGACCCCCGCCGACTACGGCGCGGCCGAGGTCCTCTTCTCTGCCGTGGTCGCCGCCAGCATCATCGTCCGCCTCGGGGTGATCGAGGCCCTGCTCCGCTTCTACTACAAGCCCGACGAGGACCCGGCCGCGGTGTTGCGCTCCTCCTTCGCGGTCCTCTTCTGGGCGACCACCGCAGGCGCCCTGCTGGCGCTCCCGCTCGCCGAGCCGCTCTCCCGCGCCCTGCTCGACCGCCCCGACGCCGAGCTGGTGCGGATCGCGATCGGCGGTCTCTGGGTGCTGACCCTGCTCGAGTTCCTGCTGACCATCTTCAGGCTCGAGGAGCGAGCCCGTCCCTTCTTCGTGACCACGATTGCCAACGTGCTGGTGACGATCCCGGTCACGGTCGCGCTCGTCGTCGGGGAAGGGGACGGCGCGCGGGGGCTGCTGCTCGGCAGCTACGGGACCGGCGCCGTATTCGTCGCCGGCCTGATCGTCGTCCACCGGCGTCGCCTCGCGCTGCTCTGGGACGGACCCCTGCTGCGCAGGCTGATGCGTTTCGGCCTGCCGACAATGCCGGCCGAGCTCTCGCTCTACTCGCTCAACTTCATCGACCGGATCATCCTGGTCCGCTCCGCCGGTCTCGCCGAGGCCGGGCTCTACTCGCTCGCCGTCAAATTCGGCCAGGGGGTCAACGTGTTCGTTCGGGGCTTCCAGCTCGCCTGGCCCCCCCTGGCCTACTCGATCCGCGACGACGGAGAGGCCCGCCGCGCCTACTCGGTCGTCGTCACCCTGTTCACCGCCGGCTGCGCTTTCGCGGTCACCGCGATGTGGCTGCTGGCGCGCTGGATCGTGCGAGCCCTCGCCGCGCCCGACTTCTTCGGCTCGTTCAAGGCGGTCGGGTTGGTCACCACCGGGGTCACCCTCTACGCCCTCTACATGGTGCTGGTGGTGATCCTGGGGCGGACGGGACGAACCGAGTTCAACCTCCCGGCGACGATCGCCGCGACGGTCGTCAACGTCGGCCTCAACCTCGCCCTCGTCCCCTCGATGGGGATCGTCGGAGCGGGCCTGGCGCTGGTCGCCTCCTACATCGTGGTGCTGGCCCTGATGTACGTCTTCACCCAGCGGCTCTTCCCGGTCCCCTACGAGTGGGGCAGGCTGGCGAGGGTCGTGCTGGCCGCGGCCGCGCTGATCGGGATCGGGGAGCTGGTGATGCCGACCGAGGGGGCGGCCGGGCTGCTCGGGCGGGTGGCCCTGGTGCTCTGCTACCCGGCGCTGCTCCTGCTCAGCGGCTTCTTCTCCGAGGGCGAGCGGCGCTGGCTCGCGCTCCTGCGCCACCCGGGCGAGCTGCGCGAGCGCCTACGGGCGCTTGGGGAGGCGCCGGCCGGGGCCCCGGGCAATGTTCCGGAGGTGTTCGAAGCGGAGGCGATGGACGAGGACGCCCTGCGCCAGTAGCGCTCCTAGGGGGCCGGGATCAGCTTCGCCGTGTACTTGACCAAGGTGCTGCACCCGGCCCACTTCACGGTCCCTACCATCCTCTTGGCCGAGATCCACTTGCCGGTCCAGGTCAGGCTCTTCCCCGAGGCGGTGCCCGAGTAGGCGAACTTGCCGTTCTTGATCGGGATCCTGGTCTTGATGAAGGGGTTGTCGCGGCCGCAGATCCCGGTGGCCGGATTGCTCGGGTTGTTCGGCCAGGGCACGACGGCGAACTTCTCGATCTTGCGGGCGCCGGGGAGGACGATGAAAACGCCTTCCCCGCACATCGACGAATAGCCCTGGGGACACGTCGGGTTGTAACGACCCGGCTTCGGAGTCGGCGATGAGGCAGCCAGGGCTCCGGCGGCGCAGGCGACGAGCAGGAGCGCGGTGGTCAGATAGACAAGAAATCCCCGGGCCAACTTCGGTACTCCCTCCTGGCTGGACAGTCGGTGGTCTTCCGGGAAACTCCCCGGAGCGGGCGTTACTTCCAGCCGGCTCATCCCTCGCTGCGGCTCGCCAGGTCGCGCAGCCCCTGGCCGTGCCCGGGGTGCAGCGCCTGGCGCGCGTGGGCGAGGTAGACGCGCGCCGGGTGGCCCGGCAGCACCGTCGCCGCCAGGGCCCGCGCCGCGTAGCTCCAGGCGGTCAGCCAGCGCACCGCCAGCGCCGCCGCGGCCGAGCCGTGCTTACGCATGTAGAGGTCGCGGTTGCGGTGGAACTCGACGATCCTCGGCAGCCCGGCCGCGAGGTCCGTCGCGAGCTGGTCGTGATGGATCGCCCGGGCGCCGGGGACGTAGAGGACCCGCCGGCCGGCATCGCGAAGGCGGCGGCAGAAGTCGCACTCGTCGTAGTAGACGAAGAACTCCGGGTCGAGGTAGCCGACCTCCGCCGCCGCTCCCCGGCGCACCATCAGCGCGCTCGACTGGGCCCAGTCCACCTCGCGGGTCCTCCGCCCGCGGCTCTGGACGGTCAGCCGGCGATGCAGGAAGAGGGCGCCGGCGAGCGCCGTGGCGACGCCGGGGAAGCGCCAGGCGCAGGGCACCGGGCTCCCGCCGGCGTCGAGCAGCTGCGCTCCGGCGGCGGCGGCCTGCGGATCGGCCTCGAGCGCCTCGACCAGGGCCTGCGGCGCACCGGGGAGGAGCTCGGAGTCCTCGTTCAGGAGCAGGCAGTAGCTCCCGCGCGCCTCGCGGAGCAGGGTCGAGTCGTTCTCGGCCTTGCCGGTTCGGCGCTCCAGGGCGATCAGGCGGCAGTCCTGCAGCTCGAGTGAGCGAACCGCCTCCGCGGAGCCGTCTTCGGAGGCGTTGTCGAGGACGAGGATCTCCCGCCCCAGCCCGGCCGGATGGGCGCGCTCGATCGCCTCCAGGCAGGCGAGCAGGTACTCGCGGCCATTCGTGTTCACGACGCAGTAGGAGAGGTCCGGCTCCATCAACCGCCACCATAATCGGCGCTGATGCGCGTTTCGCTCGTCGACCCCTCGGCGTTCACGCCGCCCTACGACCGTGCCCTGGCGGCGGCCCTGAGCCGTGCCGGAGCCGAGGTCGAGCTGCTGACCAGCCGCTTCCTCCACGGCCAGGTGCCGGCCGCCGACGGCTACCAGGTGCGCGAGTTCTTCTATCGTCGCGCCGCCACCCGCGGCCTCCACGCCCCCGCCCGGCGCGCCTACAAGGCGGCCGAGCACCTCGCTGACATGCGACGCCTCCGTGGCGCGCTGAAGGGCGCCGACGTCGTCCATCACCAGTGGCTGACGATGCCGGCGATCGACCCGGCGCTGCTTCCCGCCGACCGGGCCCAGCCGCGGGTGATCACCGCGCACTACGTCCTCTCACCGCGACCGGGCCGGCGCCACCTATTCGCCGCCCGCCGGGCCTTCGGCGCGATGGACGCCGTAATCGCCCACTCCGAGTTCGGCGCCCGCCGCCTGCGCGAGCAGGTCGGGCTCGACCCGGGCAGAGTCCGCGTCATCCCCCACGGGGCGTTCGACTACCTGACCCGACTCCCGGATCCGGCGCCCCTGCCGCCCGAGCTGGAGGGGGCCGAGGGTCCGGTGATCCTCTTCTTTGGGCTGCTTCGCCCCTACAAGGGGATCGACACCCTGATCGAGGCATTCGCGCGGCTCGGCAGCGCCGCCGAGCTCTGGGTGGTGGGCAACCCGAGGATGTCCCTGGGGCCGCTGCGCGAGGCGGCGGCCCGCGCTCCGGGCACCGTGCGATTCGTTCCCCGCTTCATCGACGAGGTCGAGATCCCGGAGCTGTTCCACCGCGCCGACGTCGTCGCCCTGCCCTATCGCGACGCCGAGCACTCGGGCGTCGTCTACACGGCGCTGGCCTTCGGCAAGCCGATGGTGCTCTCCGCGGTCGGCGGCTTCGGTGAGCTCGCCGCCGAGCATGGCGCGGCCCGAGTCGTCCCGCCGGATGACCCGGCCGCGCTCGCCGAGGCGCTGGCCGAGCTGACCTCGGAAGAAGGGGCTCGTGCGGAGCTCGCCGCCGCCGCCCGGCGGGCCGCCGAGGGCCCCTTCTCCTGGGACGCCGTCGCCGCCCAGACGATCGAGCTCTACCGGGAGCTCGCTCCCCCGCCGCGATGACCTCGACGCTTCTGGCAGCGGTCTTCTGGGTCTCGGCGGCGCTGATCGTCTACACGCACGCCGGGTATCCGCTTGCGCTCTGGTTGCTGAGCCGGATGCGGCCCGCGACCGGGGCGCCCGAGCCTCTCGTCGACGCCTCGCTGCCAAGCGTCTCGCTGATCGTCGCCGCCCACGATGAGGGCGAGGTGATCGCCCCCAGGGTCGCCAACGCGCTCGCCCTCGACTACCCGAGGCGGCTGCTGGAGGTGATCGTCGCCTCCGACGGTTCCACCGATGCAACCGCCGAGCGGGCCCGGGAGGCCGGCGCCGATCGCGTCCTCGAGCTCCCCCGCGGTGGCAAGGTCGAGGCCCAGAACGCAGCCGTCGCGTCCGCCTCGGGCACGGTCCTCGCCTTCTCCGATGCCAACTGCCTCTGGGAGGGCGGGGCGCTGAAGGCGCTGGTCGCGCCCCTGGCGGACGCGGACGTCGGCTACGCCTGCGGCCAGGTCCGCTTCTCCGACGCCGGGGGCGAGAACCTCGAGGGCGCCTACTGGCGCTACGAGATGGCGGTCCGCCGGCTCGAGTCCGGCCTCGGCGGGATCACCGCCGGCAACGGGGGCATCTACGCCGTCCGCGCCGACGCCTACATCCCGCTCCGTCCCTCCGGCAGCCACGACCTCTCCTTCCCCTTCGAGCTGGCCAAGAGGGGGCTGAGATCGGTCTACGTCCCCGCGGCCTTGGCGGTGGAGAAGATGGTCCCCACGCTGGGCGGCGAGATGCGCCGCAAGCGGCGGATGATGGTCGGCCTCTGGGACATCGTGATCGGCGAGGGGATGGCCTCCCCCCGCGGCTACGGGGCGCTCTACGGCTTCCAGATCGCCTCGCACCGGATCCTTCGCTACGCGACCCCCTTGTTGCACGTCCTGGCCCTGGCGACGAACCTCGCCCTGCTCGGCCACGGCGCGATCTACGCGGTCACCCTGGCGCTGCAGGCGGCGCTGATCGCCGCGGCGCTGCTGGCGCCGCTGCTGCCCCTGGCGCCGCTGCGGATCTGCCGCTACTACGTGATGGTCACCGCCTCGATCGCCCTGGGGCTCTGGGACCGCCTGCGCCAGGGGCCTCCGGGGGCCTGGGAGAAGGCCGAGGGGACGCGATGAGCAGACCGCTGGAGGCCGTCCTCGCGGCCCTCACCCTGCTCGTTCTCGCCCCGCTGCTGGCGATCGCCGCCGCCTGGATCCGAATCGACAGCGCCGGCCCGGTGCTCTACCGCCAGCGGCGGGTCGGGTTCGGCGGGCGCGAGTTCGAACTGCTGAAGCTGCGGACGATGGTCGCGGGCTCCGACCCGGTCGGGGTCGGGACCGCGGTCGAGCGCGATGACCCGCGGGTCACCCGGCCCGGCCGCTTCCTGCGGCGCACCTCGCTCGACGAGGTTCCGAACCTTGTCAACGTCCTGCGGGGAGAGATGGCCCTGGTCGGGCCGCGCCCGACGATCCCCGTCCAGGTCGACGGCTACACGCCGCGCCAGCGCCGCCGCCACGAGGTCAAGCCGGGGATCACCGGCTGGGCGCAGGTCAAGGGACGGGCCGGCATCCCCTGGGAGGAGCGGATCGAGCTCGACCTCTTCTACGTCGAGCACCGCAGCCTCTGGCTAGACCTGCGCATCCTCGCCCGCACCCTCGGCCTGATCATCACCGGCCAGGGCCTGGCCCCCGACTGACCCCGGCATGAGGCCGAACGCAAGGTTGGGGCCCCAATGGGCACGCAACGTGCAGTTCGGCCCGGCGCCCTCTCATTTAGGGTCTGGCGCGGATGAGCGAGCCGGCCGTCAGCCTGCGCCGTTTCGAGCCCGGCGACGCCGCCGCGGTCCATCGCTGGTTCAACAACCCCGAGGCGACGCGGACCCTGATGGAGCAGCGGCCGTCCTTCTCCGAGGAGCAGGCGCGGGCCTGGGTTGCGAGGGCGGCCAAGTCCGAAGGCGAGGACCGCAAGTACGCGATCGTGGTCGAGGGCCACGCCGAGCCGGTCGGCTTCACCGCCCTCTACGGCCTCGAGCGCCAGACCGCACCGGAGTTGGGCGCCCTGATCGGGGACGACGTCCGCGGCAAGGGGGTCGGCCGCCGCGCCGAGGCGCTGACCATCGCCAAGGCCTTCGACGAGTTCGGCGCCCACCGCGTCTACGGTCGCATCCCCGCCTTCAACGAGGCGGCAAAGCGGGTCGTGACCAGCCTCGGCTGGCGCCACGAGGGGACGATGCGCTCGCACCTGCGGCGCGACGGCGAGCTCGCCGACTGCGAGGTCTGGGGAGTCCTCCCGGACGAGTTCCGGGCCGCGGCCGCGGACCTGCTCGAGTGACGGCGCCGGCGGAGCCGCCTGAGCGCGCCGGAGCGACCTCGGCGGAGCTGCTCGCCGATCGCGGCGAGGCCGCCGCCGGGGAGGAGTTCTTCCGCTCGCCCGAGTTCCTCGACGCGGAGGGAGTCACGCACACCCTGCGCATCCGCCACTCGGGCGGTGAGCTGCTTGCTCCGCTGATCGTCAGCGGGGTGCCGGGGGAGCCGCTCTCCGACGCCGCCTCGCCCTACGGCTACCCGGGCTTCGCCGGCCCTGCCCCAGACCCGCCCGCTCGACCCGGCGGCGCTCGACCTCTCGGTCGCCGGGCTCCTCAGCGTCTTCATCCGCCATCGGCTCGGCGAGCCTCCGCTCGGCTCCGCGACGCAGCGAAGCGTGGTGCAGATCGCCGACCCCGATCTGCCGCCGAAGAGCCGGATGAGCGACCGCCAGCAGATCCGCCGCAACCTGAGGCGCGGCTACGCGGTGGCGGTCACCGCGGGACCGCAGAGCACGCCCGAAGAGCGACGGGGCTTCCTCGAGGCATACGAGCAGACGATGCGCAGGGCCGGCGCCTCGCAGCGCTACTTCTTCGGCCCCGCCTACTTCGACCGCATCCTCGCCTCCGGGCGGCAGCTGGCTGGCCTGGGCCCGCGAACCCGGCGGGGCGGTGGCCGCCGCCTCGGTCGCGGTCCGAAGCGACGCGATGCTCCACTACTTCCTCAGCGGCACCGCCGACCCCCAGCTGCGCGACTCGCCGATGAAGAACGTCGTCGCGGCCCTCTGCGAGCTCGCCGCGGAGCTCGGCCTGCCGCTCAACCTCGGCGGCGGCCTGGCACCCGGCGACCGCCTGGAGGAGTTCAAGCGCGGCTTCGCCAACCGCGAGCAGCCCTGGCACACCTCCGAGCTGGTCGGCGACCCGGCCGCCTATGAGCGGCTCAGCGCCGGCCGCGAGACAGGCGGCTTCTTCCCCGCCTACAGAGCGCCCTGAGGGGATCCCGCGGCTACTGCTGCGAGGGGTTGGTCGGGCTTCGGCCCGGTCAGGGGGCCGAACCCCTCCACCGGCTCGCCCCCGTACTTCCCCCAGGTCGCCTTGCCGAAGGCGCGGATCGCGTCCAGGGTCGCGGCTCCCCGGTAGGTCTTGCAGCCGAGCAGGTTGGTCCAGGTCGTCGCGGCTACCTGGTAGGGCATCTGCGGGTTGGGGAAGAAGAGCGCCCCCGCGTACATCGTGTCGTAGAGGCCCTTCAGCTCGAGCTGGTCGCGCTCGGGCAGGGTCGGGTCGTACTGGATCTCCAGCCGCCCGTGCTCGAGCGAGTGGACGACGTCGATTGTCGCCGGCATCTCGCTGTAGGCGCCGTCGGCCTGCTGGTCGGGAGGCTCGACGTGGTCGCCGGAGGTCGGCGGGTTGGTGTCGTACTTGACGGTGGTCCCCGGGGGGACGTGGTCGTGGCCCTCGTCGCGGAGGTTGCAGCCGCAGCACGCAGCCGGCCTTCTTCGCCGCCAGCTTCAGGTCGGTGGTCTTCACCGGGGGAGGCGGCGTGCCGGTGCGGTCGTCGACCGGGACGTCGTTGGTCGCCCCGGTCACCTGGTTGATGTGTGCTTCTCCGCTGGCCCCACCGCCTCCGGATGAGGACACGACGACGATGATCCCGACCAGGACGGCGATCGCCAGCACCCCGGCAATCCCGTAGCCGAGCACCAGCCGCTGGCGCTGGCTCGAGGTCTCGCGCTTCTCCGCCTCGAGGCGGGCCTGGCGCAGGCGCTCCTTCTCCTCCTTGCGGCTGGCCATCGGACCCGGTGCCGCCTACGCGCCGCCGCCGGAGACGATCCGGGGCTTGGGGCGCTCGCGCACCGCCGCCGAGCCCGACCAGACCCCCTCGAGGAAGGACGCCAGCTGGTCGTCGAGTCGCTCCGGACTGATCCTCCACTCGAGGATCGTGTCGGCCTCGACCAGGCGGGCGGCGGGTATCTCCTCGGCGAGCATCCCCGAGTCGCTGAACGGATGCAACGGGTCGGCGGGGTGGCCGACGATCAGGGTCGGCTGGGTGATCCGCCGCCGCTCCTCGCGATGGGGGGCGGTCTCCCCCAGCAGCAGGCCCTCGAGGACGGCCAGCGATGGCCCTGGGCGCTGCCGCACGGCGTCGAGCACGAGATCGATCAGCGGGTGGCTCCTCGGCACCAGCGAGGTGAGGCGGGAGACCCCTTCGAAGAGCGGCCTGGCGACCCGCAGCCCGAGCATCAGCGGCGCGAACAGCCCCGCGACCGCGGCCAGGGCATTGTCGAGCACCGGCATCTCGATGAACAGGCCCTCGACCCGGTCGGGATAGTGGGTCGCGAACTCGAGCGCGACGTTGGCGCCCAGCGAGGTGCCGCCGACCACAGCCGTCTCGAGCCCGAGGTGGTCGAGCAGCGCCTCGACCTGGCGCGCGAACAGCGGCATCGAATAGAGGCGCAGGTCCTCGGGGCGGTCGGAGCGGCCATGGCCGAGCAGGTCGACAGCGATCACCCGGTTGCCCTGCTCAGCCAGCGCCGGGCCGAGGCGATCGAACATGTGCCGGCTCATCAGCAGGCCGTGGATCAGGACCAGCACCCGGTCACCGGCGCCGTACTCGTCGTAGCTGACCCTGTAGCCCTCGTATCTGAACTCGCCCATGAGCCGGTGCAGTCTAGTCAGGCCCGGCTCGGCTCCGACGGCTCGCACCCGGGTCCGCTCCCAGGGACGCGAAGCCCGCAGCGCGCCGAGCACCGCGCGGGTCGCCGGGGCCCGATTGAGCGCGTAGAAGTGGATCCCGGGGACGCCGGCGATCAGCAGCTCGGCGCACTGCTGGGCGGCGAAGGCGACGCCGAGCTCGAACTCCGCCTGCGGGTCCCCGCCCGCGCCCAGCATCGCGGTCTCGAGGCGATCGGGGATGCTGGCGTCGCAGAGCTCGCAGATCCGCTTCGTCTGGGCGAAGCTGGCGACCGGAATCACCCCGGCGAGGATCGGCACCTCGATCCCGTGGTCGCGGGCCGCGGCGACGAAGTCGAAATAGACCTGGTTGTCGAAGAAGAGCTGGGTGATCAGGAAGCGGGCGCCGGAGTCGACCTTGGTCTTCAGGTAGCGCAGGTCGGTATCGAGGTCGGGGGCCTCGGGGTGGACCTCCGGGAAGCAGGCGCCGCCGAGCGTGAAGTCGTAGCCCTCGGTGATGAACGCCGCGAGCTCGGCGGCGCTGCCGAGCCCGCCCTCGGGCTGCACGAAGTCGGCCTCGCCGCGGGGAGGATCGCCGCGCAGCGCGAAGACGTTCTCGATCCCCGCCTCGGCGATCCGGTCGAGGGTCGCGCCGAGGCCCTCCCGGGTCTCCCCGACGCAGCTCAGGTGAGCCATCACCTCGAGGCCGAGCTCCTCCTTCAGGGTGCGGGTGATCTCGACCGTGCCCTCGCGGGTGGAGCCGCCGGCGCCGTAGGTGACCGAGACGAAGTCGGGCTCCAGCTCGCGCAGCGAGCGCGCGGTCTCCAGCAGCTCCTCCTTCGCCTCCTCGGTCTTCGGCGGGAAGAACTCGACCGAGAAGACGGGCGTGCGGGTGGCGAGGATCTCGTCGATTCGCATTCGGCTCAGGTTAGCTTCGCGGGCGCGGCGCGACGGGCGCTCGGACGCCCGCGGGTTCGCGCCGCCGCGACGGCCCGCCACCCGCTCCTCGAAGAAGGCCTGGATGTCCTCGAGGCGCTTGTCCTTGGTCTCCGGGACGAACTTCCAGCAGAACCACAGGGTGAACAGCCCGATCGCCGCGTAGAGCCAGAACGCCCCGGTTCGCCCGAGTCCGTTAATCAGCAGCAGGAAGGTGAGCGAGACGATGAAGTTGAAGGTCCAGTTGGCCATCGTCCCGATCCCGGCGGCCTTGCTGCGCACGCTGAGCGGGTAGATCTCGGCGTTGAGCAGCCAGAAGATCGGCCCGAGGCTGATCGCGAAGGCGGCGACGTAGAGCATCAGGCTGACGATCGCCACGATCGAGGCGATCGTGCTGCCGCCTCCGCCGATGAACGCCGCCCCGAGGGCGAACAGCGAGAGGCTCATCCCGCCGACCCCGTAGCAGCAGCAGCGGCCGTCGCCCTGCGCGGTCGAGGAGGCGCAGGGCGACGACCGTCATGCCGACGTTGACGATGCCGACCCCGATCGCGGCGATGATCGCCCCGGCGCTGGAGTTGACCCCGGTGAACTGGACGATCGTCGGCGCGTAGTAGATCACCGTGTTTATGCCGGTGACCTGCTGCAGGATCGCCAGACCGACGCCGACCACCAGCGCCGCTTTGACCAGCGGCTCGAGCAGCTCGTGCCAGCCCCCGGCTTGTCGTCGATGCTCTCCTTGATCTCGGCCAGCTCGCGGTCGATCGTGTCCGGGTCGTCGACGCGGATCTTGGCCAGGGTCGCGCGGGCCGCGTAGTCGTCGCCGGTCATCACCAGCCAGCGCGGGCTCTGCGGCATCCGCAGCATGCCGAAGCCGAGGGCCAGCGCCGGGACCACCCCGAGCCCGAGCATCCAACGCCAGCCCTCGGATGGGTCGAAAGCGAGCCCGACCAGGTAGGCGACCAGGATCCCGACCGTCACCGCCAGCTGGAAGAAGCTCACCAACCGCCCTCGCGACTCCGGCGGTGCGACCTCCGAGATGTAGACCGGCGCCGCCGCCGAGGCGAGGCCGATTGCGACGCCGATCACGACCCGGGCGATCACCAGCACCTCGGTGTTTGGCGCCGCGGCGCTGCCGAGCGCGCCGATCGAGAAGACCGTCGCCGCGAGCAGGATCATCCGCCGCCGCCCGTAGGTGTCGGCGGCCGGGCCGGCGAAGGCGGCGCCGCCGATCGCGCCGACCGGGACCGCGGCGACGACCACCCCCTGGGCGAAGCTGCCGAGGTCGAAGTCGGTCTTGATGAACAGCAGGGCGCTGGCGATGATCCCGGTGTCGTAGCCGAACAGCAATCCCCCAGCCCGGCTATCGCCGCCGTGAGGATGACGTTACGGCGGGCCCTGCGACGAGACGCTTCGAGGTCCGTGCTCATCGTCGCCTCGACCGTATACGCGCGCCTGCGGATCCGGGCAAATCGGCAGGCCACCTTGGACGAGGGAATGCGAGACGCCGCGGCCCCTGGCGGGGGAAACGAAATCCGCGCAGTTTGCGGCAACCGGTCCGCCGAGGTCTGTCGCGGATCGCCTGATCGTGCGCTAGGTTGGCCCTGCAACCGGGAGAGAGAGGGACACCGCAGAGCCAAGCGGCGCAACTCACTCGACAGGAAGCGCACCGAGCTTTGTTCGGATGAAGGCTACGTTCGAGGCAGGCGAAGAGCGCTTCCCCCGGTTGCTTTTTCGTTCCCGGCTGGTCGCCGGCGGCGTCCGCCCGGCTCTCTAGCTTCGCTGCCGCGGCGATCGAGCCGCCGGCCGCCACGGAGACACCTGCCCTCCGCGGCCGAGCGACCGGGGCGCAAGTCACTGGGAGCAGGGTGCTGCAGGCGATACCCCGGAGCCCCGACGCCCGCAGCTAGCCCGCCCGCTCCCGCCGGCCTCACCATCGATGTCCGGGCGGCGGCCATCTGCCACCCTGAAGCGGATGCCCACCGAGACCGAGACGATCGAGGCCCGCTTCCGGGGATTCGCCGAGTTCTCGCCCTCGCCGCTCTATCGCAGCCTCTCCGGCGGGGTCGCCGGCGACCCCGAGATCACCGGGATGATGCTGGAGGCGACGCCCGACCAGCGCTGGCCGATGCTGCTGATGGCGGCCGTCCACCTGCAGACCCGGCGAGCCGGTGAGCCGTTCCCGGCGGACCCTGAGGCGCTGCTCGCCTACTGCCGCGACCACCGCGGAGCCGCTGCTGGAGACGATCCGCGCCCGCAGCACCCAGACCAACGAGGTGGCCCGCTGCAACTACCTGCTGCCCTGCCTCGCCGCCGCCTCGGACGGCCGCCCGCTGGCGCTGATCGAGGTCGGGGCGAGCCGGGGACTGCTGCTCAACCTCGACCGCTACGCCTACGACTTCTGCGGCGAGGCGCGCCGGGGACCCGGCTCCGTGCTCTCGCTCTCCTGCGAGCTTGCGGGGCGCCGGCCGCCGCTGCAGATCCCGCCGATCGGCACTCGCGGGTCGGCATCGACCTGTCGCCCTGCCGCGACGACGAGTGGCTGCGGGCCTGCGCATTCGCCGACCAGCCGGAGCGGCTTGAGCGGCTCGACGCGGCCCTGGCGATCGCCGAGCGAGCACCCGCCCCGGGTGGTCGAAGGCGACGCGCTGGAGCTGCTACCGGAGCTGATCGCCGAGGCGCCGGCCGGGCGCCCAGGTCGTCGTCTTCCACACCGCGGTCCTCGCCTACCTGCCCCGAGGGGGCCGCCGAGCGCCTGCGCGAGATCGTCGGCCGGACGACCTACGTCACCGCGGAGCACACCGGCGAGCACGGCCTCTTCGCGCTGGAGATCGACGGCGAGCGCGTCGGCACCGCACACCCGCACGGTCGCTGGCTTGATTGGACCGGTCCGGAGCGGGTAGTCGGAGACAGCTCGGCGATGAGTCACGAACCAAACACCCGACGGCGACCGCAAGCGCTGGATCGCCCTCTACGTCCTCTGCACGGGGATGCTGATGATCGTCGTCGACGCGACGATCGTCAACGTCGCCCTGCCCTCGATCAAGGACGACCTCGGCTTCTCGCAGAGCAGCCTCGCCTGGGTGGTCAACGCCTACCTGATCGCCTTCGGCGGGCTGCTGCTGCTCTCGGGCCGGCTCGGAGACCTGATCGGCCAGCGGCGGGTGTTCCTGATCGGCCTCGCCGTGTTCACCACGGCCTCGCTCCTCTGCGGGGTCTCGCAGAGCCAGGAGATGCTGATCGGCGCCCGCTTCGTCCAGGGAGTCGGCGGCGCGCTGACCTCGGCGGTGATCCTGGGGATGATCGTGACCATGTTCCCGGCGCCCGGCCGACCAGGCGAAGGCGATCGGCGTCTTCGGCTTCGTCGCCTCCGCCGGAGGATCGATCGGTCTGCTGGCCGGCGGGCGTGGTCACCGAGGCGATCAGCTGGCACTGGATCTTCTTCATCAACCTGCCGATCGGCGTCGCGACCGCCTTCCTCGCCATCCGGCTGGTCGAGGATCGCGGCGGCATCGGCCTCGGTGCGGGCGCCGACATCCCCGGCGCCCTGCTGCTCACCGTCCGGGCTGATGCTCGGCGTCTACACGATCCTCGGGATCACCGAACACGGCTGGATCTCGGCCCACACGCTGATCCTCGGCGGCGATCTCGCTGGCCCTGCTGGTCGGCCTTCGTGCTCCGGCAGGCGCGGATCCCCAACCCGCTGATGCCCTTGCGGCTGTTCCGCTCGCGCAACGTCGCCGGAGCGCAACGTGATCCAGGCGCTGCTGGTCGCCGGGATGTTCGGGATGTTCTTCCTCGGCGCCCTCTACATGCAGCAGATCCTCGGCTACGACCCGCTCGACGTCGGCCTCGCCTTCCTGCCGGCGACGATCGTCATGGGAGCGATGTCGCTGCGCGTCTCCGATCGCCTGGTGATGCGCTTCGGCCCCCGCGCCACCCTGATCCCCAGCCTGGTGCTGATCGGCCTCGGCCTGCTGCTCTTCGCCCGCACCCCGGTGGACGGCAACTTCGTCGACCGACCTGGTGCCGCCGATGGTCCTGCTCGGCGCCGGCGCCGGCCTCGGCTTCCCCTCGCTGATGAACCTGGCGATGTCGGGCGCCACCCAGAGCGACTCTGGGCCTCGCCTCCGGCCTGGTCAACAGCAGCGTTCAGGTCGGCGGGGCGATCGGCCTCGCTGTGCTCGCCACCCTCGCCACGCAGCGCACCGACAGCCTCCAGGCCGCCGGCGAGTCCCACGCCGTCGCGCTCAACTCCGGCTATCACCTCGCCTACCTGGTCGGCGCCGCCCTGGTCGGCGCCGCCCTGGTGCTCGCGCTGACCGTGCTCGAGTCGAAGCCGGCGGGCGCGCCGAAGCCAGCCCGAGGCCGAGGGGGAGCCGGCCTACTCCGAGGCGGGCTAGCCGGTCCGGAAGCCGCTCTCCCCGCGGGGCTGCTCTTCGCTGACCTCGACCCGGTCGACCCGAGCCGCGGGAGGCCCGCTGCGGCAGATCTCGAGCAGCGCCTCGACCGCATCGGGAGGTCCCTCGAGCACGGCCTCGACGGTTCCCGTCGGCTCGGTTGACGGCCGAACCCGATACGCCGCGGGCGATCGCGGCGCGGCGCAGCGAGTCGCGGAAGAAGACTCCCTGGACGGCTCCGTGGATGATCGCCCTGCGGCGAATGGTCTGATCGCTCATCGCATCGGCCGCTCATTTTGGGGGATACTGCCGTGGCCATGCTCTCCACCGTTGCCGTCGGCACTGACGGGTCCGAGACCGCCGGCAAGGCGGTCGGCGAGGCGGCCGAGATCGCCAGGCGCTTCGGCGCGAAGCTGGTGCTGCTGAGCGCCTTCGAAGACTCCAAGCGCCCCGCTGTGCCGGACTCCGAGGTCGAGCTTCAGTGGGCGACCAACTCCTCGGCGCGGATGAGGGAGATCCTCGAGCGAAACGAGGAGCAGCTCCGCGAGGCCGGGATCGAGTGCGAGTCGCGCGCCGAGGGCGGTGACCCCGCCGAGGTGCTGGTACGCCTCGCCGCGGATTGCGGAGCCGACCTGCTGGTGATCGGCAATAGGGGAATGAAGCGCCGCGTCCTCGGCAGCGTCCCCAACACGGTCACTCACAAGGCCGACTGCTCGGTGCTGGTCGTCAAGACCACCTGAGCCCCGGCGGTGGATCCGCCGGCGGAGTTCGCCGGCGGATCCCGCGGGGATGTTCAGGCGGAGGCCATCTCCCGGACCTGGGTGAGCCGGATCGAGTTGCCGGACGGGTCGCGGAACGAGGAGTCGATGCCGTAGGGGCGCTCCTCCGGCTCCTCGGCGAACTCGACTCCGCGGCCCTTCAGCTCCTCGTAGGCCGCCTGGCAGTCATCGGTGGTCAGGAAGACCGTCCCGGCGAAACCCTTGGCGACCAGGCCCCGCACCTGATCGGCGGTCTCGGCGTCCATCACCGGCGGGCCGGGGATCGCCATCAGCACGATCGCCACGTCGGGCTGGCCGGCGGGACCGACCGTGAGCCAGCGGAAGTCCCCCATCTCCGCAAGGGTGACGTCGGAGCGCACCTCCATGCCGAGCTTCGAGGTGTAGAAGTCGAGCGCCTCGTCCTGGTCGAGCACCCAGAGCTGCGCGGTCGAGATCCTGATCATCGGTCTTCCTCCTTCGGTTCGGGGTCGACGGCGATGCTAGGCGGCAACGGGGGAGCTGTCTTCTCCATTTGTGCTGTGTTGCGGGCGAGCATGAGCGCGGAGGACGCAGGCGGGGACGAGTGCCCGGTCCGAGGCCGGCGGGAAGGCGCTCGCGATAGGCGCTCGGCGAGAGCCCGTAGGCCCGCTTGAAGGAGGTCGCGAAGGAGCCGATGCTGCGCAGGCCCACGCGTGAGGCAGATGTCGGCGACCGAGCGGTCGGTGCTGCGCAGCAGGTGCGCGGCGCGCTCGAGGCGCCGGGTCAGCAGATAGGCGTGCGGCGGCTCGCCGAAGGCGGCGCGGAACTCGCGGCTGAAGTGGGCGCGGGAGAGCCCGGCGGTGCGGGCCAGGTCGTCGACGCCGAGCGGCTCGGAATAGCGGGCATCGGCGAGGTCCTTGGCCCGCAGCAGGTGTCTTGCGGTCGGGGCGAAGGCCACCCCCCAAGTATTGCGACCCCGCCTCCCCGGGACAATCAGAGGCTCGGTGGCCAGTTCGGCACGGGATACGCTCGCATTCATGCCCGAGGTCGAACTGAAGCGCGAAGGCGCCATCGCCTACCGGGAAGCCATCCCGCAGACCTCTGAGAACGGGGATCCCGTGATGCTCGTCCACGGCTTCCCGCAGAGTTCCTACATGTGGGCGCCGGTCGTCGCGGCGCTTGCCGAGAGCGGTCGCCGGGCGATCGCCCCCGACCTCAGCGGCTACGGCGACTCCGCACCGGACCCGCCAGGGACTTGGGAGCGCCACGTGAGCGCTCTGGAGACGTTCCGCCAAGCCCTGGGCCTGGAACGCGTGGTGCTCGGGCTCCATGATTGGGGAGGCCTGATCGGCCTGCGCTGGGCATGCGATCACCCGGACGCCGTCTCAATGTTGATCCTGAGCAACACCGGGTTCTTCGCGGACACGGAGTGGCATGCCATGGCACAGGCGTTGCGGACGCCGGGGCAGGGCGAACAGCTTCTGGACAACCTCACGAAACAGGCCTTCGCCGCCCTGGTCAGGGACCAGGGCGGGCGCATCCCTGAGGACGCAATCGACGAGTACTGGAAGGCGTTCACGTCGCCGGCGGGACGCCAGGGCATGCTCGAGCTCTACCGCTCCGGCGACCTCGAGAAGCTGAAGCCGTACGAGGGGCAGCTGGAGGCGATGGGCGTCCCGGCGCTGATCCTCTGGGGCGCGAAGGACCCGGTGGTCCCGGTCACCGCGGCACACCGGTTCAACCGGGAGATCTCCGATTCAATGGTGGTGATCCTGGAGGACGCCAGTCACTTCCTCTACGACGATGAGCCCGCGCGGTGCGCGCGAGAGATCGTCGCGTTTGTCAAGGAGCGGCAATGAGGCGGTTCCTGGCAGCATGTCCGAACCAGTGCCTGATCGGAGGTTTGGCAACGTCCGCCTTCCGGAGCTTGCCGGCTGGGCAGAGGTCGACTGCCCAAGATGGGCGCAGCCGATCGGCGCCCTTTCTGAGGTACCGGTTTCTGCCTGTTCCAGGGCGTCAGGGTTCGTTAGCAGCCTGCCTGTTGCCCGGACGTCGCGGTCAACGGCCCGATCAATCGCACCCGGTCTGGCTCCAAGCGCGGAATCTCGGATCGCCTCGAAGCCAGCCGTGCCCATGGGTAGGCCTATTCCCCATTCAGGTTCGGGGGCAATCGCGACTCAATCAGTTCAAGGCGCGCGTTGAGCCGACTCAGCTCGGCAAGCGCCTTGTCTTCAAATGCGTGCTCTCGGAGTTCCTCTGGCTCTGCCTCTTCGCGGACGAACAAAGAGGCGATAGCCGCCGTCGTCAGCGCCAGCAGGCCGTACCCCAGGACCATCATCACGCCGGACAAGACCTTCCCCGCGACCGTTTCGGGTGTGCCGTTCGCGAAACCCACGGTGGTTATCAACGAAAGCGCCCACCAGACCCCTTCCCAGTAGGTGTCGACGGCGTCGGTCTCCAAGGCCGCGAATCCACCCCCCGCGAGCAATACAAGGATGGCAACGCTCGGAATGAGGTACTTCAGGTTGCTCCGAGCGGCGAACAGCGCGGCCATCAGCCCGGATCTGGTCCCGACGCGATCCGGTCGAGCAGGCTCGTTCACGGTCGCAACGCTGACATCGCTGGCGGACATCAGCTGAAGGACCCGCTCACCGCAAAGACTCACGGGACTTCTTCGACAACGACACGTTCCCAGGGCGCCCCGAACCACGGGAAGACTAGTTTCCCAGCTTCGGTTGGGTCGACCCGCGAGACTGATCAATAGCGCGGTTGACCAATGGCTAACAGCCGAATGCACTGCCCAAATCCAGAGTAATCGTGCGTAAATGCTCGGCGTCTGCATGCGGTCCCTGGTCGGAGGGTCGCTCTGGGATCGCACTCGATCTGGGGTGCGGGAGGTCGCACACCTCGACAGCGCATCAGCGCGAGGGAGGTCGTTGCCTCACGTGTTGGTGTTGCCCTTCAAACCCAAGATCCCCGCAGTCGCAAACCGCTCTGGCCACCAGACCGCATGCCCGCACGGATAGGTGAGTCAAAGGCTCGCCGCTCCTGCAGCCACTCGCTCCACTATTCGCGGGTAGCTCGGAGAGACATATCGGGCCCCCGATCGGAACCCGCGACACCAGTCGTGCTTCCGCCTACGTTGTTCCGATTGGCACCGCCAGTGTCGGAAGCGTCAGACCTAAGGGAAACCTGACGAACTCCTGGAAGGGCGGGCACTATTGCTGTGCAACACACTCCATGGAAAGGGAGCGCTTTCAAGCCTGTCGCTCGCTCCTCGCGCAATGCGGAAGCGAAGTCGACCTGGCACATCGGTGCCACGAGCGGATCAACGCACGCGAAGCGGAAGGAAGTCGGGCCCACGACACACGAACTGAGCTGGAAGAGCCTCGCGAGAGGCCATTCGGCGGCGCCGGTCGCGGTGCTGGTGGCGACTTCCCTCCCGAAGCCGGGCGGGAGCCCTATTTGAAGGGGACGGTGACGGGACCAGGCAGGCGCCGGTACACGGCAAAGAAGTCGCGGTCGTCGGGGGCGAGGTAGCGGGTGTCGGGCTGCATCGGGTTCGGCCCGATCTCCGTCGGGACGAGGCCGTGGTGGTGGGTGTAGGTGATCAGGGTGTGCCATTCGGGATTGATGTCGAACTGCATCGCGCGGACCGCGCCCGCACGCTGCAGGATTCGGGCCATCGTGACCACGGTCTGGCCGTCCGCAGCTGCGTAGATCAGGTTGCCGCGACGGTCGATGCCGACGCCGGTGCGCCAGACGCGGACGGTGTTGCCGAGTGTGTAGCCCCACTGCGAACTGTCGTTCAACGCGGGGTTCAGGCGTCCGTTCCAGACGATCGGCGGCAGGCTCTGGCGGGCCCACGCGACGTTCGGCCCCGCGTTCGGGCCGCCGCTCCACTTCACGATCGCGACGCGGCCGTCGCGATAGCCGACGAGCGTGGCGTTGCCGTCCGCTAGCGGCTCGTTCATGCGGCCGTTGTCGGTCGAGCCGTTGTTGACGTCCGTGTAGATGAAGCCGCTGTTGAAGGTCCCAAGCAGCCGCCGGCGCTGGTCGTACGGGACCATCATTGGGCCGCGTACGGCCGCGTTCGGCGGCTCGTAGCGGCCCGGATAGAACGCGAGCGCGGTGCGCGTGTGGTCGAACCAGGCCACGTAGGCGACGATGCTCGGATAGTCGAGCTCGGGGCGGAAGGTCGTCACCAGCACCGGTGGGCCACCCTTGACCGGCGGGCCGGTCGGCTTCCAGATCCCTTCGCCGGGTAGCGGGTGCGCGAAGACCGGCTTGATCCTCGGCGGCCACGGAGCCGCCTGTGTAGGCGCCTTCGCGGCCCGCCCGGTCGCCGGTAGGCTCTTCAGCTGCGGACCGCCCTTCTTCGGTGCGTTCCAGCTGAAGTAGATGTGCTCGACCTGGTCGACCAGCTGGTTGCCGAAAGGCAAATCGGCTCTCACCCACTCGACGCTGCGCACGCCGAAGGGCAGGCTCGAAGGCTGCAGCATCCAGGTCGCATACGAATAGATCGCTGGCGACAGCAGCACGAGGACGGCCGCGGCCAAAATTCGCCGGCGTCGCCGCCTGCGTCTGGCCGCAGCCTCGCGCTGCCGCTGCTTTCGGCGCGCCGCGACCCCGGCGAGCGGCGCCGAGACGGGCGGTGAGCCAGCCGCATCCGGCGCACCACTCACGCCAGCGCGGTACCGCCGCAGACCGTCCATACAAGACACCGTAGCCTCGGTCGACCAACAAGAATTAAAGGCAACGGTCGGGCGGCTATAGCTCCCGTGGGGCGGTCGCGTGAAAGCGGAAGCCTGAGCTCGAAATACCCCACTCTCCGAGGGAGTGCCGGAGGGGCCAAACATTTGGCTTCGCAGAGCGGAATCGGTGCGGCAGGCGTGAGGCGCATGGTTCCGCGGATTGCCGGGGATTACGTTCGATTTGGGCAGCGGAACGCGTTTACGCCCAATGGAAAACGCCGGTGCCATCGCATGGAAGAGAGACTTGGCTCCAACCTAACCGCCACCTAAGTATCTGCTGAGGATGTTCGAAGGAATCGTTCCGGACCCCACCCCAAACCTAAGCTGGGGGAGCATGGCCACCGCGCCGATCGATCCCGAAGCCCGCAGAGAGAGGCGCCGCCGCGCACGTGCCCACCGCCGGCGAGTGCGACTCGGGGGGCTGGCCTGCCTCCTGTGTGGGGCCGCGGTGGTGCTCGTGGCCCTCAGCGGAGTGCTGGGGTCCGGTTCAAGCCAAAGAACGGGGGGCTCCACCACCCGGCTCGAGCTCGTGGCGAGCCGCGCCGGTCAGCACCTCCCGGCGCCGATCTCGGGCGAGTCGCTGGTCAAGGAGGGACGGGACCTCCTGATCGTCGGGGGTCTGGATTCAGCGGGGAACTCGGCGAGCGGCGTCTTCAAGCTCGACCCCGGGAGCGGCAAACTGCTTCCCTCCTCCTCGTTGCCGCAGCCTCTTCATGACGCGGCCGCGGCGTCGGCGGCCGGGGAGGTTCTCATCTTCGGCGGCGGCACAAGCGCAAGCACGGACACCGTCGAATCGCTGCAGCCGGGCTCTCCGGGACGGATCGTGGGCCACCTGCCCGATGCGCGCTCGGACCTCGCGGCGGTCTCCTACGCGGGACTTGCCTACCTGATCGGCGGATACAACGGCAGCAACCTGGCCGGAACCGTGCTCTCTACGGCTGACGGCACCAGGTTTCGGACAGCCGCCCGACTGCGCCTGCCGGTTCGCTATCCGGCAGTGGTCGCACGTGCTCACACCGCCTACGTCTTCGGTGGAGAACCCGCCGGCGGCAAGGCCACGGACGCGATCCAGGCGGTCGATCTGGCCCGGGGCACCACCCGAATCGCCGGGCATCTGCCGAGCGGGCTCTCCCACGCTTCGGCGATCGTCCTCGGCCCGAGGATCTACATTCTTGGCGGCGCCGGCCCGGGCGGGACATCGGACCGGATTCTGTGGTTTCACCCGGCAAGCGGCCGAGTCACCGACGCCGGACGGCTACCCGTGAGGGTCGCGGATGCCGCGGCCCTGACCGTCGGAGGATCCGGCTACCTCGTGGGCGGTCTCGACTCCCATGGCGACGCGCTCTCCACGGTGATCGTCCTGCATCTCCGACGGACCGTCATCCACGGGCCTCCGCCGGTTTCGAGCACCTCGTCAGGAGCGGCTCCTTTCCACGGCAAACTGCTGATCGCCGATCGAGGCAACAACCGCCTGCTGGTGGTCAATGCGTCGAAGAAGGTGCTGTGGCGATATCCAGCTCCCGGGCGGCCCCCTCCGAAGGGCGGGTTCTACTTCCCGGATGACGGGTTCTTCATCCACCGTGGGAGGGCGATCATCTCCAACGAAGAGGACAACAACACGATCGTCGAGATCAGCTATCCGTCGGGCCATGTGATCTGGTCCTACGGGCACCCGCGCACGGCGGGCTCCGCATCGGGATATCTCAATCAGCCCGACGATGCCTTTCTTCTAAAGAATGGCCTCGTGGCTGTTGCCGACGCGAAGAATTGTCGGATCCTCTTCATCGGACGCCGCGGCCGGCCGAACAACCAGATCGGCACCACCCGCAGCTGCGTCCACAACCCGCCAAGCGGGCTCGCCTACCCCAACGGCGACACGCCGCTCCGCAACGGCAACGTGCTCGTCTCTGAGGTCAACGGCTCATTCGTGGATGAGATCACCCCGAACGGGAAACTCGTCTGGAGCGTTCATCTACCCCTCGCCTACCCCTCGGACCCACAGCAACTCGGCCCGAATCGCTACCTGGTCGCCGACTACCACCGCCCAGGTGGCGTGTATGAGTTCAATCGCTCCGGCCGCATGCTGTGGTCCTACCACCCGTCGGGCGGACCGGGCATGCTCGACCACCCGAGCCTTGCGGAGCGTCTGCCGAACGGGCTGATCTCGGTCAACGACGACTACCGCCATCGCGTCGTGCTGATCGATCCCAAAACGAGGCGCATCGTCTGGCAGTACGGTCGCACCGACCACCCGGGCAGGGCGCCGGACCGCCTGAGAATCCCCGATGGATTCGACCTCCTGGAACCGGATGGCTCGACCCCAACCCACCCGTTCACCGGCTGAGGTTTCCTTAGCGTCGCTTCCCTGGTGGGCCCGGTGCCGAAGAGGGTGCGGATCGTCGGGCGTGTGATGGTCGAGCCGAGCCTGTCGAGAGGCCTGCAGCAGGGCAGGCGCAGCTCGAATCCCCAGCCTCGAAAAGAAGTTGCCGTTCAGCAGGAACTTCTCGAGTGGAGCTAGCCGGACTCGAACCGGCGACCTCCTGGGTGCGATCCAGGCGCTCTTCCAGCTGAGCTATAGCCCCGAGTGCGGTGCGGATCTGCGCGATCCACAAACGGCGCTCGCGCAAGGATACGCGCTCGCCCCGTGCCACAGCGGGGGCATGCTCCCGGGGGGCCGAGCACCGTGAACGAAATTGGCCCCTGACGACATTGCGAACCGCTTAGGCTTAGGCTGCCGCCTGGGCGGAGACCATGGGCATTCTTGACGAAGCGATCCGCGAGCACCTGGAGCTGAAGCGTCAGCACGGCGCTGACGAGCCCGAGCTGAAGAAGCTCGAGGACGAGGCGCTGGGGCCGCCGGGTGGCCCCGGAGAGGTCGAGGAGCCGCCCGAGATGTCGGATGCGGAGGCCGAGGCGCCCACCGATTACATCGGCTCGCCGGCCGCCGCCCCGCCTGCGCGCGAGGAGGGTGGCGAGGCGGCCACGAGCGAGGAGGCCGTTGCGCAGCAGGAGACCGCCTTCGACCCGCGCCCGCCGGAGATGCGCCCCGAGCAGCCGCCGCCGGCTGTCGAGGAGGTCGAGCCGGATGAGCCGCCCGAAGTCGCCGAAGAGGCGGCTCCCGAGCCGGCGCCGGCCGAGGAGGAGCACCCGGCGATGGAGCACGAGGTTCCCGAGCCGCCCACTGGCGAGACCGCCGCGGAGACCTCGGCCGAGCCGCCTGAGCCGCCGCCCGTCGAGGCGGGCGGTGTCTCCGCCGAGCTGCGCGCCGAGCGCGAGGAGATCGCCCAGCACCCGACCGAGCACTACGACGTCGAGGAGGAGATCGCCGAATCCGAGAAGGAGGCCGCCGGGTTCTTCAACGAGCAGTCGCTCTCCGACGAGCTCGACCAGGCGCTCGACTCGCCGGACAGCGCCCCGCCGGCCGAAGAGCCGCCTGCCGCCGAGCCGGCCGACGAGGTCGAAGTCGAGGTGATCGAGGAACCGGAGGAGGGCGGCGAGGTCGAGCCCGAAGCGATCGAGCCCGAGGAGGGCGGCGAGGAGGTCGAGGCGATCGAGGAGGAGCCGGGGCCGCCGGACGAGGAGGGGGAGTCCGCAGACGGCGAGGACGCAGACGGCGAGGAGGACGTGCTCGAGGAGACCCCGGAGTTCCTTCAGGACTCTCCCGAGCATGACCGCCTCTGGTTCGAGCAGAAGCCTCCCAAGGACTTCGACTTCGACGACTGAGAACAGGAAAGCCCCGCATCAGCGGGGCTCCCTGTTGGCGTTCTTGCCTTCCCTGGCAAGAGAAGGGCTTTCGGATCCGGTACTAGACCGGTATGTGGGGAGGGGATCGGCAGCTGCCGCCCGGCCTTTAGCTAACCGGCCGCTGTTAGTACAGGCGTCCAGATCCACGCACGTGGGA
This sequence comes from uncultured Actinomycetes bacterium, assembly GCA_963725315.1. Taxonomy (GTDB): domain Bacteria; phylum Actinomycetota; class Thermoleophilia; order Solirubrobacterales; family 70-9; genus JBBRHQ01. The sequence goes on along the minus strand of CAVRYA010000002.1, from coordinate 35,434 downwards.
TCAGGCGAGCCGCCCCCGGACGCGGAGCGAGAGGAGGCGGCGCTTTATGAGACGTATCCGCGCATCTTCGAGGCGGTGACGACCCGGTCGAGGCCGACGAAGAAGGCAGCCTCGCGCAGCGAGATGCCCTCCTCCTTGGCCTTGGTCGAGACCTCGCGAAATGCGCGGCGCATGATCGTCCCCAGCTTGTCGTTGACCTCGCGCTCCTCCCAGCGGAAGTGCTGGAGGTTCTGCACCCACTCGAAGTAGGAGACGACGACTCCCCCGGCGTTGGCCATCACGTCGGGGATCACGTAGATCCCCTTGTCGTGGAGGATCGCATCCGCTGCCGGGGTGGTCGGGCTGTTGGCGCCCTCGATCATCACCCTGCACTGCACCCGGTCGGCGTTTCCCTCGTGGATCATCCCGCCCAGGGCGGCCGGGATCAGCACGTCGCAGTCCGTCGCGATCAGGTCGTCCGGGTCGATCTGCTCCGCCGCCTCGAACTCCGCCAGCTTCCCGCCGCCCGCGAGGAAGCGGACCAGCTCGTCGGGGTCGATGCCCGCCTCGGAATGGATCGCTCCGTAGGCATCGGAGACCGCGACCATCCGGCAGCCGAGCTGCTGCATGATCCGCGCCGCCCAGGAGCCGACGTTGCCGAACCCCTGCACAGCGAAGGTGGTCTCAGAAGGGCTGAGGCCGAGCTGCGGGGCGGCCTCGCGGAACATGTAGACGCACCCGCGTCCGGTGGCGGCCTCGCGCCCCAGCGAGCCCTCCAGCTCGATCGGCTTGCCGGTGCAGATCGCCGGGGTGTGGCCATGGAGCTTCCCGTACTCGTCCATGAACCAGGCCATCGTCTGCGCGTTGGTGTTGACGTCTGGTGCCGGGATGTCGCGGGTCGGGCCGAGGACCTTGTCGATCTTGTCCATGAAGGAGCGAGCGATCTTCTGAAGCTCATCCGGCTCGAGCTCGTGCGCCGGGCAGTCGACGCCGCCCTTGGCGCCCCCGAACGGCACTCCGGCGACAGCCGTCTTCCAGGTCATCAGCGAGGCCAGCGCCCGGACCTCGTCGATGTCGACCTCCTGATGGAACCGGACCCCGCCCTTGTACGGGCCACGGGCACCGTTGTGCTGAATCCGGTAACCGGAATAGGTGTGGACCTTGCCGTCGGACTGCTTCACCGGGATCTGCACGCTGACCTCCCGGTAGGGACTCCAGAAGACCTCCCGCAGATCGTCGCGCAGCCCGGTGCGCTCCGCCGCGAGGTCGTAGTGATGGCGGACGATATCCAGGTTGGAGAGCTCGGCCCGCCCGCTCTGTTTCGGCTTGGCGGCGGCGCCGTCGGCCGACTGGGCGGCTTCCTTCCCCTCCTCGACCGCCTCTGCGGTCCCCGTCTCGGCTGGCATCGCGTCTCCTGATCCGGTGGTCGGGCCCAGTCTCTCACACGCACTGCCGGCGGGCGAGGGATCGGTGGCGGCGCCAGATTCGCGTCAGCAGACCCCGGCCTGCCTAGACTCTGGCCGGTGGGGCCATAGCTCAGCTGGCAGAGCGCCTGCTTTGCAAGCAGGAGGTCGCCGGTTCGAATCCGGCTGGCTCCACCTTCGGAAGAGTTTCCCTTTGAGCACCGCGTCCGCTCTTGCTCGCCGAGGTCGCGGGGGATAGGGTCGGCAAGGTGGCGGCGGCCGAGACCCCTGGCGACCCCGGAGACCCGCAGACGAGCGTGGAGCCACTCCCCTCCGCCTTCCTGGATCAGTTCGACGAGCAGTTCGACTGCTGGAACCGGGGCGAGCTCGACCTGATGCTCGACATGTACGCCGAGGACGCGGTGTTCGACGTTTCCGCCGTCTTTGCCGACGTCGAACCGATGCAGGGGAGAAGCAACATTCGTCGCTACTGGAGCACGCTGCGGGAAACCTGGGACGGCTTGCGGATAGACCCGCTGGAGGGGTTCGATCTCGGCCAGGGGCGGGTGGTGATCGATCAGCGTATCTGGGTTAAGGGCACCCGCTCTGGGATTGGGATCGATCAGCGCGTCGCCATGCTCTACACGATCCGCCCGCGGGACCGGAGGATCACACATGCCACGCTCTACCCGGACGTGCCGACGGCGCTGGCTGCGGCCGGGTCTTCTCTCTGACGCTAAGCGTGCCTTCTCGGGCGCCCCGTTGCTCGGCGTCTGAGCCCGTCGGGCGGGCTCAGCCTGAGCGCTCCGCCCGGAAGCCCGCTCGAAGCAGGCGCGGAACCTGACTGAGCGGATCCGGCGAGTTGAGCAGGACGACGCCGATCTGCCGGCGACCGTGCCGCTGGGTGATCACGTAGCAGCGGCCGGCAGCGTCTGTGAGCCCGGTCTTCACCCCGGTGATCCCGGGCATCTGCATCGAGATGAACGGGTTGATGTTGAACAGATCGAGTACGCCCCCGCGGACCGGAAACGGGATCCGCGCCCGGCGGGTGCCGACGATGTGCCGCACCGTCGCTGTTGGCGAGGTCGAGCCGGGCCAGGGTCGCCAGGTCGAGCGGGCAGGAGTGGTTGTGGCGATCGATGATCCCGCTGGGGCTTGCGAAGTGCGAGCAGGCAAGGCCGAGCCGGCGGGCGCGGCGGTTCATCCTGGCGACGAAGCGCCGCTGGGTTCGGGCGTCGTGCTGGGCGAGGGCGATCGCGGCGTCGTTGCCCGAGACCAGCATCAGGCCGTAGAGCAGCGCCCCGAGCCGCACCCGCTTTCCCAGCGGCAGCACCCCGACCCCCGACCCCTGGTAGTGGATCGTCTGCGGGGTGATCCGGACCAGCTCCCGGAGCCGGTGGCGCTTGGCGATGATCAGCGCGGTGAGCATCTTCGTGAGGCTGGCGATCGGCAGCTCGCGGCGCGGGTGAAGCTGCCAGAGGACCTTGCCGCTTCGCAGGTCGAAGAGCAGCCCGGCCGCGGGCGGTTGCGCCAGCCTGATTCTCACCGCGGTGGGGCGCCGGGCCGGCTCCACCGTGAAGCGGTTCCGCACGGGTCTCGGTGGCCCGTTGATCGTCGTCCCCCGCCCGCGGCCCGCCGCCGGCCGGTGCCGGTGCGCCACCCGGGCGTGCGCGGTCGCCGCCCCGTGATCGTCGTGGCGCCTGACGATCACCACGCCCGCGGCGACCACCACGACGATCACCACGGCGCCGACGGCGAAGCGCGCGACCACGGGTGCCTAGGCCGCCACCGCGGGGGAGGGAGGCGGCGGCTCGGCGCCGATGTCCGGCCGGCGCAGGGCGAACAGCTTCACAACCGCCAGCCCGAAGAGGAAGCCGCCGACGTGGGCGAAGTAGGCGACCCCGCCGCCGAACTCGGGTGATGCCACCTGACCCACCGCGGGCAGGAACTGGAGCACGAACCAGACCCCGAGCATCACCCAGGCGGGGATCTCGACCAGGGTCACGAAGAAGATCAGGAAGATCAGGGTGAGGATCCGGGCCCGGGGCAGTAGCACCAGGTAGGCGCCGAGGACGCCGGCGACGGCGCCGCTGGCGCCGATAGTCGGCACCGTCGAGCCCGGGTCGAGCAGCGCCTGGGAGTAGACGGCGACCAGCCCGGCGAGCAGGTAGAAGAGCAGGAACCGCCCCCTTCCCATCGCGTCCTCGATGTTGTTGCCGAAGATCCAGAGGAAGAGCATGTTGAAGAGGATGTGGAGGAATCCCCCGTGCATGAACATCGAGGTGAACGCGGTGACGAACCAGGGCGCCTGGTCGAGCTGCTCGAACGGCTCTCCACTCCTCCGTGCCTGCCGATAGGCCGTCGGTGCCCTTGCAGACCAGGTCGGCCTGGGGCCCGGATGAGCCCGCGGTGACGCCGGCGGCGCAATCCTTGCCGGGGTGAAGCAGCCGGTAGGGGATCGCCCCGTAGCTGACCGTGCGCTGGTCCCTCTGATTCAGCCCGAGCCTCTCCAGGGTCGGGCTCGAGTAGCGGTCGGTGGGCGCCTCGACCTGCCAGATGTAGACGCCGATGTTGACGAGGATCAGCGCGATCGTGACGATCGGCAGCCGCAAGGTGCGGACGTTGTCCTTGAGCGGGATCGGCAAGAGCGGCCGAGCCTACACTTGGTGGATGGCGGCGATCCGACCCTCAGCCGACCCGTGGCGCGACACCGACGTGATCGACGCGCGGGCTCCGCGTACCAATCAGGCGGTCGTCGGCCTCACGGCCCTGCTGGGCGCGCTCCTCGGCTGGCCGCTGCTCTGGGCGCTGATGGCGGCGCAGCTGGCGATCGGCCTCACCCTCGGCCGGCGCTTCTGCCTCACCTGCCTCGCCTATTTCAAGCTAATCCAGCCCCGATTCGGCGAGGGGCCGCTGGAGGACTCCCGCCCGCCACGGCTGGCCAACCTGATGGGGCTCGCCTTCCTCTCCGCGGCCGCCGCGCTCTGGTGGCTTGGCGCGCAGACGGCGGCAACAGCCGTCGGCCTCCTGGTCACCGCCCTGGCCCTGCTCGCTGCGGCCACCGGCTTCTGCACCGGGTGCGAGATTTACCGCCTCAGCTCCCGGCTGCGGGGCATCTCGCCGCGTCACCACGACCGCCTCGACCCGACCGACCTCGGAGCCGAGGCGGGTGAGAGGGGTTTCGTCCTCTTCACCCATCCGCTCTGCTCGGACTGCGGTGAGTGGGAGCGCCGCCTCCGAGGAGATGGCGGAAAGCTGTTCAAGCTTGACGTCCGCGACCGCCCCGACCTCGCCCGCAAGTACGGGATCTCGGTGGTCCCGGCGGTCTTCTCGGTGGATCCTGACGGGACCGTGCTCGAGCGGCTCGCTCCCTAGGGCCTCAGCCGGCCAGCAGCGAGCGCTCGGGCAGCTGCTCGTCGGCGTGGTAGCTGGAACGAACCAGCGGGCCGGCGGCAACCGACTCGAAGCCGAGCTCGTAGGCGGCGCGCTCCAGCGCCTCGAACTCCTCGGGATGCCAGTAGCGGGCCACCGGCAGGTGCTGGGGAGTGGGGCGCAGGTACTGGCCCACGGTGAGCACCTGCACCCCGTGCTGGCGCAGAATCGCGAACGCCTCGACCATCTCCTCGAACTCCTCGCCCAGGCCGACCATCAGGCCGGACTTGGTGACGACGTCGGTGCCGCCCATCTCCTTGGCCATCTTCAGGACCCGGGCCGAACGCGCGAAGCGTGAGCCGCGGCGGGCGACCGGGTAGAGCCGCGGCACCGTCTCGACGTTGTGGTTGAAGACGTCGGGTCGCTCGGCGATCACCTTGGCCAGGGGCATCTCCTGTCCGCGGAAGTCGGGGGTGAGCACCTCGACCCGGCAACCCGGGGCGACCATCCGCACCGAGCGAATCACCCCGACGAAGGCGCCGGCGCCGTAGTCGGGCAGGTCGTCGCGGTCCACCGAGGTGATCACCGCGTGGCGCAGGCCCATCTTCTTCACCTGGTTGGCGACCCGCAGCGGCTCCAGCGGGTCATTGAAGGTCGGCTTGCCTGTCTGCACGTTGCAGAAGCCGCAGCGGCGGGTGCAGACGTCGCCGAGGATCATGAAGGTCGCCGTCCCGCGCTCCCAGCACTCGCCGACGTTGGGGCAGTTGGCCTCCTCGCAGACCGTGTGCAGGCCCTCGGCGTGGATCATCGACTTCAGCCGCCGGTAGGTCGGCCCGCCGGGCGCGGGGACCTTCAGCCACGGTGGCTTGCGGCTGCGGATCGCGACCGTGCCCTCCTCCCCGACCACGGCCCCGCCGGGGTTGGCCCGGGAGCGGGTCACGTGGAGGCGGGCGGTGGCGCCGTCGTCGGCCATCTGCGCCTACGGTAGCGCCCGGGCGACAGCGGCCGGCGCCCGCGGTTCCCGGTCGAGCTCCACGGCGAAGAGCTCGGCGAGGGTCGCCGCGAACGCATCGAGGTCCTGCTCCACGCCGAGCTCGCGACTCACCGAGGTCATCCGGCAATCGTCGATCCCGCAGGGGACGATCCACTCGAACGGCTGCAGGTCGTTGTTGACATTGACCGCCAGCCCGTGGGTTGTGACGCCACGGCTGACGTGGATCCCGATCGAGCCGATCTTCCTCGGAACACCACTACGCGACACGTCCTCGGCTTCGCGTCCGGGCGCGTCGCGGTTGGGGGTAACCCAGACGCCGGTCAGGCCGTCGATCGTCCTGGCCTCGATCCCGTACTCGGCCAGGGAGGCGATCATCACCCGTTCGAGGGAACGGACGAATCCATGAACGTCGCCTCCCAGCGGTTGCAGGTCGACGATCGGATAGGCGACGAGCTGGCCCGGGCCGTGATAGGTGACGCGGCCGCCCCGGTCGGTGTCGAGCACCTCGATCCCCTGCGCCTCGTACCAGGACGCGCCCATCGGCAGCTCGGCGGGGTCGCTTCGCCGCCCCCTGGTGTAGACCGGCGGGTGCTCGAGCAGCAGCAGGGTGTCGGCCACCTCGCCGCGCCGCCTCGCGGCGGCGATCCTCTCCTGAAGCGCGCGTCCGTGCTCGTAGGGCACAGAGGCCGCAGGCCACCACCTCGAGCGGCTCGCTCATCGGCGCGACCAGCGCCGGCGCGAGCGGCGCGCCTGGCCGACGCCGACCCGGCCGACCTCGCCGCGAAGCCCGACGCAGCCGACGCACCCCACGCACTCGACGCAGTCCACACAGGCGACGCAGGCGACGCAGCGGGCGCAGCCGATGCAGGCGAAGGTCAGGGCGCTGCCCGCCACCGCGACGCCGACCGCGGTCGCCACCGAGCCGACGACCGCGGCGCTTGCGATCGTCGCCGCGCTCCCCGCCACTGCGACGCTCAGCGCCGTCCCGGCGCTGCCGGCGACCGCGGCGCTGTCGCTGATGGCCGCGCTGCCCACGACCGCGACGCTGCGGCGGGTCGCGACACTCACGGCAACCGCGAGGCTGTCCCGCGGCTCCGGCCCGCCGCCCGCCGCTGCGCTTCCGTTGGTCGCAGCGGCCTCGACGATGCTCTGCTCAGAGCGCAAGGGAGACCGGCTCCTCGAGCAGCGTCCTGATCCTCGCCAGGAACTCAGCCCCGTCTGACGCCGTAGAGGATCCGGTGATCGCAGGCCAGGGTGACCGCCATCAGATGCGCGGTTGTGATCTCGCCCTCGCGGACGACGGGGGTCTCGGTGATCGCCCCGACCGCGAGGATCCCGGCCTGCGGCGTATTGATCACCGCGGCGAAGTTCTCGATTCCGAACATGCCGAGGTTGGAGACGGTGAAGGTGCCGCCGGAGAGCTCCGGCGGGGTGATCTGACCATCGCGCACCCGCGTCGCCAGGACGCGCGTCTCGGAGGCGATCTGGCGCAGCCCCTTGAGATCGGCGTCGAAAACCGTCGGCACCACCAGGGCGTCCTGGCCGGCGACGGCGACGCCGACGTTGACCCGCGAGTAGAGCTCGAAGCGCCCGTCGCGATAGGCGCCGTTGGCGCGCGGGTACTCGCGCAGCGCCAGCGCGGCAGGCCTTGACCACCATGTCGTTGAACGAGGGCACGACCTCGCCCTCGGCGGCGGCGGCCTTGATCGACGACCGCGCCTCGACGCAGCGGCTCATGTCGATCGAGGCCTGCAAGTAGAAGTGCGGCGCCATCGCCTTCGACTCGGCCATTCGCCGCGCCACGGTCGCCTGCAACTTGGTCAGTTCCTCGTGGGTGGTCGTGCCCTTCGCGGTCTCCGGCGACTCGGCCGCAACGGCGACCGGCGCGGCGGGCGTCTCCGGGGCCTGCGCGGGCGCCTCGCCTTCTCCACGTCGGCCTTGACGATCCGGCCGCCGGGGCCCGAGCCCTGCAGCGCAGTCAGGTCGAGTCCCTTATCGGCGGCGATCCGGCGGGCGATCGGCGAGGCCTTGACCCGGCCGTCCCCCGTGGCGGCGTCGCCCGCAGGCTCTGGCGCGGCAGCGGGCGCCTCGGCGGTCACCGCCGGCGCCGGCGCCGCGCTCGGCGGCTCGCCGCCGTTCCCGGTCGCTCGGAGGCCTCGGCCGCCGTCCCCTTGCCCTGGGGCTCCTCGCCTGCCTCGCCGACCCGGGCGATCACCTCTCCGATCGGCAGCGTCGCCCCTTCGTCTGCGACCAGCTCGATCAGCGTCCCGGCGGCATCCGACTCGTAGACCATGTTCGCCTTGTCGGTCTCGATCTCGACCAGCTCCTCGCCGACAGAGACCTCGTCGCCGACCGACTTGATCCAGCGCAGGATCGTCCCCTCCTCCATCGAGTCGGAGAGCCGCGGCATGACGACATCAATCACGGCATCTCCTCGGCGCGGCGTCCGGGGATGCCGTGGTGGTGCCCACCCTGCTCACGCTTCGTCACGTCGCGCCCTCCAGGTCGCCAGCGCCGCCTCGACAACGTGCTCCTCGTGGGGCATCGCGGCCTGCTCGAGCCGCTTCGAGTAGGGCATCGGCACGTCGGCGCCGGTGATCCGCTGCACCGGGGCGTCGAGGTAGTCAAAGGCCTGCTCGGTGATCAGCGTCGCCAGGTTCGCCCCGACCCCGCCGTGGGGCCAGCCCTCCTCGATGATCACCACCCGGTTGGTCTTCCGCACCGACTCGAGGATCGTGTCGAGGTCGAGGGGACGCAGGGTGCGCGGGTCGATCACCTCCGCCTCGACCCCGTGCTCGTGCGAGAGCTGCTTGGCGGCACGCTCCGCGACCAGCGCCATCTTCAGGATCCCGATCACAGTCACGTCGGAGCCCTCCTTGCGAACCGCCGCCTCGCCGAAGCGGAGAAGCTTCTCACCGTCCTCGGGGACCTCGCCGCGTGAGCCGTACAGCGTCTCGTGCTCGATGAAGACCACCGGGTTGTCATCGCGGATCGCCGCCTTCAGCAACGCCTTGCCGTCCGCCGGGGTCGAGGGACAGGCGACGAGCAGCCCGGGGACCTGGAGGAACATCGCCTCGAAGCTGTGCGAGTGGGTGGGGCCGAGCTGGTGCCCGCCGCCTCCCGGCATCCGGATCACCATCGGCACCCGGACCCTGCCGGCGAACATGTAGGGGATCGAGGCGGCGTGGTTGATGATCATGTCGAAGGCGAGCAGGGAGAAGTTGATCGTCATCAACTCGACCACCGGTCGCAGCCCGCCCATCGCGGCCCCGACGCCCATGCCGACAATCGTGTTCTCGGAGATCGGCGTGTCGCGCACCCGGCGCTCCCCGAACTCGTCCAGCAGTCCCTCGGTCACCTTGAAGGCGCCCTGGAAGACGCCGACGTCCTCGCCCATCACGAACACCGACTCGTCGCGTCGCATCTCCTCGGCCATCGCGTCGCGCAACGCCTCCCGCATTCGCATGGAACTCATGCCCGCCGCCTCCTCGGCTTCGCGTCCGGGGGCGGCGGGGTTGCCGGGGTCATCGGTAAGTCTCTTCCTCGAACTCGACGTCGGTGGCCTCGGCGGCCACCTCGGGCTCCACGCCGATCGCCACGTCGCCCTCCTTGGCCGGGTTGGGGCGCGGCGCTGCGGGCTGCCCGCCGTGTGCCGCCCCGGCCTCGGCCAGTTCCTTGGCGCTGTCCGAGGCCTCCGCCTCGCGCTCGCCTCGATGGGGCTCGGGGGTGCGCTCGTCGACCGCGTACCAGCCCATCGTGTCGCTGACCACGTAGAGGTTGTCGTAGAGGCTGTCGAGCGGCGGCTCCGGCGAGTTGTCGGCGAACTCGACCGCCGCCATCACGGTCTTCTCGGCGCGGGCTCTGATCTCCTCGACGTCGGAGACCTCGAGCACACCCTCGGCGACGCAGCGGGCGGCGAAGCTCTCGATCGGGTCCTTGGTCCGCCACTCCTCGACCTCCTTCTTCTCGCGGTAGACCTCGGGGTCGGCCGCCGAGTGGCCGCGGAAGCGATAGGTGAAGGCCTCGACCAGGGTCGGACGGCGCTCCTCGCGGGCGATGCGGATGTGCTCGGCGACGCCCTCTCGGACCGCGAGAACGTCCATGCCGTCGATCCGCTGCCCCGGGACCCCGTAGCCCTCGGCCTTCTTCGAGAGGTCGGTCTGGGCGGAGTGGCGCTCCACCGATGTGCCCATCCCGTAGAGGTTGTTCTCGACCAGGAAGACGACCGGCAGGCTCCACAGCGCCGCCAGGTTCATCGTCTCGCCGAAGTTGCCGGCGTTCGAGGCGCCGTCGCCGAACATGCAGACGGTGACCGCATCGGTGCCGCGGTAGTCGGCGGCGAGGCCGAGGCCGGCGGCGAGCGGCAGGTTGCCGCCGACGATCCCGTAGCCCCCCATGAAGCGGTTCTCGAGATCGAAGATGTGCATCGACCCGCCCCGGCCGCCGCTGCGTCCCGTCGACCCGGCCGAACAGCTCGGCCATCACGTTGTTGGGATGGGTACCGCGGGCGATCGCGTGCCCGTGAGTGCGGTAGGTCCCGATCAGGTAATCCTCGTCGCGCATCACCGAGACGGTGCCGACGATCGTCGCCTCCTCACCGATTGCCAGGTGCAGGAACCCCCCCGCCTTGGCCTTCTGATACTGCCTCCCCGCCTCCTCCTCGAAGCGCCGGATCAGCGCCATCTGCTCGAGCAGCTCGTAGCAGGTGGCCGCTTCCGGCAGGTCGTGCTTCGTGCTGTTCTGATCGGCCAAGACTCTCCTGGCCACCTTATCTCAGGCGGCTCGCGCGGCTGCCGCGGCTCCCTGCTCGAGCAGGTCGTCGCCCCAGAACACCTGATCGCCGACCAGGAGGCTTGGAACTCCACGCACACCGAGGTCCCCGGCCGCCTCGGTTGCCGCCTTCAGCTCCTCCTTCACGGCGGCGGTCTCGGTCGCCTTCAGCAGCGCCCTCGGATGCAGCTCGCAGGCGGCGGCTGCGATCAACACGTCGTCCGCCTCGCTCAGGTCGAGCCCCGCCGCGAAGGCCTGGCGGAAGGCGGCCAGGGCGAAGGAGACGGTGCGCCCCGTCTGCTTGGCGAAGGTGGCGGCGCGCATCGCCAGCAGGGTGTTGCCGGGCCATGGGTTGGGCCACCGACCGGTGGCAGCCCGTAGGAGGAGGCGCGGCGCTCCGACCTCGGCCATCCCCGCGGCGCGCGCGGGCCCGTTGGCCCAGGAGTCGCGCCCGAAGCGCCGGAAGAGGCCGCCGAGCAGGATCGGCCGCCACTCGGGCTGCTCCAGCTCCGCCTCGGAGAACAGCCAGCTGATCCGCTCCGCGGCGAGATACGCGTACGGCGACCCGAGGTCGAAGTAAAAAACGGCCACTGATCCTGCGCCACCCTTCAGGCGTGGATTGCCCAGCCATCGACCGCGCGGGCGGCGTCGAGCACCGCCTCGGAGATCGTCGGGTGGGGGTGGACGATCCGCGCCAGCTCCTCGTAGCCACCCTCGAGCGCCATCACCGCGACCAGCTCGGAGATCATGTCGCAGGCCCGGTTGCCGACCACGTGGGCGCCGACGATCTCTCCGTAGCCGGAGTCGACCACCAGCTTGACGATCCCGTCGCGATCGTCGTAGACGGTGGCGGCGCCGACGCCCCCGAGCTTCATCCTGCCGACCTTGACGTCGAGCCCGGCCTCCTTCGCCGCCTCCTCGGTCAGCCCGACGCTGGCGACCTGCGGATGGCAGAAGGTCGCCCCCGCGACCAGGTCGATGTCCACCGGGTGGGTGGGAGCGCCGGAGGCGTGCTCGACCGCGACCACGCCCTCCTCGCTTGCCTTGTGAGCGAGCGCCGGGCCCCGGACCAGGTCGCCGATCGCGTAGACCTTGTCGTTGCTCGTCTTCTGGAACTCGTCGATCCGGATTCGCCCGTTCTCCTCGGTCTCGACCCCGGCCTCGGCCAGCCCCAGTCCCTCGACGTCAGGGGCGCGACCCCCGGCGATGCAGAGATAGTCGACCTCCGCCGTCTGGTCGCCGTAGCTCAGCTTCACCGACTTCTTGCCCACCTCGACGTTCTCGACCGGGGTGCCGGTGGAGATGGTGATGTTCTGCTTCTTGAAGGCCCGCTCGACGACCCTGACGATGTCCTTGTCCTCGGCCGGGAGGATCTGGGGGAGCATCTCGATCAGCAGCACCTCGGTGCCGTAGCGTCCGTATGCGGAGGCGATCTCCGAGCCCGAGGCGCCGGCCCCGACGACGGCGATCTTCTTCGGCTGCTCGGGCAGCGACCAGGCGCCCCAGGTGTCGACGACCCGATCGGAGAACTCGACGCCGGGGATCGGCAGCGCCACCGAGCCGGTGGCCAGGACGACGCTGCCGGCCTCATGGGTCTGCCCGTCGACCTCGACGTTGCCGTCCGCGGTCAGCGATCCCTGGCCGGCGACCATCTCGACCTTGCTCCTTGTCCCAGAGCATCTTCACGCCGCCGGCGAGCGACTCGGAGACCTTGGTGCGGCGCTTGCCGAGCGCCTTCCAGTCGAGCGATGCCCCCTCGACCACCAGCCCCAGCTCGGCGCTGTTGCGAGCCTGGTCGAGCAGCTCGGCGGTGTGCAGCATCGTCTTCGCCGGGATGCAGGCGTAGTTGAGGCAGCGGCCCCCCGGCTTGTCGCGCTCGACCACGGCGGTCCTGCGGCCGAGCTGGGCCGAGCGGATCGCCGCGACGTAGCCGCCCGGACCGCCGCCGATCACGATCACGTCGAAGGAGTCTGCCATCGGGCGCGAGCCTATCGGACGCGACCGATCAGCGCTGACCGGGGCGCTCGGGCATCTGGATCCGCGCCAGCGCCTTGACCATGAAGAAGAAGAGAGTGCCCGCGGCGACGATCAGCAGCGTCGTGCCGGCGATCTGCAGCCAGGTGTTGGCGTTGACGATCCCGGCGACTGCGGCGAGCAGGAACAGCACCAGCAGCATCTGGAAGCCGAGCACGGCCCAGTAGCGGGCCTTCCACATTCCCCAGGCCATCGCGCTCATGATCAGCGCGAACAGCGCCAGCGGCGCCGGGTTCGGCTGCTTGCCGTTCACGGTGGCGTCGCTGAGCAGGGCGACGGCGCCCGAGACCCAGAAGACGATCGCGATCAGCGCCGCGAAGCAGGCGCCGACCGTGACCACGGCCGGCCGCTCGTCCTGGTCCAGGGGGCGCAGTGCCTCGCGCGCCTCGCGGTTTCGCTCCTCGGCCTTGGCGTAGCCGCGCTGCATCGCGTCCGGCCCGGCGTCGCTCGTCGCCCGGCCGGAGCGCTGCTTTCGCTTGCGACGCTCGTCTCGCTTGCGCTCGCGGTCAGCCACCGGGAGCGATCTCCCTGTCCGAGAAGGCCCGGCGCAGGGCCGCCGCCACCGCCTCCCGGGTCCTTCGGCATCGCGGATCGCTCGCACCACGCAGAGACGCGACGCGCCTGCCTCCACGACCTCCGGCGCCCTCGCCGGGGTCGATCCCTCCGATCGCGTAGAAGGGGAAGCGCGAATTCTCGGCGGCGAAGCGGACCAGCTCGAGGCCGACCGCCGGGACGTCCCTCCTTGGTCGGCGTCTCCCAGACCGGGCCGACGCTGATGTAGTCGACCCCCTCGGCGTCGGCGATCTGCTGCTCGGAGTGGGTCGAGAGGCCGATGATCGCGTCGGGGCCGAGGATCTCGCGCGCCTCGGCGACGGCGACGTCGTCCTGGCCGACATGGACCCCGTCGGCGTCGCAGGCGCGGGCCAGGCTGGGATCGTCGTTGACGATGAACAGCGCGCTGTAGGTGTCGCAGAGGCGGCGAAAGGTCTGGCCGGCGATCTCGCAGGGTGCCGCGGGTCGCCTCCTTGTCGCGGAGCTGGACGATGTCGACGCCGCCGGTCAGGGCCGCCCGCAGCAGCGGCTCCGGGATCCTCGCCGCCCGGGGCGCCGCCTCGCAGACGAAATACAGGCGCGCGGTGCGCAGGCGCTCACGGCGCAGCGGACCGGCGGCATCCGGGCCTCGCCAGGCTCATCGTGAGCGGCGCTTGGACGGGAGCGGGCACGGACCGATTATCGCCGCCCTGCGCGAAACCGGGCCGCTGCGGGTAGGATTTTCGGTGACGGGAGCCCGCCAGCCACGGGCTGAGAGGGCGGCTACGGCGCCGCCGACCGTACGAACCTGATCCGGGTAATGCCGGCGCAGGGAGTCCCGTGGCACGGCTCCGAAGGAGCGAGGTGCACGCACCACAGAAGAAGCAGAGCTACGACGCGATCATCGCCGGCGCCGGCGTGATCGGCCTCGCCTGCGCCTGGCGCGCTGCCCGCGAGGGCGCCGGCGTCGCTCTGGTGGACCGCGCCCGCCCGGCCGCCGGGCGACCCGGGTGGCGGCGGGAATGCTCGCTCCGGTCGGCGAGCTCGACTTCGGCGAGCGCCGCCTCCTGGAGATGACCACCGCGAGCGCGGATCTCTATCCGGACTTCGTCGAGGAGCTCGAGCGGGCCACCGGGCTCGAGGTCGGCTACGCGCGCTGCGGCGGCGCTGCACGTCGCCCTCGACCGCGACGAGGCGGCGGAGCTCGAGCGTACCCAGGAGCTCCAGCGCTCGCTCGGTTTCGCCACCGAGCGCCTCTCCCCGCGCGAGTGCCGCCGGCTCGAACCCGGCCTCTCGCCGTCGCTCCACGGCGGGATCCACGTCCCCGGGCGACGCGGTGGTCGATCCGCGGGCACTGGCCGAGGCCCTGCTCGCGGCGGCGCTCGCCGAGGGCGTCGAGCTGATCGCCGGCAGCGAGATCGAGCGGAGCCTGATCAGCGGCGGGCGGATCGAGGGAGTGGTGACCGGGGCGGGAGAGCTGCGCGCGGGAGCGGTGGTCCTGGCGACCGGCGCCTGGTCGGGCCAGGCGCCCTGGCTGCCGGCCGAGGCTCGGCCGCCGGTACGCCCGTCAAGGGCCAGGTCCTGGAGCTGGCGGGTGTGGCCGAGCCGATCTGCGGCCGGATCGTCGCCTCCGAACGCGTCTACCTGGTGCCCCGGAACGACGGGCGGCTGATCGTCGGGGCGACGATGGAGGAGCAGGGCTTCGACACCCGGGTCACCGCCGGCGGCGTCCACGAGCTGCTGCGAGAGGCCTACCGCCTGCTGCCCGAGATCGCCGAGCTCGAGCTCAAGGACGCCGTGGCCGGCCTGCGCCCGGGGACGCCCGACAACCTGCCGATCATCGGCCCGGGGGCGCTGGAGGGCCTGGTGCTGGCGACCGGTCACCACCGAAACGGCGTCCTGCTCGCGCCGCTGACGGCCGAGCGGGTGGCGCGGCTCCTGGTCGGCGCGGGGGTGGCGGCGTGAGGGTCGAGCTGAACGGCGAGCCGCTCGAGCTGCCCGAGGGGGCGAGCGTCGAGGACGCGGTCCGCGCCAGCGGGGCCGTCGAGGGACGCGGCGTCGCGGTCGCCCTCGACGGCGAGGTCGTGCCTCGCGCGGCCTGGGCGGCGACGGCGCTGGCGCCGGGCCAGAGCATCGAGGTGCTGGCGGCGATCCAGGGCGGCGCGGAGGCGGCCTCGGACTCCCCGCCCGAGGCCCCGTGGTCGAGTCGGCCGGCCGGGCTGGTCAGATCGCCGGCCGGGAGCTGCGCTCGCGGCTGATCGTCGGGACCGGCGGCTTCCGCTCGCTGGAGCAGATGGAGCGCGCGCTGGAGGAGTCCGGGACCGAGATCGTCACCGTCGCGATGCGCCGGGTGGACCCGCTGGCGCAGGGCTCGGTTGTCGAGGTGCTCGATCGCCTCGGGCTGTTCGCCCTCCCCAACACCGCCGGCTGCTTCACCGCCCGCGACGCCGTGCGCACCGCGCGGCTGGCGCGGGAGGCGCTGGAGACCGACTGGGTGAAGCTCGAGGTGATCGGTGACGACCGGACCCTGATGCCGGACGCGGTCGAGCTGGTCGAGGCGGCGGAGACCCTGGTCGGAGAGGGGTTCACCGTGCTGCCCTACACCAACGACGATCCGGTGCTCGCCCGCCGGCTCGAGCAGGCCGGCTGCGCCGCGGTGATGCCGCTCGGCTCGCCGATCGGCTCCGGCGCCGGCATCCGCAACCCCTACAACGTCTCGATCATCGTCGAGCAGGCGGGCGTCCCGGTGATCCTCGACGCCGGGATCGGCACCGCCTCGGATGCAGCCCTGGCGATGGAGCTGGGATGCGACGGGGTGCTGCTGGCCAGCTCGGTCTCCCGGGCCGCCGAGCCGGTGCGGATGGCCGCCGCGATGCGCGGTGCCGTCGAGGCCGGATACGAGGCGCGCCGCGCCGGTCGGATCCCCAGGAGGTTCCACGCCGAAGCCTCGACTCCGCAGCAGGGATCGCCGGACCTCTCATAGACTCAGGGCGTGGCGGAGAGAAGGGGCGAGAGGGAAGGCGGGCTGACCCGCCGCCACCTGTTCGGCGGGGCGGCCGCGGGCGCGGCCGGCTACGCCGCCGCTCGGTGCCGGGAGCGGCCGCCGCCGGCCGCGCAAGCGGGTCGACGTGGTGGTGGTCGGGGCGGGCCTGGCGGGGCTGAGCGCGGCGCGGCGACTTCGCGGCAAGGGTCACTCGGTGGCGGTGCTCGAGGCGCGTGAGCGGGTCGGCGGGCGCACCCTGAACTTCGAGCTGGGCGGCGGCAAGGTGGTCGAGATCGGCGGCCAGTGGGTGGGGCCGACCCAGGACCGTGTGCTGAAGCTGATCGACAAGCTCGGCCTGAAGATCTTCCCCACCTACAACACCGGTGAGAACGTCTATTACCGCTCTGACGCCGCCCAGAAGCTGAAGACCTACACCGGGGCGATCCCCCCGGCAGAGCGCCCCAGCCTGGTCGAGCTCGCGGTCTTCCTCGGCAAGCTCGACCGATGGCCCAGGAGGTGCCGCTGGACCGGCCGTGGACGGCCCCGCACGCGGCGGAGTGGGACGGGCAGACCTTCGAGACCTTCAAGCTCGCCAACACCACCCTGCAGGAGGCGCGCGACCTGATCGACCTCTCGATCGCCGCGGTGTTCGCGGCCGAGTCGCGCGACCTCTCGCTGCTTCACGTCCTCTTCTACATCCGCTCCGGCGGCAGCTTCGACAACCTGATCAACGTCGCCGGCGGCGCCCAGGAGTCGCGGGTCGTCGGCGGCTCGCAGAAGATCTCGCTGCAGCTGGCGAAGCAGCTCGGCCGCAGCCTCGTCCTCGGAGCGCCGGTGGTGAGGATCGACCATCGACCGCCGCAGCGTCGAGGTGCAGACGCCGGGCGGAACCTGGCGGGCCAAGCGGGTGATCGTCGCCCTGCCCTCCGACTCTGGCCGGGCCAGATCCACTACCAGCCCGGGCTCCCCGCGCTGCGCTCGCAGCTCACCCAGCGCGTCCCGATGGGATCGGTGATCAAGTGCCTGGCGCGTCTACGACCGTCCGTTCTGGCGCGACGCCGGGCTCACCGGCCAGGCGACCAGCGACATCGGCGCCACCCGGGTGACCTTCGACAACACCCCGCCCTCCGGCAGCCCCGGCATCCTGCTCGGCTTCATCGAGGGCCAGCAGGCCCGCATCTGGGGGGCCCGAACGAGGAAGGCGCGCCGCGCCGCGATCGTATCCGACTTCGTCCGCTACTTCGGCTCCGAGGCCGCCCACCCGCGCCGCTACATCGAGAAGAGCTGGGCGGAGGAGCGCTGGAGCGGCGGCTGCTACGTCGGCTACATGCCACCGGGCGTCCTGCTCGACTACGGCGAGGCACTGCGCCGCCCGGTCGGCCCGATCCACTGGGCCGGCACCGAGACGGCGACACTGTGGACCGGCTACATGGACGGCGCTGTCCAGTCCGGCTACCGGGCGGCCGACGAGGTACTCGGGGCGCTCTAGGCACCGGGACATCGGACCCGCCGCCAGCGGGCTCCTGCCAGAATCCCCCGGCCCCTCTAAGTCAACTGGTTAGACAGCGAGCCTTTTAAGCTCGAAGACGGGGTTCGAGTCCCCGGGGGGGCATCTATCGGTCCGTCGAGCTCAGCAGTGGTGATCCGCCGGCCGGGTCGAGTGGACGAAAACATCTGTATGGGAGATGAAATCGTCCACTCGACGAACTGAACGCCCGGGTTCGGCGCAGTGCGTGCCTGGGCCTACCCCGGCAAATCGCGCTCCTAGTGGCGGAAGTGGCGGTGCTTGGTGAAGACCATCGCCGCCCCCGCCGCGTCGCAGGCCTCGATCACCTCGCGGTCGCGCTTCGAGCCGCCGGGCTGGATCACCGCCCGCGCTCCGGCCTCGATCGCCGCCTCGGGGCCGTCGGCGAAGGGGAAGAAGGCATCGGACGCCACCGCCGATCCGCCGATCAGCGATCCGGCCGCGGCGCCGCGCGCCTCGCGGCACTTCTCCACGGCCAGCCGCACCGAGTCGACACGGCTCATCTGCCCGGCGCCGATCCCCAGGGTGGCGCCTTCCTTGGCGATCACGATCGCGTTCGAGCGCACCTGGCGTACCACGGTCCAGGCGAAGATCATGTCCCGCCACTGGGCCTCGTCGGGCTGGGTCTCGGTCACCACCTCCATCAGCTCGCGCGGTTCGGGGTCTCCGTCGCGGTCCTGGATCAGCAGCCCCCCGTGAACCCGCTTGGCGTCGCGCTCGCCCGGGTCGGCGCCGCGCCGCTCCTCGTCGCGGAGGATGCGGATCGCCTCCTTGCCCTGCAGGATGTCCAGCCCGCCCTCCTCGTAGGCGGGCGCGATCAGCACCTCGACGAAGTTCTCGTTCAGCGCCTCTGCGAGCTCCCCGGCGACCGGGCGGTTCAGCGCGATCACCCCTCCAAACGCGGACATCGGGTCGCAGGCGAGCGCCTTCTCATAGGCGTCGAGGCCGCTCTCGCCGATCGCCACCCCGCACGGGTTGTTGTGCTTGACGATCACGCAGGCGGGTTGATCGAAGTCGGCGACCAGGCGGCGGGCGGAGTCGAGATCGAGGACGTTGTTGAAGGAGAGAGCGCGGCCGTGCAGCTTCGAGACCCGCGAGAGCACGTGGCTGCGGCCCCCCGCCTCTGCGTAGAGCGCGCCACGCTGGTGGGGGTTCTCGCCGTAGGAGAGGTCGAGCACCTTCTCGTAGGCGACCACCAGGTGCTCGGGGAAATCCTCGTAGTGGGTCGAGAACCAGGCGCTGATCGCCGCGTCGTAACGGGCGGTCTGGGCGAACGCCTCGTTGGCGAGCCAGTGCCGCGTGGACTGCGAGATCTCGCCCCCTGACTCCTCCAGCTCGGCGAGCACCGCGTCGTAGGACTCGGGCTTGACGACCACCGCGACGCCGTCGTGGTTCTTCGCCGCAGCGCGGATCATCGTCGGCCCGCCGATGTCGATGTTCTCGATCGCCACCCGGGGATCGATCTGGTCGCGGGCGATCGTCTGCTCGAACGGGTAGAGGTTGACGCAGACGAGGTCGATCGGCTCGATCCCCTCGCGCTCCAGGGTCTGGCGGTGCGCCGGGTCGTCGCGACGCGCCAGCAGCGCCGCGTGAAGCCGCGGATGCAGCGTCTTCACCCGACCGTCGAGGATCTCCTCCTGGCCGGTGAACTCGGAGACGTCGACGACCTCGACCCCGGCCTCGCGCAGCACCCCCGCCGTTCCCCCGGTGGAGAGGATCTCGACCCCGAGCGCCGCCAGTCCTCTGGCGAAGTCGGCGACGCCGGTCTTGTCGGAGACCGAGACCAGCGCGCGCCGGACCCTGACCGAGCCGTCGCTGACGGCCTCGGGGCGGGTCTCTGTGGGGGCATCACTCATCGATCACGACCAATCGCGGGTTGCGCCCGTCGATCCTAACCCTGCCCTCGGCGATCATGGCGATGGCCTGCGGCAGCAGCGAATGCTCGACCCGGTGGATCTGCTCCTCGAGCGCCGCCCGGTCGCCGCCGGCGGGGACCGGGACCGGCTGCTGCAGGATGATCGGGCCGGAGTCGACCCCTTCGTCGACGTAGTGGACCGTCACTCCGGTGACCCTGACCCCGTGCTCGAGCGCCTGCCCGATCGCGTCGAGACCCGGGAAGGAGGGCAGGAGCGCCGGGTGGACGTTGATCACCCGCGCCGCGAAGCGCTCCAGGAATCCCGGGGTCAGCAGCTGCATGTAGCCGGCGAGGACGATCAGGTCCGGCTCCCGGGCGGCCAGCCAGTCCGCCATCGCGGCGTCGCGGGCGGCGCGGTCCGGGTGCGAGTCACGCGGGAAAGCGGCTGCTGGGACGCCCGCCGCGGCCGCCCGGCGCAGCGCCTGCGCCTCGGGCTTGTCGGAGGCGACTCCGGTCACCTCGACCGCTCCCGAGCCGCCGAACCGGTCGAGGATCGCCTGCAGGTTGGTCCCGGTTCCGGAGGCGAGGACGCAGAGCTTGAAGACCTCGCTCACGAGTGTCGGGACGCGCCGGCGGCTAGCGCCCGGCGGCGACGACCGCGAGCTGCTCGAGCGTGAACTTCCCGTCGGCGTCGTCGGGATCGTCGCCGAGCGGGTAGGAGCCGGAGAAGCAGGCGTCGCAGTGGATCTCAGCCGGGGTCCCGACCGCTTCGTAGACCCCCTCCAGCGAGAGGTAGGCGAGCGAGTCGGCGCCGATCTCCACGGCGATCTCCTCCACCGAGCGCTCGTGGGCGACCATCTCTTCGCGGGTCTGCATGTCGACGCCGTACTTGCACGGATGGCGGATCGGTGGGGCGGAGATCCGCAGATGGACCTCGGTCGCGCCGGCCTCGCGAAGCATGCCGATGATCTGGCGGGTCGTGTTGCCGCGCACGATCGAGTCGTCCACCACCACCAGGCGCTTCCCTTCGACGATCTCGGGCAGCGGGTTGAACTTCATCCGCAGCCCGTGCTTGCGCAGTTCCTGCCCGGGCTGGATGAAGGTGCGGGCGACGTAGCGGTTCTTGATCAGTCCATCGTCGCGGGGCAGCCCCGATGCACGGGCGTAGCCGACCGCGGCCGGGCTCCCGGAGTCCGGCACCGAGATCACCAGGTCGGCGTCGGCTGGCGCCTCGCGCCAGAGGATCTCCCCCATCCGTCCCCGCACCTGCTGCAGCACCTTGCCCTCGAGCCGGCTGTCCGGCCGGGAGAAGTAGATGTGCTCGAAGACGCAGATCGCGGTGCGCTCGGCCTCGATCACCTGGCGGGTCTCGATCCCGCGCTCGCTCAGAGAGACCAACTCGCCCGGCGCGACCTCACGCAGCAGCTTGGCGCCGATGATGTCGAAGGCGCAGCTCTCCGAGGCGACCACGTAACGGTCTCCGAGCTGGCCGAGCGACAGCGGCCGCACCCCGTACGGGTCGCGGAAGGCGACGATCGCGTGCTTGGTCATCACCACGGTCGAGTAGGCCCCGCGCAGTCTCGGCATCACGTCGGCGACCGCGTCCTCGATGAAGCGGCCGTAGTTCGAGGAGATCAGCGCCGCCATGATCTCGGAGTCCGAGGTTCCGCGGAACTCCAGGCCCTTGCGCTGCAGGCCGTTGTAGAGCTCGACGGCGTTGGTCAGGTTGCCGTTGTGGGCGAGGGCGAGCTCACGCCCATCGTCGCGCCAGACCGGCTGCGCGTTCTCCCAGGAGCCGCCCCCGGTTGTCGAGTAGCGGACGTGGCCGATCGCCATGTCGCCCTCCAGGGCCCGCAGCTTCTCCTCGTCGAACACCTGCGAGACGAGGCCCGCGTCGCGCATCGTGGTGATGTGCCCGCCCTCGCAGGTGGCGATCCCGGCCGACTCCTGCCCCCGATGCTGGAGCGCGTAGAGGCCGAAGTAGGCGAGCCTGGAGACATCGTGTCCAGGCGCGTACACGCCGAAGACGCCGCACTCATCGCGCGGGCCCTCGCGGTCATCGAATGGAGGCCGCTCGGTCAAGTCTTTCGAGGCGATCAGCCCTGGAAAGTGGTCGGGAGGCGCAGGCGGTTGCCTGCGAGAGGCAGGGTAGCAGCGGGCAAGGAAGCGCCTGCTCCGGCGTCAGGCCTCGGCGAGCGCCGGCAGCGACTCCCAGGCCCGCCTCGCCTCGGCGAGCGGGAGGGAGAGGCTCAGCTCGGCGGCCTCGATCGCGATCTGCTCGCCGCCGACCTCCCCAACGATCAACACTTCGACCCCGCCGCTCGCGAGCGCCTCGAGCGCCGAGCGCTCGCCGCTGAGCAAGAAGCCGCCCGGCCCCTCGCCGAACAGGGCGCTCTCCCCGGAGCCGCCGCGCAGCTCGACCAGCGGGTCGAGGTCGACCCGGCAGCCGATCCCTCCGGCGATCGCGGACTCGGCGAGCGCGCAACCCAGGCCACCGTCGCTGACGTCGTGCGCGGAGGCGACAGACCCCGCGCGGACGGCGTCGCGCACGGTGGCGATCGCGGCCTCGACGGCGGCGAGCTCAGCACCGGGGAGCCCGGCGTCGAGCTCGCCGCGCAGCTTCGCCAGCTCCGAGCCCGCCAGCGAAGGCGCGAAGGGGCCGAGCAGGGCGATCGCGTCGCCCGCCGCCGCGAAGCCGCTCCCGACCTTGGCGACGGCCTCGGCGCTCGGCACCTCGCCGACCATGCCCACAACCGGGGTTGGGTAGATCGGTCCCTCCGGGCCCTCGTTGTAGAGGGAGACGTTGCCCCCCACCACCGGGACCCCGAGGGCCTCGCAGGCGTCGGCCAGGCCGTCGACCGAGCGGGTCAGCTGCCAGGCCGGTCCCGGCTTCTCGGGGTTGCCGAAGTTGAGGCAGTTGGTCAGCCCCAGTGGCTCGGCCCCCGCGCAGGCGAGGTTCTGGGCGCACTCGAGCACGGCCTCAACCGTACCCCGGTAGGGGTCGCAGGCGACGCGCCGCCCGTTGCCGTCGATCGCCACCGCGATCGCCGTGCCGGCCTCGGGGAACTGGAGAACGGCGGCATCGGCGACGCCGGGACGGCGGAGCGTCCGCGAGCCGACGATCGAGTCGTACTGCTCATAGGCCCAGCGTTTCGAGGCGATGTTCGGGGAGGCGAGCAGGGCGTGCAGCAGGCCGGCGGCGTCGAGACCCTCTGCGAGCGTCGCGCGGTTGCCGTAGACCCATCCGGGCTCGGCCGGCTCGAGGTCGTAGAGGGGGCAGCTGTCCACCAGGGCGCTGACCGGGACGTCGCCGACCTGCTCGCCGTCGCGCAGCACCCGCAGGTGGCCGCTGCCGGTGACCTCGCCGATCGCCGCGCCCCCCACCTGCCACTTCTCGCAGCGCTCCAGGACCGCGCCGACGTCTCCCGGCTCGACCACGGCCAGCATCCGCTCCTGCGACTCGGAGACCATCACCTCGAACGGCTCCATGTCCTCCTCGCGCAGAGGCACCCGTGTGACGTCGAGGTCGATCCCGACGCCTCCGGCGGAGGCCATCTCGCCCGCCGAGGAGGTCAGGCCGGCGGCGCCCAGGTCCTGGAGGGAGACCAGCAGCCCCTCGCCGAGCAGCTCCAGGCAGCACTCGAGCAGCTTCGACTCCTCGAAGGGGTCGCCGATCTGCACGCTGGGGCGCTTCGAATCGTCGTCGGAGTCGAGCTCGGCGGAGGCAAGCACGGAAGCGCCGCCGATCCCGTCACGGCCAGTCGAGGCGCCGATGATCACGATCAC
Source organism: uncultured Actinomycetes bacterium (assembly GCA_963725315.1). GTDB lineage: Bacteria > Actinomycetota > Thermoleophilia > Solirubrobacterales > 70-9 > JBBRHQ01. Next base: position 12,202 of record CAVRYA010000002.1, on the reverse strand, counting down.
GTTGCCCACCCCTGCGGCGGCGGCCCTGACCATCTCCGAGCGGCGGGCGAGCCCGACGCACATCGCGTTGACCAGGCAGCTCTGCTCGTAGGGCGCCTCGAAGTAGATCTCCCCGCCGACGGTCGGCACGCCGATCGAGTTGCCGTAGTGGGCGATCCCGCGGACTGCGCCGTCGAGCAGGTAGCGGGAGCGCCCCGAGTCGAGCTCGCCGAAGCGCAGCGAGTCGAGCACCGCGATCGGCCGCGCCCCGAGGGCGAAGACGTCGCGGAGGATCCCCCCCACCCCGGTGGCGGCCCCCTGGAACGGTATCTCCCCGGCAACATGAAGGCTGCCGGCATCGATCCCGCCAAGATCAGCACCATCCTGATCTCGCACTTCCATCCCGACCACATCTTCGGCTTGATGGAGAAGGGCACCAACGCACCCGTCTATCCCAACGCCGAGCTGGTGGTGAACGCCACCGAGTACAAGTGGTGGACCGAGCCTGGCCGGGTAGAGAAGCTGCCTGATGCCCGCAAAGCCCTCGGCACACGCATTCAGACGGCGTTCCCGACCTGGAAGAACTTCAAGCTCGTGGAAGGCGAGCAGGAGGTTGCCCCCGGCATCCGCCTCGTCAATGCGCCTGGACATACGCCCGGACACTCGGCCTTCCTCTGGTCAGTTCTGGCAATCAGCAGCTGATGATTTCCAACGATACGGCCTACGTTCCGGCGTTGCTCGCGCCGCATCCGGAATGGCAGGGCGCGTATGATCAGGACGGTCCATTGGCGGTGGAGTCGCGTCGCAAACTGATCGATCGCGTTATCGCCGACAAGATCGCGATCTGCGGCGCGCACTTCCCGTTCCCGGGTGCCGGCACCTTTGTCAAGGACGGCACCGGCTACGCGTTCACACCAGTGAAGACCTAACTACGCACCGGCGGCGGCGTGACACGCCGCCGCCACCATAACCTATCCAACAGCAAATGGAGATATATGATGTGCCCAATACGAAACGGCCATCGGCCGCTACTCGCTCCTTGCCGCGTCCCTTGTGAGCGCGATAGCGTTCACCACGCTCGAACCATCCCTTGCCCTCGCAGTCGACACCGTGACATCCAAGGACGCCCCCGACCTCACGTCCGTGCGGGCCAAGATCAAGGCCAAGGACTATCAGGCGGCCCTGGCCGAGCTCAAAGTCGCTGGCCGACACCCATCAGCACGCCGACGTCTACAGCCTGATGGGCTTCAGCCTGCGCAAGACGGGCGACTACCCGACCGCGCTCACCTTTTACAAGAAGGCACTCGATTTCGACGTCAATCACAAGGGCGCCCGCGAATACCTGGGCGAGCTCTACGTCGAGACTGGCGATCTGCCGAAGGCGCGCGAACAGCTTGCGGTTCTGGACGAAGCTATGTCCGCAGGGCTGCGAGGAACGCGAGGATCTCGAGAAGGCCCTTGCTTCGGCCCCACCGAAGACAAACTGATGCCGACCGCGCCAATCAACGGAGGGCGCGCTCGCCTCGGTCGGCCTACTCGTCGGCCGACTGCTATTGGCTTGGATCTTCGTGCATGAGGGCTGGAGCATCATCGGCGCCTATAGTGGGGCTGCAGCCTACATGCAGAAATTCGGCGTGCCGGGCATGCTGCTCCCTGCCGTCATTGCTCTTGAGCTCGGCGGCGGTCTGTTGATCGCCGCCGGCGTCCTGACGCGGGTCGTTGCGGCGGCGTTCGCCGTATTCTGCCTGCTCACTGCCTTTCTCTTCCACTGGCAATTCGCCGATCGCAATCAACTGCTCCATTTCGAGAAGGATCTCGCAATAGCGGGTGGGTTCCTTGTTCTGGCCATCAGCGGGCCGGGAAACTGGTCTGTGGATCGATACTTCAGCCGGTCCGAGGAACGACAGGGTACACTCTTCCCACGAAACAAGTCTTCCACACGGGGTAAGGCCTAGCCAGCCGCCCCGGCCCCGAGTGATGCAAGGGCTACCCGCGAAGGCCATCTTGAAGCGTTTACAGGGGATACTATGGGCGGGGTATCGAGCTGCGAAACGGGTCACATTCCCAGGTGCCGATTAGCCCCGATGTTGCAACTTGTCACGTCGGGTGGAACGCCTGGTTGGGCGTCTCTCAGCGATCCCTTTTGAGGCACGCATTTCGGCCCTACTCTCGATTCTTGCGCGACGGCGTCACTGCCGCTATCGCGCTCCAGGCTGCGTGCCAGTCATTGCGGCGAGTGTAGAAATATGCCGCCATGAGAAAGTCATATGTGGCGCAAAAGAAGCCGTAGGCTAGTGGCACGGATGTGGTCTGCCGAGGGCCCAATAGAGAGCCGCCAGCATGAGCGTTGAACTCGTGGACCGCGTCCCATAGGCCATGTAGCAGGTATCCGACTATGAGAGCAAATGGAACTCGGACTCCCACTAGGCCAAAAACAGCAAACACTGCCACTGCCGTCGCCTCTAACTGCCACGCATCCTTATCTCCGAAGTGAGCTGTGAAGGCCAAATAAAATCCGGCGATTGGGATAAGAAACAATCCGAAAAATATCTGCTCTTCCTTTGCGCTAAAAATTGACTTCGATAGGTACACCGATCCAGCGGCCGACATAGCGCCGATAGCGATGTAGAGTGCCACGATCACTATGAGCCCGATTGCACTCGACGTCGGTTCCATTTTCTTTCCTAGGTCCAAGCGGTAATGTGATCGCAAGCGGCTCACATCTTTGTCGTCCAACTCGATGCACTTTGCGCTGTGCATCATCCTCGTAACGCGACAGAGCAATCTCACCTGACGGTCGGACGATCACAGTGCAGCTCAAAGCCGGCTAGCCAAGCTGAACGCAAGCGATAGAGCACCCACCAAGACGAGACTGAACGGCCCAAGTCGCATCGAGATTGAACCAGCTCCGCGACACGAACTTGAGACCCAGGTAGCGGTAGACCAGCCACGCCAAGCATCCGCCGGCCGCGATCATCGCGATAGAGTGGACGACGGAGACCAGGACGGCCATGCCGAGATCGGCGTTGATGAGCGCGCCCGCCGCCTCGTGGCCCTTGTCAAGGTCAGCAGCCCGGCAGAGTCCAAGATAGATCGGCACGAGCATCAATCCCGCGCCATGAGCGATCGCCACGGCGAAGGACCAGAGCCCCAGTTGCGTTGGTCGTATCCGCGCCAGCACCCGCGGATGGCGCCGGTCGACGAACCGAAAGATACCGAACCCGATGACCAGGATGCTGGCGCCGATTTGGATTTGCTGCTGCCATTCGACAAGGGCGACCAGCAGCGAGAAGGGAAGGATCACCACGAGCATCGCGAGCAGATGGCCGACCGCGAGCGGCCAAAGCGCCGCCACGAGGGCGCGCGAACTCCTTTCCATGAGCCCCGCGGAAACGGCAAGCGGCCATCCCATACCCGGGTTCACCCCGTGATAGAGGCCGCTCGCGATCACCGCCAGCCACAGCCCAACAGGTGTCCAATCCGCTCCGCTCAAATTCAAACCGATGGATAGCAGAACGAATCCGTCGAACAGTCGCCGCCCTCGAGCCGGATCTGATGCGCTCGGTATCCGTCGGGGAAGCTCACCCAGTAGTCCTTTGCCAGCGCGAGGCCGCCGCTCGGGCTCGCATTGGCCATGACCTCGGCGCCCGGCACGCCGCCAGGATAGAATTGATTGTCCCATGTTGAGTAGAGCGAGTTGGTCCAGTAGACCCGCTTGCCGTCACGGCTGATTTCGACCATCTGCGGACCACCTGCACACACCTTGCCGTTCGGGTGAGGCGTGCGGCGGGCGATGCCGCCGATGTGGACCGAGCCGGCAAGCTTCGGCTTCCTCGGGTCGGTGACGTCGTACTGCCGCATCTCGCCGGTCCCCCAGCAGGCGACGTAGAGGAACTTGTCATCCATGGAGAGGTCGATGTCGGTCACCAGCGGCGGCACTGCGCCAAACCCCTGCAGCAGAGGCGGCAGCTGATCCTTGGCGCCGGCTCGGCCGGGATCGTCGCCGTCTTCTCGACGTGGAACTTGCCGCCTTCGCGCCACCAGGTCCAGATCGAGCCTTCGAGGTTCGTGGTGTCGACCACGACGCCGAGGAAACCGTACTCGCGAACCGGATCATGCGCGGGCCGCACCTCCAGCCCCATCTGGTGGTTGGCGCCGAGATCGATCGTCTGGACGTTGCGGCGGGCTCGGAGATCCCAGAAGTGGATGTGATGGCCATACTTGTTGGCGAGCAGGTCCTCCGGCACGATCCCGTTCTCGAACTGTGGCGGCAGACACCACTCGCTCGTCACCATGTAGTCACGCGGCAGGTTCCACCAGAAGTCATAGTGCATTTTTTGGGGTCCACGGTCGATCTCCCAGCGGCCCAAGATGTCGAAGGTCTCGCAGTCCATGATGAAGATGCCGGGCGGCCCATCGGTGCCGTCCTTGCCGCCGCCGCCGAGCGTGCTGACGTAGATGCCTTCCGGCCCGCAATGGACCGTATGCGGCCGCGAGTAACCGGTCTTCCTGAACACTTCCTCCGGCTCGATGATCTTGCGATCTTCGCCTTGGTCGGGATCAGGCTTCGTGTCCACGATATAGATGCGCGAGGAACGCAGCCCCGGGATGATGAGGTAGCGCCGCTCCAGAAATGCGTGGCCGGTGAGCGGCGACAGGGACGAGGAGCAGGCGTTCCAGCCGAAATGATGGAACTCGTCGCCCTTGTGGGGCATCGTCACCGTGTGGACGACCTGACTGTACGTCGGCGAGCCGGGCTTTACATCGACCACCGCGAGCGCGTCGGGCTTCGAGAAGTCCGGGCTGAGCAGCAAGGTGTAGGCGAAGTTCTCCGGCGCCGCTTCCATCGCTAGCTTCGGCGATGCGTGGAAGGTCGGATCAGGCCTCATTGTCATTGGAGTTCCTCCCTATTTGCTTCGAGGCGCAGGACTGCCTCTTGTCAGTTGGGCTCGTGTGCGCAGCGTAGGCCAAGCTTATCACAGCCAAGGCACGTGGGTTCGATTCCGGCGCGATTATTTGCGCCTCACGACGCCCCGTGGGATTCCGCTTCGGACATTTCCGGTGGATTGGAGGAGTGAGGTGGGACTTCCGGATCTGGCCGGGCGGGGAGCAATCCTCCTCCCTACCGCGACCATCGCAACGGCAGGCAGGCAGCGCGCGGTGCGATGTCGCCCCAGGGTAATTGCTGGTACATGTTTGGTGCAGCTACTGACGAATGAACAGACGCAACGGGGATAGTGCCGACCATGTTGACCGTCGAGGACGTTGCAGCAGTTCCTTTGTTTTCGACCCTTCCGAGACCGGAGCTGGAGCGGCTGGCCCGCACCTCCGCCGACCTCCACCTCAGTCCCGGAGAGTTCGCCGTCCCCGAGGGCGGAGAGCGCGCGCTCTTTGCCGTCCTCAGCGGCAAGATCGAGGTGGTCAAGACCATCGACGGGGTTGAACGCACGCTCGGCTGGCGCATCCCCGGCGCTATTTTCGGCGAGGTGCCGATTGCGCTTGGCACCCCGTTCCCGGGCGGATATCGCGCCGCGGAACCGTCCCGCGTGATGCGCGTGGATATTCAGCAGTACTACGCTGTCGCGGCAGTCTCGAAGGACATCTCGCTCAAGGTCAGCGCGCTGGCGCGCGAGCGCATCGGCGGGCTCCAGAGCATTACCGACGAGCCGCCCAAGCCGCGCGCGACACTGGTCGGCCACCGCTGGGACAGCGCCTGCGGCAACCTGCGCCGGTTCCTGGCGCGCAACCAGATCTCCTTCAATTGGCTGACGCCGGATGCGCCGGAGCTGGCGACGCTTTGGCCCGGACCTCGCCCGCAGGAGGGCGACTGCCCCGTGCTTCGGCTCGCCGACGGCGAGGTGGTCGTCCGGCCGCAGGTGCGCGATGTTGCAAATCGCCTCGGCCTGCAGACCAGTCCGCGCTCGAGCGAATACGATGTGGCGATTGTCGGCGGCGGGCCGGCCGGTCTTGCGGCGGCGGTCTACGGCGCATCGGAAGGGCTGCGCACGATCGTCGTCGAGCGCGAGGCCCCCGGTGGGCAGGCCGGGACATCCTCGCGCATCGAGAACTATCTGGGATTTCCCAGCGGCGTCTCCGGCGACGAGCTTGCCAGCCGCGCCCTGCAGCAGGCGAAACGGCTCGGGGCTGAAATTCTGGTCACGCGCTCGGTGGCCGGCCTCGATCCCGCGGCGCGCGAGGTGTCTGCTGGACGGGGGCGACGTGGTCAAGGCAAGAACCCTCATTCTCGCCACCGGCGTCTCGTGGCGGCGCCTCGCCATCGACGGCCTCGATCGGCTCATCGGCAAGGGCGTGTACTACGGCGCCGCGCGCAGCGAAGCGAGCGCGACCCATGGGCACGACATCCACCTTATCGGCGCCGGAAACTCCGCGGGCCAGGCGGCGTTGGCTTTTGCCAATCATGCACGCAAGGTGACCCTCGTTGTCCGGGGCGAGTCCCTGGAAAGCAGCATGTCCCACTACCTGATCGAACAGCTCCGCGCCAAATCCAACATCGCGGTCCAGTCGCGGGCGCAGGTGCAAGCGGTCCACGGCGACACGCATCTGACGGCGATCGACATCCACGACGGCGCGAGCAAGCAGGTGCGCCGGCACGATTGCGGCGGCTTGTTCATCTTCATCGGCGCGGATGCGGAGACGGAATGGCTGCCGGCGGACATCGCCCGCAATACGCGCGGATATGTTCTGACCGGGGATGATCTCAAGAAGGCCGGCCGCTGGTCGCACAGCCGCGATCCCTATCTGCTCGAGACCAGCGTGCCCGGCGTCTTTGCGTGCGGCGACGTGCGGTTGAGCCCGGTCAAGCGCGTTGCCTCGGCCGTCGGCGAGGGCAGCATGGCGATCGCCTTCGTCCACCAGTATCTGGCCCAGGAGGGCCAGTCGCAGCGCAGCTAGAAGCCAACAGCCCAGCGGGCCCATCCGCGCTAGGGATTTCCTATGGCAAGGCTAGAAGTCCTGATCTCGGGCGCGGGAATTGCGGGTTGCACTCTTGCCTATTGGCTGACGCGTAACGGTCATTCCGTGACCGTCGTAGAACGAAGCGGCTCGCTTCGCTCAAGCGGCAGCCCCGTAGATGTGCGCGGGCCCGCAGCCGATGTGGCCGAGCGGATGAACATTGCCACACGACTCCGCGAGGCGAGCATCCGTGTGGCGGGAATGACCTTCTTGGACTTGGCCGGGCGGCGAGTTGCACGTGTCGATCTCGAGACGTTGCGATCATCGATTGCGCCCAAGGACATCGAGATTGCGCGTGGCGACCTCGCAAGAATTCTTCACGAGGCGAGTGCCAACGACGCAGAGTACATCTTCGGCGACTCCATCAAAACTCTTACCCAGGACGGAATGGGAGTGGACGTGGCCTTCGAGCGTTCGCGCCCGCGTCGCTTCGATCTCGTCATCGGGGCAGATGGACTGCATTCGATCGTTCGCCGCCTGGCGTTTGGAGCCGACTCTGAATTTGTTCGGCATGCGGGACTTTATGCCGCGACGGTTCCCTTGCCCGACAGCAGCGACGCGGGACGCGAGATGTTCATGCTCAACACGCCCGGGAAATTGGCGGCACTCCACCCTTGCCAGGGCATTCCACTCGCATATTTCGTTTTCTGGCATCCGGAAATTCCCGAGTTCGACTATACAGACCTCGACCAGCACAAATGCGTGCTTGAGAGGACATTCGCCGGCATCGGCTGGAGAGTGCCGGAGTTTCTCGCAGCCGTGCGCGCCGCCAGCGATATGTATTTCGACTCCGTCGCCCGCGTGGATGTAGCAGACTGGGCAAGGGGTCGGATCGCGCTACTCGGCGATGCGTCGTCCTGCGTGTCGTTGTTCGGAGACGGATCCACGCTTGCCATTGCGGGCGCGTATGAACTCGCAACGGCACTGGCGGAAACCCCAGCGGATCCCAAAGCGCCTTTGGCCGCTACCAAGCCGTCCACGGCAAGCTCGTCGCCTCCAAGCAGAAAAACCTGTCGCGTGCGGCCTCCCGCATCGTGCCCAAGACACCGATCGGAATCTGGCTCAGCACGCGACTATTCTGGAGAGCCTTGGGAGGGCTCGGCGCCGTCATGCGCCTGGGCCGGCAGCTGCGCAGGGCTTGACGGCTCCTGGACCCAGCGCAGACTTCGAGGTTCTCTTGTCATGCGCCAGGCCACATCGCCGGTCCGGCCGTCAACTATCTGCCGTGTGAGCCCGTCGAGTTCGAGTTGTCTTTTTGCTGACGCTTGCTCGACGAATATCCCCGGTTGTTTTGCCGTCGCAACTTGCGGGGCGGTTGCTCTGTCGGCGACAGTAACCGGCGGCTTACAGCCATTAACAGCGGGTTGAAGTTAAGCACGGGAAGACCTGGAGTACGCGCGCCTCCAGAGGCGGGCGACCGGCGTATCGGGAGACAACCCACGGGGGGGGCTTAGATGAAGAAGATTTTCCTTGCGACAACGGCGCTTGTGACCTTGATGGTCGGCGCTGCCAACGCCGACATGTACGCCAAGCCCGAGCGGCAGTATCGGGACTGCGCGGCGGATCGGTTCCGCGGCAGCTATGTCGGGATCAACGGCGGCGGCGTGAGCTGGACCGCCAACCGCACCGATCAGGACGAGGTGCTGGTCGACACCGCGACCTACGTGCAGCGCGAGTGGGGCGGCGTGATCGGCGGCCAGATCGGCTACAACTGGGGGGGCGGCTGCAAGACGATCTGGGGCGTCGAACTCGACGGCGACTGGTCGAGCGCGAGGGCCGGCACGCAGCTCATCCCGAATGCTGGGTTCTTCAACATCAACAGCCGCTTCGACGGCCTGGTGACGGCGCGCACCCGCGCCGGCGTCGTGCTCGACAACATGCTGCTCTATGTGACGGGCGGCGTCGCGGCAGGGCACTTCAACACCACCTACACTAATCAGTTCCTCGGTATCCCCGGCGTTGTCGCCGGCTTCACGTTCCAATCCAACGTCGACGAATGGCGTTGGGGGATGGTGGCGGGCGTCGGTGCCGAATGGGCCTGGACCGATCCGGTGAGCATCCGGTCCGAGGTGCTCTATGTGGACTTCGCGGACAGCGAGAAGCGATCCCTGTTCGCCGCCGCCTCGACCTTCGCCACCTTCACGCAGAGCAATTCGATGTGGATCAGCCGCCTCGGCATCAACTTGAAGTTCTGAGCTTCGCCTGAGTGAAGAACAAGGGCCTCGGCAGCAACGCCGGGGCCTTTCGCTTATGCGGCAATTAGTCGAATTCGGCCCACATCGTTGTGAGGAATGCAGCTCCAGGCCGAGCCAACCCCGGGTATTGTGCCAGCCAACGCACGGTGCCGTCGGCTGCGCGTGTGTCAAGCACTGGCGACCACTCACCACCGCGCCAGCACGTAGTCCTCCGCGTCGCGGCCCTTGAAGTACTGCGGCTCCTGCTCGCCCTGCAGCGCCTTGGCCAGCTCGCTCGACGCGCTTGATCACGTAGTCGGCGAGCTCCTTGGTCGAGATCTGCCGCTTGGCCGCCAGATCGCCCTTGCCGTCGAGGCCCTCGACCACCGCGTAGGTGAAGAGGCCGTGCCCGAGCTTGGGGTCCTCGATCGCCTCCTGGTCGAAGCGCGCCGCCGTGTAGGCGATGATGTTGGCGTGATAGGCGGCGTTGCCGAGGCGCTGGTTGTAGGCATTGCCCGAGTGGCAGGTGTCGACGAACAGGATGCGCCGGCCCTTGGCCGTCTCGACCGCCTCCTGCAGCATCTGCCAGGGCACCACCGTCGAGCCGCGCAACGTGCCGCCCGGCCAGCTCGGCGTTGGTCGGCAGGAAGCGGTAGTTGGGCCCGTCGTTGAAGCCGTGGCCGGCGATGAACAGCACGACCGTGTCGGTCTCCTTGGCCTGCTTCAGGAGATCGATGGCATCGAGGATGTTGGCGGCCGTCGGCGTCGTTCTCCTGGCCGGCGCCGTTGACCAGCACGCGCTTGACCACGCTTGCTGTGCGCCGGGCCCGAGCCGCTTCTCGACGGCCTCGGCGAGCGCGCGCGCATCGGCGCCGGGAAGCTGAGATCGCAGCTCGGCGTTGCCGACCTGCCGCAGGTCTTGCCGAGCCCCGGATACTTGTCGACGCCGATCGCCAGGATGTAGAGCGTGCCGCGCTTGTCGAGCTCGCCCTCGCCGTCGTGCGTCAGCGTCACGCGTCTCGGCCTTCTCGCCGATGGCGTTGGTCAAGCGTGATGCGCACCTCGTTGCGGCCCTTGGCCGAGCGGCACGTCGAGAAGCTGCTCGCCGGCGCTGAAGCCGCCCGAGCCGATGTCCGGCGTCTGCTCCTCGACCTGCCGGCCGTTGACCTGCACGCGGATCGCCTTGATCGGATCGGGCGTCGCCTCGATGGCGATCTTGACGATGGCGCGCCCGCCGCGCTGCGATCGATCCGGAGGCCGGCGCAGACGATGCGGAAGCGCGGCACCGGTCGCGCCAGCAGGTCGGCGAGCTTGAAGGTGGTGCCCGGCGCCTCGCGCACGGCCTGCTCGGCCGAGGCCAGGATGATGGCGCGTCTCGACGATGTCGGGTCGGTTCAGGTGCTGGCGCAGCTGCTCGGCGCCGACGTAGTCGGCCGTCTTGTCCGGCCCCTTGTTGATCTGCCAGCCGACGATCTTGTCGGCGCCCGGCGAGCCCGTGTAGTAGCCCTGCGGCGTCCACATCACCCACTCGCCGTCGGTGCCGTGGAACAGCGTGACGATCAGCTCGCGCGTCTTGCAGGTTCCACAGGCGGATGGTCTGGTCGGCGCTGCCCGAGACCAGCAGGCGGCCGTCGGGCGAGGGCGTCACGGCCCACACGTCGCCTTCGTGGCCGACGAAACTTGCCGATGCGCTTGCCCTTCAGATCGTAGGCGGTGAGGTTGCCGTTGCCGCCGCCGGAGATGATGGTCTGCCCGTCGGGCGTGAAGGTGTAGGAGCGGTGCTGGTAGCCGTCGGTCGGCCCGCGCTCGATGGAGGCTTGCACCTGGCCGTCCTGGCTCACGTCGAGCATGCGCGTCGTAATTATAGGTGCCGCCCTTGCGGTGGGCGAGCGTCAGTAGGCCCGTTCGTGGCGCGTGCGCGGACAGAAGTCGGACGCTGCCGTCTCCGCGCTGATCGGCTCAGGTTGGCCGATGTTTGTCCCGGTCGCCGGCAGCGTCAGCGAGAACTGGATGGTGCCGTAGCCGCCTGGCGGGATTGTCCTTGCCCCACTTGTTGCCCCACGCGAGCCGCGTGCCCGTCCTTCGGAGAAGCCGGCGGCCCAGCCCGGCGCGCCCGTGCCGGCCAGCACATGCTTGGTCGCGCCTGTCTTCAGATCCCAGACGTGGATGGCGGTGTTGCTGCCGCCGCCGGTGGCGACCAGCTCGCCGTCCGGGCTCATCACCGCGGCCAGCACGATGTTGTCGTGCTTGGTGTAGGTGACAGAGCTGCTTGGCCGTGTCCGATGTCCCACACGAACTGGGTCTGCAGGCAGCCACGATAGCGGCAGGTCGACAGCAGCCGTTTGCCGTCGCGCGAGAACCTGAGCTGGCCGACGGGGCCGCCCTGGTTGGCGAACGCGCGCAGAAAGTCGCCCGTGCGGCCGTCCCAGAAGCGGATCTCGCCGGTGGCATCGCCCGAGGCGATGATGCCGTCGGTGGCCCGCACCGTCAGCCGCCCGATCGATGTCCTTGGTGTGGCCCGTCATCTTCTTGATCAGACTTCCGTCGCTGACGCGCCACAAGGCGCAGCGTCGTGTCGTCGCTGCCCGTGACGGCACGCTCGCCGTCGGGCGTGAAGGCTGCGGCGTAGATGTCGAGCTTGTGTCCCTTCAGCCGATGGATCGGCCTGCGCGCCGCCACATCCCAGATGATGGCGGAGAGGTCGCCCTGGCCGCTGCCCGAGATCAGCTTGCTGCCGTCCGGCGAGAACGCGACAGCACGTTCACCACCGACGTGTGGCCCTTCAGCAGCGCCACCAGATCTCGCCCTTGGCGAAATCGTAGAGGCGGATGTCGCCGCAGCACGGCACCTTCGCTTCGGCGGCGTCGGTCCAGCCGGCGGCGGCGAGCAGCGGCCGTCGGGCGACAGCGCCATGGAGTAGAGCTTGCCGGCGGGGCCGGGCCCGCTCTGGCCGCGCATGGTGCGGATGGTCTTGCCTGCCTGCCAGTCCCAGACGCGGATGACCTTGTCGTCGGAGGCCGACACCAGCAGCTTGCCGTCCGGCGTGAAGGCGAGGGCCTTGATGCTCGCCATATGTC
>CAVRYA010000001.1:0-475804 GCA_963725315.1 uncultured Actinomycetes bacterium | reverse complement strand
CTGTGCCGCACTTGGTTCGTTACGTATTGCTCCCGATGCTGTCGCCGCATCACTCTGCGAGTGTTGCCCGTACCGGGTGAACGGCCCGGCACGTGATCATGAGCGGTGGTGTTGTCGTGGGGTTGGTCCACCCACAGTCGCCGCGCCGCCGACGCCGGTCGGTGCGCTCGCCGCCGAAGCCTCGCCGCGTTGTTCACCGGCGACATCGCCGCCGCGGGCGGCGGCGGCCGACACCGGGCGCGCGCCGTGGCCGCCGCGGTCGCCCGCGCGACGGCACGCCGACGTCGCGGGCCTGGCCGAGCTGGGCTGGGCCGAGTCGTGGCTGGAGCGATACCCGGACGCGGAGGCCCACCTGCGCGCGGGCATCACCGCCGCGCGCCAGACCGGCCGGGCGGACCTGCTGCCGCGCCTGCTGGTCGCGCTGGCCCACGTCGCCTGCTGGACAGGTCAACTGCCGACCGCGGTACGGCTGGCCCGCGGCGCCCGTCGGCACGGCGACCGTGAGGTCCGGGGCGCCGCCTCCGCGCTCGAGTCCATTGCCACCCTGTGGATCGGCGGACGCGGACAGTCCGGCCCGCAGCTCTCGACCTGGCCCGCGTCGGCCGTCGGCGACGGCGGGCTCGACGGCTGGTCCGGCCGGGTGGCACTGGCGTCGATCGGACAGGCCCGGCTGTTCAGCGACGACCCGGCCGGATGCCTGCGGCTCGTGCTCGACGCCGGCAAGGACAGCGACCTGACCGGGCTGCCGGCGTCGCTGCGGCCGATGTGGTTCTCGCTGCTGTGCGCGGCGTCGCTGCGGCTCGGTGACATTGACGCCGCCGACGGGTGGGCCCGCCGCGGCGCGGCGTTGCGCCGCCGGGTCGGCTTGCCCGGGCAGCGGGCGTTCGCCGCGATGGCGACCGGCCAGGTGCTGGTGCGCCGCGGCGACCCGGCTGGGGCGGCTGCCCAGTTGCGGTCGGCCGCTGCCGGGTTCGGTGGCGCGCGGCATGCGGGTCCTGCAGGCGATCGCCCTGGTCGCGGCGGCCCGGTCCGCCCGCGACGGCGATCGCCGCCGCCGCGACATGCTGCGGTTCGCCCACCGCTCCGCGATGGTCCTGCGGCTCGCAGCGGATCGTCGAACTCGCCGCGGGCGTGCCGTCGCGGCCGGTCGGCGTCCGTCCCGCCGGCGGCGCGTGGCGCCTCGCGCGGCGGGCGGTTGGCGCGCTGGCTCGCCGGTGGCGCGGCGCCGATCGGGCGGGTGTCCGCTGCAGTCGCCCGGACCCGGGTCGCGGCCCGATCTCGCGCAGCCGATCCGGGCCGCAGGCGGCACCGGCTCGACGCGCTGACCGCCCGGGAACGCCAGATCGCCCTCATCGCCGGCGACGGCACGAAGACCGGCACGATCGCCCGCCAGCTCGGGGTGAGCCCGCGCACGGTCGACGTGCACCTGTCGCGGATCTACCGCAAGCTGGGCGTCCCGGGCCGGGCCGGGCTGGTCGCGATCGTCGCCCGATTGCCAGCTGCGGACAATGCGGTCGAACCGTCGATGGCTCCTCGGCCGGAGTCAGCGGCGGCTCCCGGCTTCACCGCGAGCGCTGCCCACCCCGTCCGCGACTGGGCGCAGAAGATCATCACCGACCTAAAAGCGGCGTCAGCGCAGCTTAGTCTGACGGTTCCAGGTAAGCCCGCAGGCCTCCTCCGCTCTCCGGCGGCGTGGAAGGTAGCCGGACCCTACCTCGCCGTTCGGCTGCGGAAGGCCCTTGAGTCTCTAACCGTCCTTGATGATCCAGGGGTCGCATTCGAGGCAATCAATCAGGCCACCTGGCCTCACTGGATTCGGCAAGAGCGCGCAAAGCGGCAAGGACACGAGGCGGAGTACCGCGTCGCGATAGTGCTCAAGACACTCGGGCTGCCCTTTGTTCCTGAGGAGAAGTGCGAGAATCCAGTGTGTCGAGATGCCCAGATCAACGGTATCTCTTATGACCTTGTCGTTCCCGATACTTCAAATCCGATAATGGTGATGAAGAGCACCGTGCAGACCTCAAACATCGGGCAATTCGGAGAGAGCAAGGCACATTTGGAGCCACCGAGGCTTCCGCCTCCCTTGAAGAAACTTCTTCCGAGCCTCCAACCCTCGTTGCGATGGTTGACGGCGTCGGGTTTCGACAATTGCAGGCCTAATTGGCGTCCTTGAAAATGCGGACGAGTTCTGCCAGTTCAAGACAATCTGGAAGGTGCCTGTAATAGCCGCGACGGGGCTGGAAGAGCGTTTGAACCTTGCTCTACCTGCCGTTCAATCACGGCGCGTCGAAGTTCCTGGGCCGTTATCCAGATGCCGTTGAGGTGATTGAGGCGACGGAGGAACTCCGAGCTACGCTGCCGGCCACCCATGTAGTGGACGCGGGCGAAGCGTTCTTCTGGAGGCCCTAGCCTGCATCTAGGTCCATGCTCGACTGATCGCCAGTCGAGTGGTCGCGGATCAGGTGGATCTTTCGCGGCGACGTCTCGCCGGTGACATTTGTCGCGGAGTGCAGAATGTCCAAGTCTTTCCAGTCCGGAAGGGCAAACGGCTCAGCGATTCGGTGTACGGGGGCGAAGTTCAGGAATCTCTACGCCCACTCCGGCACGACTCATGCCGTTACGCACTTTCCAAAGTTGTTCCGGAGCCCACGAACGGGTCCAGGACCTTGTCGCCCTCGTCGGTGTACGTCTGAAGAAGAAGGGCTACAAGTTCCTGCGGGTATGCAGCAACGTGGTACCCCAACTGCTTGACATTCGGGGGCTTATGGCAGGAATCCGAATCACGTTGCCGATGCAGCGTCCAGCCTTGTTCTTGTTGCCGGTCCGCGGATCGGCATGCAGGTATTTCTGGGGAACACGAGGCTTGTGAAACTTCTAGTCGCTTGCCCCATCCTTGGTAAATATTAAGACGTACTCAAACTTGTTATCGAACAGCCGCTCCATATAGTGATTTGGCTGTGGAAGAGCATTTGGGATGTACCAGATCAGCGTGTCCCAAAGACTCCAGCCCTGCATGCTCGCGGCTATGTCCATTCCGATTGGGTAATAACGCTTCTTGTGCCGCCGGTTCCCAATGTTGACCGCCAAGACTGAGCCGCTCCTGCCCAACCGATAGCACTCCTGCCAAACGGTATTCAGCCGGTCAAGGTATGCGCCGTAGTCCTCATTCCCAATCTGTCCTTCAACTCCATAGTCCTTGAGAT
Organism: uncultured Actinomycetes bacterium; assembly: GCA_963725315.1. Taxonomy (GTDB): domain Bacteria; phylum Actinomycetota; class Thermoleophilia; order Solirubrobacterales; family 70-9; genus JBBRHQ01. Next base: position 472,601 of record CAVRYA010000001.1, on the reverse strand, counting down.
TCCAATAGGGAGGTGAAGTCACGAAAAAGTCGATGCTTCCTGCCGGAAGGGGCGACAAGTCTTCCGAGGATCGAATGAGCACTCGCTGGCCCCGAACCGAAAAATCGGAACTGGATTTTGGGAGCGTCCCAGTGGTCTGGATTCGTAGCAGGCATGAGGCGAACGATCGACGAGGTGATCGGCTGAGGTCAAGAAAGCCTCGTGATCCACAAAAGATTCTGAAAAAGCAAGAGGCCCGGTTCCGGCGGCGACGCTGGGTCGCGGTGCTGTGGCGAGGGGCCACGACGCCGACTCCTAGGGGACTGGCGGGGAGTCCGAGAGGACGTGCAGGCTCCTCACGGTTCCCCGAGGGGGTAGCGGGTGCTCCTGTGAGACGTGGGCTTAGAACAGCGGAGAATTTTCGTGGCGCCCCCGACCTCACCCCGGTGAGCACCGGAAATAGAGGGTTCCGGCGGGGTCTATCGGGAAGCCGGAATATCCTTCAATAGCAGGGTGTTTTGAAGCGACATGGCCTACCAGCAGGGATTCCGCTCGGGCATAAAAACCGATTCGTAGACCGAAGGTCACCAGTCAACCCCCCGCGTTCAATCCTGCTTATCCGTAACAACCCCGCGTAGACTCCTTCCTCATCGCACGGGAGGCCTCAAAGCCGCTTCGCGAAGCCGTCGAGGAGACGGCTCGCGCTGCCGAGCGCGAGCAGTCGGCGCGGCGCAAGAAGCGCGGCGGGCGCCCCTCGGACGTCTTCGGCGGCGAGATCCGCCGCCGCGACGTCTTCCCGCTGCTCGTCCTGCACCTGATCCGCGCCGAGCCCTCCTACGGCAACCAGCTGATCGAGGCGATCGAGGCGATCACGCAGGGGGTGATCTCGGTCAATCCGAACACGATGTATCCGCTGCTGCGGGAGATGGAGGGCAAGGGGTTGATCGAGGGGAGCTGGGAGCATCCCGACAAGCGCACCCGGCGCTTCTACTCGATCACCAAGGACGGGGAGGCCGAGTACCGGCGCCTGACCGAGGAGGTCGAGCCCTTCCTCGATTCGGTGATCCGCTCCGTCACCCTGATCAAGCGCGAGATCTACGGTGGGCGCTGAGGCGACCGCTCCGGCGCCCGCGGTGAGACACCCCGCGGCCCTCGGGCTCTCTCCCGGGGCCCTCTGGTTCGCCGGCGGCGCCTTCTTCACCTGCTACCTCGGCCAGGTCTCCCTCGGGGTGATCCAGCCGAGCGTGATCTCCGACCTCGGACTGACGACCTCCGAGGGCCAGTGGGTGGTCAACTCCTTCTTCCTCGCACTCGCCCTGTTCGCCGCCCCCGGCGGCCGTCTCGGCGACTTCTACGGGCACCGGCGCGTCCTGCTGATCGCCCTCGGCATCTTCGCCGCCGGCTCGCTCTCCGCCGCCGTCTCGCAGGGCTTCATCTGGCTCGTGCTCTCGATCGCCGTCGCCGGGATGGGCGCCTCGACGCTCTATCCCGTCCTCCGCGGCGCTGGTCGCCAATCGCGTTCCTCAGGAGCACCGCGGCGACGCGCTCGGCCGCTACTCGGCGATCGGGGCCACTGTGTTGCTGGTAGGGCCGCTGCTCGCCGGCGTCGCAACCGAGGCGATCAGCTGGCGAGCGATGTTCGGACTGCAGGTGGTGATCGCGCTCGGCCTCATCCTGCTCGGCGCGACCCGGGTCGACAACCGCGCCGCCGCCCCGCCGGAGCGCTTCGATACCTCCGGGTTCGCCGTCCTCGCCGCGGGCCTGATCTGCCTTCTCGTCTCCCTCATGCAGGCCCTCACCTGGGGCTGGGACTCCCCGGCGACGATCGCGCTCTTCCTCGCCGGCGCCGCCCTCCTCGCAGTCTTCGTGTGGCTCGAGCGCCGCCGTCCGCACCCGCTGCTCGACGTCCGCCTGCTCGACGGCCGCATTATCCGCGGCATCGTCGTGTCGATGTTCGCCGCCCAGTTCACCGTCAACGGCTACTTCATCTACATGGCCACGTATTTCCAGCACGTGCTCGACTACGGGGCGCTGCTCGCGGCGGTGGCGATGATCCCGGCGATGCTGATCGCCCCGCTGATGAACATCGTCGTCGGCCGGATCACCGACCGCATCGGCCCCCGCAGCCCGGCGATCGTCGGCTTCACAGGCTCCGCGATCGCCTACGCGTGGATCGCACTCTGGGCGGACGGGGACTCCTACCTTGCCCTCCTGCCGGGCCTGCTGCTCCTGAGCCTCACCAACGCTCCCATGTTCACCTCGCTCCTCACCGGACTGGCCAACGCGGTCTCCGCCTCCGAGCGCGGCGACGCCAACGCACTCGTCCTCACCGTGCGCTGGATCGGCGCCGCCACCGGGACGATGGTGCTGGGCGTCGTCGTCTACGGCGGCGTTTCGGCCGGGGCTCAGCCCGGTGTCTCGGCCTACGCCGATGCCTTCTGGGTCGAGGCCGCGATGGCGCTGCTTGGCGCCGCCGCCTGCGTGTTCATGCTGCGCGAGGTCCCGCGGGCGAAGAATCCCAGCCGCATCTGGTTTCGCCACCACCTCTGATCCGCATGGGATCATCCCCTCGATGCCGGGGAAGTGGGGGATCAGACCGCGCCTCAGCTACGCCAACGTCGTCGCCACGCTGGCGCTCTTCATCGCGCTCGGCGGCGGCGCCTACGCCGCCTTCACCCTGCCCCCGAACAGCGTCCGCTCGCGCAACATCGTCAAGGGGCAGGTGAAGCGGGCCGACCTCGGCGCCGGTGCCGTCGCCACCGGCAAGATCGCCAAGGGTGCCGTGACCCGGGGCAAGATCGCCAAGGCCGAGCCGGTTCACAAGGTCGGCCAATCCGGGCAGCCGCAGTTCTTCTCCAACAACCAGATCCTCTGGACCGAGGTCTTCTCGGGCGGTCTGGAGGTCGGCTTCTACAAGGACCAGCTCGGGATCGTCCATCTGCAGGGGACGGCGCTCTGCGTCTCCAACACCGGCAACTGCCAGACGCCGACGCTCAACTCCATCTTCACCCTCCCCCCGGCCTACCGGCCGGCCACCACCCAGAGCTTCCTCGTCGTCTCCGGCAACACCACCGGTGAGATCACCGTCTACGGGAAAGCCGATCCGTCGCTTCACGGGCGGGTGACCCCGTTCAAGGCGGATTCGAGCCCCGGCGGCGGCTCCGCGAACATCTCCCTGGACGGGATCAGCTTCCGGGCGGGGGCGTAGGGCCGGCGGTCCGGCCGCCGCGCGGCTTGCGGAGCCCCTCGACGAAGCGCATCACGGCGTCGGAGTCGGGCTCGACCGGGGTGCCGCGGCGCTGCACCGCCAGCCAGGCCAGCACCGCGCCCAGCACCGGCGCCCCGATCCCCAGCAGGAAGAAGGCCTCGACCGTGTCGATCCGCCGCAGCATCCAGGCGAAGTTCATCCCGAAGAAGCCGGTGACGAAGGTCAGCGGCAGGAAGATCGTCGCCACCACGGTCAGCCAGTACATCGTCTCGTTGAGGCGCAGGTCGATCAGCTTCGCCATCGAGTCCGAGGCGGCGTCGATCGCGTTGACCAGCCGGTTGAGCTGCTCGTAGATCCGCTCGAAGTACTTCTCGCTGTCGGGCTCGAGGCCCCGCACCCGGCCGATCTCCTCGCTGATCCGCTCGAAGATCCCCCGCTGGGGGCCGATCCGCCGCCGCATCGCCGCGAGGTCGGCGTTGGTCTTCCGCAGGGTCGCCATCCGCACCCGCGAGCCGCGCATGTTGGTGGAGAGCATCTGCAGGCCCTCCAGGGTCAGCTCGGCGTCGTTCAGCGCGTCGAAGCCGGTGGCGACCATCGCGTCGAGCACCGCGTAGACGACGTACTGCTCGCTTCGCCCCTCCGGGGTGTAGGAGGTGAGGCTCTGGGGCAGCGAGAGGCGCTCGCGGTGCACGGTCAGCAGGTAGTCGCCGTGGACGAGGACGTGGACCTCGATCGGCTGAAGCTGCTGCAGGCCGTCGACGTCCGCCTCGGGGGCGGCGGGCAGGAAGCAGCTGAGGGTGAAGACGACGTGGTCGCCGTCGGCGTGGAACTTGCGCGAGGGCGGGGTGGACTCGTCGAAGTCGAGCAGCGGCTCGAGCGCGTGGCTGGGGATCCCCAGGGCCTCATCGAGGTCCCGCGGAGCGGATCTCGGAAGAGCTGACGTCGATCCAGAAGAAGCGCCCCTCGCGGCGCAGCGCCGCGATCCGCTCGCGGCTGTCGCTGCCGAGCCCGTCGACGATCTCGCTCACTGCCCGGCAGGCTAGGGCGGGCGCAGGACGGCGCCGGGCGCCGCGGCGGCTTGCCCCGGCGCCCGCGACCAGGCTCAGTCAGCGCTGCGGCCTAGGGGATCTGGTAGTCGTGGATCTTCACCTCGAGGTAATCGGCGGCGGGCATCTGGGCGACCATCTCCTCGCCCATCGCCTCCTTCATCGCCGGCACCAGCCGCTCCTCGCGGAAGCGGTCGAAGTGCTCGCGAGACTCCCAGATGTTGAAGACCTGGAAGACGCCCTCGAGCTCGCCGGCCGAGTGGAAGATCAGGCCGTCGGGGGGGTTGCCCTGGACGTCGACGACCGCGCTCACCTTGTCGTACTCGGCGGCGCCCGCCTGCTCGGAGAACCGGTTCAGCAAACCAATCGCCATCTCTCACCTCCGTTGCTTGGGTTTCCTCGATTCGACCCTACCCGCAGGAGAGAGCCTTCGAACGAATCTTTGAGGAGATCTTTAGTGGTGCGATTCCAGGGGCCCCGCCGGGGGACGTGTCCGTCCCGCTTAGACTCGCCGCCGATGGCGAAGGTGGCAGCCGAGCAGATCGTCCCCGCCTCCCTGGCGGAGACCTGGGACCTCTACTTCGACCCCTCGCGCTGGCCGGCCTGGGTGGACGAGCTCCACGCCGTCGAGGAGCTCGTCAACGGCTACCCGCAGATGGGGGGGACCGTGATCTGGCGCTCGGGCCCCGCCGGGCGGGGGCGCGTCAGCGAGACCGTGCTCGAGCACGAGCCGCGCCGCCTTCACCGCATCCGCTACTCCGATCCCTCCTCGGAGGGCGAGCAGAGAACCGACTTCTCGATCGAGGGCGAGGGCACCCTGGTCCGCCTCGAGCTGACCTACTCGCTCCTCGGGGCCGGGCCGCTGAAGAGGATCACCGACCTCCTCTTCATCCGCTCGCAGATGGGCGGGATGCTGGCCCGCAGCCTCGAGGGGCTCCGCGCCGAGGCGGCCTCGGCGGCCGCGGAGCCGTGAGCGACCCGCCGCGCGGCCCCAGCCGCACCGCCGCCTACGTCGCCCTCTTCCGCGCCTTGGAGACGCGGCTTCCACCGCGAGAAGCGCCTCTTCTCCGACCCCTACGCCGAGGGCTTCCTCGACCGGCGCCTCGGTGCGGCGCTGGCGATGGCGCGGGCGCCGCTCGGCGGCGGCCTGGTCGCCGACTACATCGACCGCACCTCGCCCGGGGCCCGGGTCTCGGTGATCGTCCGCACCCGCTTCATCGACGAGGCGATGCGGGAGGCGCTGGCCGACGGGATCGGGCAGGTGGTGATCCTCGGCGCCGGCTTCGACACCCGCGCCCACCGGATCGAGGGAGCCGCCGGCGCCACGGTGTTCGAGGTCGACGAGCCCGCCACCCTGGCCGAGAAGCGCGAGCGGATCGAGCGGCTGCTCGGCGCACCGCCGGCCCACGTCACCCCCGTGCCGGTCGACTTCGAGCGCGACGACCTCGCCACGGCGCTGCGTTCGGCCGGGCTCGACCCCGGGGAGCGGGCGCTGTTCATCTGGGAGGGCGTCGCCAGCTACCTGAGCGCCGAGGCGGTCGACGCGACCCTGCGGGCGCTCGCCGGGCTGGGCGCGCCCGGCAGCCTGCTCGTCTTCACCTACCTCGACCGCGCCGGGCTCGAGGACGGGGCGAAGCTGCGTGGCGCGGCGGGGACGATCGGCGCCGTGCGGCGGGCCGGCGAGCCTTTCCGCTTCGGGCTCGACCCGGCGGAGCTGGGCGGCTACCTGGCCGAGCGCGGGCTGGAGCTGCGCGAGGAGATCTCCACCGCCGCGCTGGCCGAGCGCTACCTGCACCCGCGCGGGCGCCGCCCCGTCGCCTCGGAGTTCTTCCGGCTCGCGGTGGCGGTGCGGCCGGGCGAGGCCGGGCGGAGCGATGGGGCCTGAAAGAGGCCCTCGCTAGGAGCGGCCCTCGAGCCGGTCCAGCAGCTCCTCGGCGTCGGTCTCCTGCTCCCCGCGCAGCTCCAGCTCGATCGCGCGGCGGTAGGCGGCCCGCGCCTCCTCGACCTCGCCGACCGCCTCGGCCGCCTTCCCGAACCAGCACCAGTTCCAGCTCCCGGCCGGCGCGATCTCGGCGTAGTGGCGCAGGTGGCGGTAGGCCTCGCGGTGGCGGCCGAGGTCATGGAGCGTGTAGCCGAGGGCGAAGTGGGCCATCGCGTCCCCGGCCTCGAGGCAGCTCTGCCAGAGGTCGAGCGCCTCGTCGCCGCGCCTCTCGCACGCGAGTTCGAAGTAGCGGCGGTTGAGCGAGTCGGCGCCGTCGAAGAAGGCGCGGGCGGCGAGCGCGACCTCGCCGGCGGGGACGTCGGTGAGGCCGAGCTGCGGCGCGTCGAATCTCGGCCCCTCCCAGATGCCGGCCAGCGCCGGGTCCTCGGGATCGAGCTCGGACAGGCCCAGCGCCTTGAAGCCGAGGCAGCGCCCGCCGGGGCCGTCGTGCAGGTAGGCGAAGGAATCGCTCAGCGGGCGCCAGCTCTCGGGCGGCTGGCCGTCGTCGACCCGGCCGAACTCGAGCGCGATCAGCCAGTCCTGGGAGGCGCTGTGGTTGAGGTAGAGCCGCGGCGGTGGCGGGGAGTGGGGCTCGCCGCCCGCGGAGTCGCGCGGGTCCGACTGCCCGCCAGGGCTCGGTCGCTGAGATTGGGCTCGGTCCTCCACACCTGATGAGTCGGGCGCCGGGGCGCCCTCCTGACAGGCCGGCGGGCCGCCTCCGCGGCCGATCAGTCTCCGCGGCGCGGCTCGAGGATGACCAGCGGGATCTCGCGTTCGGTGCGCTCGCGGTAGCGGCCCCAGTGGGGGTTGTGCTCGATCGCCCGCGGCCAGAGCCGCCGCCGCTCCTCGGCATCGGCCTCGCGAGCGCGCACCGCGATCCGCCGCGAGCCGATCTGCACCACCGCGTCGGGATGGGCGCGGAGGTTGTGGAGCCAGCCCGGGTGGCGGGGGTAGCCGCCCTTCGAGGCGACGATCACCATGTCCTCGCCGTCGGGCATGTAGACGAGCGGGGTGGTGCGGCGCCTGCCGCTCTTTCGCCCCACGTGCTCGAGCAGGAGCAGCGAGGGCAGCCCCGGCACCCGCCCGCCGATCCGCCCGTTGGTCGCCCGGTAGATGCGGGCGTGGCCGTCCATCACCCGCCTGAGGACCGGCCAGGACCGATCGGCGAGGTCGAGGTAGTCGAGCATCAAGGGTTGCCGAAGCTTGACGGAGTGGGTGCCATCGGTGCGAGCCGATCGCCGACAATTGTGGTTCATGGTCAGTGGTAGCATCAAATCATCAAGTAAACGATGTCTCGATGACGAAATGCGCACCACTCTGACCCTGGACCCAGACGTCGCCGCCGAGCTTCAGCGCCGCCGCCGCAGGGGCGAGCGCGGTCTCAAGGAGGAGATCAACCGGCTGCTCCGGCTCGGCCTGCACCACGACCGGGAGGACTCCGTACCCGGGGAGCCGGTGCGCACCCGCGCCTTCTCGGTCGGCAAGCCGCTCGTCGCCGATATCGACGACGTCGCCGGCGCCCTGGCACGCGCCGAGGGAGAGGCGTTCCGCTGATCCTGCTCGACGCCAATCTGCTCGTCTACGCCTCGATTCGCGAGCTGCCCCAGCACGAGCGGGCTCGGCCCTGGCTCGATGAACGGCTTGCGGGGGTGCCCCGGGTGGGGTTCCCCTGGCCCTCGATCCTCGCCTTCCTCCGGCTGGTCGGCAACCCGCGGCTGTTCGAGCGCCCGGTCCCCCTCGCGGATTCCTGGCAGCAGGTGCGATCCTGGCTCTCCGCCGCCCCGGCCTGGATTCCGTCGCCGACCGAGCGCCACGCCGAGGTCCTCGAGCAGCTGATGCCGGAGGTCAACCGCCCCGAGCTCGTTCCCGACGCCCACCTGGCGGCGCTGGCGATCGAGCACGGCCTCACCATCTGCAGCACCGACGGCGACTTCGCCCGCTTCCCCGGCGTGCGCTGGGATAACCCGCTGGCGGAGGCATAGCCCGCCCGGCGCCCGGCTTCCGGATCGAGGGGTGAGGGCAGCGTGGGTCGCCCCTGAGCCGGGAGAATCCCCTTGATGGTCGAGCGCTCCTTTCGGACGATGGGAACCGAGGTTCGCGTGCTGATCGGGGCCCGCCTCGACGAGGGGCTGCCCGAGCCCGAGGCAATGGCGGCCGAGGTCGAGTCGGCGCTGATCGACTTCGACCGGCGGCTCTCGCGGTTTAGGCCCGACAGTGAGCTCTCCGAGCTGAACCGCGACCCTCGCGAGGTGGTCCCGGCGTCGGCCCTGCTTCGGAGTGCCGTCCGGGCCGGGATCTGGGCTGCGGAGCGCACCGGCGGCCTCGTCGACCCCTCGCTCCTGCCCGAGCTGGAGGCGATCGGCTACGCGGAGTCCCGGGAGGGCGTCGCCTCCTCGCCGCTCGCCGAGGCGCTGGCCGGCGCTCCCCGACGACGCCCGGCGAAGCCGAGTCCGGCGGCGGCCTGGAGGGGCTTTGCCGTCAGCGAGGAAGAGGGCGCGATTCGGCGCCCGCCGGGGCTGATGTTCGACAGCGGAGGCACCGGCAAGGGCCTGGCGGCGGACATGATCGCCGCACGGCTCTCCCCCTACGCCCGCTACGCGATCGACTGCGGCGGCGACGTCCGGGTCGGGGGCAGGCTGCCCTGGGACGAGCCGGTCGAGATCGAGGTGCGCCACCCGGTGAGCGGCGTCGCGATCGAGACCTTCCCGATCACCAGGGGGGCGGTGGCGACCTCCGGAATCGACGCGCGCCTCTGGCGCACCTCCGACGGGGGCCACGCCCATCACCTGATCGACCCCTCCAGCGGCGAATCCGCCTGGACCGGTCTGATCTGCGCCAGCGCCCGCGCACCGACCGCGCTCGAGGCCGACACCCTGGCGAAGGCGGCGCTTCTCAGCGGACCCCTCGGGGCCCGCGAGTTCCTGCTGTCAAACGGCGGGCTGATCGTCGCCGACGACGGCGGCGTGGAGCGGATCGGGGCGGCGGCGGGCGGGCCGCCGGCCGGGGCGGCGACGCCCGCCTGAGGGCGCGGGAGCCTTGAAGCTCCTTGCAGGAACGGCGCCGAGGGGCGATTTCTCCCCGGAAAACCCAAAGTAAAAAGGCGGCAAAACCCCGATGCCGTCCGCGACTCGCGACATAGACTCGGCGGTCGAGATGGTTTTCGAGCGCGCCGACAGCGGCAGCGAGGGCCACGCAGAGAGCGAAATGCGGGGCCAGAGGTGAGCGACGGCGTCCTGATCGCCGGCGGCGGGCTGGCCGCGCAGCGCTGCTGCGAGACCCTGCGCTCCCAGGGGTTCGAGGGGAGGATCAGGATCGTCTGCGAGGAGGAGCGCCGCCCCTATGACCGCCCGCCCCTCTCCAAGGCAGTCCTCTCCGGGGATCGGGAGCCCGAGGCGCTCGCCTTCCGCCCGGCCGACTGGTACACGGAGCGCGAGATCGAGCTGCTGCTCGGCGAGAGAGCGGTCGCACTCGACCCCGGACGCAGGACGGTCACCCTCGACTCCGGCGCGACCCTCGGCTATGACTCGCTGCTGATCGCCTCGGGAAGCCGCCCCCGCGTGCTTCCCGGCACCGAGCAGTTCGCCGGAACCCACACGCTGCGCACGGTCGAGGACGCGGTTCGCCTGCGCGATGCGCTTCGCCCCGGCGCCGCCCTGGTCGTCGTCGGCGCCGGCTTCATCGGCCTCGAGGTCGCGGCGACGGCCCGCAGCCTCGGCCTCGGCGTCACGGTCCTGGAGGCGGCTCCCGCACCGCTGCTTCGGGTTCTGGGTCCCCGGCTCGCCGGCTGGTTCGTCGAGATGCATCGTGCCGAGGGGGTCGAGGTCCTGCTCTCGGCCCAGGTGGCGCGGCTCGGCGAGGGGAGCGACGGCACCGGCTGGGTCCAGCTGACCGACGGACGGCGACTCGAGTGCGACGCGCTGGTGGTGGGAATCGGGATCGAGCCCGCGACGGAGTGGCTCGAGGGCAGCGGGCTGGACCCCGGGGGCGTGCCGACCGACTCCAGCGGCCGCACCGGTGCCCCCGACGTCTACGCCGCCGGCGACAGCGCCCGGCAGCTGAACTCGGTCACCGGGGCCCATGAGCGCAGCGAGCAATGGGAGGCGGCCTCCCGCCAGGGTGCCCAGGTCGCGCGGGCGATCCTCGGGCTCGACCCCCTGCCTCTCTCGCTGCCCTCGTTCTGGACCGACCAGTACGGGCTGCGGGTGCAGCTGATCGGCGACGCGCGCGAGGCGGATCAGATCGAGATAGACGGCGACCCGGATAAGCGTGACTTCAGCGCGCTGATGTGGCGCGAGGGGACCCCGGTGGCCGGCATGGCCGTTGCTCGCCCCAGGGACCTCGCGGCGATGCGAAAGCAGATCGCGGCCGGCACTTCAGACCCCGAGAGGAGCGAGGATGAGCTACGTACCGCGAGTTGATGAGGGCGCCTGCGCCGCGCACGGGGACTGCGTCGAGCTGGCGCCGGCTGTGTTCGCGCTCAACGACACCGCCCATGTGATCGGCGAGGGCCCTCCCGAGCTGATCATGGAGGCGGCCGAGATCTGCCCCTCGGTGGCGATCGCCGTGATCGACACCGACACCGGCGAGCAGGTGTACCCCTAGCTCCGATGGCCGCCCGGACCCGCATCCCGGTGGCGATTCCGCACTGGCCCGCGCTCGCAGCGGCGCTGGCCGCGCTGCTGCTGCTCGTCCCGGGCTGTGGCGGTGACACCCGCCGCGGCGAGGGCGAGACCGGCACGGTCGCGACCAGCGCCACGACGACCGGGGCCCAGCCCCCGACGGGGCAAACCGGTGGCGCTCCGAAGGTGCCGAGCAGCGCCGTTTCCGATCCCGCCAGGAGGGCGTACATCCGGCCGGATCGACCGGATCTGCAGCAAGCTCGACCCCGAGCACACCGGCGCCCGCGAGCAGGTCGGCAAGTCGACCAACGAGAGCGAGGCGGTCAACGCATATGACGACACGATCGCGCTGTGGACGAAACAGCTGTCTCAGATCAAGGCCGTTCCGGCTCCGCCCGGGGACCGCTCCGCCCTGCGCGGCCAACCTGTTCGATCCGATCAGCCGCCAGCTCGTCCTGCGTCGCCAGATCCGCAACGCCCTCGCCGCGGTGGACGTGCCGAGGTTGCGGCAGCTTCGCGGCGAGTTGGACAATCTGACCGTGGCGCTGACGGCATTTGCCCGCGGCTACGGCTTCCGGGTCTGCGGGGAGGAATGAATCGATGACCGAGAACCCCTTGACCCCGGGCGATGGCGGCGCCGCCCAAAAGCCGCCGGCGCGACCCACGGCCCGGCGCCCGTTGCCGAGCCCGCTGGCGGTGATCACCGCGGCGCTCGGGTTGTTCTTCGTCATCCTCACCCTGCTGGCGACCCAGGTCCGAAATGGCAGGGATCCCGCGCTGGGACCGGGGCCTGCGGTACGGGCCGTGAGCCAGCCGGCGAGCAAGGGCGGCCAGGTCAAGCAGGCGACGACGATCGTCTCCCGCACCTCCCCGGTGGCGCCATGAGCCCGGCGGCGGGACGCGCAGCCCCTCCGGTCGCCGCAGGGCACTCCCCGGCCCAGGTAATCGCCGCGATCGCTGTCCTCCTGGCCCTCGCCGGGCTGGCGGCCTACACCATGTTCAGCGGGCCGACCACGGTTGCCGTCACCGGCCCGGCGCAGGTTCCCGCCAAGCAGGCCCCGCCCCCGACCGGCGGTGGGGAGCCCGAGTCCCCGGAAGGCAATCGCGGTGACTGAGCCCGACCCCGCCAACTATGCGTGGTGGCTGGTGGCGCGTTCGGCCGGCATCGTCGCCTTCTTGTTGATCGCGACCGCGGTGCTGATCGGCCTCTATCTGGCCTCGAGCCTGCCCAAGCCTCCGGGGCTGAAGCGCAACCTGGTCAAGGTCCACCAGCAGGTGGCGCTGACCGGGCTGGTCGCGATCGCCGTGCACGGCATCTGCCTGCTCGGCGACAAATGGCTCAGCCCCGGCATCACCGGGATCGCGATCCCGTTCACGATCGGCTACCGCCCGCTCTGGGTCGGGCTCGGCATCCTCGCCGGCTACCTCGCCCTCCTGTTGGGTCCGACCTTCTACCTGCGGCGCCGGATTGGGGCGCGACGCTGGCGCCAGATCCATCGCGCCACGGTGCTGGTCTACGCGCTTGCCGTCGTCCACTCGCTGGGCTCGGGCACCGACGGGGCCAGCCTGTGGATGCAGGCGATCGTGGTCGGCAGCGCCGTTCCGGTCCTGGTCCTGCTCGCCCTCCGCTACGGCGGCCGGCCCGCCCCGACCGCTGCCGCCAGGCGCCCGCCGCGATCACAGGGCGCCGGCATCGGTACCTAGCACTCGCTCGCACGTCCCGCAGTGCTACGGCCCCTTCGCATAGATTCTGGGACGTGAGCACCGAGACCGCCTCCCAGCCCGAACTCGGCGCCCGCGAGACCGAGCGGATCCGCGACCGGGTGCGGCTGATGGTCGAGATCACCGCCCGCTCGGGCAGCTATCGCAAGGGGCTGGCGAAGGCCGCCGCGAGGCTGACCCCGGAGGAGGCGGCGATCATCGCCGACCTCGAGCAGCACGGCCTCGACGTCGAGCAGCTGCGCGACGTCCTCTGCGGCGGCCACGTCCTCGTCGATCAGCCGGAGCTGTATCAGCGCTGGCGCTTTCCGGAGGGCAGCCGCGAGCGGATCTCCAGCCACCACAAGACAATTGATAAGAAGGAATTTCCGGACATCGGCATGAAGCGGCCCGCTGGTCCGCGAGAAGCTCCACGGCCGCACCAGCGACGGCACCTGGGTGCAGCTGGAGAAGACCCCGGCCTCGCTGGGGGCGCGCAAGCTGCCCAGCTGGCAGGACGTCCAGCACCTGTTCGACTACATCGTCTACCGGGTGACGAAGCGAAACGTCGGGCCGTGGGGGCTGTCGGGGAAGACCGAGCGGCGGCCGATGTACCTCTCGCCCGACCTCGGCGCCACGGTGCCGCTGCCGGAGGTCGGCGAGCGACGAGCTGACCGGGGCGCTGAGCCGGATCGAGGAGGACGACGACACCACCTCGGCCTCGCCCGACCTGGCGCGCCGCTTCCCGCCTCCCGATCGCGCCAACGACCTGCTCGAGATCGCCTTCGTCCCGGGCGAGACCCCCGGCCGGGGCCTCTTCGGCGGCTCCGACGTCTGGGTCACCGAGACGGCCTCCGACGCCGCCCGCGAGGTGTTCGCGCGCGACGATGACCCCGCCCCTCCGTGGGGCCTGCCGCCGGCGGGGGAGACCCGCGCCGGCACGGTCAGGGCCGGCGAGGATCGCTCGGTCTCCTGCGCGGTTCGCCTCGTCCCCGCGCCGCGGGCGGGCTCGCCCGTCGAGGGAGCGACGGACTGATCGAGCCCGAGGAGAGTCGCGACGGCGTCCCGGAGGGGCTGATCACCGCCGTGGTCGAGCTGGTCGGCACCGGCCCGGTTGCCCTCGGCGCCTACACCCTGGCCGAGATCGCCGCCGTCAACGGGGTCATCGACTTCATCGAGCGCGAGCCCGCGCCGGAGCTGGTCGCCGAGGCGGTGCGTTCGCTCGCCGCCCGCAACCTGATCACCACCGAGCCCGGCGCCGATCGGGTCGATGTGCGCGGCGACCTCGGCATCGCCCTCGCCTTCCAGGAGCGCTCGCGGACCGTCGTCGACGTCCGGGTCACCGGCACCGAGCCCGACCAGCCCTGGCGCTTCCTGCTGATGCCCCAGCCCGAGGGCGTCACCCTGGAGGCGCTGATCGACGCCCTCGGCATTCACCTCTATGCCCTTCGCACCGCGGCGAGGCGCTGGAGCGGCTCTGGGATCGCCTCCCCTCGGGCGATCGCGGCCCCAAGGACGCCGATGCCGACGCCGTGCTGGAGGCCAGCCCGCGCACGGCGCTGATCACCGCCTCGCGCTGGGCGGATGACGGCAGCCGCGAGAGCACCGACCTCGTCCTCGCCGAGCAGGAGGGAAACCTCCACGTCTTCGTCCGCGATCCGCAGCAGCCCTCGAGGCTGGTCGCGCAGGGACTCGACGAGGACGAGACCCGCGATCTGCTCAGGGACCTGGCCAAGCCCTAGGGCGAGCCTGCTGCGCCGATGCGAGCCCTGGTCATCTCGGACACCCACTTCGGCGCCTGGACCGGACGCGACCTGCTGGCCGAGGAGCCCTCGCTGGAGCGGCTGGCGCCGCACCTGGAGGGGATCGACGAGCTGATCATCCTCGGCGACCTCTTCGACTTCCTCTTCGCCTCGGTCGCCGACGCCTTCGCCGCGGCCGACGGGCTGTTCGGCCTCGCCGCCGAGAAGCTCGGCGGGGGGCGGCTGGTCTTCCTCGCCGGCAACCACGACCACCACTTCGTCCACCGCGATGCCGAGGACCGGCTCGAGGCCGAGATCTCCGCCGGCCAACCGCCGGACGGGCCGGACTTCGCGCCGGCCCACGACCTACTTCCGCGCCTTCCTCGAGCGGCGCCTGCCCGGGGTGGAGATCGAGATCGCCTATCCGACCTACCGCTTCGCCGACGTCCTCCTCACCCACGGCCACTACCTCGATCCCCACGCCCGGCTGGCCGGTCCGCGCGGCTCGCGGCTGCTGACCAAGACGCTGTGGGCGATCGCCACCGGCGGCCCCGAGGACCCGAAGACGATCGCCGACTACGAGTCGGTGATCACCCTGCTGACCGAGTGGCTCTACATCGCCGCGCAGATGCCGCACGGCACCCACGCCCAGCAGAACGTCTACCGGGCGGTGCAGCGCGTTGGGCGCCTCGCCTCCGCCGCGGCCGTGCCGCTGCGCGGTGCGCGAGAGCTGGCGGGGCGGTTGCGCGAGACGCGGCGCCCCGGCGGACGAGACGGCGATGCCCAGCGAGGAGCACTTCCGCTCGGTCCTGCGCGAGGAGACCGAGCGCCAGCGGCGCGAGGCGCCGACCCCCGAGGCGGCGATCGGACATCCGGTCTACCCCAAGGCCTCGGTGATCTCCACCTCCGATCCCTCCCAGAACGCCCTGGAGGCCTTCGCCAAGGTCGTCGCCAACCTCGGCTGGGCCGAGGAGGCCGAGAAGATCGTCTTCGCCCACACCCACCAGCCGCTCGCCGACGTCCGCGCCAGCGCCAGACGGCCGGGTGCGCTACTGGAACACCGGCTCCTGGATCTACGAGCCCGACCTCTCCTCCCGCGCCGCCTACGCCCGCTACTGCCGCTACGCCTGGCCGGGGACGGCGGTGGTGATCGACGACGACGAGCCCGAGCCACGGCTGGTCGAGTGCCTCGCCGACCTCAACCCGCTCGGGGGCGGCTGAGGAGGGCGCACCGGTTGCTCGTTGGACGTATTCGGTCGCCAGGGCAACCAAATCCGTCCAACGAACGAGCGAGGGGACTGCATAGGATGCCGCGCGCATGGATCGTCGCGTCCTCACCCTGATCATCGCCGTCGGGCTGACCGTCGCCCTGGTCGCTGGGCATCCTGATCGCCCGCGGCGGCAGCTCGAACAGCGACGCCGGCGAGCTCACCGACCTCTCCGCCAAGCCCTCGATCGAGCCGCCCGACGCACCGCCCCCGAAGGAGCTGGTCAAGCGCGACATCGTCAAGGGCAAGGGGGCCGAGGCGAAGATCGGCGACACGGTCAAGCTGCAGTACGTCGGAGTCGTCTACGAGACCGGCAAGGAGTTCGACGCCACCTGGGACCGTGGCCAGCCCTTCACCTTCAAGCTCGGCTCGGGCGGGGTGATCCCAGGGTGGCAACAGGGCATCCCGGGGATGCGGGTCGGGGGGCGGCGCGAGCTGATCATCCCGCCGAGCCTCGGCTATGGCGCCCAGGGCTCGCCGCCGGCGATCCCCCCGAACGCGACCCTGATCTTCGCGATCGACCTGCTCAGCGTGAGTTAGGGCACAACCGCTCATTCGCCGAGTCGGCTCCCGACGAGGTCGGCGGCGGCAACCTCTTCCTGACCGGACCACCTCTGGAGTTCGTCCCGCCGGAGCTACAGGGCAAGCTGGCCTGCGCGGTCCTCGTCACCTACATCGGCCCCGAGGCCGAGGCGCGCGAGGTCAGTGCATGCTCGACGACCCCCGCGGCGTAGGGGCGAGCGCGGCGGTCTAGAGGCCGCTCGCCAGCTTCTGGAATGCCTTGGCGAGCGAGCCGTCGATGGCGGCGAGTCGCGGATCACAGATCAGGTCGGAAACACCCATGGCCGTGATATGAGCTTTGGGGACGGATTTCGCCCTGCGCACCAGACGCCTCATCTTCGCGTTGCTCAGGTGAAGCGCCTTTGCGAACCTCGCCACGCGTCGGGGAAGCGGCTTTGCCTTGAGTCGCCGCAGGGCGCGAAGGATCTTCGCCCGGCTGAACCTGGTGCCGAGGCCGCTCTTCTTCAGGTACCGCTTCGCGGCGCCACAGGCCTCAGGTAGCGCCCTCAGCCTCGACGCGGCGGTCTGGGCCAAGGCCTCCTGCCTGGTCGAGCTTGCCCTTGCCGATCGCCTTGGAAAGCGAGCCGATCCCCGCAAGCGCCCGCTTGCGCGCGCCATTCAATGCGGCCAGGGGATCTTGACCGCCTGCCCGCCCTGCGGAGAGGGTCGAAGCCGGCCATCCCGATGCGGATGACCCAAGGCTCGAGGCAAATGCCGCGGCCCGCCCGCCCCCTTCCAGCCGATTGATCTCGCGGTCGAGATTGCGGATCAGCTCGGCGTCGCGGTCGAGCTTTCGGTCCGCGTCGACGTAGGCCTTGACCAGATCGGGAATCCTGCCGCATGCCTCGTCCCAGCCCTTATCGACCGCCTCGTGGGGCTCTAGGCGGCCCAGCAGGTAGCCCGAGACGCTGCAGAAGACGTCGTTCCTGTCCTCGAGTTGCTGGACCGCGTCGATCTTCTTCTTGCGATCGTTCTTGAGAATCTCCCGGGCCTGCCTCGAACGCGCGGATCTTCGCCCGATCCACGCTCGCGCAGGGGCGGTTCTGGGGAAAGCAGAGCGGCACGCGGGTGGACTCGCCGGGGGGTTGTGCGTAGCCGTAATAGGTGACGTCGAGCTGCAGAACGGCCGGCGCACCCGGGTACATCATCTCGAAGCTGCGAGAGAGCGATACGGCGCTGTTGTCCTCGCCACCTATCCCGGCGATCGTGACCGTTCCGCCGCCGCTTGCAAAACCCCACGACACCGTCAGCCCGACGTAGCAAGGGTAGGTGTGCCCGTTGAACGTCAAGGGCGTACAGGCGCCGGAGGAGGCGGAGAAGGTCCCTGTGTAGTACCCGGCCTTGGTGGGATGAGGCTTGAGCGGGGTCACCTCCAGGTCGAACGCCGCGGAGGCGGAGGCGGCGCGCCCAGTCCGGCAACCAGCAGGACAAGCGCAAGCCGCGGCGCCCAACCCATGCGTCGACCCGATCCGATTCGACGGCCGCAGCCGCGAACTAGCTCCCTCAGCTCCATGCGCCTCCCCCTTCCGCGGAGCCAGAGCGAGCATAGTCGAGGCTCTGTGATTGTCA
This sequence comes from uncultured Actinomycetes bacterium, assembly GCA_963725315.1. GTDB lineage: Bacteria > Actinomycetota > Thermoleophilia > Solirubrobacterales > 70-9 > JBBRHQ01. The sequence goes on along the minus strand of CAVRYA010000001.1, from coordinate 454,930 downwards.
ATCCTCGACCGCGCGCGCGGAGAATGAAAAAAGTCGGGGCCCGTCAGACTCGGCCCGGGGAGGCGAGCCCAGGCGGCGGGCGGCGGAAGGCCACCGTCTCGCGGACCTCGTCGAAGCCGAGTTTCGCGTACATCAGCCGCGGCCAGTCGTCGGCGAGGGCGCCGAGATAGGTGAGCTCGTTGCCGTCGGCGGCGGAGGCGCGGGCGGCGGCGAGGGTGACGGCGCTGCCGAGGCCGCGGCCGCGGGCGGCCGGAAGGGTGCCGACGTCCTCGACCTGGCCGATCCCGTCGCGGGCCAGCAGACGGCAGCAGGCGGCTGGCCTGCCGTCGGCGCGGGCAAGGAACCAGCGATCGCCGCCGACCCGGCCGATCATCCGTTCCCACTCGATCAGCTGGGAGATCACCTCGGCGGTCTGCGGCCCCTTGACCGGCAGGCCGCCGCGAATCAGCTCCCGGCGCAGCTCATCCAGGTGCTCCTGGCCGACCTCGTCGACCGAGGCCTCGGGGTCGCGGTCGGGCGGGCGGTTCCAGTCCATGCGCAGGCCGCGCTCGACGTTCCAGCCGCGCGCCTCGAACTCGCCGACCATCCCGAACGCCGCCTCCATGTCGCGGACCAGCACGGTGCGGTGCTTCATGCCGGCCCCGCCGATCACCTCGTCGGCGACGGCCTCGATCTCGGCGACGCTCATCCCGGGACGCTCGATCAGCACCCAGTTGGCGTCCCAGACCAGCGGGATCGAGGGGCAGAGGAAGGAGGCGCCCCACTCGCGCTCGACCACCTGCTCGCAGCAGTCGCGGTCCAGCTCGATCTCGAAGTCGGTGATCCGGCCCACGGCCGCGCAGCCTCGCACACGGGCCCCGCATGCCGAACTGCACGTTCCGTGCCCATTGGGGCCTCAACCTTGCGTTCGGCGCTGGGGCGGGCGGGAAGCCGCCGCGGCGGCCGCGCCGATAGCCTCCCCGCCCCCAACCAGAGAACCCTCCGGAGGAACCGCACAACATGTTCGTATTCAAGGCCGCCGTGGTCGGCGGGGGCACCATGGGAGGCGAGATCGCCCAGGCGATCGCCGCCGCCGACGTCCCCGTCGTCGTCAAGGACATCGAGCAGAAATTCGTCGACGCGGCGATCGAGAAGGCCCGCGGCGTCACCCAGGGCCAGCTCGGCTCGCTGGTCTCCAAGGAGAAGCTGACCCAGGAGCAGGCCGACGCCCAGCTCGAGCACGTGATGTCGCTGATCACCGGCGCCACCGACTACTCCGAGTTCGGCGAGGTCGACTTCGTGGTCGAGGCGGTGCCCGAGAAGATGGAGATCAAGCAGGCCGTCTTCGCCGAGCTCGACGCGGTCACCCCGGGCGGCGCGATCCTCGCCTCCAACACCTCCTCGCTCTCGATCACCGAGATCGGCGAGGCGACCCTGCGCCCCGACAAGGTGGTCGGCTTCCACTTCTTCTACCCGGCCTCGGTGATGCCGCTGATCGAGGTGATCTACGGCGAGGAGACCTCGCCCGAGACCGCGCAGGCGGCCTCCAACTTCGCCCAGGCGATCCGCAAGCAGCCGATCGTCTGCGGCGAGGTCCCAGGGTTCGTCGTCAACCGCATCCTCAACTCGGCGGTCGGCGAGATCTGGCGCGCCCAGGAGGAGCAGGGGCTCTCGATCAAGGCGATCGACGAGGGCGTCGCCGCCGCCAACGCGGCGCCGATGGGCCCCTTCGTCCTCGGCGACCTGCTCGGCCTCGACACGATCCTCCACGTCGCCGAGCACCTCAAGGACTCCTACGGCGACTCCTTCTACGTCCACCAGGGGATGAAGAAGCTGGTCGGCGAGGGCAAGCTCGGCGCCAAGTCCGGCGGCGAGGGCTTCTACAAGGACGGCGAGCCGCAGCTCCCCGGCGACGCCGAGCCCGACGGCGAGGAGCTGGCGGAGCTGTTCGCCTGCAAGGCGCTGATCGAGGCCTGCCTGCTGCTCGAGGAGGACGTCGCCAGCGTCCGCGACATCGACGTCGGGATGATGGCCGGCGCCGGGATGGACCCGCGCCGCGGTCTCTTCCCGCCCTTCTGGAAGGCCGATCTCGAGGGCCTCGACACGATGCTGGAGCGGATCGAGGCGCTGGAGGAAAAGCACGGCGAGCGCTTCGCCGCGCCGGTCACCCTGAGGCGGCTGGTCGCCCAGGGCCGCCTGGGGCTGAAGTCCGGGCAGGGCTTCTACCCCTACCCGCAGCCCGACGAGGGCGATCAGCCCGAGAAGGTGAAGCTGGAGACGCGCGGCCCGGTCGCGATCGCCTGGCTGGTCAACCCGCCGATGAACGCGGTCTCCCCACAGGTGATCAAGGACCTGGGCGAGGTCTGGAAGAAGGTCAAGGCCGACCCCGAGGTGGGGGCGATGGTGATCGCCTCCTCGATCCCGCTGGTGTTCAGCGCCGGCGCCGACATCAAGGCCTTCACCTCGATGACCGACGAGGCCCAGGGACGGGAGCTGATCGACTCCGGCCACGGCCTGCTGCGCGAGTTCGGTCAGGCGGGGGTGGCGACGATCGCCGCCGTCAACGCGCTCGCCTTCGGTGGTGGCTGCGAGGTCTCGATGGCCTGCGACTTCCGGATCGCGGCCGAGGCGGCGACCTTCGGCCAGCCGGAGATCAAGCTCGGGATCATCCCCGGCTTCGGCGGCACCCAGCGCCTGCCGGCGCTGGTCGGCCCCAACAAGGCGCTGGAGATGAACCTGATCGGCGACGCGATCTCATCCGACGATGCGCTCGAGTCCGGGCTGGTCAACGCGGTCGTCCCCGACCACGAGCTGTTCGACACGGCGCTCGCCTGGGGCCGCCGTCTCGCCGGCCAGGCGCCGCTGGCGGTCGAGCAGATCAAGCTGGTCTCGGGCAAGGCCGACATCGACGAGGGGATCGAGGCCGAGAAGCAGGGCTTCGCGGCGGCCTTCCAGTCCGAGGACGCCCGCGAGGGCATCTCGGCGTTCCTCGGCAAGCGGACGCCGAAGTGGAGCGGTAAATAGGACGAACTGATGCGTCTGACGACCACCCCTCGGTCGCCAGACGCGACAGTTCACGGTGAGCGACCGGTTGACCCCGGCCGCAGTGGGCCTCAGCCGATCTTGCCGATCTCCTCCTGGTAGATGCCCATCCCGCGGGCGATGCCATCGCCGACCGCCGCGTCGACGACCCCCTGATTTTCGACGATTTGGTCGGCGCGGGTGATCCGCCGCTCGAACTCGTCGTCGTCGTGGAGGGCGGCGATCTGGGACCGGCTCCCGCGCAGCAGCGCGAAGCCGCCGAGGTCGCCTCCGTGGGGAGTTAGCAGGACCACCTCGAAGTCCTCGATCTTGCCGTCGCCCTGGAGGCCGCCCCAGTACTCGACGCTCTCGTTGAAGACCTTGACGGCCGCCTCCTCGCGCCCCCGAACGACTTGTCCCCAGCCAATGAACAGTGCTGCGTCAGCCATCTCGGCTCCTTTGGTCGGATTGAGGCGAGCCTACGCCCGGCGACGGGGCCGGGTCAATCCCCCTTCGGTTGCATCCGCCCCTGAGCGGCGCTCAGCGCACCCAGACCGGCTCGTGGCCGCCGTGGCGCAGCACCATCCGGTGGCTGCCGTTGCTGCGCACGGTCTGAAGCGTGAAGCGGAGCGGCGAGAAGCTCTCCTGCTCGAAGACGAGGCTGCGCCCGCTGGGCGAGAAGCTGGGATTGAACTGCTGCGAGCGGTTGCGGATCAGCGGGTGGGCGCGGCGCCCGCTCGCGCGCATCAGCCAGAGGTGGTAGAGGACGCTGCCTCGGGCGTTGACGAAGGCGATCCGGTTACCGTCAGGGGAGTAGCTCGGCTCGGAGGCGCTGGCGGAGCGGTAGATCAGGCGGCCCGGGCCTCCGGTGAACCCGACCGTGGCGATCCCCTTGCGGTGCCTGCCGTCCTTGGTGAAGACGATCCGCTTTCCGCTGGGCGAGAACTGCGGGTCGGTGGCCGCGCCGGATGAGGTGGTGACCCGGCGCAGGCCGTGGCCGCTCGCCCTCACGGTGTAGAGGTGCTGGGTGCCGTCGGAGACGCTTCGCTGCCGGCTGAAGACGAGCCGCCGACCGCTGGGGGAGATCGCCAGCGACTCGACGTCGAGGTCGACGAATCTGCGCACCAGGCGCCGGTGGCTGCCGTCGCGGCGGGCGATGAAGAGCTTGTCGACGGTCCGCGGAGGTCCGGGGCCGCCGCGACGGGTGTCGACCGAGTAGAGGAAGGCGATCCGGTGGCCGTTGCGGCTCGCCGAGGGGGAGGAGACCGTGGCGGGGGAGGCCGCGCGGTAGAGGACGCGCAGGTGGCCGCCACTCGGGCTGATCGAGACGATCGAGCGCAGGTTGGCGCTCGTGTAGAGGACACGGCTGCGGGCGGCGGCGCCTGCCACCAGCGGCGTGCCGGCCGCGATCGCCAGCACCAGGGCCGCGAGGCCCAGCGTCGTGCTGATCGGTGCCCGGCGCATCACTCTTCCTCCTCGCATGCCGCCATGGTGGCGTGTGCATCCGACGGACGATCGTCCGAGCCGCGGATCCTGGCGCTCGGGGAACCCGGTCATGCCGTCCCGACTCCGATTGCCGCGGACTGGCAGACTTCTCCGCCGTGGAGGCCGGGAGCGCAGAGAAGGCCGGCGCGGCCCGGCTGGCGGGCCTGGTCGAGGAATCGAGCTGCACCGTGGCGCTGACCGGCGCCGGGGTCTCGGTGCCCTCAGGGATCCCCGACTTCCGCAGCCCGGGCACCGGGATCTGGGAGAACGTCGACCCGATGGAGGTCGCCCACATCGACGCCTTCCGCCGTGACCCGGCGCGCTTCTGGAGCTTCTACCGGCCCCGGTTCGAGACGCTCGGCGAGAAGCGGCCGAACCCCGCCCACGAGGCGCTCGCCGAGCTGGAGCGCCGCGGCCTGCTGGCGGGCGTGATCACCCAGAACATCGATCGCCTCCACCGCGCCGCCGGCTCTGAGCAGGTGATCGAGCTGCACGGCTCGATCGCGACCTCATCCTGCACCTTCTGCGGCTCCACCTACGGCCTCGAGGAGGTCGAGGGGCTGTTCGGCGAGGACGGGGTCGCCGAGTGCCGCACCTGCGCCGGGCTGGTCAAGCCCGACGTCGTGCTGTTCGGCGAGATGCTGCCGGAGGCGGCGATGGCCGAGGCGGCGTCGCTGGCCGGCCGGGCCGAGCTGATGATCTGCGTCGGCTCCTCGCTCGAGGTGCACCCGGCCGCCGGTCTGCCCCAGGTGACTCTCCAGGGTGGCGGGCGGCTGGCGATCGTCACCCAGGGCCCGACCCCCTATGACGGCGTCGCCGAGGTGAAGCTGGGCGGCGACGTGGTCGCCGAGCTGGACGCGGTGCTGGGCGCGCTCGGCTGAACGGGCCTCAGTCCCGCGGCGCGTAGCGGTGGTGGAGCATCAACGCATTGCCGTCGGGGTCCTTGAAGAAGGCCATGTGGCAGACGCCGGTGTCCATCGTCTCGGCGGCGAAGCTGACGCCGCGCGACTCGAGCTCGGCCCGCGCTTCGGCGACGTCGTCGACGTGCAGCGCGATCGGGTTGGCGTTGGCCTTGAAGTCGAAGCCGAACGACTCCGCCTGCATCACCGCCAGGGTCAGGTTGCCGGTCTCGAACTCGGCGCCGGGCATCTGCCCGTAGCGGGCCGAGTTCGGCAGCCCGAGGACGGCCCCGTAGAACTCGACCGCCCGATCGAAGTCCTCGGTGGGCACCGTGACGAAGTCGGTGCGGCTGATCAGTCCGTCCGTCTCGCTCATCGGAGCTGACCCTAACGCAACCGATGCGGCGGAAGGTGGGGCATACTCGCGGCGTGTCCGAGGATCCGAGCACCGGGGAGCTGGCGTCGGAGGAGTCCGAGCGGTTCGTCGTCGCCGCCTTCGAGGCCTGGAACAGGGGCGACCTCGAGGCCTTCCTCGAGACCCTCGACCCCGAGGTCGAGTGGAGGACCGCGGGGATCTTCCCCGGGCTGGACAGCGAGTACCGCGGGCGCGAGGAGGTCCGCGGCTTCTGGCGCGCCTTCCACGAGCCCTGGGAGCGGCTCAGCATCAGCTACGACGAGGCGATCGAGACCGCCCCCGGCGAGATCCTTCTGCGGGTCCTGTTCAGCGGGGTCGGCCGTGAGGGGATCGAGGCCGAGATGGCCTTCGGCCAGCACTACGTGCTGCGCGAGGGGCAGCTGGCCCAAATGCGCTCCTTTCGCACCTGGGAGCTGGCCGCGGTCGCGGCGCTGCCGCCCGAGGCGGTGATCTTCGACAACGACGGCCTTCTGCTCGACACCGAGTCGGTCTGGACCCGGGGCGAGCAGGACCTCTTCGAGAGCCGCGGGCTCGAGTTCACGCTCGAGCACAAGCAGGAGCTGGTCGGCACCTCGGCCCAGGTCGCGGCAGGGATCCTCGAACGGCGCCTCGGCGAGCCGGGCCGCGCCGCCGAGATCATGGTCGAGCTGGACGGGCTGGTGATGGAGGAGCTGCGAAGCGGGGTCGAGGCGATGGTCGGGGCGCGCGAGCTGGTCGCCGAGCTGCGCCGCGCCGGCACTCCCCTCGCCCTGGTCTCCAACTCACCGCGCGCCTTCATCGAGCTGGCCCTGGAGACCGCCGCGATGGACGGCGCCTTCGGGGTGATCGTCAGCGCCCACGAGGTGGCGGCGCCGAAGCCCGATCCGGAGCCCTACCTCGAGGCCTGCCGGCAGCTCGGGTTCGAGCCCGGGCGCCGGGTGATCGCGCTGGAGGACTCGCCGACCGGGGTCGCGTCGGCCCGCGCCGCCGGGCTCAGCGTGATCGGCGTGCCCTCGGTCCCCGGGGTCGAGCTGCCCGAGGCCCACCACGCCGGCGACTCGCTCGAGGACGCCCCGGTGCTCGAGCGCCTGGGGCTGGCCGAGTGAGCGCGGGGGAGGGGAGATGACCCCGGCGAAGCGCCTCGTCCGCACCCCCGACATCGCCGACCTGCGGGCCTTCTGCGCCGCCGCCGACCTCGGCACCCTGGGCAAGGCGGCGGTCCGCCTGCAGATCAGCCAGCCGGCGCTCTCCAAGCGGCTGCGCGGGCTCGAGGCGGTGGCCGGGACGACCCTGCTGGAGCGCTCCTCCAGCGGCGTCACCCTGACCGTCGCCGGGCGCCGCCTCTACCCGGAGGCGCGGCGGCTGCTCGACCAGGCCGAGATCGTCGAGGGGCTGCTGGCCGGCGCCCGCAGCGAGCCCGACCCGATCCGCCTCGCCGCCAGCCACACGATCGCCGAGTTCCACCTGCCGGGCGAGCTGGTCACCTACCACGCCGACAAGGCCCGCCACGCGCCGGTCGAGCTGACGATCGCCAACTCGGTCGCGGTGCGGCGGATGGTCGCCGAGGGCCGCGCCAACATCGGCATCACCGCGGCCGACCCGAACCTCTCAGAGCACGACGACCTCGAGGTCTTCCACCTGCTCGACGACGAGGTGGTGGTCGCCGTCCCCGGCAGCCACGCCTGGCAGCGGCGCAAGCGGATCCCCCAGCGGCTGCTCCTCAGCACGCCGCTGATCACCCGCGACCCGGAGGCGCACGACCGGCGCTGCGTCGAGTCGGCGCTGGCCGAGCGCGGCCTGCACCTGGCGCCGCCGCTGATCGAGGTCGGCAGCACCGCGGTCGCCAAGCGCGAGGCGCTGGAGCGCACCGAGCCGGTGCTGCTCTCGGCCCTCGCCCTCGACGAGGCGCGCGACCGCCTCCACCGCCGCCCGGTCGAGGGGCTCAGCTTCCCGCGCCAGTTCGTCGTCGTCTGCCGCACCCCCAGCTCGCTGCCGCGAGCGGACCGCGACTTCCTCGACTTCCTCCGCCGTCGCGAGCGCGGCGGCCCGGGCGACGGCTGAACCGCTGGTTTGGACGCCGATAACCGGGTGCGACCCACCTGCGCGGCGCGTTCTCGTCACGGCCGCCGCGGCGCCCTAATGTGAGTCTCGCGCGCGAAACCGATCGCGGTCCGGCCCCCATAGAGCCCGACAAATGGCTCCGGCCCCACCGCATAGCTCCGGAGTCGCGCTAACAACAGATATCTCCCCTCCCTGTGAGCGCCCCGCAAGCCCTGCGGGGCGCTTCACGTTTCGGCGTGGGCGTCGAGCCAGGCGAGCAGGTCGCCGATCACGCGCTCGCGGTCGGCCGGGCGCTCGTTGAAGATCTCGTGGCGAAGGCCGTCGTAGACCTTCAGCGTCTTGTCCGCCGAGCCGGCGAGGCGGTTGACCATGCGGCTGCCCTCGACCGGGGCGAGGCGGTCCTCGCTGCCGTGCATCCCGAGCAGCGGAAGGGTGAGGTTGCCCATCCGGTCCTCGAAGGTCTCGATCGCCGCGGCCAGCTCGGCGATCGTCCGGGCCGGGAGCTTGCCCTGGTGAACGAGCGGGTCGCTGCGGTAGGCCTCGACCTCGGCGGGGTCGTTGGAGATCAGCTCGGCGTCGACCCCGAAGACGCCGAGTGTCGGGGTCAGCGCCGAGAGGACCCGGCTGGTCAGCCGCACCGCCGTCGAGGCCTGCTCGAGCTTCGCCGCCGGGGCTGAGAGCACCAGCGCGTCGAGCCGCGACTGATCCTCGAGGACGTAGTCGAGCGAGATGCAGCCGCCCATGCTGTGGCCGAGCAGGATCATCGGCCCCTTCGGCTCGGCCTCGCGGGCGCGGGCGATGAAGGAGTCGAGGTCGGCGGTCGCGTTCCGCATCCGGTCGATCACCGCCCGCCGGCCCTGCGAGCGACCGTGGCCCCGGTGGTCGTGGGCGTAGACCGGGTAGCCGGCGGGGACGATCCGCTCGACCAGGTGGCGGTAGCGACCGCTGTGCTCTCCGGCGCCGTGGGAGATGACGACGACCGCCTTCGCCGGGCCCTCGGCCCGCCAGGACTGCCAGTGGATCTCCAGCCCGCCGGCGCCGGTGAAGCTGCCCTCGCGGTGGCGGAGCGCGGCGCCCATCAGCGCAGCACCCGACGGCGGCGCAGCACCCGCTCGCTGAGTGCCAGCAGCTCCTCGACCGAGCGGAGGCTCGCGGCGTCGAGCTCGCCGCGGAGAGCTGCGTTGGCGGCCTCGCCGGCCTCGCCGCGGCGCTCGACGAGCTGCGCCATGTCCTCCTCGTGGCCGGGGTCGCTGACGGCATCCGGCAGCTCCGCCAGCAGCGCCTCGAGGCCGACCCGCAGCTGCAGGGCCGCCTCGCGGCTGCGGCCCGCGTCGAGGTCGGCGCGGGCGCGCAGCAGCAGCGTCTCGCAGGCGTCGATCTGCTCGCGCCCGCCGAGCACCGCGGCGACCCGCTCCTGCGGGCGCAGGTCATCGGCCCGCCGCCGCCTCGGCCCGCCGCCGTGCACGTCGATCTCACGCGCGTCGGCGAAATCGCCGTCGGCGAGCTGATCGCCGCTCCCCCAGCCGATCCGCACCGCGACTGCGCGGGCGGTGTCGAGCGCCGGCTCGCAGGGGTCGCTGGAGGCGATCGCATGGGCGTGGAGGGCGCGGTTGAGCAGCGCCAGCCCCTCCTCGACCAGCTCATCGGCCGTCTCGGGGACCTCGGTCGCGGAGTCGAGCCATCGAGCCGCCTCGTCCTCCGCGGCGAAGGGCTCGAAGGCGCGGATCGCGGTGGCCCGGGTCAGGGGCAGCGGCGGCGGCGGCGTACCCCGCTCGGCCGCGCGGGCGCGCATCCTGCGCCGGCGCGGCGGCGGCGGGGCGCCCTCGGTGGCGATCACCAGCACCCGCTCGCCGCCCTCCTCCTCCGCCGCCTCGGCCTCGGCCTCGGCTTCGGGCCGCGACAGGTAGCGGCCGTCCGGCAGGCCGATCGTGCCGGGGTAGTCGAGCTGGACGAATCCGAAGAGCTTGGACAGGGCCGGGTTCCGGCTAATCGCCGCGGTTGCGGTTGCGCTGCTTCGCGCCGCCCTGCTGCTGCGAGCCCCCGCCGCCGGAGTCGCCGTGCTTCAGCGAGTAGCCCGACGGGGTCGCGGCGACCTGCGGGTTCCGGATCTGGCCGAGCCGCTTGATCAGCCGCTGCCACTGCTCGGGGCGCAGGGTCTGAGAGGGGCCGCCGGTGGTCGCGCCGTAGTCGGGGTAGTAGCCGACGTGGACGTGGTCGTAGTGGTCGGGGAGGGCGAAGCTCTGGGCGCCGGGCAGGTCCTCGAGCGAGATGATCTGGTGCGGCGCCATCGTTCCCTGGAGCTGGAGCAGGGTCTTGATCAGCGCGTCGGGCAGGCCGCCGGGGCCCTGGTGCCCGGTGACCGGGACACCGTTGATCAAGGCGATGTCCATCGCGTCGCCGCTCGAGTGCTCGGAGACGTTGCCCGAGGAGGTGAGGAAGCCGTGGCCGCACTTCAGCGATGTGATCGTCAGGCGGAAGCCCTTCTCGACCAGGTACTCCATCGCCGCCAGCAGGCGCCGGTCGATCTGGCCGCTGGCGATGTCGGCGCGCCCGCAGCTGTAGATCGAGAGCCGCGGGTCGTTGAGGACGCGGCGCTGCAGCGCCTCCTTGGAGAGCAGCAGCACCCCGCCGACCCCGAGGTTCGCCGTCATCAGGTTCTTGCCGGTGGCCCGGTAGATCGCCGTCGCCTCGAGCAGCTTCCAGCCGTCGAGGATCGGCTTCGGGTCGATCGCCGGGGTCTTCTTCCCGGCGGGCCGGATCGCGAAGCTGACCCGGGCGCCGCCGGAGTCGCCGACCTTGCCGAGGACGGTGCCGCCGATCACCCGGGAGCCGACCCGCAGCGGCTTCAGCGTCGCCTTGGAGCTGTCATAGGCGTAGACGTCGTTGTAGTAGTTGTTGAAGGTGGCGTAGCCGGCGGTGCCGGAGATCGCGGTGCCCGCCCCGGTCACCTTCTCGACGTGGGGGCGCGAGGGGAGGGCGTAGGTGCGCTGGCGCTCCTCGCCGCCCTTGCCGCCGGTGTCGGTCGGCGCCGGCCCGGCGCCGCTGGGGACGACGACGCTCGGCTTGATCACCTTCGGCGGGTGCTTGGCACCCTCGCTCTCCTGCGGCTGCTCGCCGCTCGGGGCGCCGGCAGTGCCCGTCGCGCCGGACTGACCGGAAGGTCCGACCCCGCCGCCGGCGCTGGTCGGCGCGCCGGCGTCGGCCGGGGCTCCGGTTGCGGGGGCAGTCGCCTGGCCGGTGGCGTAGTCGGGCGCGCCGGCGCCGGGGACTCCTTGGCCGGACCCCGCCGTGGTGGGCGATCCCGCGCCGGTGCCCGCCCCGCCCGGCTTCGTTCCCGGCCCCTCGCTCTCCGAGCGCCCCGGCTTCGCCGCGGTGTTCAGCGCGTTGTCCTTGACGGTGGTCTTGGTCGCCGGCCCGGTCGGCTTCTTGTCCTGCGTCGGGGTGATCAGCTTGAAGTCCTCGGCGGTCAGCGGCTGGGGCTTGGGCACCGGGTAGTTACGGACGATCTCCCCAAGCTGGCCGTAGGTGTAGCGGTTGCCGTAGGCATCCTGGAGGACGATGTAGCGGCCGAGCTGCGGCGAGGAGCCCATTGCCTTGATCTCGCCGTCGTTGACCGCGACCACCGGGGCATCGGGCTTTGAGTAGATGTCGATCCCGGTGCGCCCGGGGGCCGAGCCGACCACCTGGGCGGCGTTGTGGGCGGCGGCTCCCGGGGTCGGCCTGGCCTGGCGCTCGGCGGCCTTGGTCGAGATCGCGTCGGTGTAGCGAGCGTCGGCGGCGACCGGGAAGTGGGCGCCCTCGGTGAGCCCGGTCAGCGAGCCGACCAGCTCCTCGGGCAGCTTGCCGTAGCTGCGCGCGTAGGTGAGCACCTCCTGCACGTACCAGTCGGCGTGGTTGTAGGCGAAGATCGCGTTGTAGAGGTTGGTCCCGCCGCCGGCGGCCTTCAGGTAGCGGGCGGCAGCGCAGATCGCGTCAACCGGGTTGTAGGGGTCCTTGCGTCCGTCGCCGTTGGCGTCGACCCCGTAGGTGGCCCAGGTCGAGGGGATGAACTGCATCCAGCCCATCGCCCCGGCGGTGGAGACGTTGAGGTTGGTGCCGAAGGCGGACTCGATCTTGTTGATCGAGGCGAGCACCTGCCAGGGGATGTCGTACTGGGTGCCGCACGCCTGGTAGATCGGCAGCAGGAAGGGGGGGATCTCGAACGAGTCGATCACGAAGTTGGGGACCCCGAGGGGGGAGGGGCCGATCGGGGGGAAGGAGGTCGAGGGAGCTCCCGCCGCACCGCCGGCGGAGCTGGTCCCCCCGCTCGTGGTCGGCGCCGTCTGCTCGTTGGTGCCGCCGATCTCCGGCGCCGCCGCCCCGCCGTTCTCGGGGGGCCCGGTGATCGTGCCCTGAAGCGGCGGCGCGGCCTGCACGCCGCCGCCGATCGGTGTTCCAGGGGCGACCACCGGCGGGCCGGCGGGGGTGGTGGGCTGACCGGAGCCGGCGCCGGCGGGGGGCTTGACCTGCGATTCGGCCCCGGCGAGGCCCGCCCCGGCGAGCACTGCCACGAGGACGGCGAGCGCGATGGTCAGTGCGAGCTTGTGTCTCATCTACCGGCGACTGTTGTCCAGCTGCCCCCGGGAGGAGTGGCGACGAACGCCGCGCCGGGCGCTCTCTCCCCGCGCACAGCAACGGCAACGCTATTTGTTCGGCTCTCCCATTGCAAGGCGCGCACCCGTGCCGAAAACCTACCCCTCGCGGGCGGACGGCCCGCCTGGCGCGGGCGTGGGTTAACGCGCCCACAACCTTGGCCCGGGGTGTACGCTGGCGCCGTGAGCGGCGAGCGGCAGAGCGACGAGAACGACCCCGGGCAGGAGGGCATCCGCGCCCGCGGCGAGCAGGCGGTCGGAGACCTCGCCCAGGCGCTGCTCGACAATCCGATGTTCAGCGGCGCCCTCTCCGCCGCCTTCGGCGCCCGCGAGCGGGCGATCGAGGCCCAGAAGGCCGCGATGGAGGCGCTGAACCTGCCTTCGGCGGCCGAGGTCGAGCGGCTCGAGCGCCGGCTGCGCTCGCTCTCGCACCGACTCGAGTCGGTGGAGGAGCAGATCGACGGCGTCGCCGAAGACATCAGGGCGATCCGCCGCCGCCTCGACGACGACGAGCTAGGCGTCGGCGCCGACCAGTCCCGCCTCAAGGTCGAAGACTAAGCCTCGACCTTAGGTTGAGAGAGCGATCGCGGCGACCCGCCCGGCCCGCTTCGCCGAGTCCTCGAGGTGCTCGTCGCCGATCCTCTCCCCGGCGGCGTCCTCGGAGACGATCAGCAGCGCCCCGATCTCGACCCCGACGGTCGGTGCCACCGAGAAGAGTGCCGCGGTCTGCATGTCGGCGACCGAGAAGGCCGATCCGGCGAGCGCGTCGTGGGGAGGGATGAGGTCGAAGCTCGCGGCCTTGCCGAGCAGAGCCCCGTCCTCGGTCGCCGGGAGCATGCCGTCGACCAGGGTCGGGATCAGGGTGACGCCCTCGTTGCCGAGCGAGCGGCTGACCCCGTCGGCGGCGAAGGCCGAGGTGACGATCAGGAGCTGGCCGAGCCCCAGCCCGGGGTCGGCCGCGGTGCAGGTCCCGACCCGCACCGCCCGCTTCAGGCCGAGCTCGGCGAGGTCGGTGAGCACCAGCGCGGCGCTGGGGCCGCCGGTCCCGGTCGACTGGACCGTCAGCTCGGCGCCCGAGTCCGTCACCCCCCAGTAGCCCCAGAGCCCCCGCGCGTGGTTGCTCATCTTCGGTTGCACCGTCAGCTCCTGGGCCAGCATCATCGCCCGGGCGGGGTCACCGGTGAGGACCGCGTCGGCGGCGATCGGGGCGCTGGGTCGGAGCCGGGCGGGCACGCTCGCCCGAGGTTATTCGGACTAAGCTTGGCGGCATGGAAGGCTCGTCACAGAGCGGCGGCGGCGAGGCCCCCAGGGGGGTCTCCGAGAGCCTGCGCGAGGCGATCGACCGGACCTTCGCCGCGACCACGGAGGCCGGCGAGCGTGCCCAGGAGCTGCTCGACGAGGTGACCCGGCGCGGGCGGGGTGCCCGCGAGTCGGTCTCCCAGCGCGGCCAGGACGCCCGCGAGGCGATCAGCCAGCGCGGGCAGGAGGCCCAGGAGGCCTCCTCCGGCGCCGCGGCCCGGCTGGTCGAGGCGATTGAGGGGATGCGGCTGGCGACCCGCGACGAGCTGCGCCTGCTGGAGAAGCAGGTCGCCGAGCTTTCGGCGCGGGTGGACGCGCTCGAGGCCGACTCCAGGGTCCCGCGATAGCGATGGCTGCCGGGGGCAGCCGAGTCGTGATCATCGGAGCCGCGAGCCACTGGGGCTCGGAGCTGGCGCGGGCGCTGGAGCGCGACCCGAGCGTCTCCTATCTGGCCGGGGTCGACACCAAGCCTCCCGCCGCCGACCTGGAGCGGACCGAGTTCATCGAGGCCGACATCCGCAACCCGGTGATCTCGCGAATCCTCCCCGGGCTCGAGCCGGATGTCGTCGTGCACTGCGGCATCGTCTGGTACCCGGAGGCCGAGAAGCCGGCGCGGGCCCTGCATGACATCAACGTGATCGGCACCCTGCAGCTGCTGGCGGCCTGCGAGAAGGTCTCCGGACTGCGGGCGCTGGTCGCCCGCGGCTCGGCGGCGATCTACGGCTGCGAGGCCTCGGCGCCCTCCTTCTTCACCGAGGAGATGGCGCGCCGCTACCCGCTGAAGACCCGCTTCCAGCGCGACATCGGCGAGCTCGAGGGCTACTTCGACAACTTCGCCCGCCGCCATCCCGGGGTGACCTGCACGATGTTGCGCTTCCAGCCCGAGATCGGGCCGGGGCTCGAGCAACCGCTCAACCGCTACCTCTCGCTGCCGGTGGTCCCGACCCAGCTCGGCTTCGACCCGCAGCTCCAGCTCCTGCACTCCGACGACGCCACCGGGGCGCTGGCGGCGGCGACCCGCAAGCCGGTCCGCGGCCCGGTCAACGTCGCCCCCGACGGGACGATCTCGCTGAACCGGATCCTCCGCCTCGCCGGGCGCCCGACCGTGCCGGTCCCCCACCAACTGGCCGGCGCGGTGATGGGACGGCTGGGGCGCCGGCTCGGCGCCGCCGACCTCTACTACGACGGGATCAGGCTGCTGCGCTACGGGCGCGGCTGCGACAACACCCGGCTGAAGCGCGACATCGGCTACGAGCCGGCCTACGACGCCGAGGCGGCGGTCCGCGACTTCGTCGCCAAGAGCTCGGTCAGCCGCCGTCTCTTCCCCTCGCCGCATCCCGGGGCGGTGGCGCAGCGGGCCCGGCGTGACGCCGGCCCGGCAGGCGGGCCGTTCGTCGCGGGGTCGCGATGAACGCCACCCGCGAGGCGGCCGCGAGCATGGCCGGCGCCGCCGAGTTCATCAGCCGCATGCGCTCCGGGCTGGAGGACGGGATCGACCCGATGGGCGCGGCCGAGGAGGCGGCCGGCGCTCTGCCGCAGCCGCTGCGCGAGCCGTTCGCGCGGATGGCGCGGCGGCTGGCCGGCGACTACCACGAGGACGAGTGGGGCTTCGACGAGGAGTTCGCCGAGGCCGCCTACCCGCTGTTCGAGTTTCTCTACGACGTCTGGTGGCGAGTGCAGGTCGCTGGGGTCACCAACGTGCCCTCCCACGGCCGCGGGCTGATCGTCTCCAACCACTCCGGCTCGGTCTTCCCCTTCGACGCGACGATGATCGGCGTGGCGATCATGAGGGAGCATCCGCTACCCCGCTGGACCCGGCCGCTGGTTCTGAACTGGGCCTTCGAGCTTCCCTTCCTCAGCTTCTTCATGCGCAAGGTGGGCGGGGTGCCGGCCAGCCCCTTCAACGCGATCCGCCTGCTCGAGCAGGACCACCTGGTGATGGTCTTCCCGGAGGGGGCGAAGGGGACCGGCAAGCCGTTCTCCGAGCGCTACCGACTGGAGCGCTTCGGCCGCGGCGGCTTCGTCGAGGTGGCGCTGCGCACCGGGGCGCCGATCATCCCGGTCGCCGTGGTCGGCGCCGAGGAGATCTACCCGAAGATCGGCGAGTCGGCGGCGCTGGCGAAGATCACCGGGGCGCCGTTCGTGCCGATCACCCCGACCTTCCCCTGGCTCGGGCCCCTCGGCCTCGTGCCGCTGCCCTCGCGCTGGCGGATCGAGTTCTGCGAGCCGATCGACCTCTCCGACTACGGCCCCGAGGCGGCCGAGGACAAGACCGTGCTCTTCGACCTCTCCGAGTCGATCCGCGAGACGATCCAGGAGCGCCTCTACGAGAGCCTGGTGAGGCGCGGGTCGGCGTTCCTGTGAGCGGGCGCCGCTGCCGAGAGTGCAATTCCCTCTCATAGTGAGAGGCGAATGAAGTCTCGGCGGGGGAGGCTGGGTTTGGCGGTGGCGCTGGCTGTTGCGGTGACGATCGCCGGAGCGCAGGCGGCGAACGGTGCCGTGGGCGGGTTCGGCGGCGCCCACCGGGTCGTGACGCTCGGGCACTCGGTCAAGGGGCGGGCGGTGATGGCGCTGCGGCTGGGCGACCCCCACAGCCCCCGCAAGGCGCTGGTTGTGGGCTCGATCCACGGCGACGAGACCGCCGGGCTGAAGGTGGTCCGCGAGCTGCGCCGCCGCTACTCGGGGATCCGCGGCGTCGACCTCTGGACCGTCTACACCGTCAACCCCGACGGCGTCGCCCGCGGCACCCGCAGCAATGCCCACGGCGTCGACCTCAATCGCAACTTCTCCTTCCGCTGGCACGGCGGCGTGCCCCGCTCGAGCGGCTACTACCCCGGGCCGCGGCCCTTCTCGGAGCCCGAGTCGCGGCTGGTGCGGCGCCTGGTCACGCGGCTGCGGCCGCGGATCTCGATCTGGTACCACCAACCCTGGGGGCAGGTGCTGGCCCCCTGCCGACCGGGCGACGCCCACCTCGAGCGCCGCTACTCGGAGGTCAGCGGGGTGCCGCTGAAACGCTGCCGCGGCGAGCACCTCCCGGGCACCGCGGTGAAGTGGCAGGAGCACCGCTTCCCCGGGACCGACGCCTTCGTGGTCGAGCTGCCGGCCGGGCGCCTGCGCCACGCCGCGGCACGGCGAAACGCCCGCGCCGCGCTGGCCACGATCCGCCTCGCCACCTGAAGGCGCCAGGCACGGGCCCGACATCGGTGAGAAACGGGCCGGCGGGATTTGCGCCAGCTGTCCAAACACAGGGGCGGGGCCCGCGCCTACCTTGGCCCGCATAAGCAACCGCGACCGTCGGGGCGGGTCTCCGGCGGGCTAGGAGGATGCAATGAAAAGGAAGTACCTGGCGGCGATCCCGCTTGGCGCTCTCGCAGTGTTGTTGCTCGTCCCCAGCGCTGCGCTTGCCGACTCGACCGATTTGGTCAAGGCGATCAACGGCAAGCTCGATCCATCGATCGGGACGAACACCATGTGGGTGATCTTCGCGGCCTGCCTGGTGATGTTCATGCAGGCGGGCTTCGCCTTCCTGGAGATCGGCTTCTCGCGCGGCAAGAACGCGGGGACGATCATCGCCAAGATCCTCACCAACTTCTCGATCGCGGCGCTGGGGTGGTGGGCGATCGGATTCGCCTTCGCCTTCGGCGGCCCGCTGGGCAGCGTGATCGGGCACGACGGCGGGTTCTTCTTCACCAACCTCGGCCCGTGGACCCAGATCCAGGACGGCACCCAGGTCTTCCACCCGAGCTTCCCGGTGATGGACCTCTCCAACGCGACGATCGAGTCGAAGTGGTTCTTCCAGTTCGTCTTCTGCGCGGTCTCGCTGGCGATCGTCTGGGGGACGACGCTGGAGCGGATCAAGTTCGGCGTCTACATCATCTACGCGATCGTCTTCTCGACGATCATCTACCCGATCGGGGCCCACTGGGTCTTCGGTGGGGGCTTCCTGCAGGTCGGTGACTGGCTCGGAACCGGGATCACCGGGATGCAGGACTTCGCCGGCTCGACCGCGGTCCACCTGATCGGAGCGACCGGGGCCCTGGCGGCGCTGCTGCTGCTCGGCCCGAGGAAGGGCAAGTACGGCCCGGACGGCAAGCCGCGGGCGATCCCCGGGCACAACATGCCGCTGTTCGGGCTCGGGGTGCTGATCCTCTGGCTCGGCTGGTTCGGCTTCAACCCGGGCTCGACCCTGAACGCGTCCGACGGCCGCTTCGCCGAGATCCTGATCATCACCAACATGGCCGCGGCCGCGGGTGTGCTGAGCGCGGTGGCGACCGCCTACGCGAAGACGAAGGCGATCGACATCGGCATGGCCGGCAACGGCGCGATCGCCGCCCTGGTGGCGATCACCGCCCCCTCCGGCTACGTCGAGCTGTGGGCGGCGCCGATCATCGGCGCGGTCGCCGGCGTGATCGTCGTGCTCGGCGTCTACTGGGTCGACAAGTACATCGACGACCCGGTCGGAGCGCTCTCGGCCCACGGCATGGCCGGCATCTGGGGAACGATCTCGTGCGGGATCTTCACCGCGCCGAGGCTGGCCCAGTACAACGGCTTCGGCGATCCCAACGGCGGCCTCTGGTACTCGGGCTCCTTCGCACAGCTGGTGGCCCAGATCAGCGGCTTCCTGATCGCATTCACGTTCGTCTTCTGCCTCAGCTTCGCCACGTTCTGGCTGATCAAGAAGACCTACGGGCTGCGGGTCAGCGAGGCCGAGGAGGACGCCGGACTGGACATCTCCGAGCACGGGATGTACGGATACCCGGAGCAGTTCATCCCCCAGCCGGAGTACCCGGGCGGCCCGCCGCACGTCAGTGCCCCGGCGCCGGGAGCCGGCGCACCCGCCACGGCGACGACGATGGCGGCCGACAACCCGACGCAGGCATAAGGAGGAGCGATCACGATGAAGAAGATCGAGGCGTTCATCCGCCACGAGGCGTTCGAGCCGATCAGGACCGAGTTGCTCGACAAGGGGTTCCCCTCCCTGTCGATCCTCGAGGCCAAGGGCTCGGGCCGCCAGAAGGGAATAGTCGAGCATTACCGCGGTTCGACGCTCACGGTCAACGTTCGGCCGAAGCTGAAGATCGAGGTGGTGGTCGACGACAAGGACAAGGGTCTCGTGGTCGAGACGATCCTCAAGCACGCACGCACCGGGGACGTCGGCGACGGCAAGATCTTCGTCATCCCGGTGGAGGAGGCGATCCGCATCCGCACCGGCGAGGGCGGAGAGGAGGTCCTCCAGGCCCACGAGGAAGAGGAGATGCCCGCGTAGGGCGCGGGTATCTCCCTCGCCCCACTCGAGCGGGCGGGCCGGTGGTGATCGCGCTGCCGGCCCGCCCGCTCGCTTGTGCGGTATTAGACTTGCCCCTGCATGGCTACTGCGGTCAAGGGTGCGACCCGTGCCAAGGGCAGCGATCCCGGCTTTCGCTCGGGCGAGGAGCTCTGCGAGGTCCTCGACGCCCTGCTCAGCGAGATCGACGGCGACCCGGAGTTCGGGCCGCGGATGCGCGCCGCCAACCTTCCCCACCGCGCCGTCTATCCCGACCTCGGCGTCGTCCTCAACATCGCCGCCGCACCCGAGCGGGGCGAGCACTTCCTGCGCTGGAGCTTCTCCGAGCAGGACGACTGGGACCCGGCCCTGACCATGGAGATGGACTCGGCCGTCGCCAATCGCTTCCTGCAGGGGCGGGTCAACTTCGCGATCGCGGTGGCGCGGGGGGAGATCCGCGTCTCCTCCGCCGAGCCGGGAGCGGCGATGGGCTTTCTGCCGCTCAGCGTCGGCCTGATCGCCCGCTACCGGGAGATCGTCGCGGACTCCTTCCCGCACCTGCTGCTCGACTGAGCCCCGGGCGGGCGCCGCGGCGCGGCGCGGAGGCGAGTGTTAAGCGGCGTCCAGGCGCCTTGACAGGGCCAGGCCCGGACGTATGCTCAACCGACAACCAAGGCAGAAGGCCGCAGTGGGCCTTCTCCGGGTCTCCCGGCGACTGGGGCCCGGCGGAGCCCGCGAGGTGCCGGAGCGGGTGCCGTAGGCCGACGTCGCGGGCCGCTAGCCCGCAAGCGACGGGGCCCGCGCGACCCCGTCGCTTCACGTTCGGGGAGCCTGCAATCGCGATCCGCGCCGGGGCCGCGAGCCGGCCTCAGGGCCCAACCCGCCGTCCCGTCGAGCGGGTATAGCCTCGGCGATCAGATGCCCGCTGACGAAGAGATCAGCCTCGCCGAGGCCTCGCGGCGCGCCGGGGTCTCCTCCGGCACGCTGAAGCGCTGGGCCGCCCAGAAGATCGTCCCGGTTCGTCGCGGGCGCTGGACCACGAGCGCGGCGGCCCAGGCCCGGGTGGTCGCCCGGATGCGCGAGCGCGGGCACTCGCTGAAGTCGCTGAAGGAGGCAGGGCGGGAGGGCAAGCTCGCCTTCGGCCTCGCCGAGGACCTCTTCGAGAAGCCGGAGAAGACGATGACGGTGGATGAGGTGGCGAAGGAGGTCGGGCTGGAGCCGGAGCTGATCGAGCGCATCCTGACGCTGCTGGGGACGCCCGCCGGGACCGAGCACCTGCTGGGCCCCGACGACGTCGAGGCGATGCGCCACTGCGCCAGCGTGCTGCTGGCCGGCTTCCCGCTGGTCGCCTTCCTGCAGCTCGTCCGGGTCTACGCCCAGTCGATGCGCAAGATCGCCGACTCCGAGGTGCGGCTCTTCCATATATATGTGCACGAGCCGCTGATCCGCGACAGCGTCGCCGAGCTGGAGATGGCGGAGGAGATGGAGGGGCTCGCCGCCGACATCTTCCCCCTGGCCGAGCCGCTGTTCGCCTACCTGCACAACCGCTACCTGCGCTTCTTCATCGAGCAGGACGTGGTCGGCCACATGGAGAGCGGCCTCGGTGGGCGGGCGAGCGAGCTGGGGCGGGTGCCGGTCGCCCTCTGCTTCATCGATCTCACCGGCTTCACCCGCTACACCCACGAGGAGGGCGAGGAGGAGGCGCTCGACCTGGTCGAGCGATTCGTCGACACGGTCGAGGCGACCCTGCCCGAGAAGGCGACGATCGTGAAGACGATCGGCGACGAGGTGATGGTCGTCTCGCCCGACCCGGCGAACCTGACCGAGTGGGCCGTCGGTCTGATCTCGCTGTTCACCGAGCGCCCCCAGCCGCGGGTCGGGATCCACTTCGGCGAGGCCGTCTTCCGCGAGGGCGACTACTTCGGCACCGACGTCAACCTCGCCCACCGCGTGGTCACCCGCGCGCTCGGCGGAGAGGTGCTGGCCACCGACCGGGTGGTCGAGTCGATCGAGGGCTCCGAGTACCTCGCCGCCGAGCCGATCGGGGCGGTCGAGCTGAAGGGCTTCCCCGAGCCCACCCACCTGTTCGTGGTCCGCAGCCAGCCGGGGGTGCGGCAATAGGGAATCAATCGTCTAGCTCAGATTTGGGATCACCTCTTCGCCGACGATCCGGATCTGCTCGCCGATGCTCGGGAGCCCCTCGATCCGGATACCCGCCCAGGCCTCGAGGGTGAAGGGGTCGGCGAAGGAGAGCAGCGCATGGGTCATTCCAGAACGGGCGTAGGTCCCGTTCAGCCATTCGATCCACTCGGCCGGCGATCCCGCGAGCGTGAGGCGATCGGAGATCTCCGGCGGAGTCCTCTCCAGGGCAAGGCGGACATCCCCCGCTTTGAACGCCTCGCCGATCCCCGCCACCGCTTCGGGCTCGATCCCGTGGCGGCGCAGAAGGGCCGGCGGCATCGAGGGAATGTAGAAGGATGCGAGCACCCTGGCGGCGCGCCTCGCCACCTCGGGATCCGGCGCGATCGCCCCGAGCAGCGAGTCGCCGAGGTCGAACCCCGCCAGGTCGCGGCCGGCGATCTCCGCGCCCTCGCGGGCGCTGGCCACGGCGTAACCGAGCGCCTCATCGGAGTAGGCAGCCGCCGTGTGAAGGCCGTCGCAGATCTCACCTGCCAGGCGCATCGAGCGAGGCCCGCCCATCGCACCGATCTTCAGCGGCAGGTGCTCCTGGACCGGCCGCGCCGCCGTGGTCAGGCCGCTGTAGGAATAGAAGTCACCGGAGAAGCTGCTCTCTCCCGTGTCGAGCAGCTCCCGCATCACCGAGTGGGCTTCACGCAAGCGGGCGATCGGGCGCGTCCCCCTCCACTCGACCCCGTACTGCTCGAGCATCGCGACGTTTCCGATCCCGAAGACGACCTCGGCCCGGCCGCCGCTCAGCTCATCGAGGGTCGCCGCCTGCTGGGCGAGAAAGGTTGGCTCTCGCAGGTAGAGCGGGGACACGCACGGCCCGAACCGGATCCGCCCCGTGCGGGCGGCGGCCGCACCGAACAGCGACCACGGTTCCTTGTGGTAGATCTCGTCGGCGCTGTAGCAGGCGTGATAACCGAGTCGGTCGGCCGCTGTGATCGCATCGAGCAACTCCCCTACCGGCTGCTCCGGGAGCATCTGGAAGCTGACCAGCACCGCTCGAGCCTAACCTCACGATCGCGGCGGTGCAGGGCTCGGGCGGCATCGCGCCTACGCTTCGGGTGTGGCCGAGGAGGCACTCGAGAGGCTGGTCCGCGAGGTCCGCGAGAGCGGGCTGATCCCGCCCGGCTCGAGCGGGGTTGCGATGCTCTCCGGCGGGCCCGACTCCGCCTGCCTCGCCGCCGGCCTGGCGGGCGCTGCGGGGGAGGGAAGCGTCACCGGTCTGCACCTCAACTACGGGCTGCGCGAAGGCTCCGACGACGACGAGCAGACCTGCTCCCGTCTCTGCGAACGGCTCGGGATCGAGCTGCTGGTCGAGCGACCCAGCCTGCCCGAGGGCAACCTCCAGGCGGCCGCCCGCGAGGCGCGCTACGCGGCGGCAGAGCGCCTGCGGGAGGTGCGCGGGGGCGAATGGATCGCCACCGGCCACACCCGCTCGGACCTCGCCGAGACGATGCTCTACCGCCTCGCCGCCTCGCCCGGTGCCCGGGCGCTGCTGGGGCTGCCGGCACGGCGGGGGTGGCTGGTGCGCCCGCTGCTGGGACTCTCCCGCGCGGAGGCCCGGGCCCTGGCCGAGGCGGCCGGCCTGCCCTTCGCCGACGACCCCTCCAACGCCGACCCTCGCTTCGCCCGCTCCCGAATCCGCCGGGAGGTGCTTCCGGTGCTGCGCGAGATCAACCCCTCGACGGAGGAGAACATCGCCGCCACCCGGGCGGAGCTGGCCGAGGACTCCGAGGCGCTCGCCTCACTCGCCGCCGGCCTGCTGGAGCAGGCCGGTGCAGCGCGGGGAGCGACGGCGGTCCCGGCGAGCGCGCTCGAGGACGCTCCGGCGGCGCTGCGGCGGCTGGCGCTTCGGACCCTGGCCGAGCGGGCCGCCGGCCGTGCGGTCGCCCTCGGGCCCGGGGCGGCGGCGGAGATCTGGCGCCTGGCGAGCCGCCCCGAGGGCGGTGAGCTCGAGCTCGGCAGCGGCCTCAGCGCCGTCTGCGAGGCGGGCTATGTGCGCTTCAGCGTCGCCGAGGAAGCCGGAACCGGGACCGAGCCGGTGGGGCTGTCGGTGCCCGGCGAGGTGCGCTTCGGCCGCTGGCTGGTGCGGGCCGAGCGCCCCCGAGGCTGGCTCGAGCCGCAGGGGCCGGAGGTGGCGACGCTCGACGCCCGCCTGCTCGGCGAGCGGCTCGAGGTGCGCGCCTGGCGCCAGGGCGACCGCATGCGGCCGCTCGGCCTCGAGGGGACCAAGAGCCTCCAGGACCTGTTCACCGACGCCGGGGTGCCGCGCTCGCTGCGCCGCGCCCTGCCGGTGGTCGTGGCGGGCGGGCGGATCGCCTGGATCGCCGGCGTCGCCGTCTCGGAGGAGTTCAAGCTCAGCGAGGGGTCGACCGCGGTGGTCCTGCTCAGCGCCGCCCTCGCCGATCACGCCTAGGCCGCGTTTCTGCTTTTCTGCACTGCATGCGAGATCCGGCGATCGGCGAAACGCTCGTCACGCACGAGGACCTGACCCGCCGGGTGGCCGAGCTGGGCCAGGAGATCAGCGCCGACTACGAGGATCGCGACCTGCTGATGATCGGGGTGCTGAAGGGCGCGGTGCTGTTCATCGCCGACCTGATGCGCCATCTCACCGTCCCCTGCGAGGTCGACTTCATGGCGATCTCCAGCTACGGCTCGGAGATCGACTCCTCCGGCGTGGTGCGGATCCTCAAGGACCTGGACGCGCCGATCGAGGATCGCGACGTGCTGATCGTCGAGGACATCATCGACTCCGGCCTCACCCTGCAGTACCTGCTGCGCAATCTGCGGGCGCGCAACCCGGGCACGCTTGAGGTCTGCGCCCTGCTCACCAAGCCGGAGCGGCGGCGGGTCGATCTGCCGATCCGCTACGTCGGCTTCGAGATACCCAACCGCTTCGCGATCGGCTACGGGCTCGACCACTCTCAGAAGTACCGCAACCTCGACCACGTTGCTGCTCTGGCGGAGGGTTTCCGCTAGCCGGCCGGCGTGCGTGATCCGTGGGGCGTCCTCCTGCGTAACCGGTGCAGGACCCCTGGTACCCTGAATTTGCGGCGCGAGCGGGCATGAGCGGCCCCCTGCGCCGGGAGATCGAAATTTGAAACGGTTCTTCAAGAGCGCGGCATTCCCGATCCTGCTGGTCGTCGTCCTTGCCTTCGTCGCCCAGAAGCTGATCGCCGGGACCAGCGAGAGCCAGAACCCGGTCTACAGCCAGTTCCTCACCCGGGTCGACAGCGGGCAGATCTCCGAGGTGACGGTCAACACCAAGGACAACACGCTCAGCGTCAAGCAGGTCAACGGCAAGGAGTACTCGACCGGCTTCCCCAACAACACCGAGCAGAGCCTGGTCAACGAGCTGCGCCAGAACGACGTCAAGACGACCGTCAAGGGCACGGGCGGCTCCAGCCTGCTCTCGCTGCTCACCTACATCCTGCCCTTCGTTCTCTTCTTCGGCTTCTGGATCTTCCTGATGAACCAGATGCAGGGCGGCGGCTCGCGGGTGATGAACTTCGGCAAGTCGAAGGCGAAGCGGATGTCGGTGGACGCGCCGAAGATCACCTTCCGTGACGTCGCCGGGGTCGACGAGGCCGTGCAGGAGCTGCACGAGATCAAGGAGTTCCTCGAGAACCCGAAGAAGTTCCAGGCGCTCGGCGCCCGCATCCCCAAGGGCGTCCTCCTCTACGGGCCGCCCGGCACCGGTAAGACGCTGCTCGCCCGCGCCGTCGCCGGTGAGGCCGGTGTCCCCTTCTTCTCGATCTCCGGCTCGGACTTCGTGGAGATGTTCGTCGGCGTCGGCGCCAGCCGGGTCCGCGACCTCTTCGAGCAGGCCAAGCAGAACTCCCCCTGCATCATCTTCATGGACGAGATCGACGCGGTCGGCCGCCACCGCGGCGCCGGCATGGGCGGCGGCCACGACGAGCGCGAGCAGACGCTGAACCAGCTCCTGGTCGAGATGGACGGCTTCGAGATGAAGGACAACATCATCCTGATCGCCGCCACCAACCGCCCGGACATCCTCGACCCGGCGCTGCTGCGGCCCGGCCGTTTCGACCGCCAGGTCGTCGTCGATCGCCCCGACCGCAAGGGCCGCAAGCAGATCCTCGAGGTCCACACCCGCGGCAAGCCGCTGGCCCGCGAGATCGACCTCGACACGCTCGCCGGCCAGACCCCCGGCTTCACCGGCGCAGACCTCGCCAACCTGATCAACGAGGCTGCGCTGCTGACCGCCCGCCAGGGGCACCGCGAGATCTCCATGCACGAGCTCGAGGAAGGGATCATGCGGGTGATCGCCGGCCCGGAGAAGAAGACCCGGGTGATGTCGGAGAAGGAGCGCCTGATCACCGCCTACCACGAGCTGGGGCACGCGATCGTCGGCCACATCCTTCCCAACTGCGATCCGGTCCACAAGATCTCGATCATCAGCCGCGGCCAGGCGCTCGGCTACACGATCTCGCTGCCGACGGAAGACAAATTCCTCACCTCTCGCGCGGAGCTGACCGACACGATGGCGATGACCCTGGGCGGCCGCGCCGCCGAGGAGATCGTCTTCGGCGAGATCACCACCGGCGCCTCCAACGACCTCGAGAAGGTGACCGAGACGGCGAAGCAGATGGTGATGCGCTTCGGCATGTCCGAGCGCCTCGGCCCGCGCGTCTTCGGCCACGACCGCGGCCAGCCCTTCCTCGGCCGCGAGTTCTCCTCGGAGCCCGACTACTCCGACGACGTCGCCCGCGAGATCGACGACGAGATCCGCCGCATCGTCGAGGACGCCCATCAGACGGCCCGCGACCTGCTCACCGACAAGCGCAGCGAGCTGGACACGATCTCGAAGATCCTGCTCGCGCGCGAGACGATCGACTCCGAGCAGTTCGTTGCGCTGCTCGACGGCAAGCCCGAGTCCGAGATCTTCCCTGAGGAGGAGCCCTCCAAGCCGGCCGAGCCGGCCCCCGAGCCCGAGAAGGCCCAGCGCGAGGGACCGCGGCCGATGCCGCGCCCGCGCCCCGGCTACGCGGGCGGCACCGCCGACGGCTAGTCGTCGGTCGCAGTCGCCCTTGGCCGCCGCCGGCGGCTTCCCCGGCGGGCGCGACGCCGCGAGAATCCGCGCCGGTGATCCCCTGACCGCCCCGCGCGGCGCGCTGAGTGCCCGGCGGGGAATCCCCCGGCGCCGGCTGAAGCGCCGCCGGCGTCCTCCCCGAGATCGTCGCTCTGTTCCCTGCCCTCGAAAGCTCGGGACAGGATCGGTCAGCTCAGCTCGGGCGGCAGGGCCTTGGGACCGTCGGGGTAGAGCTCGGCGAGCTGCTGCTCGCTCATCTCCAGGGTGTTCGCCGCCTCCGGCGGTGCCCCGGCGACCAGCCAGAGCGCGTCGGCATCGCCGTCGTTGAAGATCTGGCGGACCGAGTCATGGGTGACGAGCACCGCGGAGAGCGGCTCGAGGGTGAGCAGCTCGCCGTCCACCCGCATCCGGCCCCGGCCCTCGAGCAACACGTAGAGCTCCTCCTGGGTCGGGTGGCGGTGCCGGGTCGAGGCCTGGCCCGGGGCGAGGCGCCAGAGCCGCGCCCCGAGCTTCGCCGCCTCGAGCTGCCCGGCGAGGTCGGTGTTCTGGACGCCCATCTGGTTCGAGGGGCGCCAGAAGGCATCGCTGGCGTGGAGGACTCGGTGAGCCAAGCGCCTCAGGCTAGCGCCGCCGGGGAGGTCGCGATCAGGCCGACGCAGGCTGCGATCGGGTGTTGTCCCGCTTCCAGGCGAGCAGCGCCAGGTCGGCCGCGGCCACCAGGGCCCCGCCGTCCATTCCCTCCCTCAGCTCCGCGGTGCCGAAGCGGATGATCAGGGGCTCGCCGTCCGGCCTGATCGCACCCGGTCTCGACGTGCAGACACAGCCGCTCGGCGACCTTGGCGGCGCCCTCGGCGCCGGTGCCGGGCAGCAGCAGGGCGAACTCGTCGCCGCCCCAGCGGAAGCAGCGGTCCGGCATGCGCAACGCGTCCGAGAGGCAGCGGGCGACGTTTCGCAGGCAGGCGTCACCCTCGACGTGGCCCCAGCGGTCGTTGATCCGCTTGAACCCCTCGATGTCCCCCATCGCCATGCTGAGCGGCACTCCCGTGCGGCCCGACCGGGCGATCTCGTTGGCGATCGCCTCCTCGAAGGCGCGGCGGTTGCCGACCCCGGTGAGGCCGTCCACCCGTGCCTCCTCGCGGGCCTCCGCGGCGCCGCGCCGCATCCGGTGGCGCTGTGTCCTGACCTGGGTCATCAACGTGTGGGTGATCCCGGCGACCGTGCACCAGATCAGGAAGGTGGCGAGGGCGACCGCGGCGGCGTCGGGGTTCCAGCCGTCGTAGAGGAAGGGGGCGGCGAGTCCGGCGGCGAGCGCCGCCATGAAGCCGGCGATCTCGCGCGGCGAGTAGATCGAGGCGATGTAGGCCACGCTGAGCAGCAGCAGGCTGAAGTAGGGCGCCCCGACGCCCCCGGCGAGCCACTGCATGAGGCCGATCGCGACGATCGTCAGGAAGCTCGAGGCATACAGCCGGTTGAAGGTCCATGGCAGGCTCGGGGAGCGGTACCCGAACCAGGCGCCGATCCCGGCCCCGACCAGGGCCAGGGTGATGATCCAGCCGCCGGCGCCGATCGCCTCGTCCGGCGGGCTGAGGGGGAGCAGCAGGATGGCGATCGCCATTCCCATCGCCCAGAGCGTCGAGCCGATGCGCAGCGCGGTCGGCAGGTCCTCAGGCGAGTAGGACTCCTTCTTCGATAGAAGGTGGTTCAACCGTTGCATGCCACTCCGTCTCTATAACCCGGGTCTCGTCTCTTTGATTCGTCGCCGCGGGGCGAACCTTTAGGGTCGCGACGAGGCAAACCCGAGTAATGATGAGTCGATGAGTGGAGCCGAGCGCATCTCCGCGGACGTGGCGATCGTCGGCGCGGGGCTCGCCGGGCTGGCGGCGGCCCGGGCGGTCCTCGCGGCGGGCAAGCGGCCGGTCGTGCTCGAGGCCCGCGGGCGGGTCGGCGGGCGCACCCTGAACGAGTCGATCGGGGGCGGCAAGGTGGTCGAGATCGGGGGCCAGTGGGTCGGCCCGGGCCAGAAGCGGGTGATGGCGCTGATCGACGAGCTGGGGCTCGAGACCTTCCCGACCTTCGCCGAGGGGCGGAACCTGTTCGAGCGCTCCGGGCGGATCCGCTCCTACAGCGGGACGATCCCCAAGGTCAGCCCGCTGGCGCTGGCCGAGGTCGCCGCCTCGCTGCGGCGCGTCAACCGGATGGCCGCGGCGGTCGACCCCGAGCGCCCCTGGGCGGCGCCGCGGGCCGCGAGCTGGGACTCGCAGACCTTCGCGAGCTGGATGCGCCGCCACGTCCGCACCCCGACCGCGCGCGACCTGATGCGGCTGGCGATCTGGGCCGTGTGGGCCGCCGAGCCCGAGGACCTCTCGCTGCTCAGCGTCCTCTTCTACGTGCGCTCGGCCGGCTCGTTCGAGGCGCTGATCGACACCGAGGGCGGCGCCCAGGACTCGCGCGTCGTCGGCGGCTCGCAGGCGATCTCGCTGCGGATGGCGGAGGAGCTGGGGGACTCGATCGTCCTCGACGCGCCGGTGCAGCGGATCGAGCACGCCAGGGGGATCGTCACGGTCAGCACCGCCGGCGGTGCTGCGGTGGAGGCCTGGCGGGCGATCGTCGCGCTGCCGCCGGTGCTCGCCGGGAGGATCACCTACGACCCGCCGATGCCGGCGATCCGCGACGGCCTCACCCAGCGGATGGCGATGGGGAGCGTGGTCAAGTGCATGGCGATCTATCCGGAGCCGTTCTGGCGCGCAGAGGGGCTCTCGGGTCAGGCGACCAGCGCCGACGGTCCGGTCTCGGTCACCTACGACAACTCGCCGCCGGACGGCTCTCCGGGGGTCCTGCTCGCCTTCCTCGAGGGCGGCGCGGCCCGGGCTGCCGCCGACCTTCCCGAACCTGAGCGCCGCGCCGTCGTCCTCGGCTGCCTTGAGCGCCTCTTCGGCCCGCGGGCGGCCGAGCCCGAGCGCTACATCGACAAGGCCTGGGCGGCGGATCCCCACTCGGCCGGCTGCTACGGCGGCTTCCTGCCGACCGGCGCCTGGAGGGCGAACGGGCCGGCGCTCCGCGCCCCGGTCGGCCCGATCCACTGGGCGGGCGCTGAGACCGCGACCGTCTGGAGCGGCTACATGGACGGCGCGATCACCTCCGGCGAGCGCGCCGCCGCCGAGGCGCTGGCCGCGATGGGGGCCAGCGCCGAGTGATGGACGGGCCCGTCGTGGTGCGCTCGGCGATCGCCGCGATGTCGGCGGGTGACATCGAGCGCCTGCTGGACCACTTCGCGCCCGATGCGGTCGCCGACTGGTCGAATTCGCAGGCGCCCTATCGCGGCGTCTACCGCGGCACGGAGGAGATCGCGAGGGGATGGCGGGAGAACCTGCTCGCGGCGTTCGCGGACGTCCGGATCGAGGCGGAACGGGTCGAGCCGGTGGCCGAGGACACGGTCGTCGTCGGCTCCCACCTCCACGCCCGGGGGCGGGAGGGGATCGAGGTCGATGCCCACGGCGGACAGCTGTGGAAGCTCCGGGGCGCGCTGGTCGTCAGCGTCACCCTCTTCCAGAGCTACGAGGAAGCCCTCGCTGCGGCGCGAGAGAACGGATGACCCGCGCCGTGCGGCTGATGGGGGTGGTCAACGTCACCCCCGACTCCTTCTCCGACGGCGGACTCTTCCTCGAGGCCGAGCCGGCGATCGCCCACGGCCGCGAGCTGGTCGTCCAGGGGGCCGAGGTCCTCGACATCGGCGGCGAGTCCACCCGGCCCGGGGCAGAGGAGGTCGGCGCAGCCAAGGAGCGGAGCCGGACCGAGCCAGTCGTCGCCGGCCTGGCCGAGGCGCTGGACGGCGCCGGGGTCTCGATCTCGATCGACACTTCGAAGCTTGCGGTGGCCGAGGCGGCGCTCGACGCCGGGGCCTCGATCGTCAACGACGTCACGGCGCTTCGGGCCGATCCCGAGATCGCCGGCCTGGCCGCGGAGCGGGGCGCCGGTCTCGTCCTCATGCACATGCTCGGCAACCCGCGGACGATGCAGCTCGAACCGGTCTACGACGACGTGGTCGCCGACGTCCGCGCCTTCCTCGCCGAGCGGGCCGAGGCGGCGGTCGCCGCCGGGGTGGCGGAGGAGGCGATCTGGCTCGACCCGGGGATCGGCTTCGGCAAGACCCTCGAGCACAACCTCGAGCTGCTGCGCCGGCTGGGGGAGATCGCCGACCTGGGCATGCCGGTCGTCGTCGGCGCCTCGCGCAAGAGCTTCATCGGCAAGATCGACGGCTCCGATGTGGGGGAGCGCCTCGGCGGGACGATCGCCGCCTCGGTGCTGGCTGCGGCCAACGGCGCCGAGGTCCTGCGCGTCCACGACGTCGCCGAGATGGCGCAGGCTCTGCGGGTCGCCGAGGCGATCCTGGGCGAGACCCCGTGAGCTCGGAGATCCGGCCAACCGCTTGACAGCCTCCGCCCGGGCGGGATAGCGTCGCAGGCAGAATGAGGGGAGTCGGGGGTGGCGTCGCTTCACGGATTCCGGTGCTGGCCGGAGTTCTCGTGCTGTTCGCGGCCATCCTCCCGGGCACGGCCGCGGCGGACACGTTCAGGGTCACCCGGGCCGACGATCCGCCCCCGGGCGCCTGCAACCCCGGCGACTGCTCGATCCGCGAGGCGGTGATCGCGGCAAACGCTGCCGGCGGACAGGACGCGATCGTCCTGGGGCCGCGCCGCCACCGGCTCAGCATCGCCGGGCCTGGGCCGGCAGGGGGCGATCTCGACGTCACCGGCGACACCCGCTTCCGGGTTAGCTCGCGCAAGCGGCGCGCAGCGATCGACGCCCACGGCGCGGTGACCGGCGATCGCGCCTTCGACATCCTCGGCGGCGCCACCGTTCAGATGAGCCGCCTGAAGGTCACTCTGGGGCGGGCGGAGGTAGACATCGGTCCCAACACCTCGACCGGTGGCGGAATCCGGATCAGGCCCGGCTCGACACTCCGCTTCATCAACGGGGTAGTCGCCGGCAACCGCACCGGCAACGTGATCAGCTTCGGCGGTGGGATCGCCAACGCCGGCACCCTGAAGCTGGTCCGCTCGAAGGTGCTCGGCAACGAGGCCACCCCGGCCTCCTTCGGCGGTGGCGTCTACACCGAGGTCGGCTCGACCACGCAGATCCTGCACAGCGTGATTCGCAACAACGACGCCAGCTTCGGGGGAGGGGCAAGCTTCAACGGGGCCGGCACCCTGACGATCCGAGGCTCGACCTTCACCGGCAACGACGCCGGCCTCGGTGGCGCCCTCTACGGCGGCGGGATGGGCGCCGTGGTGGGGATCTTCAACTCGACCCTGAGCGGGAACCTCGCCGCCGACCGCGGAGGCGCGATCCGCGCCCGCAGCGGCCCGCAGATCACCATCCGCAACTCGACGATCTCCGACAACACGGCCGACAGCACCGGCGGTCCGCCCTACGTCGCCGGGGCGATCAGTCTCCAGAGCGACCCCGGCTTCACCACCACGCTGCTGCTGGGCAACACGATCCTCGCCGCCAACGTGGACAAGGGCCCCGGCGGGATCACCGACTGCCAGGTGCAGGCGGGTGGCGGAACCACCACGGTCTCCACCGACGGCTTCAACATCATCGGCAACGGCGATACCTGCCCCTTCGCTCCTGGGACCGGGGACCGGGTGGGGACCGCGGCGACACCGATCAACCCCAAGCTCGGCCCTCTACAGGCCAACGGCGGCCCGACCGGGACGATGGCGCTGCTGCCGGGCAGCCCGGCGATCAACAAGGGCAGCCCCGCCCCGCTGGGCTCCGGGGGCGCCGCCTGTCCCGCGGTAGATGAGCGCGGCGCCAAGCGCAAGGACTGCGACATCGGCGCATACGAGCGGACCAAGTGCGGCGGCGTCCTCGTCAACCGGGTGGGGACCAGCGGCGCAGATGTCCTGGGCGGCACGCCGGGGCGCGACGGCTTCGTCTCCTTCGGCGGCGGCGATGTGATCAACGCGGGGCGCGGCGCCGACGCGGTCTGCGCCGGGCCGGGAAGCGACACGGTGAGAGCGGGGGCCGGCAGGGACCGGGTCGGCGGCGGGCCAGGGCCGGATCGGCTGTTCGGCAACGGCGGGCTGGACGTGCTGCTGGGCGAGGGGGGCAACGACTTCCTGAACGGCGGCACCGGCTCCGACACCTGCCGCGGCGGGGCGGGCAACGACTCGCTGCGCAGCTGCTGAGTCCGGCTGGGCAGGCGGACACGGCCGGGGCCGCTTGCGTAGGGTCCGCCCATGGAATCGCCGGAGGGAACCGAGTCCAGGGTCGAGGTCGAGCTCCGCGGCCTCTCCATCTACACCCACCACGGGATCACCGAGGCCGAGCGCGAGGTCGGCCAGCGACTCGAGTTCGACGTCTCCTTCGACGTCCCCGACTGCGACGCGGTCCTCACCGATCGCCTCGACGACACCGCCGACTACGCCGAGGCGTGCGACATCGTCGCCCTGGCCGCCACCGAGCGCAGCTACAGGACGCTGGAGCGGCTCTGCCAGGTGGTCGGCGAGCGGCTGATGGAGAGCTTCGGCTGCGAGTCGGTGCGGGTGCGGGCGGCGAAGCCGGAGCCGCCGATCCCGCTGTCCCTCACCGAGGTCGCGGTCGAGGTCACCCACGAGCGCGCCGAGGACGAGGATGAGGTCGCCGAGCAAGAGGACTCCGACTAGCCGCCTCGGCTACCTCGGGCTCGGCTCCAACGTCGGCGACAGCGCCGCCCACCTGCGGGCCGCGGTGCGGCTGCTCGGCGAGCGCGGCGTGGAGGTCGAGGCGGTCTCCTCCACCTACATCACCGAGCCGGTCGGCGAGGTGCTCGACCAGCCCGACTTCCTCAACGCGGCGGTGAGGATCCGCACCGCGCTGGAGCCGCTCGAGCTGCTCGACCTCTGCAAGGAGATCGAGGCCGAGCGCGGGCGCGAGTCCGGCGGCCCCCGGCA
Organism: uncultured Actinomycetes bacterium; assembly: GCA_963725315.1. Classification (GTDB taxonomy): domain Bacteria; phylum Actinomycetota; class Thermoleophilia; order Solirubrobacterales; family 70-9; genus JBBRHQ01. Next base: position 421,720 of record CAVRYA010000001.1, on the reverse strand, counting down.
CGGGCCGCGACCGCTCGACATCGACCTGCTCCTGCTCGGCGAGCTCGAGCTCGAGCACGAGCGGCTGCGGCTGCCCCACCGCGAGGTGACGAGCCGGCGCTTCGTCCTGGCTCCCCTGCTCGAGCTCGACCCCGACCTCGCTCTCCCCGACGGCACCCGCCTCGCCGAGGCCTGGGAGGAGCTGCCGCCCGGCCAGCGGGTCGAGCGCGGCGGGCGCCTTTGACCCGCATTGGGCCCTCCGGGCAGGTCCCTGGCTGAACTGTCGCGTCTGGCGACCACCCCCCGGTCGGGAAACGCAACAGTTCGCCGGCGATCGGGGTTTCAGGCGGTGGAGGCGGCCGCGCGCAGCGGCTCGAGCCAGGCCGCCGGGAGGATCGGCGGGCGTCTTGCCCGGGTAGTCGGGCGACCACCCGCATCGCCAGCTTCCCGGCGGGCCGGCCCTCGATCAGCGGGCGCAGGTCCTCGAGGGTCATCGCGAGGCGGACGCTGGGGGCGATCTGGAAGTCGGCGGCTCCCAGCTCGGCGCCGCCGAGGACGCCGGCCGCGATCCATTCGTCCACCCGGTCGAGGAGGCCGGGGAGGGCGGCGAGGTCCCGGCGGACGTTGTCGTCCCCCGCCTCGTTGAAGCGGGCGGAGAGGGCGACGATCGGGGCTGCGGTCCGCACCGCGAGCCCGATCGGGATCCCGATCCTCGCCCCCTCGGAATAGCTGCGCAGTGGCGCCGAGTCCTTGCGAAGCGACCACCAGAGGATCTGGCGGACCGGGTGCTGGAGCTCGGTGTCTCCGAAGCGCTCCGCCTCCTCGGCGGCGGCCCGCCGCTCGGGGTCGGAGGGGAAGAGCGGCGGCTCGGGCTTCAGCAGGTCGAGCTCCCGGGCGATCTCGCGCGAGCCCTGCACCCGTCGCCCGTCGACGATCATCGCGGGGACGGTGACGGCCGGGAAGCGCATCGCCTTCAGCACTCCCTTGGAGATCACCGGCAGCAGGTCGGTGCGCGTGTAGGGGATGCCCTTGTACTCGAGCATCAAACGCGCTGTTATGCCCGGGTGGGAGCCGGGGATGGTGAACAACCGGACGTCCATCGTGGTTCTCAGTAGCCGTTCGCCGAGCGGCGCCGCTGGCTGACCCCGTAGGAGCCGAGGTCGACGAAGAAGGCGAGGATGACGATGAACCACTCGAAGCCGACGACGCCGTCCGAGGAGCTCCACATCACCGCGTAGGCCAGGGTCGTCCAGGGCAGCAGGAAGAAGCCGAGGAAGGGGACGAACCAACTCTCGAAGGCGCGGCTGAGCAGATCGGTGAAGATCCAGAGCCCGAACAGGGCCAGCCGGGGCGAGATCAGGGCGAATAGGACGATCAGGCAGCCGATCAGCCAACGCTAACCGATAATGGCGGCCATGCTCCTTGCGATAGACGTCGGCAACACCCAGACCCACATCGGCGCCTTCGATGGCGAAGAGCTGCTCGAGCACTGGCGCTTCGCCACCGACGGCGAGGACACGGCAGACCAGCTCGCGGTCAGGCTGGCGAGCATGCTGGGTCTGGGGGGCAGGCAGCTGACCGAGGTCGACGCCTCGATCGTCTGCTCGGTCGTCCCCCGGCTCAACCCCGAGTACTCGCGGATGAGCCGCCACTACCTGGGCGAGGCGTGCCTAATGGTCGGGCCCGGGGTGAAGACCGGGATGCCGGTCCGCCTCGACAACCCGCACGAGCTCGGCGCCGACAGGCTGGTCAACGCGGTCGCGGCATTCGAGAAGCTGGGCGGGCCCTGCGCGGTCGTCGACTTCGGCACGGCGATCACCTTCGACGCGGTCTCCGCGTCGGGCGAGTACCTCGGCGGGGTGATCGGTCCCGGGGTGCAGATCTCGATCGAGGCGCTGACCGAGCGGGCCGCCCGGCTGCCCAAGGTCGACCTGGCCGAGCCCAGCGGCGTGATCGGCCGCACCACCCAGGCCAGCCTGCAGGCGGGGATGATCTACGGCTTCGCCGGAGCGATCGACGCGATCGCCCGCCGGCTGGAGGCGGAGATGGGCGAGGAGGTCACGTTCCTCGCCACCGGCGGCATGGCCGACGCGATCGTGCCCTTCTGCGAGACGGTCAGCGAGGTGGACGACCTGCTCACCCTGACCGGCCTGCGGTTGATCCATGAATTGAATGAATAAGCGCCCTGTCTCCTCCGCTCCCGCCGGGGCGGGGGACCAGGAATAAACCCGACTCGCTCCTGCCGGCGGCCACCCCGGCCCCGGCTCCCGCGTCCGGGGACAGGGCGGTGGGCGGCAGGTCTGGTCAGCCTGCTTCTGACGGAGCCGTTCTCGATCGGCGGGATCGAGATCGCCAATCGCGTCCTGCTGGCGCCGCTGGCCGGGATCGGCAACTGGTTCGTGCGCCTGCAGGCGCGCCGCCACGGCGCCGGGCTGGCGGTCTCGGAGATGGTCTCCAGCTTCGGGCTCCACCACCGCAACGAGCGCACCCTGCGGGAGCTGATGCGGATCCATCCCGACGAGCACCCGGTCTCGGTGCAGCTGTTCGGCCAGGACCCTGAGGTGATGCGCTCGGGGGCGGAGATCGCCGCCTCGTGCGGCGCTGACCTGATCGACATCAACATGGGCTGCCCGGTGCGAAAGGTCTGCCGCACCGGAGCAGGCGCCGCCCTCCTCTCGGACCCCGAGCTGGCCCTGGCCCTGGTCCGCGGCGCCGCCGAGGGGAGCGGGCTGCCGGTTACCGTGAAGCTGCGCTCGGGGCTTCGCCCCGGAGATCGTTCCGGATATGAGCTGGCGCAGCGCCTCGCCGGCGAGGGAGGGGTCGCGGCGATCGCCTTCCATCCCCGCAGCGCCAAGGCCGGGCACCGCGGCGAGCCCGACTACGAGCTCGCGCGGGCGCTGGTCGAGCGGGTCGGGGTGCCGGTGATCATCTCCGGCGGGCTGAGCACGGCGGAGGCCGCGCGCCAGGCCCACCGGCGCTCGGGCGCCGATGCGGTGATGGTCGCCCGCGGCTCCCTCGGCAACCCCTGGGTCTTCGAGGAGCTGACCGGGCGACGCTCCGAGCCGCCCCGGCCGGAGGAGGTGATGGGGGAGCTGCTGTGGGTGATCGACGCGGCCGAGGAGCACCTCGGCACCGAGCGCGCCACCCGCTACCTGCGCAAGCTCTACCCGCCTTACCTTGATCGGCTCCGGGCACCGCGGGAGGTGCTCGACGAGATGCAGCGAAGCGCCGACCTCGATCGCGCCAGGGAGCTGGTGCACGCCCTGGGCGCCGCGCGCGAGCACGCCGGGGCGGCGCCTTGACCCTGACCGGGAGAGTCGAGGCGTGGGCGGCGAGGGGGCGACGCGAGACCTTCCGCGATCACGGCATCCACGTCACCACGCGGCCTGGCGAGGGCCCTCTGCTCGTCCTCCTGCACGGCTTCCCCAGCAGCTCCTACGACTGGCGAGCGGTGCTCGAGATCGAGTCGGGGCGGGCCGCGCTCGCCTTCGACTTCCTCGGCTTCGGGCTCTCCGACAAGCCGCGCGACCACACCTACGGGCTGGCCTGGCAGGCCGACCTGACCGAGGAGCTGATAGCGCGCCACGGCGAGGGCAGGCCGGTGTTCATCTGCGCGCACGACATGGGGACGTCGGTCGCGACCGAGCTGTTCGCCCGGGACATGGCCGGCGAGCTCGGCTTCGAGGCGATCGGAGCGCTGCTCTTCAACGGCTCGATGATCCTCGAGCTGGCGCACCCGACCCTGGCGCAGAAGATGCTGCGCAGCCGGCTCGGGCCGGTCGCCTCCCGGTTCACCTCGGAGCGCTTCTTCAAGGCGCAGTTCAGCTCGATCTTCTCCCCGGGGCACCCGCTGACCGACGCCGAGGAGGCCGACCAGTGGTCGCTGATCACCCACAACGGCGGGCACCACATCGGGCACCGCCTCGTCCGCTACATGGACGAGCGCGAGATCTATGCCGAGCGCTGGCACGGGGCGATTCGCGACTGGGACGGGCCGCTGGGCTTCGCCTGGGGGATGCTCGACCCGGTGGCCACGCCCGACGTGCTGGGCGGGCTGCGCGAGCTTCGCCCGGGGGTCGAGGTGACTGAGTTCGCCGACCTCGGGCACTACCCGCAGCTCGAGGACCCGACCCGGCTCACCGCTGCGCTGCGCGAAGCGATCGCCGTCTCCCAGCGCTCCTGAGCGGGCGAGCCGCCTCGCTATACTGCCGCGCTCGGTGCCCGGTGCCGGGACTGAAAAATCCCTGCACAGGGCGCTCTGTTCATGGGGTCGGGGGGACCCGTTTCCTGACCGGATCCAAAGCTAAGGAAGAGCAATGACTCGCCAATCCGTGATCACGCCCGAGGGGCTCGAGAAGCTGAAGGAAGAGATCGAGACCCTCTCGACGACGAAGCGCCTCGAGGTGGCCGAGAGGATCAAGGAAGCGCGCGAGTTCGGTGACATCTCCGAGAACGCCGAGTACGACGACGCCAAGAACGAGCAGGCGCTGCTCGAGGCGCGGATCGCCCAGCTCGAGGAGCGGCTGCGGCGGGCCACCGTGATCGACGAGAAGGCCCTCGGCACCGACGAGGTCAAGTTCGGCTCGATCGTCCACGTCAAGGACCAGAAGTCGGGCAACTCGCAGAAGTTCCAGATCGTCGGCACGGCCGAGGCCGACCCGGCCGAGCACAAGCTCTCCAACGAGTCGCCGATCGGCAAGGCGCTGGTCGGGCGCAAGCGCAACGACGTCGTCAGCGTCGACGTGCCGCGGGGCCCGAAGAGGAAGCTGAAGATCACAAAGATCGAGGCCTCCTAGCGCCCCGGCCGGCCCGGCCGCTTGCGGCGGGGGCGCTGCCGTGGTCCAATTCCGGGCGTGTCATCCGAGGCCGAGGACGCCGAGCTGGCCGAGGCCGAGCGCCGCGGCGACCCCTACCTGGTCTACCGCGACTCGGACGGGCGCCAGCGCGTCCTCTCGCTGCCCGACTCCTGGTTGGAGGTGACGATCGGGCGCAGCCTCTCCGCCGACGTCGTCCTCTCCTGGGACGAGGACGTCAGCCGCATCCACACCGAGCTGCGGCGGATGGGGGTCGAGTGGGTGCTGGTGGACGAGGGGCTCTCCCGCAACGGCAGCTTCGTCAACGGCGAGCGGGTCGAGGGGCGGCGACTGCTCGACGACGGCGACGAGCTCCGCTTCGGCCGCACCCTGCTGCGCTACCGGGCCCCCTTCCAGGTCTCCGACGTGACCCGGGCGGCGACGGCACCCGACCTCGGGGGTGGATAGATAGGCTCGGCTGCCGATGAGCGAGCCGAACGGACCCGATTCCGGTGAGCAGGGCGCCGGCGACCTGCTCGGCGAGCGCCGGCAGAAGCTCGAGCGCCTGCGCGAGGCCGGGATCGAGCCCTTCCCGCACGAGTTCTCCGACCGCGAGGAGATCGGCGAGGTGAGGGCGGCGCACCAGGGGCTGGCGGCCGGGATCGAGACCGACTCGCGCCACCGCGTCGCCGGCCGCCTCGTCGCCCGCCGCGGGCACGGCAAGGCGGCGTTTCTCGACCTGCGCGACGCCAGCGGCCAGATCCAGCTGCACGCCCGCGAGGACCTGCTCGGGCCGGAGGCGTTCGAGCTGCTCGTCCACCTCGATCTCGGCGACATCGTCGGGGTCGAGGGGGAGGCCTTCGCGACCCGCCGGGGTGAGCTCTCGCTGGCGGTCGACCGCTGGCGGCTGCTGACCAAGAGCCTGCGGCCGCTCCCAGACAAATTCCACGGGCTGGCGGACACCGAGACCCGCTACCGGCGGCGCGAGCTCGACCTGATCGCCAACGAGGAGACCCGGCGGCTGTTCGGGCTGCGCGCCGAGACGGTGCGCGAGGTCCGCCGCTGGCTCGACGATCACGGCTTCGTCGAGGTCGAGACGCCGGTGCTGCAGCCGCTCTACGGCGGCGCCCTGGCGCGACCCTTCACCACCCATCACAACGCGCTGGACCGCGACCTCTACCTGCGGATCGCGACCGAGCTCTACCTGAAGCGATGCGTGGTCGGCGGGATCGACAAGGTCTACGAGCTGGGCCGCGACTTCCGCAACGAGGGGATCTCGCAGAAGCACAACCCCGAGTTCACGATGCTCGAGTGGTACGAGGCATACGCCGACTACCTGAAGACGGCCCGCGACCTCGAGCTGCTCGTGGCCGAGACGGCCGAGCGCGTCCTCGGGAGCACCGTGATCGAGCGCGACGGCGCCGAGATCGACCTGGCGCCGCCCTGGAAGCGCGAGACGCTGCGCGATGCGATCGCCGAGCGGACCGGCATCGACATCACCGAGCACCCGACCCGCGAGGCCCTGGCCGAGGCGATGGGCAGCGAGCCCGACCCCGAGGAGGGCTGGGGCAAGCTGGTCGACGGCCTGCTCTCCAAGCGGGTCGAGCCCGAGCTGATCGAGCCGACCTTGATCACCGACTACCCGGTCGAGCTCTCCCCGTTCGCCAAGGCGCACCGCTCCGAGGAGGGGCTGGTCGAGCGCTGGGAGGCCTTTGTCGGGGGGATCGAGATCGCCAACTCCTTCAGCGAGCTGAACGACCCAGACGAGCAGCGGCGCCGCTTCGAGATGCAGGCTGAGGAGATCCGTCGCGGCGACGAGGAGGCGCAGCCCTTCGATGAGCTCTTCGTCGAGGCGCTCGAGCAGGGGATGCCGCCGACCGGAGGCGTCGGCCTCGGCATCGACCGCCTGGTGATGCTGCTGACCGGGGCCCGCAGCGTGCGCGAGGTCCTTCTCTTCCCGGCGATGCGGAGCTGAGTCGGCCGATGCTTCCCCACGATGAGATCGGAGCCGGGCCGGCGCTCATCCTGCTGCACGCCGGCATCGCCGACCGGACGATGTGGGCAGAGCACCTGGGTCCGCTGGCCGAGGCCGGCTACCGCGCGATCGCGGTCGACATCCCGGGCTTCGGAGAGGCGCCGGTCGACGAGGGCGGGGAGGCCGAGTGGACGGCCGTGCTGGAGACGATGGACGCGCTCGGCCTCGAGCGCGCGGCGATCGCCGGCAACTCGTTCGGAGGCGCCGTGGCACTGCGGGTCGGCGTCGTCGCTCCCGAGAGGGTGTCGGCGCTGGCGCTCTTCTCCGCACCCCCTCCCGAGCTGGACCCATCCCCGCAGCTGAAGGCGGTCTGGGAGGCCGAGGGGGCGGCGCTGGAAGCCGGCGACGTCGAGGCGGCGGTGGAGGTGGTCCTCGACGCCTGGACGCTCCCGGATGCCCCCCGGGAGCTGCGCGAGCGAGTGGCGAGGATGCAGCGCCGCGCCTTCGAGGTCCAGGCCGGGGCCTCCGCGGAGGAGCCGCCCGACCCGCTCGAGGAGCGCCCCGAGCTGCTGGCCGGTCTCGACGTCCCCACCCTGATCGCGGCGGGCGAGCGCGAGATGAGCGACTTCCGGGACGGGGCGGTGGCGATGGCGGAGGCGATCCCCGGCTCGCGTCTGGTTCTGATCGAGGGCGCCGGCCACCTCGCTCCGCTGGAGAAACCGGAGGCCTTCCGCGAGCTGTTGACGGATTTCCTGCGCTGAGCCGCGGTTTGGCGTCGGAGCGCCCTCGGCGGCGGAGCCTACGCGGCGCTGAATCTGCCCAAGCACAGCGTCAGCTCGAAGACGATTCGCAACGGGCAGGTGAGATCTCCGGACATCCGCAACCTTGGGGTCGGCAAGGTTGACCTGAAGCGCGCCGAGCCGTACCGGCGGGTGGGTGCGAACGGCCAGGTGAAATTTTCCCATGGCGGCGAGGGCGACTGCATCTGGTCGAACGCGCCCACCGGACCCGACAAGTTCCCCTACGAGCCCGTCTCCTTCTGCAAGGACCCCTACGGCGTCGTCCATCTGGTGGGTGTCACGATCTCGGTCGCTGGCAGCGGTGGCGGCGTGGTGCCGGCAGGCTCCGTCCTCAACGACGCCGGCACAAACCCCGGAAGCCTGGTGTTCGACGGCGACAACTTCAGGGCGGCCGGAAAGAAGGTCGGCCTGCCGCGCAAGCCGCGGCCCGTTCTGGGCCGCGGCGCTCTTCGCCGGCTGCTCGGGCTGGGCGGCTGAATCACTGGATGAACGGCGTCACCGCCTTCAGCACCTGCGGCTTGCTCAGGGTCGGGTCGAAGGCGAGCGGCGCCGGCGGCTGACTGTTCTGGAGGCGGATCGCCGCGGCGTGGCGCGCCTCGACCTGGACGATCGAGCCCGCCGATCCCAGCACGGCCTTCGAGGAGATCTGCGGCGCGGCGCCGTTATAGGCGGAGACCCCCGTGTCCTCGAACGTCTGGGCGAGCTTCAGGAAGCCGGCCGTGCCGTTGTAGGGGAAGTCGAACTTCGGCTCGGCGACGGGCTTGCCGCCCAGCTGCTTGATCGATGCGGTCAGCGCGGCGACGTGCTGCTGCTCGTCGTCGGCCAGCAGGTCGATCAGGCTCTTCAGGTCACCGCTCGCCTTGACCCGCTTCTTCGCCTCCGCGTAGAAGGCCGACTCCAGATACTCGAGCGTCAGGGCGAAGTTGAGGATCCCGACGTCGCCGCCGTCGGACATCGCCAGGGCCTGGCGGACGAAGGGACCGACCAGGCCGACGCCGTAGACGGCGCCCGCCGCCAGCGCTCCCTTGAGGATCACCTCGCTGCGGGAGAGGTCGCCGCTCTCGTCGGAGACTCCGACCGCGGCCAGCTCGGGATGGGTCAGCTTCTCGTCACTCATCTCAGTTCCTTTCGTTAGGCCTGTTCGCGGCTAGCCGACGATGAACGGCTGGACCGACTTCAGGACGGTGTTGGCGTCGGCCGGCTTCGCGAACGCCCCGTCGGGGGTGATCGACTGGCCGAGCAGGGTGTTCAGGGCGGCGGCGTGGCGGCCCTCGACGCTGTGAATCGCCAGAGCCGAAGCCAGCACCTGAGGGCTCTGGATGTTGGGGGCCTGGCCGAGATAGGCGGCGGCGCCGAGGTTCTCGACCGTGCCGGCCAGCTTCAGCACCGACTGGGCGCTGTTCAGCGGGAACTTCGTCTTCGGCTGCGGCGCCGGCTTCCCGCCGAGCTGCTTGACGGCGGCGGTCAGCGCGGCGACGTGCTCGGCTTCCTCGGCCCCGAACTTCTTGATCGTCTCCAGCTCCGAGCCCTTGAACAGCCCGCTCTTGACCACGTCGGAATAGAACGCCGTCTCCAGGTACTCGAGCGTCAGCGCGTAGTTGAGGATGCCGACGTCTCCCTTGCCGAACTGCTCGGTGCCTGTCTTCCCGCCCTGCGACGAGGCCGAGGAGGTGGTCCCGGAAGTCGTGTCGCTGTCGCTGCCGCAGGCTGCCAGCAGCACCGAGAGGCTCGCCGCTCCGCCGCCGCCGGCGAGCGCCATGAACCTGCGGCGCGAGACCGGGTCGCTGGTGACGCGCTCCAGGGCTCCGCGCTTCTGCCTGGTCTGGGTCATGTCTCGATGTCTCCTTCCGCGCATCGCCTTGGAAGCGAGCGCAACCGTTTGCCGGGGACGCCAGGGATGTGGCGCCCTCGCCGATGCACTACGCCGTCGCGGCGCAGAACGGATCAGCGAGGGAGGAAACCCTGCGGAGGGACTGATCCGATCGCTCGCCGCTCTCGATAGATCCGGTGGCGCCTCCAAACGGCGCCGGCCGGGAGCGCCCCGGCCGACGATCCACGATCGGAGGAACAGCATGATCCCCAACATCGGACCGATGGAGCTGGTGATAGTCGGAATCGTCGCCCTGATCGTCTTCGGGCCGAAGCGCGTCCCCGAGCTGGGGCGCTCGCTCGGCAACGGCATCCGCGAGTTCAAGGGCTCGATCGGGGGCGAGGGCAAGGCCGAGGAGGGTGAGCGATCGTGATGCGAGGCGCCCGGCACCTCACGGGGCTGATCGCGGTCGCGCTCGTCTCGGCCGCCCTGGCGATCGCCGGCTGCGGCGGGGGCGGTGACTCCTCAGGCTCGGGCTCGACCGCGGCGGGGACGTCGAAGGGCGGGACGGCGGTGGCGATCAAGGACTTCGCCTACTCACCCCCGAGCCTGACCGTGGCCAAGGGGACGACGGTCGAGTTCACCAACGAGGACTCGAGCAACCACACCGCCACCTCGAAGTCGGGCGGCGTCTTCGACACCGGCACGATCGGCAAGGGCCAGTCGAAGAACGTCACCCTCGATCAGCCCGGCACCTTCGCCTACTTCTGCAGCTTCCACCCCTTCATGCAGGGAAAGATCACCGTCACGGGCTAACCTCGGCGGCTCTTCAGTCGTCGGGAAGCTCGGGGGCGCCCGGGCCGAAGTAGGCCAGTGACCCGTAGATCCGCAGCAGCTGCCTGAGGCTGGCGCCGAAGCCGCGGGCCGGGGCGATAAGGGCCAGGCTGCGGCGGTAGCAGTAGGTCGGGTCGGGCACCTGGTAGTCGAGGGCGATCTGCCCGAGCAGGCGCCTGCCGTGGGCCCGCGAGGCGATGTTCAAGGACTGGCGGAAGTAGTTGGGGCCGAGGCCGCGGACGCGGCGGATGCGGCTCTTGCCGAGGATGTTGGTGCGCCCCCCGGAGATCAGCCGGCGCATCCCCTTGAAGTAGCGCCGCGCCGAGGCGCCGACGCTCGGGGCGGCCGTGCAGAGGATGCTGCTGAAGCCGAGGTCGAGGGTCTCGTCGTCGTTGCCGAAGATCGTGATCCCGTTCTTGCCGTAGGCGGCGTCCCAGTTCCGGGGGCCGGTCCACGACCAGAAGTGGCCGCGGTGGACGACGTTGGCGCTCGCCTGCGCCGTGGGGCTCGCCTCGGCGAGCGCCGGCCCGGCCAGCGCCGCCGCGCCGAGGGCCACCGAGAGCACTACCGAAACCATCCCTGCCCTTCGCATCCTCCTCGCTTTCATCCGCCCGCTCATCGCTTCGGCCCGAAGATCACGCTCTGGACGGTCCGCAACAGCCTCAGCGAGCGGCCGATCCCGTTGGCCGGGGCGGAGCGGACCTGCTGACGCTCGCCGCAGACATTGCTGGAGGGATCGACCGCGAACAGGTCGAGCACCATCTCGCCCTTGATCTGCTGGCCGTTGGGGCGACGCCCCTGGAAGCGCGCGACCTGCCGGAAGTAGTTGTTGCGGATCTGCCGCGTGGCGACGTTTGTGAAGCGCGCCGTGCGCAGCGGGTGCGAGTAGAAGTCGAAGCTCTTTCCGGCGTTCTGGAGGTAGCTGTTGCGGACCACCGAGAAGTAGCCGTTCACCGTCGTCCAGTAGGGCGGATAGCTGCAGGGCACCCCGCCGGCGCCGTAGTGCAGGAAGAGGGTCCCGGTGGGGGAGGAGATGTAGATGTCGTTGGCGCCGATCGCCGCGCCCCAGCCCTTCGGCGCGTACCAGGTCCAGTAGCGGTTCTCGTGGCGCTTGAAGTTGCCCGGCGGAGTGGCGGCGCCGGCGCCTGCGGCGCACACCGCGATGGCGACCAAGGCGATGGTGGACGAGACGATCCCCCTGCGCATGGCAAAGAAACTAGTGCAGCCGCCCGTTCCTTCTGAAACCCGGGGCCGTGATTTCGTGTTCGCTGGGTCGTTTTGAGGCCCGTGGCCGGGACCGCGGCGCGGCTATACTGGCCCCTCGGGCGTCCCCAAAAAGACCGGAGGTCAGATCCATCGGCGGACTTCAGCCGAATAGCTTGGATAGGCCGCCGGCGCTGTGCCGTCCGTCGGGACGGCTTCGCACCTTCCGACCCAATCATTAGAACCCACCCACCGATCAGCCGATACAAACCGCAGGAAGCATTGTTTAGCTAGAGGGAAACCTTGTTCGAGAGATTCACAGAGCGCGCGCGACAGGTGGTCGTCCTGGCCCAGGAAGAGGCGCGCACGCTCAAGCACAACTACATCGGCACCGAGCACATCCTGCTCGGGCTGCTGCGCGAGGAGGAGGGCCTCGCCGCACGGGTGCTCGAGTCGCTCGACATCACCGTCGAGCGGGTCCGGGCCCAGGTGGTTCGGATCGTCGGCTCCGGCGAGGAGGTCACATCCGGCCAGATCCCCTTCACGCCGCGAGCGAAGAAGGTGCTCGAGCTGGCCCTGCGCGAGGCGCTCTCGCTCGGCCACAACTACATCGGCACCGAGCACATCCTGCTCGGGCTGGTCCGCGAGAACGAGGGTGTGGCGGCGCGGATCCTGCTCGACTTCGACGCCGACTCCGACAAGATCCGCAACGAGGTGATCCGGATGCTCTCCGGCCCCGGCGGGCGGCGCTCGGGGCAGAGCGGCGGCGGCTCGCAGGGCGAGGGGGGCAAGAAGTCCTCGAAGCTGCTCGACCAGTTCGGCCGCAACCTGACCAAGCTGGCCGAGGAGGGCAAGCTCGACCCGGTGATCGGCCGCGAGACCGAGATCGAGCGGATCATGCAGATCCTCTCCCGGCGCCAGAAGAACAACCCGGTGCTGCTGGGCGAGCCCGGGGTCGGCAAGACCGCGGTGGTCGAGGGCCTGGCGGCCCGGATCATCAAGGGCGAGGTCCCGGAGCTGCTCAAGAACAAGCAGATCTACACCCTCGACCTGGCGGCCCTGGTCGCCGGATCGAAGTACCGCGGCGAGTTCGAGGAGCGCCTCAAGAAGGTGATGAAGGAGATCACCCAGCGTGGCGACATCGTCCTGTTCATCGACGAGCTCCACAACCTGGTCGGCGCCGGCGCCGCCGAGGGCGCGATCGACGCGGCCTCGATCCTGAAGCCCGCGCTGGCCCGCGGCGAGCTGCAGACGATCGGCGCGACGACCCTCGACGAGTACCGCAAGTACCTGGAGCGCGACTCCGCCCTGGAGCGCCGCTTCCAGCAGATCAAGGTCGACCAGCCGAGCCCCGAGGAGACGGTGAAGATCCTCGAGGGCCTGCGCGAGCGCTACGAGCAGCACCACCGGGTGACGATCACCGACGACGCCCTGGTGGCCGCGGCCGAGCTCGCCGATCGCTACATCTCCGATCGCTTCCTGCCCGACAAGGCGATCGACCTAATCGACGAGGCCGCCTCGCGGATGAGGATCAAGTCGATGACCGCCCCGCCCGTCTACCGCGACCTCGAGGAGGAGATCGAGACGACGCGGCGCGACAAGGAGGCCGCGATCGAGGCCCAGGAGTTCGAGAAGGCCGCGAACCTGCGCGACAGCGAGCGCCAGCTCACGACCCGCAAGCGCCAGCTCGAGGACGAGTGGGCCGAGGGCGAGAACGGCGAGCGCCCCCAGGTGGGCGAGGACGAGATCGCCGAGATCGTCGGCATGTGGACCGGGATCCCGGTGTTCAAGCTGACCGAGGCCGAGACCAAGAAGCTGATCCGCATGGAGGACGAGCTGCACAAGCGCGTGATCGGCCAGGAGGTGGCGATCACCGCCGTCTCCAAGGCGATCCGCCGCTCGCGGGCCGGGATCAAGGACCCGAAGCGTCCCTCTGGCTCGTTCATCTTCCTCGGCCCCTCCGGGGTCGGCAAGACCGAGCTGGCCCGCACCCTGGCCGAGTTCCTCTTCGGCGACGAGGAGGCGATGGTCCGGATAGACATGTCCGAGTACATGGAGAAGCACGCGGTCAGTCGCCTGGTCGGCTCGCCGCCGGGCTACATCGGCTACGACGAGGGCGGCCAGCTGACCGAGGCCGTGCGGCGCAAGCCCTACTCGGTGCTGCTGCTCGACGAGATCGAGAAGGCCCACCCCGACGTCTTCAACATCCTCCTGCAGATCCTCGAGGACGGCCGGCTCACCGACGCCCAGGGGCGCACCGTCGACTTCCGCAACTCGATCGTGATCATGACCTCGAACATCGGCGCCTCGGAAATCGCCAAGAACACCTCGATCGGGTTCACCGTCGCCGACGAGACCGGGATGTCCTACGACGACATGAAGAACCGGATCATGAGCGACCTGAAGAAGGTCTTCCGGCCCGAGTTCCTCAACCGGATCGACGAGGTGATCGTCTTCCACAAGCTCTCCAAGGACGAGGTCAAGGAGATCGTCGACCTGATGATCAGCCGCGTCCAGGTGCAGGTCGCCGAGCACGAGCTGCAGCTCGAGCTGACCGAAGCAGCCAAGGACCTGCTGGTCGACAAGGGCTGGGACCCCTCGATGGGCGCCCGGCCGCTGCGCCGCGCGATCCAGCGCTACATCGAGGACCCGCTCGCCGACGAGGTGCTGAAGCAGGGCGACATGGTCCCGGGCTCGACCGTGATGGTCGACCGCGACGGCGAAGGCGACGACGAGGACCGTCCGCTCAGCCTCTCGATCGTCAAGCCGCGCAAGCCGCGCAAGAAGGCCGAGCCGAAGGCCAAGCCCGAGCCCGAGGCGGTCGGCGTCGGCGCCGGCAAGAAGCCCGAGAGCGGCGACGGCAACAAGCCCGACCGCCCGGCCCCCGACGGCGGCGACGCGGCCGGCACCGCCGGCGAGTAGCGCTCTAGAGCTCGCAGCGGCGGAGGGCGTCCCTGCCGCGCCCGCCGCTGCAGCGATCGCGGCCGGGCCCGCCGTTTAGCCGATCGGCACCCTTGCCGCCTCGGAGCCGGTCGCGTCCGGCCCCGCCGCAGATCAGGTCGGCCCGCCGCGGCCGTTGAGCGTATCGGCGCCGCCAAGCGACGAGATGACGTCACGTCCCGGAGTGCCGTTGAGCGTGTCACGCCGAGATGTCCCGGTGATCGTCGCGGCGCGCCCGAAGCAGGGCGGGTCGCCGCGGAAGCGGGCGACCATCAGGCGGCTGTCGGTCGGCGAGACGCCTGCGTCACCTGCGACGACGATCCGGCCGTCCGGCTGGAGCGCGACTCCCATGGCCTCGTCATAGTTGGGCCCTGCTGGGAGGATGACCTGGCCCCTGCGACCGAAGGTCGGGTCGAGCCTGCCGCGGGCGGTCAGCCGCACGAGCCAGGTGTTCCCGCCGTTGTCTTTGGCGTCGGTCACACCGGCGATGACGATGCGGCCGTCGGGCTGCGCCGCGACCGCGAACCCGATGTCGTCGTTGGTCGTTCGGTCCGAACGGAAGACCCCGCCGTCGCCGAAGCTCGGGTCGAGGTTGCCGTTGGCCTTGAACCGGGCGGCGAAGAGGATCTGGTCGGCGTTGACGTCGGCACTGGAGGCCTCGCCGACGACGACGAAGCGGCCTTTGCCACCCGAGGCGATGTCGTAGACCGTTCCGGACGGGCTGGCGTGCCTGCCCACATCCTCAACGGTGAAGCCTCCGGTGCCGAAGCCCCCGACGGGCTCGCCGGTGGAGTCGAGCTTGCCGATCAACGCGCCCCCCGACGCGTCACCGGCAAGGACGATCGAGCCGTTTGGGAGCACCTTGACCACGTTTGCCTGCTCGTCGCTGCCGGGAAGGTCGAATATCTGGCCTCCGCCGCCACCGGAGCCGAACATCGGGTCGAGCTGGCCGCGCGCGGTGAGACGCAACACCGCGATCGAGCTCCCCCCGCCGATGATCGTCCCCGCATGACCGACCGCAACCACCTTGTCGCCGGGCCCGGTGTCGACATCGTGTGCCTGGCCGAAATCGAGCGGCTGGACGATCTTGACCCCGCCGTCGCCGAATGCGGTGTCGGGAAGGCCGTCGCGGCGATAGCGGGTAATGCCGAAGGCGTCGAATCCGGCGCCCGGCCCCGAGGCGAGGCCGGCGGCGACGAACCGACCCTTCGAGTCGACGTCCATCGCCTCCAGCCCGCGCGGCTCAAGCGCTCCCCCGTTGTAGGGCTGCACGTTGATCCCGTCGCCGTCGAAGCTGCGGTCGGGCCTGCCATCGGCCCTGAACCGTGCCACCAGGAACCCCGCTGAGCTGTCGCGGGCGCCGACGGCGAGGATCTTCCCGTTTGGCAGCAGGGCCAGGTCGGTGAGAAGGTCAAACTTCCCGCCCGGGTCGTCGAGCAGGGTCAGGCCATTCTTGCCGAAGCCCTTGTCGCGCTGCCCGGCGCCCCACGCGGCCCCGCCGACAGCGAGCGCCAAGACGATCCCCATGACAAGAACCCTCTTCATTCCCCCGCAGCAAAGGGTACCGCGGCAGCCGCCGGAGCCCTTCGGGCCGCGGCGGTCGGGTCTCGCGCTTGCCGCCAACCCCGCGGCACCAGCACGTTCGCCGGGCGCTGATCCAATCCGGCCCGGTCCTCGTTAGGACCCGTCGGAAAGCATTGAACGCGCGGCCGCCGCGGCTCCCGCCGACAGCGCCGCGCCACGGAGAAGGGAAGAGAGATGGAGAGCTTGAACCGGCGAAAGCTGCTGGCTTCGGCGGGCCTTGCCACGGGCACCGCGGCAATCGCAGCCGCGCCCTCAGTGGCCGCGGCGGCCCTGGACCGGCCTGAGGAAACCGAGCCATCCGGCCCGCCGCCGGACGAGGTCGTGATCGCCTACGTGCGCGACGAGAAGCGTGCCGAGGTGACCGTTTCCTCCGGCACCGGCGAGATCACCTTCCGCGACCCGGTCCTGGTCAAGCGGCTGATGAAGGCCGCCGGCAGGATCGGCTGAGCCCTACGGCTGGCCGCAGCGAAGCTTCCCACGCAGACCAAGGAGAGAGCGAATGTCATCCCATCGCGAAGCGCCGGAGATCAGCAAGGACCCGGTCGCCGACAACACCGACACCTACGCGTTCGTCAGCCCTGACAAGCCCGACACGGTCACGATCCTCACCAACTACATCCCCCTGGAGGACCCCCCGGGCGGCCCGAACTTCTTCGAGTTCGGCGAGGACGTCCTCTACTCGATCTACATCGACAACGACGGCGACGGGATGCCGGACATCGAGTACCGGTTCCGCTTCAAGACGAAGCTGAGGAATCCCGACACCTTCCTCTACAACACCGGGCAGATCACCGGCATCAACAGCCCCAACTGGAACCGGCGCCAGTTCTACGAGGTCAGCCGGGTCAACCACCCGGACCGGCACCAGAACGGGCACAGAAGGGCCACGGGCCGAAGCCGCGCGTTCTCGGCAAGAACCTCGCCTCGCCGCCGTGCAACATCGGGCCGCGTTCGACACCGGACTACCAGACCAAGCTCGCCAACCCGGCCGTGCACAAGCTGCAGTCCGGAGAGCGGGTGTTCGCCGGCCAGCGCAACGAGGGGTTCTTCGTCGACCTCGGCTCGATCTTCGACCTCGGCGACCTCCGCCCGCTGCAGAACCTGCACCTGATCGCGACCTCGCCGACGGTGGCAGTCGACGCGACCGCAACCCTCAACGTCCACACGATCGCGCTTCAGATCCCGATCAAGCGCCTCACCCGGGACGGATCGGTTCCCTCGAACCCGATGGCGGCGAAGTCGGTGCTCGGCATCTGGGGCGCCGCCAGCCGCCGCAAGACCCGGGTGATCGACAAGAGGAACGACAAGGTCGCCGAGTCGGGTCCCTGGGTCCAGGTCTCGCGGCTCGGGAACCCGCTCTTCAACGAGGTCGTGGTGCCCATGGGCCGCAAGGACCGGTGGAACGCACTTCATCCCGCTGCCGACAAGGAGTTCCTCAAGTACGTCGAGCACCCGGAGCTGGGCAAGCTGCTGCCGGTGCTCTACCCCGGCGTCTTCCCCAACCTGGCGGCGCTGAAGGCGAAGCGGGCGGACCTGGTGGCGATCCTGCTGACCGGGCTGCCGAAGGGGATCATCCCCGGGTTCCAGAACAACACCGGCAAGGTGCTGGCGGACATGCTGCGGCTCAACGTGGCGATCCCCCCGACCACCTCGAGCCCCAACCCGCTCGGCATCCTCGGCGGTGACCTGGCCGGGTTCCCGAACGGGCGCCGCGTCGCTGACGACGTGGTCAACATCGAGCTGCGGGCGATCGCCGGGTTGACCTACCCGCTGGTCGCTCCCAGCTACACGCCTGACGCGGCCGCCTCGGCGGTGACCCAGGGGGTCACTCCCGGACCGGACCGCTACCAGGGCACCTTCCCGTACCTGGGCACGCCCCACGACGGGTTCAGCACGGGAGCCTGAGGATGGCGGCCGGCGGCGCGGCAGCGCGTGGGCACGAGCACACCGGGCACTCCCACACGGGCGGCGGGCACGAGGACTACTCGGCCCGCCCCCACCCGGAGACCGTCGTCCTCGACATCGGCGGGGACCTCGGCGCCCTGATCATCCATGCCCAGGCGGGCCTCCACGGGACCGAGGTCGAGATCAGCCCGCGGGGCGAGGACGCGAGCCGAAGCCACAAGGAGGTGCTGGAGCGCCGGATGGGTGATCGGCCGGCCTTCACCGCGGTCTTTGACAGACTCGCGTCAGGGCGATACACGCTCTGGGTGAACAACACCCCCCGCGTGCGAGAGGTGCAAATCATGGGCGGCGAGATCACCGAGCTCGACTGGTCCGGTTCGCCGCCAGGAGAGGAGGGATGATGCAGGCAATCACCCAGACCCGAGCGGCGGGGGGCCGCTGGGCGCGGATCAAGGCCGGCCTGACGCGCTCGCAATGGACCACCGTCGCGGGGATGGCCGCGGTGATCGTCGGCCTTCACCTGGTCGGCTTCGGCCTGCTCTTCGGGGTGGTCGTCCCGCACCACTTCGATCTCGGGCAGTCGGGCGCCCTCGGCGTCGGGGTCGGGATAACCGCCTACACGCTCGGCCTCCGCCACGCCTTCGACGCCGACCACATCGGAGCGATCGACAACACGACCAGGAAGCTGATGACGGACGGGCAGCGGCCGCTCAGCGTCGGCTTCTTCTTCTCGCTGGGGCACTCGACGATCGTCTTCCTGCTGGCGATCGGCTTCACGCTCGGCGTCAAGGGCCTCAGCGGGGCGGTGGCGAACGACAGCTCGACGCTTCACTCGGCGACCGGGCTGATCGGGCCGACGGTCTCGGGAACCTTCCTCTGGATCATCGGCATCCTCAACCTGCTGGTGCTGCTGAACATCGTCGGGATCTTCCGCCGCATGCGGCAGGGCCACTACGACGAGGCCGAGCTCGAGCACGAGCTCGACAACCGCGGCTTCATGACTCGCTTCTACAAGCGCGCCACCAACGCGATCTCCAAGCCCTGGCAGATGTATCCGCTCGGGTGCCTGTTCGGGCTGGGCTTCGACACGGCGACGGAGATCGCCCTGCTGGCTGTGGCGGGACGGCCGCCGCCGCGGATCTGCCGATCTACGCGATCCTCTGCCTGCCGATCCTCTTCGCCGCGGGGATGTCGCTGCTCGACACGATCGACGGCGCCTTCATGAACTTCGCCTACGGCTGGGCCTTCTCCAAGCCGGTGCGAAAGCTCTACTACAACATCACCATCACCTGGCTCTCGGTCGTGGTTGCCCTGCTGATCGGGACGATCGAGCTGATCTCGGTCCTCGCCGAGAAGCTCGGACTGCACCGGCCAGCCCTGGGACTTCGTCTCCGGCCTCGACCTCAACTACGTCGGCTACGCGATCGTCGCGATGTTCGTGCTCACCTGGGTAGGGGCTCTGGCGATCTGGCGCTTCGCCCGGATCGAGGAGAGATGGGGCGCCGGGGTGAGGCAGGAATCTGCCGGCTGACGGGCCGCGGCGTGCGGCGGCGCCGGGGGACGCGGCCGCGAGCCGGCGGGGCTGATCGCTCAACGCATCGCTAGCGTTGTGGCCCGATGAAGGCGCCGGGCAGAACCGCGGTCGGGACCTGGAGCGGCGGCCGCTTCATGCACTTCGGCGAGGAGATCGCCGAGCAGCGGCTGCTGGAGCTGCTGAGGCCTGGGGCGGGGATCGAGACGGTGATCACCGCCGACGTCTACGGCCAGGGCGACGCCGACAAACTGCTCGGGAAGGCGCTGGCCGGCGCCGATCGGGGCGGCTACTGCCTGGCCGGCGCCGTCGGCCACGACTTCTACGAGGGGGAGCGCGACGGGCCCCGCGGCTTCCCGCGCTTCACCGACCCGCGGCTGCGCGGCCCGGGCGAGTACGCGGGGTACTTGCGGATGGCGACCGAACGCAGCCTGGTGCGGCTCGGGGCAGATCGCTTCGACCTGCTGATGCTCCACAACCCCGACCGCGTCGGCTATGAGAGCGAGGCCGTCTGGGATGGGATGGCGGCGCTGCGCGAGGCCGGGCTGACCGAGATGATCGGGGTCGCGCCGGGGCCGGCAAATGGCTTCACCCTCGACCTGATCTCCTGCCTGGAGCGCTTCGGCGAGCGGATCGACTGGGCGATGGTCATCCTCAACCCGCTCGAGCCCTGGCCGGGCGAGCTGTGCCTCGATGCCGCGACCGAGGCCGGGGTGGAGGTGATCACCCGGGTCGTCGACTACGGGGGGATCTTCTGGGGCGACATGCACGCCGGGATGGAGCTGGCCCGCAGCGATCACCGCGCCTTCCGCCCCGACGGCTGGATCGAGGCCGGCCTGGAGAAGCTGGAGCGGATGCTGCCGATCGCCGAGCGCGCCGGGCTCACCCCGATCCAGCTCGCCTGCCAGTGGAACCTCGCCCACCCGGCCGTCTCCTGCGTCGTCCCCACCCTGATCCAGGAGGCGGGCTCCGAAGCGCGGCCGATCGAGGATAAGCGGGCCGAGCTGGCGGCGCTGCCGGCCGAGCAGCGCCTCGGTGCCGAGGACGTCGCGGCCATCCGCGAGATCGGCGACAACGCCGGCTGCATGGCGCTGAAGGGCGCCAGCCCCGAGCACGAGGGTGCCGAGCAAGCCGACCGCTGGGCCCTGAGCGAGGAGCTGGCCGAAGCGGGGCGGCGCTGGGGCATCGACCCCGCCGCCCTGGGGCTTCCCGGCCGAACGCAACCTTAGGGCCCCAATGGGCACGCAACCTTGCGTTCGGCGGGGACGCACCCGCGGGGGCGAAGGCGTCGGGGGTGCTGCCTAGGGTGAGGGGATGGCCCGGGCCGAACCCCGCTACACCTGCCAGGAGTGCGGACACCTCTCGCTGAAGTGGTCGGGGCGCTGCCCGGGGTGCTCGGAGTGGAACACGCTGGTCGAGGCGCCCCCGGCAGCCGGCGGCCGGCGCGGCCGCGGCTCCGGCGGGGCGGGAGCGCCGGCGACGGCCGCGAAGCCGATCGCCCTGGCCGAGGTCGAGACCCTCGAGACGGCGCGGCTTCGCACCGGGGTGGGCGAGCTCGACCGGGTGCTCGGGGGCGGCCTCGTGCCGGGCTCGCTCGTCCTGCTCGGCGGCTCTCCCGGGATCGGCAAGAGCACGCTGACCGGGATGGCGCTCGCCAACCTCGCCGCCTCGGGGGTCGAGACCCTCTACGTCTCCGGTGAGGAATCGGCGGCGCAGGTGCGGCTGCGGGCCGAGCGTCTCGGTCCCGCGGCGCTTCAGGTCCCGGCGCTGGCCGAGACCTCGCTCGAGCGGGTGCTGGCGACGCTCGAGGCAGAGCGCCCGGCGGCCTGCGTGATCGACTCCATCCAGACCCTGCACAGCGCCGAGATGAGCGGGGCGCCGGGCTCGGTCGGCCAGGTGCGGGAGGCGGCGAGCGCCCTGGCCGAGGTCGCCAAGCGCGCCGGGGTGGCGCTGATCCTGGTCGGGCACGTGACCAAGGAGGGGAGCTTGGCCGGTCCGCGGGTGCTCGAGCACCTGGTGGACTGCGTGCTGCAGTTCGAGGGAGAGCGCGAGCGCACCTACCGCACCCTGCGGGCCTTGAAGAACCGTTTCGGCGCGACCAGCGAGGTCGGGGTATTCGAGATGCGCTCCGGAGGGCTGAGCGAGGTCGCCGATCCCTCGGCGCGGTTCGTCGAGGACGCGACCAGGGCGCCGGGCTCGGTCGTACTGCCGGCGATGGAGGGCTCGCGCCCGGTCCTGGTCGAGGTGCAGGCGCTGGTCGCCCCCAGCGAGCTGGAGTCGCCGCGGCGGGTCGCGAACGGCGTCGACCGCAACCGGCTCAGCCTCGTCCTCGCCGTCCTCTCCCGCCACGCCCGGCTCTCCCTCTCCGGGGCGGACGTCTTCGTCAGCGTCGCCGGCGGGGTCCGGGTGGACGAGCCCGGCGCCGATCTGGCGGTGGCGATGGCGGTCGCCTCGGCCCAGCGCGGCGTGCCGCTGCTCGGCGCCGGCGGCAAGCCGCTGGCCGCCTTCGGCGAGCTCGGCCTGACCGGGGAGCTCCGCTACGTCGGCCATCCAGACCGCCGGCTCGCGGAGGCCGCCAAGTTCGGTCTCGGGCCGGTGATCGGGCCGCGGGGCGGCGAGCAGATCAGCGGCCTCGACGGCCGCACGGACGTCCTGGCCGCCCTGCGGGCGGCGATCCCGCGCGGGAAGCGGCGGGCCGAGGGCGAGGACCCGGCCGAGGTGCGCAGGGTCGCCTGAGGCAGATGTTCCGCGTCGACGAGCAGACCCGGCCCTGGTGGACCCTCGTCGGGGCCTGCTTCGGGCTCTTCCTGCTGATGCTCGACTCGACCGTGGTCGCGCTTGCGCTCACCTCGATCAAGCACGACATCAACGCCTCCTCGGCCGGCCTGCAGTGGGTGATGAACGCCTACCTGCTGGTGATCTCGGTGTTCGTCGTCACCGCCGGGCGGCTCGGCGACATGTTCGGGCGCAAGGCGATCTTCCTCGCCGGCACCGCCACCTTCGCCGCCGGCTCGGCGCTCTCCGGTGCCGCCCAGGACGAGGTGATGCTCGTCGCCGGCCGGGTCGTCCAGGGGCTCGGGGCGGCGGCGATGCTGCCGCTCTCTCTGGCGATCGTCTGCGCTGCCTTCCCGCGGGCCCAGCAGCCGAAGGCGCTGGGGATCTGGGCAGGAGTATCCGCCCTGGCGCTGGCGATCGGGCCGCTGCTCGGCGGGGTTCTGGTCTCGCTCGACTGGCGGGTGATCTTCTGGATCAACCTGCCGGTGGCGGCGATCGGGTTCCTGATCATGGCCAGGGTCGCCCGCGAGTCCACCGATCCGGGCGGCGGCCATGCGATCGACTACCCGGGGCTGGCGGCGCTCAGCGTCGGCATGGTCGCGGCCGTCCTCGCGATCGTCGAGTCGCAGAACTGGGGCTGGGGCTCGGCGACCACGCTCGGCCTGCTCGGCGCGGGCCTGCTCTGCCTGGGAGCCTTCTGGGCGATCGAGCACCGGGTCGCGAACCCGATCGTCGACTTCTCACTGTTCCGCAACGGCCCCTACTTCGGCGCCAGCGCCGCCGCCTTCGCCCTGGTCGGCGCCTACTGGACGGTGATGTTCTACCAACCGCAGTACCTCCAGGACGTGCAGGGGCGCTCGACCGTCGCCGCCGGGCTGCTGATCCTCCCGATCACCGTGCCGATGGTCTTCTTCTCGCCGTTCTCGGGGCGGTTGATCGCCCGCTTCGGCGCCCGCGGTCTGATGAGCGTCGGAATGCTCTGCGGCCTCGCCGGCGTGCTGGTGCTCACCAGGGTCGAGGTCGACAGCCCCTACGCGCTGCTGCTCGCCGGCTACCTGCTGTTCGGGATCGCGCTCGGGCTGGTCTACGCGCCGATGTCGACCGCGGCGATGGCGGCGATGCCCGCCGAGAAGGCCGGGATCGCCTCGGGCGTGCTGGCGATGGACCGGGTCCTGGCCGGGGCGGTCGGGCTCGCGGTGAGCGGCGCCGTCTTCGCCTCGATCGAGGCGAGCAACCTCGACGACGGAAGCGGCAGGGCGGTGGCGTTCTCAGACGCGCTGGCCGGGTCGACCTGGGTGCTGGTCGGCATGCTTGCCGTTGGAGCAGCCCTCACCTGGGCATACGTCCGCGACCCCGGGACGGCCGGGCGGGAGCACGTCGCCGAGCGGCCCGAGCACCACCAGCATCACCGCAAATTCCATCTTCCTTGACAAACCTAATCCCGTCCTTTCCACACGGGATTCGGCGCAGCGCAGCGCGGATCATGGTTTGCCATCATCGTCGCAATGTCGTCGTCGCTTCCCGGGGATGAGCTTCATGAGCTTTCCGAACGACAGGACCCTCGGCTGCTGCGGGCGCTCGACACGGTCGCGCCCGGCACGGCGCTCCGCGACGGCATAGACAACATCGTCCACGCGCGCAGCGGCGGGCTGGTGGTGGTCGGGGACTCCGAGGAGATCTCCTTCATGTTCTCGGGCGGGATCAGGCTCGACGTCGACTACACCCCGGCCCTGCTCTACCAGGTGGCAAAGATGGACGGGGCGATCGTGCTCAACTCCGAAGCGACCAAGATCGCCTGGGCCAACGTGCAGCTGATGCCGGACCCGACGATCCTCTCGACCGAGACCGGGACCAGGCACCGCACCGCCGAGCGCGTCTCCAAGCAGACGACGGCGCTGGTGATCGCGGTGTCCCAGCGCCGCGACGTCGTCTCCCTCTACGTGGAGGGCACCAAGTACATCCTCCAGGACATCCCGGCGGTGCTCGCCAAGGCCAACCAGGGCCTGGCGACACTCGATAAGTACAGGGCGCGACTCGACCAGGTCTCCTCGCGGCTGACCGTGCTCGAGTTCGAGGGCGGGGGAGTGCTCTACGACGTGCTGGCGGTACTGCAGCGGGCCGAGCTGGTGACCCGGATGGCGGTCGAGGTGGAGCGCTATATCGTCGAGCTCGGCACCGAGGGGCGGCTGATCGAGATGCAGCTCGAGGAGACGATGGTCGGGGTCGCCGCGGACAAGTCCGCACTGGTCCGCGACTACTCCGCAGAGGACTCCGAGGAGAACCTCGCCACCGTCCTGCAGACGCTCGCCCACCTGCCCCACCAGGACGTGCTCGACTTCGGTCGCCTCGCCGAGCTGCTCGGCTACGACCGGAAGATGAACACCCTCGACTTCCCGGTCGCGCCCCGCGGCTACCGGGTGCTCGGGCGCATCCCCCGCATCCCCAGGCTTGTTGTCCAGAAGATCATCCAGGAGTTCGGCGGTCTGGAGGAGGTCCTGGCGGCCTCCGATGCCGATCTCGAGGCCGTCGACGGTGTTGGCCCGACCAGGGCCAAGGACATCCGCGAGGGCCTGCGGAGGCTTCAGGAGGTCGACCTGGTCGACAGGTATCTGCAGAGCTGATGGCGATGAGCGCCGTCATGACGAAAGGAGAGAGCTATTCCTGAGCTAGAGGAAGCGATGGAGGCCGGTTTCGAGGACGACGTCCCGCTCGTCTGCGATTTCGAGGAAGGCGACAACGTCGTCTACCCCCACCACGGAGCCGGCGTCGTCCTGAAGAAGGAGAGCAGGGACCTGATGGGGGAGCAGCGTGACTACCTGACGATCAAGATCCTGCACAACGATTTGACCGTGATGGTCCCCTGCGAGAACGCCGGCAGGGCCGGCCTTCGGCGCGTCATCGACGAGGACGAGATCAAGAAGGTGATGGGCGTCCTCACCGACGAGGTGTCGGATATGCCGAAGAACTGGAACCGGCGGTTCAAGTACAACCGCGAGAAGATCAAGACCGGCGACGTCTTCGAGCTCGCCGAGGTGGTCCGCAACCTCGCCCTGCGCGAGATGGAGAAGGGCCTCTCGACCGGCGAGAAGCAGATGTACACGCGGGCGAAGAAGATCCTCGCCTCGGAGTTCATGTACGCGCTCGACAAGGACGAGGACGGGGCGGAGGAGTTCCTCGACACGCTGCTGGAGGAGCGCTTCGCCGCGAGCGCGACCGTCTGAGGCGACCGCGCTGATCGCCGCCGCCGGCTCCGGGCAGAGACTCGGGGCCGGCGGGGCCAAGGCATTCGTCGAGCTGGCGGGCAGGGAGATGATCGCCTGGTCGATGGCCGCCTCCGGGGCCGCCGCCTCGGTCGGGCCCGTGGTCGTGGCGGTGCCGCCGGGCGAGGAGAGTGCGGCGGCGGGCTGGGGCGCCGAGGTGGAGGTCGTCACCGGCGGCGCCACCCGCTCCGAGTCCGTGGCGGCGGCGATGAAGCTGGTGCAGACCGAGCTGGTCGTCGTCCACGACGCGGCCCGGCCGCTGGTGACGGCCGAGCTGATCGACGCGGTGGTCGAGGGGCTCGCCGCGCGGGACGACATCGACGGGCTGATCGCGGCAACGCCGGTCACCGACACGGTGAAGCGCGCCGGCGAGGACCTGGTCGTGACGGCGACCGAGGAGCGGGCCGGCCTCTGGGCGGCGCAGACGCCGCAGGCCTTCCGGGCCGGGGCGCTGAGAACGGCCCTGGCCGACGGCGAGCCCGCCACCGCCACCGACGACGCGATGCTGATCGAGCGAGCCGGCGGCCGGGTGGCGATCCATCCCTCGCCGCCGGAGAACATCAAGGTGACCACCCCGACCGACCTGCGGCTGGCCGAGGCCCTGCTCGCGGAGCGGGGTAACCTGACCCGATGAGCGCCACCCCGCAGCTCGCCGAGGGCGTCGACGCCCCCGCCCAGCTCGCCGAGGGCGTGATCCGCCTCGGGACGCCGATGGTCAACTGGTACCTGGTGGCCGACGAGAGCGGGATCACCGTCGTCGACACCGGCTGCCCCAGGTACCGCCCCCAGCTCGAGCCCGGCCTGGAGCTGCTGGGGCGCCCCGCCTCGGACATCAGGGCGATCGTCCTCACCCACTCCGACGGCGATCACATCGGCGTCGCCGAGAAGCTGCGCTCGGAGCTGGGGGTGCCGGTGTACGTCGACCCCGGGGACGAGGCGACGGCGCTGAAGCCGAAGCCGAAGAAGACCGACGGCGGCTTCTTCCCCCACCTGCTGCACCCGACCGCCTACCGCCTCTTCTGGCACCTCACCCTGAACGGGGTGAAGCCGAAGGCGATCGGGGAGGTGACCACCTACGAGCCGGGCGTTGAGGTGGACGTCCCCGGGCATCCGAATGTGGTGCCGACGCCCGGGCACACCCCCGGGCACGTCGCCCTGCACTTCCCCTCACACGGGGCGCTCTTCGTCGGCGACGCACTCTGCACCTGGAACCCGATGACCGGACGGCGGGGCTCCCAGCTCTTCCCGAGGGCGCTGAACACCAACTCGCGGAAGGCGCGCGAGTCGCTGGCGGCGATCGAGCCGCTGGAAGCCGACCTGGTGCTGCCGGGGCACGGCGAGCCCTGGACCGGCGGCCCGGCCGCCGCGGTCGCCGAGGCGATCGCCACCGGGCCGAGCTGAGCAGTCACCTCGACGGGCGGATTCCGTCCTCTATCTGGACGGAATCCGCCCACCGCGAACAACAGTCCTTTCGTGGGCCGGCGCCGTCAGCCGCGCAGGATCAGCCAGACGACCGTCGCCGCGAAGAGCATCCCGCCGACCGCGAAGGCGACGCCGAGGTTGGCGGCGCCGAACAGCTCGGCGATGCCGACGCCGGCGGCGAAGGCCGCCGGGAGCAGCAGGGCCTCACGCACGCGGCCTCGGCCTCGGCCGGTCCGCGGCCCACTCCTCGTGGCGGCTTCGCCCCAGCGGCAGGCCGGCGGCCTCGCGGGCCCCGTCGTGGAGGTGTCTGACCCGCCTTCGCCGGTAGACGAGGCGCTGCACGTAGAGGGTGGAGACGGCGGCGAGGAAGATTCCGGCGAGGTTGACCGAGAGCTGGGCGATCGCCCCGCGCCACTCGCCCCAGTTGCCGTAGGCGGCGGCGACGCCGATGTTGGCGGCTGCGGGGATCGTCGTCACCGAGATCAGGACGCCGATCAGCGCCCCCGACTTGGTCGAGGTCAGCGACAGCATCCCGGCGATCCCGGCGATGAAGGCGACGATGAAGGCGAGGCCGTCGGGGTGGGAGACGAACTGGGTCAGGGGGCGGTTGAGCGTGCTCAGGGTGTCCCCGGTGAGGCCGGTCGACTTGGCGATCAGGGTGAAGAGGAAGGCGGCCGTGATCCCCACCGGAAAGCCGACCGCGAGGGCCGTGAAGGAGCGCAGGGCAAGCTCCCTGCGGCGCTGGACGACTGCGACGCAGAGGCCGGCGAGAGGGCCGAACTCCGGGCCCACGACCATCGCGCCGATGATCAGGATCGGGCTGTCGAGCAGGATCCCGATGCTGGCGATCAGGCAGGCGAGGATCATGAAGCCGAGGAAGTTGGCGTTCAGCTCGACGTTCTCGGAGGTGCGAGCCTCGACCTCTTCCCAGACCACTGCGTCCCCGGCGAGGCCGTGGGCCGCCCGTTCTGCCTCGTCGGCGGCCACCGAGATCTGCGAGTCGATCTCCTCCAGGGAGATCGAGCCGTTGAGCGGGATGTCGAACTCGCGCAGGTCGCTGATGACCACGCTGGCGTCCTCGCGGGCGACGTCGCAGAGGATCACGTCGCCCTCCGGCTTGTGCGCCGCCCGCGGCAGGAAGACGAGGTTGGTGACCGAGGGGGTCGCCTTGAGCAGATCGATGACGTGATCGCACTCGTGGCTGGGGGCGATGATCCGCAGGTGGACCATTGGGGATCAGCGTAACCGCGCCGGGGGACCGCCGCAGCCCCTCGGTAGGCTCGCGGGCGTGCTCACCGACTACCACCTGCACCTGCGCCCGGACGACGACGACACTCCGCCGGAGCGCTATTTCACCGAGGCCAACGTCGACCGCTATCTGGAGGCGGCGGAGGCGGCCGGGATCGGGGAGATCGGCTGCTCGGAGCACATCCACCGCTTCACCGCCGCGCTGGATCTCTGGTCCAGCCATCCCTGGTGGCAGCACTGGGCCACCGACGACCTCGGCGCCTACTGCGATTTCGTCGCCGCCTCGTCGCTGCGCCTGGGGATCGAGTGCGACTTCGTCCCCGGTGCGGAGGACCGCACCGCGTCGCTGCTCGAGTCGCATCCCTTCGACTACGTGGTCGGCTCGGTCCACTTCATCGGCGACCACGCGCTCGACACCGAGGTCTACGGGGTCTGGAACGCGAAGGGAGACCCGGACGAGGTCTGGCGGCTCTATTTCGAGGCGATCGCGGAGAGCGCCCGCAGCGGGCTCTTCGACATCCTCGCCCACCCGGACCTGGTCAAGTACTGGGGGGACGCCCGGCCGCAGCCCCGTCGCGACCCGCGCTTCTACTACGAGCCAGCGGTCGAGGCGATCGCCGAGAGCGGGATTGCGGTCGAGGTCTCCACCGCCGGGCTTCGCAAGCCGGTCTCCGAGATCTACCCGGCGCCGGCCTTCGCCGAGATGTGCGTCGAGGCCGGCGCCGTCTTCGCCCTCTCCTCTGACGCCCACACCCCCGGGGAGGTCGGCTACGGCTACGAGCAGGCCCTCGCCTTCCTCGAGGGGCTCGGGGTGGAGGAGATCTCGGTCTTCGAGCGCCGCGAGCGCCGCCTCGAGCCGCTCGGCCCGGCGAGCGTGGAGGCGGCCCGGTGAGCCCGGTCGGCGTCGGGTATGACTCCCACCGCTTCGCCGAGGGGCGGCCGCTGCTGCTCGGCGGGGTCGAGATCGACCACCCGCAGGGCCTCGCCGGGCATTCCGACGCCGACGTCCTCCTGCACGCCGTGATCGACGCCGTCCTCGGCGCCGCCGGGGAGGGCGACATCGGCACCCTCTTCCCCGACGACGAGGCGGCCTGGGAGGGCGCCGACTCGCTCGACCTGCTGCGCACGGTGATCGGCCGGGTCTCGGGCCGCGTCGTCAACATCGACGCGACCGTCGTCTGCGAGTCGCCGCGGCTCGCCCCCTACCGGGCCGAGATGGAGAGGCTGATCGCCGATGCCACCTCGGCCCGGGTCAACGTCAAGGCGACCAGCAACGAGGGCATGGGCTGGATCGGCCGCGGCGAGGGGATCGCCTGCATGGCGGTCGCCCAGCTCGAGGACTCCTAGCCGGTCG
The DNA here is from genome assembly GCA_963725315.1 of uncultured Actinomycetes bacterium. GTDB lineage: Bacteria > Actinomycetota > Thermoleophilia > Solirubrobacterales > 70-9 > JBBRHQ01. The sequence goes on along the minus strand of CAVRYA010000001.1, from coordinate 392,307 downwards.
AGCCCGAACCCCCGATGTAGGGTTTGAGCGTGGCTCCAGGCCCGTTGAGATCGCGTGTCCCGAACCCGTGGAACTGGGTCGCCGACGGCGCCTTCGGGGTCAAGGTCCTCAGCGAGGCCGGGGTGCTGCGGCCGATCCGCCCCGACAAGCTGGCGCGGATGGCGGCGGTCCTCGCCCAGCACGGCATCTCGCCGGCCGCCGGGGCGATCGCGGCGGCGATCCAGCACCCGCATGACACGGCGCTGATCGACGAGCGCGGGGCGCTCACCTTCGAGCAGCTGGACCGCCGCTCCAACGCGCTCGCCCACTCGCTGGCCGAGATGGGTGTCGGGGCCGGGTCCGGGGTGGGGATCATGTGCCGCAACCACCGCGGCTTCGTCGACGCGACGATCGCCGCCGCCAAGCTCGGGGCCAGCGCCCTCTACCTGAACACGATGTTCTCCGGGCCGCAGCTGGCCGACGTGATCGCCCGCGAGGGGCCGCGGATGCTGATCCACGACGAGGAGTTCGGCGGCCTGCTCGAGGGGGTCGAGGGGGTCGAGCGGGTGCTCGCCTGGACCGATGGGGGCAGAGAGGGCACCGCGACGACGCTCGAGGCCCTGATCTCCTCCGGCGACGCGTCCGCCCCCGAGGCGCCAAAGGAGGAGGCCCGTTTCGTGATCCTCACCTCGGGCACGACCGGGACTCCGAAGGGGGCGCAGCGCTCCAGCCCGGGCGGTGTCAACGCGCTCGCCGGCCTCTTCGACCGCATCCCCTACCGCGCCGGCGAGTCGATGATGATCGCCTCACCCCTCTTCCACTCCTGGGGGTTCACCCACTTCGTGCTCGGGCTGCCGCTCGGCTCGACGATGATCCTGCGCCGGCGCTTCGACCCCGAGGACACGCTTCGGGCAGTACAGGAGCACCGCGCCCAGGTCCTGGCGGTCGTGCCGGTGATGGTCCAGCGGATTCTCGCCCTGCCCGAGGAGACGCTGCGGAAGTACGACCTCTCCTCGCTGAGGATCACCTCCGTCTCGGGCTCTGCCCTGCCCGGCGAGATGGCGCTGAAGTGGATGGACCATTTCGGCGACAACATCTACAACCTCTACGGCTCGACCGAGGTTGCCTACGCGACGATCGCCACCCCGGAGGAGCTGCGCGCCGCGCCGGGGACCGCCGGGCGCCCGCCGCGCGGGACGACGGTGAAGCTCTTCGACGACGCCGGGCGGGAGGTTCCCCAGGGCGAGGTCGGGCGGATCTTCGTCGGCAACGGCATGGCCTTCGAGGGCTACACCGGCGGCGGCGGCAAGGAGGCGATCGGCGACCTGCTCTCCAGCGGCGACGTCGGCCACTTCGACTCCGAGGGGCGCCTGTTCATCGACGGCCGCGACGACGAGATGATCGTCTCGGGAGGCGAGAACGTCTTCCCCCGCGAGGTCGAGGACCTGCTCTCCGACCACGAGGCGGTGGCCGAGGCGGCGGTGATCGGGGTCCCCGACGAGGAGTTCGGCCAGCGGCTGAAAGCGTTCGTCGTCCTCCAACCCGAGGTCGAGCTGAGCGAGGACGAGGCCAAGGCGCACGTGAAGACCAACCTCGCCGGGTACAAGACGCCGCGCGAGATCGTCTTCCTCGAAGAGCTTCCCCGCAACGCCACCGGCAAGATCCTCAAGCGCGATCTCGACTGAGCGCGGTGGCGACGATCGAGGCCGTCCGCCTGGCCGCGCCCGCGCAGGCCTGGCGCGAGTGCGGCTTCGCGATCGCCGGCTCCGAGGCGGCGGTCGGCACGGTGCGGCTGCGCTTCGAGGAGGGTGGCGGGGGGATCGCCGGCTGGACCCTGCGCGACGCATCACTTGCGGCGGCTTCGCCGCCTGACATGCCTCTGCCGGCGCTAACACCGCGCCGGCCCAACAGACCACCTGCGGCGGCCTTGCCGCCTGACATGCCTCTGCCGGCGTCATGTGAGCCGCGCCGGCTTACGCCTCCCGCGACCGACCTCGACGGACTCCCGACCGAGCTGAGCGAGGCCGCAGCGCCGGAACCTGCGACCCACCCCAACGGAGCCCTGCGGATCGATCACATCGTCGCCTTCACGCCCGACCTGGTGCGGACGACAGCGGCGCTCGAGGAGGCCGGTCTCTCGCTGAGGCGGATCCGCGAGCCGGGCGAGCCGGGGCCGCCGGTCCGCCAGGCGTTCCTGCGCCTCGGAGAGGTGATCCTCGAGGTGGTCGAGTCCCCGCAGGCCGGCGAGGGTCCGGCCCGGTTCTGGGGGCTGACCCTCTGCGTCTCCGACATCGACGCCTGTGCCGCGCTCCTCGGCGAGCGCCTCGGAGAGGTCCGCGACGCGGTCCAGCCCGGCCGGCGGATCGCAACGATCCGCCGCGAGGCCGGCCTCGGCCTGCCAGTTGCGCTGATCAGCGAGGAGCCGCGATGAGCCCGCCCCCGGGGCGCTCCGGGCCCCGCCGCGGGCCCCGCAATTTGCGATAAATACGCCCTCCGGGCCCCGCGGTGACCTCTGCCGCCCGTAGTAAGTTGCGGCAGCGATGAGCGAGCCCGCCGTCTCTCCCGAGCCCGATCTCACCCCAACCCCGACCAGCGCCGATCCGCGCCCCCACTTGAGGGTCGTCGGTGAGGCCACCGAGGAGGTGGCGGCGAGCGCCAGGCGCCTGGCGGCGGAGATGCGCAGGCGTGAGTCGAGGGCGCGCGAGGCCGAGGTCGAGGCCCGAAGCGGCGAGCAGCGGGCCCTGGGGCTGGCGAAGCAGGCCTCCGATCGGGCCGCGGAGTCAGAGCGGAGGGCGGAGCGGGCCGCGACCGAGGCGAAGCGCCGGATCGCGGATTCGGAGCGGCGGATCGCCGAGGCCCAGCGCGCGGCCCGCAAGGAGATCGAGGTGGCCGAGGAGCGCGCCCAGGGGCTCGTCACCGCGGCCGAGAAGCGGGTCGTCGAGAGCGAGGAGCGCCTGCAGCGCGAGCGGGTCGAGACCCGCGAGCAGGTCAAGGCGAAGGCGATGGAGACGATCCGGCGGCTCAGCGAGGAGGGCAAGCAGCGGATCGCGGCCGCCCAGGGCGCCCGCAAGCAGGAGCAGGTGCGGGCCCAGAAGGCCGAGTCGCTGCTCGCCGACGCCGAGAGCGCCAGGACCCGGGCGGAGCGCGCGGCGAAGGAGATCGCCAAGAACTCGAAGGCGGAGCGGGCCCGGCTTGGCGCCGAGCTCACCGAGACCAGGTCGAGCGCCGAGCAGGCGCTGGCGGAGACCACCAGCAGGCTCGAGGCGGAGGCCGAGAAGAGCGTCCGCACCGCGCGCGCGGAGACCGAGCGCAAGGCGGCCGACCGGGTGGCCCTGGCCGAGAAGCGGATCGGCGAGGCCCAGGCGCGGGCGGAGCAGGTCCGCCGCGAGGCCGAGGAGCGGATCACCGAGATCGAGGGCGAGATCGAGCGCCGCGTGATGGAGGGCACCGAGCAGGTCCGTCGCGAGGCCGAGGAGCGGGTCGAGCAGCTGATCGCGAAGGTCGAGCGCGAGGCCGAGGAGGAGGCCCGGCGCCGCGCCGATCGCCAGCTCTCCGAGGAGTCCAAGCGGATCCGCCGCGAGGCGGACGAGCGCTCAGAGGTGGCCCGCCGCGCCGCCGACGGCGAGGTGAGGACCGCCGCAGAGCGGGCCCGGCGGCAGGCCGTCGCGGCGGCCGGGAACACCGCGCCGACCTGGGAGCGATCCCGCCAGGGCGCCAGCTCCGTCGCCGCGCAGGCCCACGGGGGCCCGGCGAACTACCGCACCTTCTGAGCACTCCCGGGGCGGCAACTGGGGCCTGACATACGGCCTCCCCCAGGCGTTCTGAGATCGAGCCCGGTGCTCAGACCCGCGACGTGGATGCCGATAATGGAACCGAAGAATGGGCGATGGACTAGCTCTCTACCCCTCCGGGCCGTTGCCTGGGCACTCTCACCTGGTTTCCGATCAGCGGCTCACCCGGCTGGCCAAGAAGGGCGACCGGCGCGCCTTCTCGGCGATCTACCGGCGCTACCACCAAGACCTCTTTCGCTACTGTCAGGCGATCCTCGGAGACGCCCAGGAGGCCGAGGACGCGCTCCAGGCGACGATGGTCAAGGTGCTGGCGTCGCTGCCCGGGGAGACCCGGGAGATCCGGCTTCGACCGTGGCTCTACCGGATCGCCCACAACGAGGCGATCGAGGTGGTCCGCCGCCGGCGGCCGGCCGATCCGCTCGGCGACGAGGCGCCCAGCGCCGCTTTGGGCGTCGAGGAGACCGTCGAGCGCCGCGTCAGGCTGCGCGGCCTGATCGACGATCTCAGCGAGTTGCCGGAACGGCAGCGGGGCGCCGTGGTGATGCGCGAGCTGGGGGGAATGAGCTTCGAGGAGATCGGATCCGCGTTCGGAACCTCCGCGGCGGTGGCCCGCCAGACCGTCTACGAGGCCCGGTTGAGCCTGGAGCAGATGAGCGCGGGGCGTGAGATCGCCTGCGCGGAAGTGAGGCGAACGATCTCCGACGGGGACGGGCGGGTCATCCGCCGGCGAGACGTCCGCGCTCATCTGCGCGATTGCCAGGAATGCCGGGACTTCAAGAGCGCGATCGCCACACGTAAGCGCGACCTCGCCGGGCTGGCGCCGCTGCCGGCCGCGGCGTCGGCCGGCCTGCTCCACGGCGTCCTCGGTGGGATCGGTCAGGGCTCCAGCGGCACTGCCGGAGCGCTCGCCGCGGCCGGGGGAGGGGCAGCCAAGGGCATCTCGGCCTCGGTCGCGCTGAAGTCGGCAGCAGCGATCACGGCGGTGACGATCGCCGGGGCCGCGACCGCTCAGATCAGCGGCCTTGTGCACCTTCCCCGCCCGGGCGGGGGCTCGGACTCCGGCCGGGCCTTGCCAACGAACTCCGGCGGGGAAGGGAGTGCGGTCACCCGGCCGGCGGCGGGTGGAGTCCCCGCTCCCGGTGCGAGGGAGGCCCGCGTCTCGATCAAGGATCCTCGAGGCGTTGGCGGCAGCGCTCCGGGGTCGGATGCGAAGGCGGGGGGAGGGAGGGCGGCGTCCCCGCGCCCGGGCAAGCGGACGGACCTTCCGCAGATAACGCGACAGGGCCCGCGGCCGGGTCCAGCGACGATCCCCTCCCGGGCGCCGCTTCCCACGGGCAGCAGTCCGCCGCATCGCACGGGCACGAGAACGCACCCGGACAGGCGGGAGTGCACTCCCATGGTGCGGCGCACGGAGCGACGGGGTCGAAGTCGCTCCATCCTGCGCACCCGCCGCACCCTGCGCACCCCTCCCACCCCCCGCATCCGCCCAAGCCGTCGCCACCCCCGAAGCCCACCCACCAGGCATCCGGGGGCTCCTCGAATGCCGGCAAGAACGCTCCGGGCGCCGGACTGGGAAACGGGCACGGCAAGAAGGATTCCTCCTGACATCCGCTGCCGGTGTCCGTTCCAGGGTCAGTACGCACCCCACAGAAGGAGGACGAATGAGGTCTCTCATAAAGGCTTCGGCGCTCACGGCGGTCGTGGCCCTGGCCCTGGCGCTCCCGGCGATGGCGACTCCGGGACACGGCCACGCCAACGGCCACGACAAGACGCCCGGCCCCGGCGCCGGCCTCCCTGCCAAGGCGAAGGCATACGGGAAGTACTGCCAGGGCGAGAGCAAGAAGCACGTCGAGGGCCAGAAGGGCACGCCGTTCAGCCAGTGCGTGACGGCGATGGCGAAGCTCGCCAACGGCCGTACCGACAACCCCGCGAAGGCGTGCGCGGGCGAGAGCAAGAAGCACGTCGAGGGCCAGAAGGGCACCCCCTTCAGCCTCTGCGTCAAGGCTGCTGCGAAGCTGCAGCACGACCAGAACCAGCAGCCCTCCTGATCAAGGCTCGCGGTCGGGCGTCCCCGGCGAGGCGGGGGTGCGCCCGATCCGCGCGGCTTCTCAGCGCCTGGCCGTCATAGCATCCGGGCCGTGCGGACGGTCAGGATCAGGGACACCCTCACTCGCGAGCTGGTCGCGATCGACCCCGGCGGCGAGGTCGGCATCTACGCCTGCGGTCCGACCGTCTACAGCCGCATCCACATCGGTAACGCGCGGCCCTTCGTCGTCTTCAGCCTGCTGGCGCGGTTCCTGCGCTCGGAGGGGTACGAGGTGCGGCTGGTGATCAACGTCACCGACATCAACGACAAGATCTACGACGCGGCGAAGCAGGCGGGGCGGGGCTCGGCTGAGCTGGCAAGGGAGATGACCGAGGCCTACCTCGAGGACACCGACCGGCTCGGGCTCGGCCGCCCCGAGGCCGAGCCCCTGGCGACCGAGACGATCGGCCCGATCGTCGCATTGATCGAGGAGCTGATCGAGAGCGGCCACGCGTATGAGTCGGGCGGCGACGTCTACTACCGGGTTCGCAGCTTCCCCTCCTACGGGAAGCTCTCGGGCCGCAGCACCGAGGAGATGGACCAGGGCGAGGAGGCCGGGTCGGACTCGCTGAAGGAGGACCGGCTCGACTTCGCCCTCTGGAAGGCGCGCAAGCCCGGCGAGGACACGAGCTGGGACTCTCCCTGGGGCCCGGGCCGGCCGGGCTGGCACATCGAGTGCTCGGCGATGGCGGAGGCGGAGCTGGGGCCCTCCTTCGCGATCCACGGCGGCGGTTCGGACCTGCTCTTCCCCCATCACGAGAACGAGATCGCCCAGTCCGAGGGGGCCGGCCGCCCCTTCGCGCGGCTGTGGATGCACAACGGGATGATCGAGACCGACGCGGAGAAGATGTCGAAGTCGGAGGGCAACATCTTCCAGCTCTCCGAGGCGCTCGAGCGCTTCGGCCGCGAGGCCGTGGTCGCCTACATCCTCTCCGGGCACTACCGCCAGCCGCTGGCCTTCGGTGAGGAGCCGCTGCGCGAGGCGGCCGCCCGGGTCGAGCGGCTGCGCAACTTCCTGCGCGAGAGCCCTCCGGGAGAGCCCGCCGGCGAGGAGGCCGCCGAGCGGGTCGAGCGCTTCAACGCGGCGCTCGCCGAGGACTTCAACACCCCCAGGGCGCTGGCCGAGGCCTTCGAGCTGGTCTCGGAGTCGAACCGCTCGCAGCTCGCCGGGGCCGGCTCGGCGCTGCTCGAGATGCTCGAGGCGCTCGGCCTGGAGTCGCTGGCGCAGGAGGGAGCGGGGGAGGAGGCGGACGAGGAGGTCCTGGGGCTGCTCGCCGAGCGCGAAGCGGCGCGTGCGGCACGCGACTTCGAGCGCTCGGATCGGATCCGCGAGCAGCTCGCCGAGCTGGGCTGGGAGGTCCGGGACTCGGCCGAGGGCGCCCGGCTCGTCCGCAAGGGCTGAGCTTGGCGGAGCGCCGCCAGCTGATCTACGGTGCTCGCCCGGTGGCCGAGGCCGAGCGCGGGCGACGCCGGGTGCACCGGGTCTGGCGCGCCCCCGAGACCGCGCCGGAGGAGCTCGAGCGGATCGCCGGCTCCCCCGATCACCAGGGGGTGGTCGCCGAGGTCGATCCCTATCCCTACGCCGATCCCGAGGAGCTGCTGGCGGCGCCCTCGCCGCTGCTCGTCGCCCTCGACCAGGTTCAGGACCCGCGCAACCTCGGGGCCGTCTGCCGCTCGACGGAGGTTGCCGGCGCCGCCGGGTTGGTGATCTGCGAGCGCCGGGCGGCCGAGGTGACCGCTGCGGCCTGCAAGGCCTCGGCGGGAGCCGTCGAGCACCTGCCGGTGGCGCGGGTGCGGAACCTCACCGACTGGCTCGGACAGGCGAAGCAGGCGGGGCTGTGGGTCTGGGGTGCGGAGGCGGAAGGTGAGCGCGAGCCCTGGGAGGTCGACCTCGGGGGAGGCGTGGTCCTGGTGCTCGGCGGCGAGGGCAAGGGCATTCGGCCGCGGGTCGCCTCTGCCTGCGACGGCACCGTGGCGCTGCCGCAGCGGGGCAGGATCGGCTCGCTGAACGTCTCCGCCGCGGCGGCGGCGCTGCTCTTCGAGGCGCTCCGCCAGCGCGGCGGTTCCGCATAACAAATGCAGCGGCGGTTGCAAGCCCGGTTGCAGTTGCGGCGAATTGGGGTTGACAGAACCCCGAAGCCGCGTACACTTATCGGCGGATAAAGGGTGAACCTCAACTTGAGTCTGAGGAAGCATCCTTTGAAGACGGCGCCCCTGGGGAGGTAAGCGGCGCCACGGACCTTCTCGAAAGGAGAGAAGATCAGTGGCACTTCCTACCGCTACGCACGAGATGCAGCTCCCGGCGCCGGCCAGGGCCAGCGCCGCCCTTCAGGACACTAACGCTCAACCTGAGCTTGATGATCACTATCTGGTCGCCCTGGCGAAGGAGGGGCGCTCCGATGCCTACGACGCGATCATCCGCCGCTACCGCGGCTTCGTCCGCCTCAAGGCCTCCTCGTACTTCCTGCTCGGGGGGGAGTCCGACGACCTGATCCAGGAGGGGCTCCTGGGCCTCTACAAGGCGGTCCGCGACTACCGCACCGACCGCGAGTCGAGCTTTCGCAACTTCGCTGAGCTCTGCATCACCCGCCAGATCATCACCGCGGTGAAGACGGCGACCCGCAACAAGCACACCCCGCTGAACCAGTACGTCTCCTTCAGCCAGTCGCCGGCCGCGGCCGGCGACTCGGAGACCACCCTCGACGAGATCCTGCCCGGGCCCTCGGTCTCCGACCCGGTCAATCAGGTGATTGCGACCGAGGAGCTGGAGAGCCTGATCACCTGCCTCTCGGGGGTCCTCTCCGACCTCGAGAGCCGGGTTCTCTCGCTCTACCTCGACGGGCACTCCTACGAGGTGATCGGCGAGCGGCTCGAGTGCGACACCAAGACGGTGGACAACGCCCTGCAGCGAGTGAAGCGCAAGGTCGGCGTCCACCTCAACTCGCGCGAGGTGCCGCTCTAGCCGCAGCCGTGGGTCGCCGCGAGGTCGGCGAGCACGTAGTCGAGCAGCTGGCGGCCGTGCTCCGAGGCGACCGCGACGTCGCCGGCGCGGACGGTGACCCGGTTCAGCGACTGCATGCGCAGGACGTCCCCGTCGGCGCGGGTGTTGGGGAAGATGCCGGAGTAGAAGACCCCGAGGGCCTCGAGGTGATCGGCGGCCAGGGCCGTCGCCGGCGTCTCCATCGGCATGTCGAGGTAGATCGCGTCGAGCCCGGCGGCGAACATCGCCGTGCGCAGCTCCGAGACCCGATCCTCGAGGTCGGCGCCGGGGTGCTGCACGGTGAGCAAGGCCAGGTTGTGGTCCTCGCGGACCTCGGCGTGGAGCTCGGTCCGCGGCGCCAGCGAGGCGTCGGCGGGCGGGTCCGCGATCGAGCCCCGCAGCCGGCAGCAGCGCAGGGTCTGCTCGACGATCTCGCGGTGACGCTCTGGGGCGAAGACCCGGCGCTCGTGGCCGTCGTTGGTCTTGGTGTAGAAGAGCGCCGCCGACTGGCGCCTTCCCGCCTCGCCCTTGGCGGCGTTGTTGGAGACCGTCCCGGGGATCCAGCCGAGCAGGAAGCCGGCCTCGTGCGCGCCGAGCTCGATGTTGGCGCGCTCGCTGTAGGGGTGGGCGGCGGTCGCCTCCCCGTACATGCCCGCCAGCCCTTCGGCCCGCGCCCACTCGATCAGCCGTCGCTTGGTAGCCGTGAACAGGTGCTGGCCGCGCGCGGCCGGCATCGTCACCGCCTGCCCCGAATGCCCGACGCGGTCGGAGCGGCTGTGGCGAGCGAGCCCGACGTGGCAGAGCAGCTCCCGGCCCGGTCCCTCGGCCACGCAGGAGACGTAGGTCCCGTCCGCCAGCCGGCGCCCGACCTCCTCGGCGTCATAGACCCAGGCGGCATCGTAGGAGTCGCCGTAGGCGGCCCGGATCGCCTCGCCCAGGACCGTGCCCTCGCCGGGGTCGAGCATGCCGAAAGCTGACGCCTTCGGGGAGCTTCGTGGAGTCCTCGCTCATCGCAACGATGATCCTCCATCGACCTGGCCGCGCCTCCGCTGAACAACATTCAGCACCCGCGGCTGAAACCGTTCAATGAGGCGCGGCCCGGCGCTGCTCGAGCGAGAGCCGGAGGTCGGATTCGAACCGACGGCCCCCTGTTTACAAGACAGGCGCTCTGACCAACTGAGCTACTCCGGCCGCTGCGGGGAAGGGTAATGGCGGCTTGCGGAGGAACCCCGTGTGTGCAATACTTGAGTAGTCAAGTATCTTGCGAAGCGAAGAGAGGCGAGGCGATGAAGCTCGAGGGCATCCACCACATCACCGCGATCACCGAGAACGGCCAGAAGAACGTCGATTTCTACGTCGGGGTGCTCGGGCTGCGGCTGGTCAAGAAGACCGTCAACCAGGACCGCCCGACCGTCTACCACCTGTTCTTCGCCGACGAGGACGGCAGCGCGGGCTCCGACCTGACCTTCTTCGAGTTCCCCGGCGCGCCGGAGGGGCGGGCCGGCGCCGGCATGGTCCACCGGATCGTCTGGCGCGTGGGCTCCTCCGAGGCGATCGACTTCTGGGAGGAGAGGCTGGGCTCGCACGGGATCGAGACCTCGCGCGAGGGCGACCGCCTGATCTTCTCCGACCCCGAGGGACTTGCCCACGAGCTGGCGGCGGTCGAGACCCCCGACGAGCCGCTGAGCGCCGAGCACCCGGAGATCCCCCGCGAGCTGGCCCTGCAGGGATTTGACTCGGTCCGCGCCTACAGCGCCGATCCCGAGGCGAGCCGCGGCCTGCTCGAGGCGCTCGCCTTCGAGCCCTCCGACGATGGCTGGGAGGCCCGGGGCGAGCGGCGCGGGGGCCGCTACGTCTTCGACGAGCCGCCGGCGGAGCCGGGGCGCGAGGGCGCGGGCACCGTCCACCACGTCGCCTGGGCCTCGAGCGTCGAGGAGCACGAGAGCTGGGGCCAGGCGGCGATCCGAGGCGGCGCCCGGCCGACCAGCGTGATCGACCGCTTCTACTTCAAGTCGATCTACTTCCGCGAGCCGAGCGGCGTCCTCTTCGAGATCGCCACCCTTGGCCCCGGCTTCACGGTCGACGAGCCGCTCGAGCACCTCGGGGAGAAGCTCTCGCTGCCGCCGGCCTTCGAGCATCTGCGCGAAGAGGTCGAGCCGAGGCTGCGGCCGATCGCCAACCCGCGCGTCGCCGCTGCGAAGTAATGGAGGACTTCATCTGGCGGGACGCGGGGCGGACCGTCGTCTTCCGCGCCGATGCGCTCGGCTCGGCTCCGGAGCTGCTCGCCGAGCACGCCTTCGGCTCCTTCGAGCTGCTCTCGACCGAGCGGGCGCTGAGCGCCTCTCCCGGGCTGGGCGAGGAGGCTGGAGCGGTCCACCTGGTCGCGCCCGGCGGCGTCCCCGAAGCCGCCGCCGCGATCCTCGATGGGGCCGAGGACGCCGATCGCCTCGTCGCGCTCGGCGGTGGCCGGGTGATCGACGCCGCCAAGGCGATCGCGGCGGTCAGCGGAGCCGACGTGGCGGCGATCCCGACGACCATGTCGGGGGCGGAGATGACCGCGATCCACCGCCTCCCCGCCGGAGCCGAGAGCCGTGCCGGCGGCCTGGTCCGCCCCGCGGTGGTGATCGCCGACCCCGAGGCGATGACCTCCCAGCCCGAGCCCCAGCTGCGCGCCAGCTCGATGAACGCCCTGGCCCACGGGGCTGACTCCCTCTCCACGCCGTTCGCCAATCCGGTCTCGCGGATGAGCGCGCTGCGGGGCGCCGGCCTGATCGCGGCCGCCCTCGATCAGGAGCGGGAGGGTCGCGATCGCCGCGCCCTCGCCCTCGGCTCGATCCTCTGCGGCTACGCGATCGACTCCGCCCTCTTCGCCCTCCATCACGTGATCTGCCAGACCCTGGTGCGGGTTTGCGGCAGCACCCACGCCGAGACCAACGCGGCGATCCTGCCGCGGGCGATGGCGGCGATGCGGGAACGGGCCCCGGCGCAGATCGCCGCCCTCGCCGAGGAGATCGGCACCGATCCGGCCGGGATCGAGGGCCGCATCCTCGAGCTCGGCGGGGGCCCGGCAGGGCTGGCCGAGGCCGGCGCCGAGCGCGCCAAGCTGGAGGAGGCCCTCGACGCGATCGAGGCCCGCCCCGAGCTCGGCTTCACCCCCGACCCACCGGGGCGCGAGGAGCTGAGGCAGATCATCGAAGCCGCCTGGTAGCGGGCGGTTTCAGGCGCCATGTAACGCGGCCCGGCGCGTCGTGTAGCGCTGTTAGTGAGTGAGGAGCAGCTCGAGCGCTATCACGACTACACCCGCAGGCACGGGGTCAACTGGGCGATGTACGTGCTGGCGCGGATGATCCTCCAGCCCGCGCTGCTGATCTACCTGCGCCTCTCGCGCCAGGGCCGGGGCAATACCCGCGTCAAGGGCGGCCTGATCGTCGCCGCCAACCACCGCAGCTTCCTCGACCCGTTCGTGATCGGCGCCTCGCTTCCCTGGCGGCGGCCGATGAACTACGTGGCCAAGATGGAGCTGTTCTCGAAGCGCTGGCAGGGATGGATCCTCAGCCGCTGCGGGGCCTTTCCGATCCGTCGCGGCGAGTCCGACGAGGAGGCGATGAAGACGGCGCGGATGGTGCTCGAGCGGGGCGGCACCGTCTGCATCTTCCCCGAGGGGACCCGGATCCGGACCGGCTCGCTGGCGAGCCCCAAGCGCGGGGTCGGGCGCCTCGCCCTGCAGACCGGGGCCCAGGTCGTCCCCGTCGCGGTACTCGGCAGCGAGGCTGTGCGCCGCGGCTGGCGGATCCGCCCGCGCAAGGTCCGCCTGCGGATCGGACGGGCGATGACCTTCCCCCGCTCCGATCGTCCCTCCCCGGCGCTGGCGGCGACCGTGACCTCGCGCATCTGGCCCAACGTCGAGCTGCAGTGGGAGGACCTCGGCGGGCTGCCGCCGATGCGCCGCGCGGCGGTGATCGGAGCCGGGAGCTGGGGCACGGCCGTCGCCGTGCTGCTCGCCCGGGGGGGACTCGAGGTGCAGCTCGGGACCCGCACCGCCGAGCAGGCGGAGCGGATCTCCGCCGATCGCCAGAACAGCCGCTATCTCGAGGGGGTCACCCTGCCGGACTCGGTCCGGGTCAAGCAGGGCTCCGAGATCGAGCTTGCCGGGCTCGATCTGATCTGCCTCGCGATCCCTTCCTCCGCGCTGCCGCAGGGCGTTGGCGCGATCGCCGACCGGATCGGGGGGCGCACGTCGATGCTGCTGCTCAGCAAGGGCCTGGTCGCGCCGCAGGGCCAGCTCCCCTCCGAGTACGTGGGGGAGCGGGTGCGGGCCCGGGCTATCGCCTGCCTCGGCGGCCCCGCCCACTCGCGCGAGGCCGTCTCCGGCTCAGCCGCCTTGGTCCTCGGCTCCGCCGACGCCGACCTTCGCTCCCAGGTGGGCGACGTCTTCGACCGCGCCGGCCTCGTCTGCGAGCGCTCCGACGACGTGGTCGGGGTGGAGATGGCCGGGGCTGCCAAGAACGCCGCCGCGCTCGCCGCCGCTGCGGCCGTGCCGCACGGGCTGAACGCCGCCGGGATCGCCGCCGCCGAGGTCTGGAGCGAGTGCGTCGACTACGCGATCCACCGCGGCGCCAAGCTCGAGACCTTCACCGGGCTGGCCGGGGTGGGCGACCTGACCGCGACCGTGCTGGCGCCCGACAGCCGCAACCGCCGGGCAGGGGAGATGCTGGGTTCGGGGCAGAGCCCGGACGAGATCAGGGCCGAGATCGGCCAGGCCTCCGAGGGCCTCGACTCGGTACCCCAGATCGCCGAGACGATCGCCGCCGCCGGACTCGACGCGAGCGCGATCGGCGGCCTGGCGGCGCTGATCGAGGGGGAGATCGGGCCCGAGGAGTGGGTGGCCGGGCTGCGACGTGCAGAGCGATCCAAGCAGGCGGCCTAGCGATGGGGCCCCGGGTAACCTTGCCGCGTGAGCAAGAGCGAGACCGTCGAGCCGGCGAGCCTCGATCCCGCAGCCAAGGCCGAGCTCGACCGCGCCTTCGAGGACCTCTACCGGGCGCACCTGCGCGACGTCTACTCCTACGCCTACTACCGGGTCGGCAACCACCACGACGCCGAGGACCTCACCGAGCAGGCCTTCCTGCAGGCCTACCGCCACTTCGACCGGGCCCGGCGGGAGTCAGACGGGCGGCCGCTGCGGCCGTGGCTGATCCGGATCGCCCACAACCTCGCCTCGAACTACTACCGCGACCGCTCGCGGCGGCCACAGACGCCGCTCGAGAACGCCGACCCGATTCCCGCCCAGCACGGGACCGAGGCGCTGGTCGAGGGCCGCGAGGAGCTGCGAGCGGTGATGGAGAACCTCGAGCACCTTCCCGACGACCGTCGCGAGGCGCTGATCATGCGCTTCGCGCTGGGCATGGACAACCGCGAGATCGCCCGCGCCCTGGGACGCACCGACGGCGCCACCAAGGTCCTGATCCATCGCGCGATCAAGCAGCTCCAAGAGGAGATGAGCCGCGATGACTGAGCCCTCCAGCAACCCCGGCATCCCCGGACGCGGAGCGGGGAGTGCCAGCGACCCCGCCGCCCCCGGACGCGGAGCGGAGGAGGCGGCGGGCCTAGATGTCGAGGCCCTGTTGAGCGACGCGCTGCGACCGATGGAGCCGCCCGAGCGGCTCTCACAGCGGGTCGAGAGGACCCTCTCCGCGGTGACCCAGGCGGCGGCCGACGAGCTCTCGGACTGGGCCGACGAGCTCTCCGAGAGCGAGCTGCGGGCGCTGCGCGAGCCCCGCAACTGGGTGCGACCGGTGGTCGCGGTCGCCGCCGGCGGGGTCGCGACCGGCGTCCTCGTCCTCTTCGAGGCCCGGCGCCGCGGCCGCCAGCAGACCGGCGGGCTGCGGAACGCCGCCGGCCAGCTGCGCTCGCGCCTCTAGCGAGACTTCAATGAGTCACCCTATTGGTGACTCAGATCAGTCTCGCCGCCGCGCCTGAGGTCAGGTCGCCGGAGCGGGCGGCGGCGCCCGACCGGCGCGCTGCTTCGGGGTGGTGAGCCCGGCGCCGATCCCCAGCAGGCCGAGGATCAGGTGCAGGAAGTTGTCGGCGGTGTTGACAGGGACGAAGCCGAGAATGCTCTCGCCGCCGCCGATGATGAATCCCCAGATCGCGATCACGATGTAGACGAAGCCGAGGCCGAGCGCGTAGCCGCGGGCCGCGTAGCCGGCGACCAGCAGGCCGATCGCCCCGGTGAGGATGTGGACGAGGTTGTGCCAGCCGTTGACGTCGAGGATCCCGAAGACGTCGTCCACGGTCCCCGGCGAGCCGAAGCTGGAGCTGTAGAAGAAGCCGATGATCCCGGCGACGACGAGGACGCCGCCGACGAGCGTGGCGTAGAGCCTGGCGGGGCTTGCACCTTGCATTCGATCTCCTCTCGCTGTGCCGGTCTCGGTGGGCCTCGCCTCTCGGGTCGGCCGACCCGCCCTGATCTTGCTTGGCGGGGCGGACGATTGCAGGTGATCCGCCGGAGCCGGAGCCGCGTAGCCTCAACTACCGATGGCGATCAGGAGGGAAAAGGCCGAGCGCCTCGCCGACGAGGAGCTGATGCCGCTGATCGCCGAGCGCGACGCGGAGGCCTTCGAGGTCTTCTACGACCGCCATGGCGGGGTCGCCTACTCGCTCGCCTACCGCATCGTCGGCTCGCGCCAGGCGGCGGAGGACGTCACCCAGGAGGCCTTCATCTCGATCTGGCGCAGCGGCGCGCGCTTCGACCCGACACGCGGCAGCGTCCGCTCCTGGACCCTGGGGATCGTTCGCAACCGGGCGATCGACGCCCTGCGCCGTGACGCCGGCAAGGCGCCGAAGCTCGACTTCGACGACGAGGCGGCGCTCGAGCAGCGCCCCTCCGGGGAGCTCACCGAGGAGGAGGTGGTGCGCCGCGACGAGGCCGCCGGGGTCCGGGGAGCACTGCAAGGGCTCCCCAGCGACCAATCGAAGGTGATCCAGCTCGCCTACTTCGGCGGGTTCAGCCACTCGGAGATCGCCGAGATGCTGGGGATGCCGCTGGGTACGGTCAAGGGGAGGATGCGACTCGGGATGGAGAAGATCCGCATGCAGATGGCCGAGGGGCTGGGATGAGCGAGGAATCCCACCAGCGCTGGCGCGAGGAGGTCGCCGCCTACGCGCTCGGCGCGCTCGAGGCCGAGGAGTGCGCCAAGCTCGAGCGCCACCTGGCCGGCTGCGAGCAGTGCCGCCGGGAGCTTCGCTGGCTGGCGCCGGCGGTCTCCTCGCTGGGCGAATCGGTGCAGCGGCTGGAGCCGCCGGCGAGCCTTCGAAGCGCCCTGATGGAGACGGTGCGCGAGGAGGCGGCGCGGCCGAAGCCCGCCGCGGGGCGCGAGCGGCGCCGGGGCTTCGGCGGCCTGCTGCTGCGCCCGGCGATCGGCCTGGCGGCGGTGGCGCTGATCGTCGCGGTCGGGCTGATCGCCTACGACGCCGGCGGCGGCGGGACGAGCACGGTCACCACTCGCTCGGCACCCGGGGACGAGGTGCAGGCGACCCTGGAGCGAAGCGGCGACTCGGGGATGCTGGAGCTGACCGGGCTGCACCAGCTCCGCTCGAGCCAGGTCTACCAGGCGTGGGTGCAGCGGGACGGGCGGATGGAGCCCTCCTCGCTGTTCGCCCCGCGGCGCAACGGCACCGCCAGCGCCGCGATCCCCAAGCACCTCGACGGCGCCCAGCGGGTCCTGGTGACCGTCGAGCCGCGCGGTGGCAGCATGGCGCCGACCTCGGCGCCCCTGGTCGGCGTCAACGTCAGAAGCTAGCCCGCAAGCGCCGCTGCGGGCCGCGCTTGCCCTTGATCTAGGCTCCTGCGCCCATGGCCGAGACCTGCTATCGCCATCCCGACCGCGAGACCGGGGTCCGCTGCTCGAACTGCGATCGACCGATCTGCCCCGATTGCATGACACCCTCGCCGGTCGGGATGCGCTGCCCGGAGTGCTCCCGGCAGACGACCAAGGTCAAGTCCGGCGCCGACGCCTTCGAGCGGCTCGCGGGCTGCGAACGCGACCTATCGTCCTGATCGGCGATCAACATCGTCGCCTACCTCTACGAGCTGCTGCGGGGCGGCGGCGGGCTCGCGATCAGCCAGGCGAACCCGGTGGTCGTTCACTTCGGCTTGATCGGCCCGCCGGTGGCAGATGGACAGCTGTACCGGCTTCTCACCGCGGGCTTCCTCCACTACAGCATCCTCCACATCGCGTTCAACATGTACGCGCTGTACATCGTCGGCCGCCTGCTGGAGCCGGGGATCGGCACGCTGCGCTTCGTCTTCCTCTACTTTGCCTCGCTGCTCGCCGGGTCCTTCGGGGCGCTGCTGCTCTCGCCCCACAGCCTCACCGCGGGGGCATCCGGTGCGATCTTCGGGATCTTCGCCGCAGCCTTCGTCGTCGCTCGGGCCGCCGCCTCGAAGGCGTCGCCGCGCAACTCGGGATCCTCCTGCTCATCAACTTCGTCTTCACCTTCAGCATTCCGGGGATCAGTCATCGGGGGGCACCTCTTCGGCGCAGCCGGCGGGCGCGCTGGCGGCGCTGGCCATCGTCGCCGGCGAGCGGGGCCGGTTCGGGCCCAAGCACCTCACGTTCGAGCTCGTGGCGATCGCTGCGATCGGGATCGCCGCGATCGTCGGCTCGGTCGCGGTCGCCTGAGCGAGGTCAGAGCGGCAGAGGCGAAGACTCGACCCCGTCCGCGGCCGCGGGCGCCGCGCCGGGATGGAGCAGGTGGGCGAGCAGCTCGACACCGTCGATCAGCCTCGGCCCCGGCCGTGAGAAGGATGCTGCGGCGTCGACCGCCCAGGCCCGCTCCGCTCCCAGGCTTCGCAGCTCCGTCGTGGTGCTCCCTCGCCTCGCGCTCCGAGTCGGGCAGACCGTAGCCGCACGGCATCACGACTACGTCCTCGGGCCGGCAGGAGGAGAGCTGTTCCCAGCCCTGCTCGGAGGACTTCTCCCCGGCGTCGCCGATCACGTCGATGCCGCCGGCCGCGTCGATCATCTCCGGTACCCAGTGACCGCCCACGAAGGGCGGATCGAGCCACTCGAGCGACAGGACCCTGCGCCGCGGCCGCCCGGCGACAGCCTCGCGGACCCGCCCGAGGCGCTGCTCGAGCTCCTCCCGCAGCAACCGGGCGTCGTCCTCCCGCCCCGCGGCGTCGCCCAGGTGCGTGATGTCATCGAGGACGTCGCAGAGGCCAGCCGGGTCCTGGCTCAGCACCCGCGGGCGCCCCGGGATGCCGGCAGCCACCTGGAGCACGTCCTCGTAGGAGACGGCGCAGACCTCGCAGACCTGCTGGGCGACGATCAGGTCGGGGGCGAGGGTGGCGAGAAGTTCGGCGTCGAGCTCGTAGAGCGGCCGGCCTTCGCCGACCGTCCGCTTCACCGTCGCGTCGATCTCGCGCGCCCCGAGGCCGGCCGGGACCACGGTACGGGTGAGCTGCGGGAGTGAGGTTGCGGCAGGTGGGTAGTCGCACTCGTGAGTGACGGCGACGACGCTGTCGCCGAAGCCGAGGGCGAATAGCATCTCGGTCGCAGACGGGACCAGGCTGGCGATGCGCATCGGAGGTCAATATGGCACTTCTCGAAAATTCCGAGATTGGGGAGAGGCTGGGGTCGATGCAGGGTTGGGAGCGGCAGGAAGAGGCGATCGTCAAGACCTTCGAGCGCGGGGACTTCGCCGGGTCGGTCGGCTTCGTCGACTCGATCCTGGAGCCGGCCGAGGAGATGAACCACCACCCTGACCTCGCGATCTCCTGGGACCAGGTCACCGTGACCATCTCGACCCACTCCGAGGGCGGCCTCACCGCTGCCGATTTCGAGCTGGCGGGGCGGATCGACGCGCTCTGATGGAGGCCGGGGAACCTGCCCCCGGCCCGTCTATGCTTAGGGCGCCCCGAGATGGCCGACGAAGACGACCGCCCTCGAAGTACGAGGCCACATAGGCAAATGAGCCCGAACCCGCCGGAGGTGGAGCGGTGACGGTCGTCCTCCTCGTCCTCCTTCTGCTGCTGGTCTTCGTCAACGGCTTCTTCGTCGCCGCCGAGTTCGCGATCGTCCGATCCCGCCAGAGCCGCATCGAACAGATGGCCGCCGAGGGAGTCCGCTCGGCGAAGCTCGCGGCCACCCAGATGGACCACGTCGACGAGTTCGTCGCCACCTGTCAGGTGGGGATCACGCTCGCCTCCCTCGGCATCGGCTTCCTCGGCGAGCCGGCGATCGCGGAGCTGCTCGTGCCGGTGTTCGGCGGGGTGATGGGCCACGGCCTGGCGCTCGCGATCTCGATCGCGATCGCCTACATGATCGTCACCTATCTGCACGTGATCGTCGGCGAGCAGTCGCCGAAGCTGCTGGCGATCGCCCGGGCCGAGACGGTGATGCTGCGGGTCGCGCGACCGCTGAAATTCTTCCGCACCGTCTTGCACCCCCTGATCGTCTCCGCCAACGCCCCCTCGAACTTCATCGTCAGCCGCCTCTTCCGGGTCGACGTCAAGGGCCTCGAGGAGGAGACCTCGCCCGAGGAGCTTCGCCTGCTGATCAACCGCGGCGCCCAGCTGGGCCGGCTCGACCAGGGCGAGGCGGTGATGCTCGGCGGCGTCTTCCACCTGCACGAGCAGCAGGCGCGTGAGGTGATGACCCCGATTCCCGCGGTGGTCACCGTCGACGTCTCGGACGACGTCGAGACCGCCCTGCGGCGCTGCGTCACCTCGGGCCACACCCGGCTGGTGGTGATCGAGGACGACAACCCCGACCGGGTGAAGGGAATCGTCCACAACAACAGCCTCGCGAGGATCTACATGAGCGACGGGCCCGACGCCGCGCTCGAGCCGGCGATCCGCGACGCGCTGATCGTCCCCGAGACCCGGCCCCTCGACGACCTGCTCCAGGACCTGCAGCGGCAGCGCACCTCGCTCTCGATCGTCGTCGACGAGTACGGGCGCACCGTCGGCCTGGTCACGGTCGAGGACATCCTCGAGGAGGTGGTCGGGGAGATCGAGGACGAGACCGACCCCCGCGCGGCCGACCTGCGCCAGCTGACCAACGGCGACTGGTTCGTGCGCGGCCACGTCTCGCTCGGCGACCTCAAGGACGCCGAGATCGAGCTCTCGGTCGACACCGACGCCTACAACTCGGTCGGCGGCTACGTCTTCGGTGAGCTGGGGCGCCTGCCCAAGCGTGGAGACGAGATCACCGCCGACGGCTACACGATCCGGGTCGAGTCGGTGCGCGAGAACCGGATCGAGGCCGTCCGCATCTCCTCGCGGTAGGCCCGATTCCGTCCGCGAGGCGGATTACTTTGCACGTCCAACCTAAGCGCCGTTCGAGGGTTGGAGGTACTTCGATGTGGGTGGTTCGCTTGAGCGATAAGCAGCTCGAGGTTCTGAGGGCGCTGCTGCGCGCCGAGGAGCATCTGGGCCCGGCCCTCCAGGGGGCCCTGGAGGCGCTCGACCTGGCCCGCTGGGACGAGCTGCCCGAGGCCGAGCTCCCCTGGGGGCAGGTCGCCGAGACGGCGCGCCGCCAGGGAATCTCCGAGGCCGACGTGATCTGGGACATCAGCGGCCGCCGCAAGGGCGCGGTCGGCTGAGGCGCCTGCGGGCGCTAAGGGGCGCTGCCGGCTGCTCCGCCCGCAAGGAACTCCGCGACCCCGACCGGCGGGTGGCCGCTGAGGCGCTCGACGTGGTCGGTGACGAGGTCGAGCTCTCCGGCCGCGATCGCTGCGTATGAGGTGACCCAGCCCTCCAGTTCCCAGGCGGGTGCTCCACTGCCGGCGCGCGAGGCCCTCGCCTCCTCCAGGGTCTCGTCCTCGAAGCGGATGGCGCGGCCCGTCGCGGCGGCGATCTCGGCGGCCACCTCGGCCAGGGTCAGCGCGGCGGGGCCGGTGAGCTCGTACACCCTGCCCTCGTGGTCCGAGCCGGCGACCATCTCGGCCAGCGAGTCGGCGACGTCGTCGCGCAGGACCGGCGCGAGCCGGCCCTCTCCGGCCGGTCCGCGGATCACGTCGTCGGACCCGACCATGCTGAGGAGGAAGTCGAGATAGATGCTCTGGCGGGAGAAGGTGAAGGGGATGCCGGTGGCGCGGATGTGCTCCTCGGTGTGAAAGTGGTCGCGGGCGAAGGTGAAGGTCGAGTCCGGCGCGGCACCGAGGAAGGAGAGGTAGACGATCCGTCCGACCCCCGCCTCGACCGCTGCGTCCACCGCAGCCCGGTGCTGCTCGACCCGGTCGGGCGCTTCGTGGGCCGAGGCCAGGAACAGGGTCGATAAGCCCCTGAAGGCGCGGCGCATCCCCTCGCGGTCCCCGTAGCCGCCGAACTTGGAGACCTCGGCCGCGGCGAGGCTGGGCGCGCGGGAGCGGTCGCGGACGATCAACCGCTGCGGGACCCCTCGGTCGGCGAGGCGGCGGGCGAGGCGCCCGCCCACTTCGCCGGTGGCTCCGGTGGTCCCGATCAAGGCAGCCGGCTGGGGGCGGGAGCGATCACCCTGGCCAAGGTAGCGGGGGGCATTCGTTGCCGGCGCGGTATTAGCGCCGGCACAGGCATGTCAGGCGGCGCAGCCGCCGCAAGTTATTCGTTGCCGGCGCGGCTCACATGACGCCGGCACAGGCATGTCAGGCGGCGCAGCCGCCGCAGATATTCGGGTCAGATCTCCAGCCTCGAGTCCTCGAGGTCGAGCTCGCGCTCGATCTGGGTCAGGGCGGCGACCGCGACCATCAGGCCGAGCAGCAGCTCTCCGAAATGATCCATCGACCCGATTGTGACCGCAGCGGGGGCGCTCCCGCCGCGGCCGGGACTCAGTCGTACTCGTAGAAGCCCGCGCCGCTCTTCCGGCCCAGCCGGCCCTCGCCGACCATCTCGACCAGCAGGCCGGGCGGGCGGTGCGCCGACTCGGAGGAGTCGGCGTGGAGCGCGTCGCCGATCGCCTCGGCGACGTCGAGGCCGATGAAGTCGAGCAGGGCCAGCGGCCCCATCGGGTGCCCGGCGCCGAGGGTCATGCAGGAATCGACCTCGCCGGCGCTCATCCCGGTTCGCTCCATCATCCGCACCGCGTCGAAGAGATAGGGGAAGAGCAGCCGGTTGACGACGAACCCCGACTGGTCGGGTACCTCGACCGCGGTCTTGCCGAGCGCGCCGCACCAGCCGAGGGCGCGCTCGCGGACGCCGGGGCCGATGCCCTGGGGGAAGCAGAGCTCGACCAGCTTCATCTTCGGCACCGGGTTGAAGACGTGAAGCCCGAACACCCGATCGGTGTGACCGCAGCGCAGGGCGATCTCGCCCACCGCCAGCGAGGAGGTCGTGGTGGCCAGGTCGGCCCCGGGGGCGGCCTCCCCGAGCCGGGCGAGCAGCCCCGACTTGACCCCGAGGTCCTCGATCACCGACTCGACGACGAGGTCGCAGTCGCCGAGGTCGGCGATGTCCGTGGTCACCTGGAGGCGCCCGGGGTCTGCCTCCTCGATCCGCTCGCAGGCGGCGACCGCGTCCTCCTCGGCGCGCCAGGCCGAGGCCTCGCTGCGGGCGAGGAGCAGGGTCGCGGCGGTGGTGGTCGAGGCGGCGGCGAGGCCGCAGGCGATCGCGCCGCTGCCGGCCACCGCCGGGTGCGAGTAGGTCTGCTGAGCGGGCATCGTCCGCTTACTATCACGCCAAGGCCCAGGCCCATCCGGCCGCTGTGGCCTCGGTCACCGGGCTGGCTGACTCGCCAGTCAATTTGAGTATCGTTCGCCGGGCGCCGGTCTGAGGACCGCGAGCAAGGCAAGAGATATCGATCGGAGGCACGCCCTGATGGAGAACGGCAAGTTCGGTGGACGCGAAGTGGTCATCGTCGAGGCGGTTCGCACGCCGATCGGCCGCGGCCATGAGGAGAAGGGCTACTACAAGGACACCCACCCCTCGACGCTGCTCGCCAAGACCTACTCCGAGGTGATCGAGCGCGCCGGGATCGAGCCCTCCGAGGTCGAGGACGTCGTCGCCGGCTGCGTGCAGCAGTTCGGCGAGCAGGGCATGAACATCGGCCGCAACGCCTGGCTCGAGGCCGGGCTGCCGATCGAGACCCCGGCGACCACCGTCGACCGCCAGTGCGGCTCCGCCCAGCAGGCCGTCAACTTCGCCGCCGCGCTGGTCGCCTCCGGCGTCCACGACGTCGCGATCGGCGGCGGGGTCGAGCACATGGGGCACATCTCCTTCGCCGACGGGATGCAGGTGATGTCCGAGCACGGCTACGCCTTCTCCGGACCCCTGATGGAGCGCTACAACCTCGTCCCGCAGGGGATCTCGGCCGAGATGATCGCCGACAAGTGGGAGATCCCCCGCTCGGAGCTGGACGAGATCGGCCTCCGCTCCCACCAGCTCGCCGCCCAGGCGACCGAGGAGGGGCGCTTCGAGCGCGAGATCGTCCCGATCGCCGTCAACGGAGACACCTACGCGACCGACCAGGGGATCCGCCCCGACACGACCCTGGAGAAGCTCTCCGAGCTGAAGCCGGCCTTCAAGGAGGACGGCAAGATCACCGCCGGCAACTCCTCGCAGATCTCCGACGGCGCCGCCGCGGTGCTGCTGATGAGCCGCGAGAAGGCCGACGCCCTCGGGCTCGAGCCGCGGGCGCGGATCTTCGACCAGACCACGGTCGGGGTCGATCCCGTGATCATGCTGACCGGCCCGATCCCGGCGACCCAGAAGCTGCTCGACCGCAACGGGATGTCGATCGGGGATATCGACCTGATCGAGATCAACGAGGCCTTCGCCTCGGTGCTCGCCGCCTGGCGCCGCGAGCACGACCCCGACATGGACCGGGTCAACGTCAACGGCGGGGCGATCGCCCTCGGCCACCCGCTGGGCTCGACCGGGGCGCGGCTGATCACCACCCTGCTGCACGAGATGGAGCGCTCCGACAAGGAGATGGGCATGGTGACGATGTGCTGCGGCGGCGGACTCGGCACCGGGACGCTGATCCAGCGGGTGTAGGACTAAGACACCCGTCGGGGCGGCCGTTTTTCCGCCCCGCCGCGGAGGAGACTGTGCCGGACGACGAATCGCCCTCGGACGAGGGCCGGCGACGGAGGACGGTAGATGCTCTCTGCAGTGAAGCGGCAGCTGAGATTCGCGAACGTGATGTCGGTGATTGCAGTGTTCCTGGCCCTGAGTGGCAGCGCTTACGCGCTCCAGCTCGGGCGCAACAGTGTCGGCCCGGCGCAGCTGCAGCGCAACGCCGTCTCCAGCCCCAAGGTCCAGAACCGCTCGCTGAAGGGAGTCGACATCAAGCAAGGCACATTGAGGAACGTGCGGGCGGCGAACGTCTTCAGCATCGGCACGACCGGCCCTAACTGCACCGCCGCGCACCCCTTCCCGCACGGGGTCAGCACCACACACCCCGGTCAGGGCGTTTGTCAGGTGCACTTCCCGCGCAACATCAGCAAGTGCGATGCGACCGCAACGATCGACATCAGGGGCGCGAATATCATCCTGCTCGACAACCCGACGACGCGGATCGTCCGCTTCACCAGCGGGGGGCCGAAGCAGCTCGAGGTGGAGACGTTCAACGGCGGTGGGGGGCTCTCGAATCTGCCCTTCGACCTGGTGCTGGTCTGCTGAGCGGTTGCGGCGGGCGGGGGCCTGGCCGGGCGGCCAGGCTGTATAGGGTTCGGGCATGGATCTGACCCTCTCGCCCTCCGAGCAGGAGCTGCGCGACGAGCTTCGCGCCTGGTTCGAGGCCAACGACCCCGGCCCCGAGCCCGAGGAGCTCGATCAGGTGATCCCCTTCCGGGCCGAGTGGCAGCGCCGCCTGCACGAGGCCGGCTGGGCGGGGATCTCCTGGCCGAAGGAGTACGGCGGGCGCGGGGCGACGATGATCGAGCAGGCGATCTTCGCCCAGGAGATGGCCCGCGCCGAGGTGCCGGCTCCGGCCAACGTCCTCGGCCTGGCGATGGGCGGTCCGGTGGTGATCGCCCACGGCACCGAGGAGCAGAAGAAGCGCTACCTGGAGCCGATCCTCAGCGCCGAGGAGATCTGGTGCCAGGGGTTCTCGGAGCCCGAGTCGGGTTCCGACCTGGCCTCGCTGAAGACGAAGGCGGTCAAGGACGGCGACGAGTGGGTGGTCACCGGGCAGAAGGTCTGGACGACGCTTGCGCAGTTCGCCAAGTGGTGCATGCTGGTCGCCCGCACCGACCCCGACGCCCCCAAGCACAAGGGCCTCACCTACTTCCTGATGGACATGGAGCAGGAGGGGGTGCAGGTGCGGCCGCTGGTGCAGATCACCGGCGAGGGCGAGTTCAACGAGCTGTTCATCGAGGAGGCCCGCATCCCGGAGGAGAACGTGATCGGCGGGGTCGGGAACGGCTGGCAGGTGGCAATCACGACGCTGATGAACGAGCGCGCGGGGCTCGCCTTCAGCGCCGTCGTCGGGATCCAGAACAGCCTTCGGCGTCTCGCCAAGCTGGCGCGTGAGACGAAGCTGAACGGCGGCTCGGTCGCCGATGACGCCTACTACCGCCAGCGGATCGCCCAGCTCCACATCGAGGCCGAGACGATGAGGATCAACGCCTACCGGGGGCTGACCAAGACGATGCAGACCGGCACCCCCGGGCCCGAGGGCTCGCTCGGCAAGTGGCAGTGGGCCGACATCAACCAGGGCATCGCCGAGCTGGCGCTCGAGATCGAGGGCGCCTACGCGCCGCTCGGCCGCGGCGACGAGCACGCGATCGACAACGGCAGCTGGCAGTACTCGTTCCTGCGCTCGCGGGCGAACTCGATCGAGGGCGGCACCACCGAGATCCTCAAGAACATCATCGCCGAGCGCGTCCTCGGCCTTCCCAAACTCAGGTAGCGCCGCGCTTGTACTTCGACCTGAACGACGAGCAGCGGGCGATTCAGGAGGCGGCGAAGCAGTTCCTCGCCGCCAAGTACAAGCCGGAGCGGATCCGCGAGCTGATCAAGCTCCCCGGCGGCTTCGCCGAGGAGGACTGGCAGGAGATGACCGAGCTCGGCTGGCAGGGGCTGGCACTGCCCGAGGAGTGGGGCGGGCAGGGGCTCGGAATGGTCGAGCTGGCGGTGGTGATGGAGGAGATGGGCTACTCCATGGCGCCCTCGCCGCTGCTCTCCAACACCGTCGCCGGATTGGCGCTCGCCACCTGCGCCGACGAAGATCAGAAGGAACGCTACCTTCGGCCGCTGGCCGGGGGCGAGCGGCGCGGAACCCCGGCGCTGGTCGACGCAGGCACGCCGGCGGCGATCGGGGAGTTCGCGATGGAGGCGGGGGGCAGCGGGGATGCGGTCGTGCTCGACGGCGAGAAGGTGCTGGTGATGGACGCCGGCAGCGCCGATTTCTTCCTGGTCGCGACCAGCGACGGCGGCAGGCATATCGTCGACCGCGACGCCGACGGGGTCAGCGTCGCCGCGGAGAGCTCGATCGACCTGACCCGCAAGCTGTTCACGGTCCGCTTCGAGGGGGTCGAGGTCCCGGCCGGCAACACGATGCCGGGCGCCGGAGCCGACTACCTGCCTGTCTTGCAGCGGGCCTGCGTGGCGCTCTCGGCCGAGCTGACCGGGATCGCCCAGCGGACGATGGAGATGGCAGTTGAGTACGCCAAGGATCGCCAGCAGTTCGGGCGGGCGATCGGCTCCTACCAGGCGGTCTCACACAGCTGTGCGCAGATGCTCCTGGAGACCGAGAACTCGCGCTCCGCCGTCTACTTCGCCGCCTGGGCCGCCGACGCGGAGCCGGAGACCCTGCCCCGGGCGGCCTCGATCGCCAAGGCCTACGCCTCGGACGCCGGCTGGCGGGTCGCCGCCGCCTCGATGCAGGTGCACGGCGGCATCGGCTTCACCTGGGAGCACGACCTTCATTTCTGGCTGAAGCGGGCTCGCGCCGACGCCTCGATGTTCGGCGACGCCAAGTGGCACCGCGATCAGGTCGCCGAGTCGGTCCTCGCCGCATAGGTGTGTTGCCGGCGCGGTGTTAGCGCCGGCAGAGGCATGTCAGGCGACGAAGCCGCCGCAATTTACTTGTGTTGCCGGCGCGGTGTTAGCGCCGGCAGAGGCATGTAAGGCGGCGAAGCCGCCGCAATTTATTCCGGAAGCCGGCGCCGTGGGCGCCTAATCGGCCGGCAGCGAGGCGACCCAGCGATCGAAGCCCGCCATGTCGGTGACCGCCGGCCCGTGGCCGGGGAGGATCAGCCTCGGGCCGAGCCCGGCCAGCTTGCGGATCGAGCGGCGGTTCTCGGCCGGGTCGTAGGTGAAGATCTCCGGCGGCTCGCGCAGGCCTGGCAGGGTGGTCGCGTAGCTCATGTTGCGGACCACGTCGCCGCAGATCGCCACCCCGTCGGACTCGCGGAAGTAGATCACCTCCCCGCGGGCATGGCCGGGGGCGTGGACGACGCGGAAGCCGGCCACCTCGTCGCCCTCGCCCAGGACCCGGCCGACCTTGTGCGGCGGGCCCTCCCAGAGCGCCCTGATCACCCGGTTGATCGGGTTGGAGGCCCCAGCCTCCTGGACCGGGCGCCGGCCCTCCATCGCATCGACGTCGTCGGCATGGCAGGCGAGCGGCACGCCGCGCTCCTCGCAGACGTCCTTCGCCACTCCCTGGTGGTCGGGGTGGACGTGGGTCAGCGCCAGCAGCGAGAGCTCGCGGCCGCGGAGCTGGCGCAGGATCCGGCGCCGGTCCCAGCGCCTGCCGGCGTCGATCAGCACGTCGCCGGCCAGGTAGACGTTGATCGCCGGCCGCGGGAACTCATCCAGGCGCCAGACGCCCTCGGCGAGCTGCTTCATCGCGCCAACCTATCCGACACCCCTCAGGTGGCGAGGCGGGCGCCTACGAACTGGACCAAGCCGCTGATCCGCTGGTGGATGTCGGCGAAGCCGCGCTGCTCGAGCTCCACGGCTATCTCCTCCGGGGCGAAGATCCGGATGCCGCTGAGCCGCTCAACAAGGGGCTTCGCCGGGCCGCGCGGGCCGAGCCGGCGCTGGGCCGAGGTCATCAGGGCGATCCGCCCACCGGGAGTCAGCACCCTGGCCATCTCGTCGAGGCCGGCGAGGGGGTCGTCGAGGAGGTGCAGGGCGGCGAAGCAGCAGACGGCGTCGAAGCTCGCCTCGACGAAGGGAAGCGCGGTGGCGTCGCCGCGGATCAGGCAGAGGTTCTCGAGCCCGGACCGGCTCAGGTCGGCGGCGCCGCGCTCCAGCATCGTCTCGGAGGCGTCGATGCCGACGACCAGGCCGGAAGCGCCGACCGTCGAAGCGAAGGCGCGGGAGAAGTTGCCCGGGCCGCAGGCCACGTCGAGGACGCCGTCTCCGGGTCGAAGCCCCAGGAGCAGCCGGGCGATGCGGATCTCGTCGGCCATCCCGGGCCCGGTCAGGCCCTTCGCGACCCGGCCGAGGGCGGGGCGCCAGTAGCGCTCGTACACCTTGGGCACGATCCCGGTCAGCATCAGGTCCTGGGTCGGGCCGGTGGATGGCAGCTCCTCCTCGAGGAGGTCGAGGAACGGCGCCTCCGGGTCGATCTCATGCGCCCGGCGCCTCGCCTCGGGAGCCAGCAGGGGCAGGGTCCGCCGCAGCGCGGTGTCGGGCTCAGCGCCCACGCGGGTCGCCGCTGTGGCGCGCCAGCTCTTCCAGCTCGGCGATCCTCCGCTCGCCCTCGATCCGGGCCGGGTGATCGGCCGGGAGCGGCTCGATCAGACGCCGGATCCGGTTTCGGACCTGCAGCGCGAAATGGGGCGTGGAGGCGCCCGCGAGGGCCCGGATGTCATCGACGCCGACCTCGTGCGAGGGCTCCAGCAGCTCGGGGCGTTCCGCCTCGCTCACCTGGAGGCACCCTTCGGCTTGATCCTGCCGAGCTCGGCGGCGTAGTCGATTGCGGCCTGCTGGTTGACGCTGATCGCCTCCTGGTCGCCGATCACCCAGACGTGGTTGTAGAAGGCCCGGGTCGGATCGGCGGTGTAGCCGGGTTTGACGTCGAGAAGGTAGCTGCGGAGCGTCCCCGGCAGCGTCGCGGGGTTGTCGGTGAGCAGCAGGGGCCCCCAGGTGCCGGCGCCGGAGAGGGGCGCGGCGGCGACAGCGTCGAGCGGCCTGTTGCTGCGGGCGATCACGAACCCGTGTCCCGGGTCGTTGACGTTCCAGCCGAAGCTGCCGTCGGAGTAGCGGGCGAAGTTGATCGCGTTGGCGACCGGCTCCTCGCCCGAGATGCGGGCCACCTGACCCGAGACCTTGGAGACCCTCTCCTCGACCGAGGCCGGAATCGCCGAGGTCGGCCCGAGGATGTAGACGGGGACGCCCTTGAACTTGGCGAGCGCCCTGGCGGTCGGCTTGGGCAATCCGCGCGGCCCCGCGAAGAGGACGGGGTCCCCGGAGCGAGCCGCCCAGGCCGCCGCCGGCATTGCGATGCCCGCGTCCCGCTGGGAGGTGAGGACGATGTGCTCGGGCGGCCCTCCCGCCAGCTTCGCGCGCAATCCCGCCAACCGGGCGGCCACCTCGGCCGGGCCGCCACCCTTGAGGACCCTGGTCTCGTAGCCGCTCGGGATGTCCGCCCCCGGGAGGGCGAAGAGCTGCTCGCCGTCGGTCCCCTTCGAGCCCTGCGGTTCCATCGCCCCGAGGGCCTCGGAGGTCGCGGAGGGAACCCCGTCGGGTCCCGAGAAGAGGAGCGGGGCGCGCACCGGGTTCGCGATCAGGGCCGCCGCCGCGATCCCGCCCTGCCAGTCGCGGTCCGAGACGAGGGTCACGGCCGCGGGTGAGTCGTCGGGGACGGTGGAGGGGAAGGTCGCGAGGGCGACACCGGCCGCGTTCGCCGTCGCGCTCGAGCCGCCTACCCGCGTCGTGTTCTTGGTCGCAAAGGCGGGGAAGCCGAGGTCGGTCGCATCGCTCGCGCTCGCCGGCCCGGTGCCGCGGGCCCCGGTGCCCTCGATCTGCGGGGCGGGGCCGGAGGGACTCTCGTCACCTCCGGAGTCGAAGACGCCGAAGGCGAAGAGGGCGAGGCCGAGGATCGCCAGGGGCACCGCTACCAGCATCACCTTCGAGAACAGCGAGAGCGGCGGCAGTGGCTCCAGCTCGGGCTCTTCGGCAGGAGGCGGCGGCTGCGAAGCGGGCGGCGGCGGGGGCGGGAGGGTGGCGGTCCCCCGGCGATCGCCGTTGGCGCCGTTGGAGCGGGCGGCCTCCTCGCCGTCGGATGCCCGGGGCGGCTCCGCTCCCGAGGCGTTGATCGGGCGCTCGCGCAGGCGGGGTAGGCGGAGCTTTGCCACGTGCAGAACGCTACTGGTCATGCGGCGAAGCGGTGCGCACTCCTCTCCCGGGCCCTCCTGACTGGCCGGTCAGCTAATCTCCCCTTAATTGACTGACCAGTCAATCAGTAGGTGAAATGCCGGCGCGGTCATCGCCGCGGCCCGGACGGAAGGGGGCAAGATGGATTTCGCACTGAACGACGAGCAGCAGGAGTTCAGGGACTACTGCCGCCGCTTCGCGCGCGAGGTGATGCGCCCGGCTGCCGCCCAGCACGACCGGGACGAGAGCGTTCCCTGGGAGGTGATCGCCGAAGCTCGCCGCTGGGGACTGCAGGGCCTCGAGCAGATGCAGCGGATGGGCAGCGACAGCGACGGGCAGATGGGCGTGATCTACGCCGAGGAGCTCCACTGGGGCTGCGCCGGGCTCGCCCTGGCGATCTCCGGCTCGGGCCTCGCCGCCGCCGGCATCGCCGCCACCGGGACGCCGGAGCAGATCGCGCGCTGGGTGCCGGATTGCTTCGGCACCGACGATGAGATCAAGCTCGGCGCCTACGCCGTCACCGAGCCGCAGGCCGGCTCCGACGTGAAGAGCCTGAAGACGACCGCGCGCCGAGACGGCGACGAGTGGGTGCTGAACGGCACCAAAGTCTTCATCACCAATGGCGGGATCGCCGACGTCCACGTGGTCGTTGCGACCGTCGACCCCTCGCTCGGCACCGGCGGCCAGGCGTCCTTCGTCGTCGCCAAGGGAACGCCGGGGATCAGCCAGGGCAAGAAGGAGAGCAAGCTGGGGATCCGCGCCTCGCACACGGCGGAGGTGATCTTCGAGGAGTGCCGCATCCCGGCCGACCAGCTGCTCGGCGGCGAGGAGAAGCTGGAGCGGAAGCTCGAGCGCGCCCGCTCGGGGAAGAGGTCACGCTCGGCCGACGCGCTCGCCACCTTCGAGATCACCCGGCCGATCGTCGGCGCCTCGGCGATCGGGATCGCCCAGGCTGCCTACGAGTGGACCCTCTCCTTCCTCGAAGGCCGGGTCGAGAACGACGTGCCGCTGCTGCAGACCCAGCGCGTCCAGCAGGTGCTCGCCGACATCGCCACCGAGATCGAGGCGGCGCGCCTGCTGGTCCAGCGCGCCTCATGGATGGGCCGCAACGGGGTGCCGATGACCGGCGGCCAGGGCTCGATGTCGAAGCTGAAGGCCGGCGACGTGACGATGCGGGCGACGACGCAGCTGATGGACCTGGTCGGGCCCTACGCCTGGAGCAGCGAGTGCCCGCTGGAGAAGTGGTTCCGCGACGCCAAGATCTACCAGCTCTTCGAGGGCACGGCCGAGATCCAGCGGCTGGTGATCTCACGGATGCAGGTCGCCGAGTACCGGGAGCGGCTCGGGTTCGGCGCCGAGATCGCTGCGGCCGCCGTCACCGAGGGCAACGGCGCCGCCGTCCGGGTGCCTGCTCCCGCCTGACGCCAGCCGCGGTTCTAAGCTCGGGCCATGGCTCATGTCCACGGCCTCGGTCACGGGCGCGCTCACGGCGGCGAGGCGCTCGAGCAGCGCCGCGGCGACAGCCGCCGCCGGATGGGTTTCGCACTGGCGATCAACCTGGCGATGCTCGCGGTCGAGCTGGTCGGCGGGATCATCACCGGCTCGCTGGCGGTGCTCGCCGACGCCGGGCACGTCCTCTCCGACGTCGGTGCGATCGCGCTGGCGCTGGCGGCCGCCCGGCTGGCGGCGCGCCCGGGCGGGCCAAGGCGGACCTTCGGCTACCAGCGCAGCGAGGTCCTGGCGGCGCTGGCCAACGGCCTCACCCTCGTCGCGGTGGCGGTGCTGATCGCGATCGAGGCGATCGGCAGGCTCTCCGACCCGCCCTCGATCGAGGCGGGGGGCGTGCTTGCCCTCGGCCTCTTCGGGGTCGCCGGGAACGCCGCCGCGACCCTGGTCCTGGTCCGCGGCCACCGCAGCGACATCAACCTCGAGGGGGTGCTGCGCCACAGCGCCGCGGACGCCCTCGGGTCACTCGGGGTTGTGGTGGCCGGCGCCGTCGTCCTCGCCGGCGGCTCCTCGGTCGTCGACCCGATCGTCAGCCTCGCGATCGCCGCCCTGATCCTCGCCTCCTCCTGGAGGCTGATCCGCGAGCCGGTGGACGTGCTGATGGAGGCGGCGCCGCCCGGGTTCGACATGGAGGAGCTGCAGAGCGTCTTCGCGGCGGTCCCGGGGGTCTGCTCGGTTCACGACCTGCACGTCTGGACCCTCACCGCCGGTTTCGGCGCCCTCTCGGCGCACGTGGTCGTCGAGGAGGGATCCGATCGCGACCTGATCCGCCGCAACCTCGAGGTCGCGGTCCGAGACCGCTTCGGAATCGAGCACACCACGCTGCAGATGGAGGAGGAGGCCGCCGACGAGCTGCTCGAGGTCGAGCCCCCTCCACCTCGTGCGTAATAGCACTATCCCAGCCGGATCGGCGCTGAATTACGCACGGTTCGCAACCGGGGTTGCACCGGCCCCGGGCTGACGGGAACGGGTCGCCGCCTTAGCTAGCCTCGGGCGCCTGCCCCGGACCTCCGTGATCGAGTGCTGCGGCAGGCTCGAAGGATGCCGTGATCGACCAGGATCGACCTCCCCTGGCGCGCTTCAGCGCCCTCGCCGCGACCGTCGTCGCGCTGGCCGCCGCCTGCCTACTCGCGCTCTTCTCCGGCAGCGCTTCCGCCTCCGATCTGCAGTCGAGTCTCGACGCCAAGCAGGCTCGCCTGGAGAAGGTGCGCTCGCGTAAGGGCGTATTGACCACGACGATCTCGCGCTACGAGGGCCAGATCTCGAGCCTCACCTCGGCGGTCGCCGCCCTGCGCAGGCAGGAGGCCACCGTCCACGCCCAGCTTCTCGCCAAGCAGGCCGAGCTTGACCAGGCGATCGCCGACCTGCGGCGGGCCCGCGCCCACCTGGCGCTGGTCCGCAAGCACCTGAAGATCGCCCTGGTCAACCTGCGTGAGCAGCTGGTGGCGATCTACGAGTCGGGCAGCCCCGACGTGCTCACGGTGCTGCTCTCCTCGCAGGGATTCGACGACATGGTGGCGCGGGCCGAGTACCTGAAGCGGATCCAGGGCTATCAGGAGACGGTGGTCGGGCGGGTCCGCCAGCTTCGAAACGAGGCCAAGCGGACCGTGATCCGCCTCGCCGAGGCACGCCGGCGGATCGAGGCGGCACGGGACGCGATCGCCGCCAAGGAGCAGCAGCTCGCGAGCGCCCGCGCCAGCGTCGAGAGCCGCCAGGCCGACCTGGTCGCCGCCCGCGGCAGGCGCGAGGCCGCGCTCGCGCAGATCAAGGAGTCCGAGCAGAAGCTCGAAGGATCGGTCGCCGACATCCAGAGCAAGATCCAGGCGCAGCTGCAGGCCGCCACGGCCTCGGCGCCGCTGCCGGCCGGGCCACTTCCCGCGCCGAGCTCGGCCGGCTTCATCTGGCCTGTGGACGGCGCGGTCGTCTCACCCTTCGGCTGGCGCTTCGGCGGATCGGAGATGCACCCCGGGATAGACATCGCGGTCGGGACGGGGACTCCGATCCGCGCCGCCGCGGCCGGGACCGTGGTCTTCACCGAGCCCGAGTCGGCCAGCGGCGGCTACGGCAACTTCACCTGCATCGACCATGGTGGGGGCCTGCAGACGTGCTACGCGCACCAGGAGTCCTTCGCCGTCTCGGCGGGCCAGCAGGTCTCCCAGGGACAGGTGATCGGGTACTCGGACTGCACCGGCTACTGCTTCGGGCCTCACCTCCACTTCGAGGTCAGGGTCAACGGCACGCCGGTCGATCCGATGGGCTACCTCTAGAGGAACAACTTGCGGCGGCTTCGCCGCCTGACATGCATGTGCCGGCGTCATGTGAGCCGCGCCGGCAAAGAACCCGACTTGCGGCGGCTTCGCCGCCTGACATGCCTCTGCCGGCGTCATGTGAGCCGCGCCGGCCTTACGGAAATGCCCGCCCGAGCCAGCGCAGTGCCGCCCCCTGAAGCTCGGAATCGTGCTGGACCGAGCGGTGGTGGCCCCCGGGCACGACGATCAGCTTCTTCGGCTCGCCGGCACGCGCGTGCAGCTCCCGGGAGAGCGCGACGGGGACCTGCTCGTCGCCCTCGGCGTGCAGCAGAATCAACGGCTTCGCGCCCATCGCCTCGGCGGCCTCGCCCAGGTCATGGCGCTCGAGCCAGGGGAGCAGCGCGTCCTCGTCGACCGCCATCTCCAGCCGGCCCCGGCGGATCCCCTCGAGCAGCAGCGCCTCGTCCGCGGGGCAGATCGCGATCGCGCCGGCGATCGCCTCCTCCGCGGCGGCGGCGTGGATCGCGACGAAGCCGCCCATGCTCGAGCCGCGGGCGCAGACCCGCTCAGAGTCGACTCCATCGACGTCGCCGAGCAGTCGCGCCATCGCCCCGGCGTCGGCGACCGCCGCGTCCGACATCTCACCCGGGCTGTCCCCGTGCCCGCGCTGGTCGTAGCCCAGCGCCGCCCAACCGGAGGCGCGGGCGAGGCGGGCGAAGTCGGAGTGGTTCTGCCGGCGCGAGCCGGCGCCGTGGACGATCAGGATCCCGGGCCAGGGCGGGGGATCCGCGGGCAGCCAGAGGTCGTAGGCGAGGCCGCCGTCGCTGCCGCTTCGCTGCGGGCCGCGCGGTGCTGGGAGTTCCATCGCGCCCATCCTGACTGAAGGCGGCGACGGTTCGCGACCCGTCACAATGCCGATCCCGATGCCATCCGAGCGCCCACAGAGCGGCGTCGCCGACGCCGAGAGGATCGCGGGCTCCCCGGTCTACCCGATCGGCAGCCGCGTGAACGAGCGCGGTCACCTCGAGATCGCCGGCTGCGACCTGCTCGAGGTGGCGGCCGAGTTCGGGACTCCGGCCTACGTCTACGCCGAGGACGACATGCGCGCCCGCGCCCGCGCCTACAGGGACGCGCTGGCGCGTCACGACCCCGATTCGGAGGTCCTCTTCGCCAGCAAGGCGATGCCCTGCACCGCGACGTATCGCCTCTTCGCAGAGGAGGGGCTGTCGGTGGACGTCGCCTCGGGCGGCGAGCTGACGATGGCGCTGCGGGCGGGTTTCGACCCCGCCCGGATCCACATGCACGGCAACAACAAGTCCGACGAGGAGATCCTGCTGGCGGCGCGCTCCGGAGTCGGCCACCTGATCCTCGACTCCTTCGACGAGATCGGCCGCTGCGAGCATCTGCTCGACCGCCGCCAGGACGTTCTGGTGCGGGTGACGCCCGGCGTCAGCCCCTCGACCCACGACTACGTGCAGACGGGGCAGATCGACTCGAAGTTCGGCTTCGGGCTCGCCGACGGCCTCGCGGAGGAGGCGATCGCCAGGGTGCTCGCCTCGGAGCGGCTCAACCTGGTCGGCCTCCACACCCACATCGGCTCGCAGGTCCTCGAGCTCGAGCCCTACACCTTGGCGATCCGCGCCCTCGGCCAGCTGGGCGGCGAGTGGTGCCGCCTCGTCAACGTCGGGGGCGGCCTCGGCATCGCCTACGAGGAGGGCGACGAACCCCCCTCGATCGACGAATACGCCGAGGTCAAGGTGGCTGCGGTGCGCGAGGTCTTCGGCGAGGGGCCGCGGGTCCTGATCGAGCCCGGCCGCTCGCTGGTCGGCAACGCCGGGGTCACCGCCTACACCGTCGGCACCGTCAAGGAGATCCCCGGGGTGCGAACCTACGTCGCCGTCGATGGCGGCATGTCCGACAACCTGCGGCCGATGCTCTACGGGTCCCGGTATGAGGCGGTGATCGCCGACCGTGCCGGTGCCGCCCCCGACACCCCGGTGACGATCGCCGGGATGCACTGCGAGTCCGGCGACATCATCGTTCGCGAGGCGCTGCTGGCCTCGCCCAGCGTCGGCGACGTCCTCGTGACCCCGGCGACCGGGGCCTACGGGCACTCCCTTGCCAACAACTACAACGGCGTGCCGCGCCCGCCGGTCGTCTTCTGCAGGGACGGCGAGGCGAGGGCGGTGGTGCGGCGGGAGAGCTACGAGGATCTGCTGGCGCGGGACGTCGGCTGAGCGATGGGGGAGCCGGTGCGCATAGGGCTGCTCGGACACGGGACGGTGGGCTCGGCCTTCGCCGAGCTGCTGGCCGAGCGCGCCGGCGCGGTCGAGGCGGCGACCGGCCGCCGGCCGGAGGTCTCGGGGATCCTCACCCGCAGCTCGCGGCGACGCCTCCGAGATCCTCGACTCCTCCGAGATCGTGGTCGAGCTGATGGGAGGGATCGAGCCGGCCCGCGATCACGTCCTCGCGGCCCTGCGCGGCGGCAAGCCGGTGGTCACGGCCAACAAGCAGCTGCTCGCGCAGCACGGCGACGAGCTCTTCGAGGCCGCCCGCGAGGCCGGCGTCCAGCTTCGCTTCGAGGCCGCGGTCGCCGGGGTGATCCCGATCATCCGGGTGATCCAGGAGAGCCTCGGGGTGACCGAGGTGGCGAAGGTCTTCGGGATCGTCAACGGCACCACCAACTTCATCCTCAGTGAGATGGCGGCGAGCGGCGCCGCCTATGCCGAGGTGCTGGCTCGCGCCCAGGAGCTGGGCTACGCCGAGGCCGACCCGACCGAGGACGTCAATGGCGCCGACGCGGCGGCGAAGATGGCGATCCTCGCGCGCCTCGCCTTCCACACCCCGGTCTCGCTTGAGCAGGTGCCGTTCGAGGGGATCGAGGGGGTCCAGCCCGACGACCTCTCCTACGCCAAGGAGTTCGGCCTCTCGCTGAAGCTGCTCGGTGTCGCCGAGCGCCTCGAGGGCGGAGTCAGCGTCCGCGTCTTCCCCTGCTTCCTCTACGAGGGCCACCCGTTGGCCCCGGTCGGCGGACCCTTCAACGCGGTCATGGTCGAGGCCCCGGCGATCACCGAGGTGACGATGTCGGGCCCGGGAGCCGGCGGCATCCAAACGGCTTCGGCCGTGCTGGGAGACGTGGTCTCGATCATCAGCGGCGACACGCCCGTCCACGAGACGCGCGTCGAGCTTCCCCTGGTAACCGACGTTCCCTCCTCCTTCTACCTGCACTTGGAGGTGGCGGACCGGCCCGGGGTGCTCGCCCAAATCGCCGCGATCCTCGGAGACCACGAGGTCTCGGTCAAGAGCGTCGTCCAGCGCGGCATGGGCAACGACGCGCGCCTGGTGATGGTCCTCCACGAATGCCTGGAATCGCGCTTCTCAGCTGCAATGGAAGAGATCGCCCGCCTGGACTTCCTCCGCTCGCCTCCACGATCCATCCGCGTGATCGAGGAAGAGTTCGGTTGAGGTGGCGGTGAAGGGGGCACCGGCAACCACCCATTCGGAATTTGGCGGCCGCTTCGCGGCCGAATCTAGTGCGCCTTCGGCGCCAAAATTTCCCCGCGGGGCCGAATGGACATTCCGCCTGGGTGGCCGCCGGCACCCTCGCCACAGCCACCTTGGAACATGCCCGAGCCGCTGATCGAGAGATATCGGGATCGATTGCCCCTTGAGCCGGGGGATCCGGTGGTGAGCCTCAACGAGGGGTCGACGCCGCTGATTCCCGCCGAGCGGTTGTCGGAGCGGGTCGGTGCGCGCGTTTGGTTGAAGTTCGATGGCGCCAACCCGACCGGGAGCTTCAAGGACCGGGGGATGACCGTCGCCGTTTCGCGGGCCAAGGGCCGGGGCGTCGAGGCGGTGATCTGCGCCTCCACGGGCAACACGGCGGCGAGCGCCGCGGCCTATGCCGCCAAGGCGGGGATGCGCGGGGCCGTGATCGTGCCGGAGGGGAAGATCGCGATCGGCAAGCTGGCCCAGGCGCTGATGCACGGGGCGCGGGTGATCGCCCTGCGCGGGAACTTCGACGACGCTCTGACGATCGTCCGTCAGCTGGCCGAGCGCCATCCGATCGAGCTGGTCAACTCGGTGAACCCCTACCGGATCGAGGGGCAGAAGACGGCGGCCTTCGAGGTGATCGAGGAGCTGGGCGAGGCCCCCGACGCGCTGGCGATCCCGGTCGGCAACGCCGGCAACGTCACCGCCTACTGGCGCGGCTTCCGCGAGTCCTCCGCGGCCCCGGTCCTCTACGGCTTCCAGGCCGAGGGGGCGGCGCCGCTGGTCCACGGCGCCCCGGTGGAGAACCCCGAGACGGTCGCATCGGCGATCCGGATCGGCAACCCGGCCCGTTGGGAGGAGGCGATGGACGCTTTCACCGCCTCACGGGGGCGAGTTGCCGCGGTCTCCGACGAGCAGATCCTCGACGCCTACCGCTGGCTGGCGGCCAGCGAGGGCGTCTTCTGCGAGCCCGCCTCGGCCGCCTCGGTCGCCGGCATCCTCGCCCACGGCCTCCCGGTCGCCGAGGGAAGCGCTCCGCCGGAGACCGTGGTCTGCGTGCTCACCGGCCACGGGCTCAAGGACCCCGACACGGCGCTCGGCAAGGCGCCGGCCGTGATCAGCTGCGAGAACGAGATCACCGCAGCCGAGCGGGCCGTCTTCGACTGAAA
This sequence comes from uncultured Actinomycetes bacterium, assembly GCA_963725315.1. Taxonomy (GTDB): domain Bacteria; phylum Actinomycetota; class Thermoleophilia; order Solirubrobacterales; family 70-9; genus JBBRHQ01. The sequence goes on along the minus strand of CAVRYA010000001.1, from coordinate 353,802 downwards.
GCCGCCCGCATCGGCTCCGCCCGGCCGGCCGCGCGCAGCAGCGGCAACCCGAAGCTCTGTTCCAGCGTGGCGAGCAACGAGTAATGCGTGTAGGGACGGTTGAGCCGGGCGCCGCTGCGGACCCCGGGGCCGGCGAGGATCGTGGCTACGCGGCCGCCGTGGGCTCCGCAGCACCCCCGATCGCTCGAGCCTTCATCGAAGGTGAGGACGAGGTAGCCGTTGCGGCCGAGCCGGGGGAGCAGCGCCGGAACGAGGCGGGAGAGGTAGCGGTCGCTGCGTGCGAGCCCGCAGTCGTGCGCGTCGTTGCAGAGGTCGGGGGTGATCCAACCGAAGGTCGGCAAGGTGCCGCCGCGAAGGTCGCTCAAGAGGCGCCGGCCGGGCACGACCCGGCGGCAGGAGGCGGGTTCCGAGACGATCGAGGGGAAGTAGTAGAAGGGGTTGTGCTTCTTCGCGTAGCGGCCGCTGTAGCCGCCGAGGTAGCAGCTGCGCGGCATCCCCTGCATGTAGGCGCGCCAGTCCACGCCGGCCTCGCTCAGCTGTTCGGGCAGGCTCGGTCCCGAGGCGCTGCATTGGGTGCAATCGCTGCGGATGCCGAAAGTGGACCCGCCGATCATCGCCAGGTAGTTGGGAAGCGAGGGGTGGGAGATCGCGTAGTAGCGGGTCGCGAGGGCGCCGCGGCGAGCGAGACGGTTGAGGTAGGGCGCGCCGGAGGCCCCGATCACCTGCCCGTACTCGCGGTTCTCGAGGACGATGACGAAGACCCGGGAGCCCTCCTGGCCGCCTGAGGCGCCACCCTGCCGGCCGGCGGCCGGCGAGCTGGTCTCGCCGCCGCCGCAGGCGGTTGCCCAGAGCGCGACCAAGGTCAGGGCGAGGATCGCCGGCGGACCGGCTCGGGGCTGCATCGATCCAGTATGAAACCCGCAATACGGGCCGCCGCTGCCGAGAGTGCGATAAGTCACCCATTGGTGATCGAGATCACTCTCGCGGGCGGCGCTGGATCGAGGTTGGCGAGAATGTCATCGTGACGCCCGAGATCCGCTTCCTGTTCTGGCGGGAGTGCCCCTCCTGGGAGCGGGCGCTGGCGATGCTGCGCGCGGAGATGGAAGGCGAGGGGCTCGATCCCGGCAGCGTCGAGGTGGTCGAGGTCAGCGACCCCGAGGACGCCGAGCGCCTCGGGTTCCCGGGCTCGCCGACGATCCTCGTCGCCGGCGAGGACATCCAGCCGCCTGACCCCGAGCGGCCGATCGGCCTAACCTGCCGGGTCTACCGGCGCCGCGACGGACGTGTCTCTCCGTTGCCGGACCCCGAGGACATCAGGGACGCACTTTCGGCGGCAAGGAGGAATGGATGAGCGAGAACGGGATCGGGATCGGGATCGGTGACGCGGCGCCGACGCTGACCCTGCCCGGGGTCGACGGCGAGTCGCACGAGCTGGGTCCCGCCGGTGAGGCGCCGGCCAGCGTCGTCTACTGGACCTGCAACCACTGCCCCTACGCACTGGCCTGGCAGCAGCGGCTCGAGGATGTCGCCCGCGACTACGCCGATCGCGGCGTACGGGTGCTGGCGGTCAACTCCAACGACCCCGATCGCTACCCGGCCGACTCCTTCGAGGCGATGACCGACCGGGTCGAGCGCGAGGGCGGCTGGTCCCACCCCTACCTGCACGACGGAAGCCAGACCGTCGCCCGCGCCTTCGGCGCGCGCACCACGCCTGACGTGTTCGTCTTCGACGCCGAGCTGCGGCTGCGCTACCGCGGCGCGCCCGACGCCGACTACGAGGACCCCGATCAGGGTGCGGCATGGCTCCGTGGGGCGCTCGACGCCGTGCTGGAGGGCCGCAGACCCGAGCCGGCCGAGACCGAGCCGGTCGGCTGCAGCGTCAAGTGGAAGCAGTGATGGGGGAGAGGGCCAGGGGGCGGAGCCGCCGATGACGGCCCGCAGGCGGCTGGTCAGGGTGCCGGCGAGCTCGGCGAACCTCGGCCCGGGCTACGACGTGATGGCCGCGGCCCTCTCGCTCTTCCTCGAGTTGGAGGTGAGCGAGGCCGGCGAGTTCTCGCTCGACCCCGGCGGTCTCGACGTTCCCACCGGCCGCGGGAACCTGGTTGTGCGCGCCTTCGAGACCCTTCACCCCGCCGATGGCCTCGCCTTCGCGATCCGCAGCGAGATTCCGCTGGCGCGCGGCCTCGGCTCGAGCGCAGCGGCGATCGTCGCCGGCCTGGCCGCAGCCGATCACCTCTTCGAGCTGGCCCTGGGCCCGGGCGAGCTGCTGGCCCGGGCGGCGGAGATCGAAGGACATCCCGACAACGTCGCCGCGGCGATCCACGGCGGCTTCGTGATCTGCGGCTCCGAGGACGGTGCCCCCGTGGCGGCTCGCTTCGATCCGCCGGAGGGCCTGGAGGCGGTGGTGGTGATCCCGGCCGAGGAGGTGCCGACCGAGCGGGCGCGGGAGGCGATCCCCGCAGAGGTGCCGCTGGCGGACGCCGTCGCCAACATCGGCGCCGCCTCGCTGCTCGTCCTCGGCCTCCAGCAGGCCGACCTGGCCCTGGTCTCGCGCGGTCTGCGCGACCGCATCCACCAGCCCCGCCGCCGCGACCTCTACCCGCGCTCGATGGAGCTGGTCGCCGCCGCGGGGGAGATCGGCGCCCTCGGTGCGACGATCTCGGGCGCCGGGCCTACCGTCCTCTTCTGGACCACCTGGCAGGACACCGGCCGAGTCGTCGCCGAGCTGGAGCGCCGCTGCGAGGATTGGGCCGAGGTGCGCCGTCTCCCGTTCACGCCGCACGGGGCGGACGTGCCAGAGCTCTAGCAGTGGAGGCGCCGGGGCTCGCTGCGGCATGTGGGGGTGCCGGGGGTTCCTCCCCCGGACACTCAGCGCGCCGCGCCGGGCGTATCCAAGTTGTCATCAACTCTTTTTCGCGGCGTCGCGTCCGGGGGTGGTTCCCCCGGCACCCCCGCGGGGCAGTTATTCCAGCAATCCCACTTGCCGCAGGATCGAGACGCTGTCCGAGTAGACGTCCTTGCGCTTCACGAGGCCGTTCTCGAAGGGGATCACGTCCATCCCGATCCACTCGATCGTCCTGCCGGTCGGCTCGGCGACGAGCTCTCCGCGCTGCATCCGGTTGGCGTGGGTTGCGGTGGCCGTCCACTCCTGGACGACGAGCCCGTCGCGTACGTAGAGGCGGCGGGTGCTGAAGTTGATGTCGGGCCAGGTCTCGAAGATCGCGCCGATGTGGCCGCGGGCCGCCTCGCCCTCGGCCGACTCCCCGGCGGTGTGGTTCTCGAAGACCATGTCCGGCGCGTGCATCGCCATGATCGCGTCGAGGTCGTGGGCGTTCCAGGCTTCGTTGTAGCGGGCGATCGTCTCCTCCAGCGCCGCGGTGCCGTCCTTCTCCGATCCCATCGCTCCTCCTCTGACGTTGGCCGGGAGGCGGTATCGTCGCAGCCGGTCCACCCGAGAGGAGAGCGATGGGCGACGGTGACGGCTACACGCTGAAGAGCTGGGACGACTTCGAGCAGATGGAGGGCTCCGGCGAGTCGAGCTGGCGCCTGGCCCGCAAATCGCTGGGGATCTCCGCCTTCGGGATCAACGTCGTCGACATCGGCGCCGGCGGCGGCATCCCCGAGCACGACGAGACAGGCCGCGACCAGGAGGAGGTGTTCATCATCATCGACGGCGATGCGACCGCGGTGATCGACGGCGTCGAGCACCCCGCCCCACGCGGCACCTTCGTCCGCGTCGCCCCCGAGGTCCGCCGGACGATCGTCAATCACGGCTCCGACCCGGCGAGGGTGATGATCATCTCCGCCCCGCGCAGCAGCGGCTACGAGCCGATGGGCTGGGGCTAGGCCGCCGCGGCCAGCTCGCTCGCCATCTCCTCGACGGCGCTGCGCTCCTCGGGCATCCCGAGGCGATCGAAGATCTCCGCGGAGAGCAGCAGGTAGTCGACGCCGCGGTCGGCGCGGTAGCGGAGGATCGGTATCGCCCGCTCGGCCGACTCGGCGTAGGCGATCGAGCGGCGGATCACGGTCTCGAACACCTTCTCGCCGAAGTGCTCGCGCAGCGTCTCCAGCGTCTGGCGGGCGTGGTTGGTCCGCATGTTGGCCATGTTGAGGACGACCCCGAGGACGTCGAGCTCGGGGTTGAGGTTGTCGCGGGCGAGCGCGATCACCTCCAGCGCCTGCTCGACCCCCTGCAGGGAGAAGTACTCCGCCTCGGTCGAGAGCAAAGCGTGATCGGCGGCGCAGAGCGCGTTGACGGTGAGCAGGCCAAGGGTCGGCGGGCAGTCGATCAGGACCACGTCGTAGCGGCGCTTGGGCTCGCGCAGCGCGTTTCGCAGGGTCAGCTCGCGGCCCATCTTGCCGGAGAGGATCAGCTCCGCCTCGGCGAGGCCGAGGTTCGCCGGGATCACCGGGCCGTGGATCGCGTCCACCGCGCGGGCCTGCCCCGCCAGGACTTCTCCCAGGGTCGGCTGGGCCGCGGGGTCGGTGTCGAAGTAATCGGAGAGGTTCCCCTGGGGGTCGGCATCGACGGCGAGCGTCTGCAGCCCGATCCGCTCGAAGACGTCGGCGAGTGAGCGGGTCATCGTCGTCTTGCCGGTACCGCCCTTCTGGGAGAGGACTGCGATGGTGATCGCCATGGCGACGATCCTATCCCGCACCCGGCACGCCACCGCCGGGCCCCGCATCTATAATCGCGCCAGTTCGATACCCGGTTAGCCCCGCTCCCGCGCCGTGCAGGAGGGGCCTTACCGGGCAAACCCGTCGCGCGCCCGCTCGAAGAAGGCGCGGATCCCGGGAGGCAAGATGAACGAGGACCAGTCGAGGGCACGCCGGGCGGCGCGCCGAGGGGGCGAGCGCTACTCACCCGAGCTTCCCTACCGCCCGCTGGTGCCGCCGCCGAGCGTCGAGGACCGCGATGCCTGCGCGATCTACGCCTCGGTTCGCCGCGATGCGACCCCTTCCCGCGCGCCCCTGGCCCGGGCGATCGCCTCGCTTCAGAAGATGCTCCATCGCGCCGGCAACGTGGACGGCGAGGGCGACGGCTGCGGCCTGATGATCGACATCCCGCGCAAGATCTGGGCGGAGGAGGTGCGCGCGGGCGGCCATGATCCCTCGCTCGCCCTCGACAACGCCTTCGCCGTCGCCCATGTCTTCGTCGAGCGCTCGCAGGACCTCGCCGGGGTCCAGCACGACGCCCGGGCGATCCTCGGCCAAGGCGGCTTCCGCGTCCTCGCCGAGCGGGCCGGCGAGGTCAACTCGGCGGCGCTGGGGGCGACCGCGCGCGAGGAGGAGCCGCACTTCTGGCAGCTCGGCGGGCTGCTCGCCGACGCCGGGCAACGCGACCGCCTCCTCTTCGACCTGCTGATCGAGCTGGAGCGCCGGCTCGACGTGCACGTGCCCTCGCTCTCGGCGACCACCTGCGTCTACAAGGTGATGGGCGCGCCCAAGGTCCTCGGCGACTACTACCCCGACCTCAGCGACGAGCGTGCCGAGACGATCGGTGCCCTCGGCCACAACCGCTACTCGACCAACACCTGGCCCTCGTTCAAGCGGGTGCAGCCGTTCTCGGTCCTCGGCCACAACGGCGAGATCAACACGATCGAGCAGCTCCGCCAGGAGGCGCGCATGCTGGGCGTGCCGATCCAGCCCGGCTCCTCGGACTCGCAGGACCTCAACCGCACCATCGACACCCTGATCCGCCGGCAAGGGCTCAGCCTCGCCGAGGCGATGGAGATGGTGGTGCCGCCGGTCGTCAACGAGATCCGCAACCTGCCGGGCGAGCGCCACCGCTTCTACATGTATCTGCGCCAGGCGATGGGACCATTCGCGCAGGGGCCGGTTGCGCTGATCGCCCGCCACGAGGACGAGTGCGTGTTCTCCGCCGACGCCCTCGGACTGCGACCCCTGTGGCAGGTGGAGACGGCCGAGGACTTCATCTTCAGCTCCGAGCCCGGCGTCGTCGAGGTCTCGGCGATGACCGCCGAGCCGAAGCCGCTGGCGCCGGGGGAGAAGGCGCTGGTGCTGATCGAGCGCGAGCGCAAGCGCTCCACCCTGCACACGCACGACGAGATGCTGGCCCTGGTCAGGGATCGCTGGCTCGAGCGCGCCGACGCCTCCGACGCCGGGCCATACGACCGGGCCCTGCAGACCGGCGGGCCGCTCGAGGGGGAGGGGGTCCCGGGCTATTCCGACGCCGGGCCCGAGGACCCGGTCCAGGTCTCCGACCGCGTCCTCTCGGGTTTCGGCTGGCAGCGCGACGACGTCAAGCTGGTGCAGCAGATGGCCTCCAACGGCGCCGAGCCGATCGGCTCGCTGGGCTACGACGGCCCGCTCGCGGCGCTCTCGCCGGAGCGCCAGAACCTGGCCGACTACTTCAAGGAGACGGTCGCCGTCGTCACCAACCCGGCGATCGACCGGGAGCGCGAGATGGAGCACTTCTCGACCCGCTCGGTGTTCGGCCGCCGCCCCTCGCCGGCACGCCCCGACGAGGACACCGGCACGGTCGAGGTCTCCTTCCCGGTGATCCTCGGCGGCCATCACGACATGGCGCCGCTCTCGGACCGCACCTACCGGCGGATCGCCCGCGAGCACCAGACCTACCTGCTCGAGGACCTCTGGGAGGAGTTCCGCGGGCGCGCCGGTGCGATCGACATCTCCCTGCTCGAGTCCGAGACGACGCAGGGCGCGATCGAGCGGCTCAAGCAGGAGGCGGTGAAGAAGGTCGGCGACGGCGCCGAGCTGCTGGTCCTCACCGACCGCACCGCCTATGACGGCGACCGTCGCTACCTCGACCCCCACCTCGCCGTCTCCGCCACCGACCAGGCGCTGAAGCAGTTCAGGCTCGAGCCCGGGGAGGAGAACCTGCGCCGCCGCTGCGGGATCGTCCTGCGCTCGGCGGCGATCCGAAACGTCCACGACGTGATGCTCGCGCTGGGGCTGGGGGCGAACGGCGTCTGCCCCTACGTGATGCTCGAGGTGATCTGCGTCGAGGACTACGAGACCGACGTCGGCAACCTCTGCGAGGCGCTCTCGAAGGGGATCGAGAAGGTGATCTCGACGATCGGTATCCACGAGGTGCGCGGCTACGCCCGCCAGTTCTCCTCGATCGGGGTGAAGCCGGAGCTGGCCGAGATCTTCCAGACGGAGGCCTTCGCCGCCTCCGAGCGGGCCGGAGTCGGGTTCGCCGACCTCGACGCAGACAGCAACGAGCGCGCCAAGATCCTCGCCGCCGACGAGGAGGAGAAGCCGGCGAAGACCTTCCGCTTCTACCCCAAGGTCTACAAGGCGGCGATCGCGACCGCCAACGACTCGGGCACCTACGCCGAGTACTCCCAGAAGGTCCGCGACCTCGAGACGCAGAGCCCGATCTCGATGCGCCACGTGATCGGGCTGCGCTCCGATCGCGAGCCGATCAGCCCCGACGCCGTCGACGCCGGGGTCGGCCACCACGACTACCCGATCGTGATCAGCTCGATGAGCTTCGGATCGCAGTCGGAGCCGGCCTTCCGCTCCTACGCGGAGGCGGCGAAGCGGATCAACGTCCTCTGCATCAACGGCGAGGGCGGTGAGATCCGCGACATGTACGGGCGCTACCGCAAGTGGCGCGGCCAACAGGTCGCCTCGGGCCGCTTCGGGGTCTCGGCGGAGATGCTGAACGCCTCCTACGTCGCCGAGATCAAGATCGGCCAAGGGGCGAAGCCGGGCGAGGGCGGGCACCTCCCCGGCAAGAAGGTCTCCGAGAAGGTGGCCGCGGCGCGAAACGCCGCCCCCGGCACCGACCTGATCTCTCCCTCCAACAACCACGACCTCTACTCGATCGAGGACCTGGCCGAGCTGATCGACGAGCTGAAGACGGTCAACCCCGACGTGCGGGTCTCCGTCAAGGTTCCGGTGGTCCCGAACATCGGCACGATCGGGCTGGGGATCGCCAAGGCCGGCGCCGACATCATCACCCTCTCGGGGTTCGAGGGCGGCACCGGCGCGGCCCGCCAGCACGCCCTGCGACACGTCGGCCTGCCCTCCGACATCGGCACCCGCGCCGTCCACCAGGCGCTGATGGAGGCTGGCATACGCAACCGGGTGGAGATCTGGGCCGACGGCGGCTATCGCCACGGCTACGACATCGCCAAGCTCCACTGCCTCGGCGCCAACCGGGTCGGGTTCGGCACCCTGGCGATGGTCTCGCTGGGTTGCACGATCTGCCGCGGCTGCCAGCTCGACACCTGCCACGTCGGCATCGCCACCCAGATCGAGACGATCGCCGAGGCCCAGGAGCACGGGCTGAAGAAGTTCACCCCGCAGGAGATCGAGCGCTCCTCGGAGAGCTGCGCCCGCTTCTTCGGCGCGATGGGGGAGGAGGTCAAGGAGGTGGTCGCCTCGCTCGGCTTCGAGCGCGCCCAGGACCTGGTCGGGCGCTACGACCTGCTCGAGCAGGTCGGCCACGCCGACCGCCTCGACCTCTCGAAGCTGATCACCCCGCTGGAGGAGTACCTCGACCTCGAGCCACTCGATCTCCCGGTCGCCGAGGAGGTCGCCGAGGAGCGCGCCGAGGCGGGGCTGGTCGCAGCCCGGCCGATCCGGATGGAGCGCAAGCAGGCCTCGGCGGAGATCGCCACGCTGGCCGGCGACGTCTGCGCCGGGAGGCACGTGCGCGAGGCATACCCGCGCCCGACCGACGCCAACGACCGCGTGCTCGGGACCGAGCTGGCCGGAGCGCTGGCGCGCGGCCGCCTCTACGGCGAGGCGCCTGCGGCGAGCGACGACCTGCTGGCCGAGCTGAGCTTCAACGGGGGCTCGGTCGCCGGGCAGGGCCTCGGCGCGTTCAACGCCTACGGGGTCTCGATCCGGGTCGAGGGCGGCGCCCAGGACGGGGTCGGCAAGGCGATGCTGGGCGGGACGATCGCGATCCTCAAGGGCAAGGGCGCCGGTGGGCGGCGGGTCAACGGGTCGGTCGGCAAGTCGTTCGCCTACGGTGCCCAGCGGGGCCGGCTGTTCGTCCAGGGCTCCGCGGACTCACGCTTCTGCATCCGCCTCTCCGGCGCCGACGTGGTGCTCGGGGGAGAGCCCGAGGCCGACGTGGACGACAGCCGCGGCTGCATCGTCGACCGCGCCAACGCCAAGGGCTTCGCCTTCGAGTACATGACCTCGGGGCGCGCCGTCGTCCTCGGCGACATCGGGCCCTGGGCCTGCGCCGGGATGACCGGCGGGCGCGTCTACGTCCGGGTCGGCGCCTTCGGCATCGACCGCGACCTCGTGCAGCGGCGCCTCGGCGAGGGGGCGAAGGTGGAGCTGACCGAGATCGACGCGGAGGGCATGCTCGACATCGAGGACCTGCTCGGCCACTACGCGGCCGAGCTGCGCGCCACCGACCAGGAGGAGGAGGCCGAGCGGGTGCTCGGCCTCGCCGCCGGCGCCGGCGAGAGCTTCCTCATGGTCGTGCCCCACAAGGTCCAGGCGGACCCGAGCATCTCGACCGAGTAGGCCGCCCGCAGCTCAGTGGGGGTCGGGCTCGGCGCCGATCTTGCGGATCTCCCCCAGCAGATCGTCGAGCATCCGCTCGAGGTCCCCGCGCATCTCGGTCTCGGCGAGGAGGCGGGTTCGCGCCGCCGCCTCGCCGAGGCTCTTCTGGGCGGCGCTGAGGGCGCGGTCGGTCTCGGCGCGCTGCCGCTCTCCCTCGGCGCGCAGCTGGGCGATCGCCTCGGCGGCGCCCGCCGCGATCCGCGCCTCGGCCTCGGCCGAAGCGCGCTCGGCTCGCTCGCCCGCCTCGAGCAGCTTGCGCGTCGTCCGGGTGCGGTCGTCGCGCGCCATCTTGCGATCGCGGCGGACCACCTTGGCCGAGAGACTCTCGGTGAGCTGGCGCTCCTGCTCGGCGAGCGCCTTCGCCAGCTGCTCCGCCTCGCTCGCGAACGCCGCCCTCGAGCGCTCGGCCTCCGCCCGGAACGCGGTTCGCGCCTGCTCGGCGCTCGCGGTCAGCTGGCCCCGGGCCTCCTCGACCCTCAGGTGCAGGCGCTCGCGCATCTCCTCCTCCGCCGCCTGGGAGCGTTCCTCGATCGAGCGCGCCAGCCTCTCCGCATGGCTCCTGTTGGCCGCCTCGACCGAGCGCGCGACCTTCTTCTGGATCTTCCGCCCGCGCCGCTTGGCCTCCGAGCGCGCCGCCTTGCGGGCTTCGGTGGCAATCCTCTCGCGCTCGGCGGGCGAGTTGCGCAGTGCCTCGGCCCTGCCCAAGAGCTGCTCGCGCATCTCCTCCTCGGCCGCCTGCACCTGCTGCTCCAGCCGGCGCAGGGCTTCGCCGATCGCCGCGTCGAGGCGCGCCTGAACGCCAGCCTCGACCTCGCCCCGGATGCGGGCCGCCAAGCGCTGCTCGAGGCGGTGCTCGAGCTCGCCGAGCCGGGCATTCACCTGGTCCGCCACGGCCTCCGCCTCGGGAGGCTCGGATGCGGCCGGCTGCGGCTCGGAAGCGGCCGGCGCCACCCTGGGGGGCCTCGAGACGAGCGGCTCCGCCTCAGTGGGCGGGGGCTCGGGAGCCGGAGCGGGCTCGGCGCCGATCCCCGAGCGCAGGCGCTGCAGCTCCTCGCTCAGCGCCGCCCGGGCGCGGTCCGCGGCGGCGCCGAGGGTGTCCTCGTCCGTGGCCGGTGGAGCGGGCGGCGGCGGCGCCGGGACGCTGTCGCGGGCTCGTCGCTCGGCCAGCCGGCGGCGCCACTCGCCGGGAAGGATCTTGACGCCCTCCCGCCTGCCGCCCTCGGATCCTCGGTTCTTCTCGTCCGCCATTCGCCTGGTCCGCGCTCGGCTGACATGCTAAGCCCGGCGGGGGCGGCAAGAACGAATTTCCGCCGGCCTCCTCGCTCGCGCTCGCTCGCATCATCAGCACTGGAAGCCTTGCTCGCTCGCTTCCGCGTCCGGGGGCCGGCGGGGGGATTCGTTAGGCGGCGAGCAGGAACAGCCGGTAGCGGCCGATCAGCAGCTCGTCGCCATCGGCGATCGTGCCCCAGTCGACCACGGCGCCGTTGAGCCAGATCCCGTTGAGGCTGCGATCGTCGAGCACCCGCAGCTCCTCGCCCGCCTCCCAGACGATCAGGGCGTGCCTGCGGGAGACCGAGGGGTCATCGAGGCGGACGTCGGCGCTGGCGCTGCGCCCGATTCGCGTCCACCCCTCCTCGAGCGGGAAGATCTCCAGGTCGGGGTCCCTGCAGACCAGGTAGCGCCCGCTTCCGGGAAGCCGCTCCCGGGCCTCCTCGAGCCACTCGGGAGGCGCCGGCGGGCCGTCGGTCGGGAGGAACTCCACCGTGCGGCTGCGCAGCTCACCGGGGTCGGAGGGCGGGTCGAATATCGAGGAGCGGCGAAAGCTGGAGGTACCGCAGTGGGGGCAATCGGGGAGCTGGTCGAGCTGGTCGAGGGAGACCTGGGAGCCGCAGCGGGTGCAGGAGTAGGTTCCCGTGCCTGGGGATGTCCCGGTCTCGTGCGACTCGGTAACGGCGCTGATCACTGGGGTCTCTCCTCCGTTTCTAGTTCTTGGCAATCGTACCGGTGCGCACAAGCGCCGGGGCTTTGGTTGGACCAATTGGCCCAACGGCACCCGTAATTAGCGGGAAATTCGTTCGAAATTCGGGAGATTTGGCCGGAGTTTGGGGAATTCCGGCGGTTAGGCAGCGGCCCCGGCTCGACCCGGGCGCTTCGCGGGGCGGGGGGCCACCGGCCTCGGGTAGATCCGCGAGACGTTGGCGGCGCCCGCGGCGCTGCGGACGCGTTCGCAGCCCACGGCCTCCCCGAGCGCCTCGGCCCGGGGCGCTCCGAGGCACTGGTCGCAGACGAGGGCCTCGCGATGGCCGTTCTGCATCACGGTGACCTGCTCCCCGACCAGGGGCGTGCGGGCGCAGACCGAGCAGCGTCGATACTCGTCCATGCCCGCATGCTTCTGCGGCCGGGGCGGGGTTCCTGCCGGCTTCGACCCCGCGGCTCCGCTCCCCAGGCCGCATAGAATCGCGCCGGATGGGACCCGTGAGTGCCGAGGTGGACCTGGACGTTCCGCGCGAGGTCGCGTACCGGTTCGTCGCCGACCTCGCCAACCGCCCGGCGTTCACCGACCACTTCATCTCCGACCTGCGCCTCTCGCGGGTCGAGTCGACCGGCGTCGGGGCGGGCGCCCGCTACCGCATCTTCGCGCCACCCCAGGCGGTCTGGGTCGACACGACGATCACAACCCTCTCCCCGCCGCTGCGGATCTCCGAGCGGGGCCGCGGCGGGCGGTCCAACCGGATCCCGACCGCGACCGAGTGGGAGTTCACGCAGGGTCCGGGGCCGCTGATCACCGCTCGCGTCACCTACTGGACCGAGCCGACCCACCCGCTCGACCGCGCCAAGGAGGTGCTGGGCGGCGCCTCGGTCTGGTACGAGCGCGACTGGAAGATCGCGATGCGGCGACTGCGGGACCTGCTCGAGGCGCCGGGTGAGGCGCATCCGGCGGTGGGCGTGGCCGGAGGCAACCGCTACGCCACCGGCGTCCCCTAATAGAATCGCGCGCCGATGACCGACCGTCGCCGACCCCTGCGCGCGCTGGCCGCTGCCCTGCTCGCCGTCGGGCTCTCACTCGCGATCGCGGCCTGCGGCTCCTCCTCTGAGGAGAAGACCGGGCTGGCGGAGGGCGAGCCGGTGAGCCTCGGCAACCTCCAGTACAACGTCGTCTTCTCACGCTTCCTCAACCCCCACGACATCGAGGATCACGAGTACCTGGTCGGCCAGGCTCCGCCTCCGGCCGACGGCGCCTACCTGGGGGTGTTCGTGCAGATCATCAACAAATCCCATGATCGGCATGAGCCGATCCCCGGGGAGTTCAAGGTCGTCGACACAGAGGACCAGGAGTTCACCTCGCTGGCCAGCGACAGCATCTACGCGCTGCCGCTCGGGGGCTCGATCGGGCCCGAGGACGTCGCGCCGGCGCTCGACTCCACGCCCCAGGTCGGGCCGATCGGGGCCTCCCTGGTCCTCTTCGAGATCCCGGACGCCGCGGCGGAGAACCGCCCGCTGCAGTTCGTGATCCCGGGGACAGATGGCCCCGCCAGCATCGATCTCGACATCTGAGCGGACCCTGCGGCTGGGATTGGGCCTGGCCGGGATCGGGGCGGTTCTCGTGCTCGTCAACCTCCTCGGCCTTCCCGGCAGGCTCGCCGGCCTCGGTGCGATGGTCGCCGGGGTCGTGGTCTCGGCGCCGTATGCCTCCGCGGGCGGCCGGGCCGGGCGCTGGTGGGAGGTGCTCGCGGCCGGGGCGCTCCTCACCCTGGCCGGGATAGCGGTCTCCTTCGCGGTGGAGAGCTTCGGCGGGCTGCTGGCGGTGTGCGGCGGGATCCTGGTCGCGATCGCGGTCGCGCTCAGCTTTCCCGCTTCCTAGACGATTGGCGCGCCTCCCGGCCCGGCTCGAGAGGCCCAGCTCTCAGAGCCCGGCCGAGAGCACCTGGGCGGCGACCGGGGCGGCGACCGTGCCGCCGTCGGCGCCGGCGTCGATCAGCATCACGGCCACCGCCAGCTTCGCCTTCTTCGAGGGGGCGAAGGCGGTGAACCAGGCGTCCACTATCTGCTCCGGGTTGGGCAGGCCCTCCTGGCCGGGCTCGGGGCCCAGCTCCGCGGTCCCGGTCTTGCCCGCGACCTGCGCCTCGGGGATCGCGCCGGCGGTCCCGGTGCCGCCGGTGACCACGCCGACCATCAGCTCGTTGAGCTGGTCGGAGATCTTCTTCGACATCACCCGGGTCGGGCCCGCGTCCGTCCGCAGCTCCTTCTTCACCACCAGGGGGGTCGGCACCCGGACCCCGTGGTTGGCGACGGTCTGGGCCACGCTCGCCATCTCCAGCGGAGTCGAGAGCACCTCTCCCTGCCCGATCGCGCTGACCCCGAGATCGAGGTCATCGCCGACGTCGGCCGGGATGCTCGGCTCGGGAGGGTCCACCGCGGCTGTCGCGCTCGCGTCATACAGCGTCGGCTTCTGGTTGAAGCCGTAGCGCTCGGCGGTCCCGACCAGGGCGTCGTTGCCGACCTTGGGGCCGAGCGGCGCGAAGACCGCGTTGCAGGACTCGGCGAAGGCGGTGCGGAAGTCCCCGCCGCAGACCTCCCCGTGGGCGTTGGAGATGAAGCGCCCGCCGACGTTGACCCCGCTGGTGTAGGGGAAGGTGTCGTCGAGGGAGACCGCGTCCGCCTGCAGGGCGGCGGTGGTGGTGATCACCTTGAAGGTGGAGCCGGGGGGCTGGGGGGCGGAGAAGGCCTGCCCGGCCAGTGCCCGCACGGCGCCGCTGCGGGCGTCGAGCACCGCGACCCCGCCGGAGCGCCCGGCCAGGCCGCTCACCGCGGCGCTCTGCAGGGTCGGGTCGATCGTCGTCTTCACCGCCTCGCCCTTTTCCGGCTTCGAGCTTCCCAGGACCCTCGGCTGGCCCGCGCCGCTGTCGGCCAGCAGCTCGCCGCCGGGCTTGCCCGCGAGGCGGGAGTTGAAGGCCTGCTCGACGCCGCTGATCCCGACCGGCGTCCCGGGCGGGTATCCCTCGGCGGCGAGCCGCTCGCGGTCATCGGGGTCCGCGGCTCCGACCTCGCCGGTGACGTCGATCGCCTCGCTGCCCAGCGGGTGGCTGCGGGCCTCCGCGGGCCCCTCGGCGAGGGCCGAGCCGTCGCGGGCGAAGATCGGGGCACGCGGGGCGAGCTGGACGGAGCTGCGCAGCTCGTCGCCCTTGGCCAGGCCGGGGAAGACCAGGCTCTCCTCCCAGGCGATGCCGCCGTCGGAGTACGGCAGCGCCAGCTCCTGCTCGATCTCGCCGAAGGCGATCGTTCGCATCGTCATCGGCACACGTACGACGGTCGTGCCGTCCTCGGACGAGGGGTCTCCTGGCTGATCGGGATCGATCGAGCGCAGCGTCGCCGTCTCCTGCGCCCGCATGTAGTCGTCGACGAACTCGCTCTTGCCGATCGCCTTGCGCGAGGCGGGGTTGAGCTCGGCGCGCATCGCGTCGAAGTCGCCCCGCGCCCAGGCCTCGGTGAAGCGCTTGGCCGCGTCCTTCTCCGGAGTGGGCGGGATCCCCGTGGCGGCGCCGGCGATGAACGAAGCGCTGGCGAGCACGGCGAGCGGCAGTGCGCGGGTCAGGAGGCGACGCCGGCGCACTACCTCGGGCGGGAGGCGGTTCACGGGCCGCAAAAAATAGTGCCTGCCGAGGCGGGGCCGGAGCGCGTGGTTTCATTTGCCCCTTGACCGTCCTGGACTGGGGGATACTCGCCTTCATCGTGGCTCTGGCCTTCTGGGGCTACCAGCAGGGGCTGATCGTCGGCGCCCTCACCCTGCTCGGCTTCGGCCTCGGCGCCTTCCTCGGCAGCCGGGTCGGACCGTGGATCCTCAACCAGGGTTCCGAGTCGCCCTACGCGCCGCTCTGCGCGGCGATGGGGGCTCTGCTGGTCGGCTCGCTGATCGCCGTCACCCTCGAGGCCTTCGCCCACGGGCTGCGCTCGAGGGTGATCCGCGGTCCCGCGTCGCACCTCGCCGACGGCGCCGGCGGGGCCGTGCTGATCGCCTCCGCCGCCCTGGGGATGATCTGGGTGTTCGGCGCCGTCGCCCTGCACGCTCCCGGCGCGGCCGAGCTGCGCGGCGACGTCCAGCGCTCGCTGATCCTGCGCAGCCTCAACGACGCGCTGCCGCCGTCGGGGCCGATCCTCAAGGCGCTGGACCGAGTCGATCCGGCCCCCTCGGTCAACGGCCCGTCGACCGCCGTCGGCGCACCGAACTCCTCGATCTCGGCGAACCCCGACGTCCGCCGGGCCGGCAACTCGGTCTTCAAGGTGCTGGGCACGGCCTGCGGGCTCGGCATCGAGGGCTCGGGCTGGATGGCGGCTCCCGGATTGGTGGTCACCAACGCCCACGTCGTCGCCGGCGAGGACGACACCTCGGTCGTCACCCAGTCGGGGGCGACCCTCGACGCGACCCCGGTCCACTACGACCCCGCCAACGACCTTGCCGTGCTCCAGGTCGGCCTCGACGTCCCGGCGCTGCGCTTCGCCGCCCGGGCCGACTCCGGCACCGGGGCGGCTGTCCTCGGATACCCCGGGAACGGGCCGTTCACGATCTCCCCGGCGCGCTTCGGCGAGACCAGCGATGTGATCAGCCAGGACGCCTACGGGCACGGCCCGCTGCGCCGCCAGATCAGCTCGCTGCGGGGCGAGGTCCGCAGCGGCAACTCCGGCGGCCCGGTGGTCGATTCCCGCGGCCGCGTTCTCGGCACCGTCTTCGCCGCGACCACCAGCGGCCCCAAGGGGGGCTTCGCGGTGCCCAACGAGGTGGTCCGCTCGGCGCTGGGCGAGGTGCACGGCCCGGTCGACACCGGCCCCTGCACCGGCTGACCCGAGGCGTTCCGGGGTTCCCGTGGCCGTTCTCGTGGCCACCCTCGCCGAACTGCACGTTAGGGGGCCTATGGCCCCCCTAGCCTTGCCTTCGGCCCGGAGATGCGCGGTCGGTAAGGTCCGGGGAGGCGATGGGGAGACCGGCGAGCGCAGATCGTCCTGGCGTGCCCACAGCGGAGGGGGAGGAGGTCTGCCCGCAATTCCACGCCGCGATCGAGCTGGTCGGCAGGCGCTGGGCCGGCGCCATCCTCGCCGCCCTCGCCGAGGGCCCGATGCGATTCGGGGAGCTCTGCCGCGCCGTGCCCGGCCTCTCCGACCGCCTCCTCTCGCAGCGGCTGCGCGAGCTCGAGGAGGAGGGCTTGGTGGAGCGCACGGTCGAGCCCGGGAGCCCGGTTCGGGTCAGCTACGAGCTGACCGAGAAGGGGGCCGACCTGAAGACCGCCCTCGCCGAGCTGAAGGCCTGGGCGCAGCGCTGGGACCTCTAGGGTCTCCTCACCAGGCGCGGGGGTTGCCGGGCGGGATCTCGTCGCGGATCAGGACCCCGTCGACAACCCTCACCGGATGGGGGTCGGTGGACTCCAGGTAGGCCTCGAGCTCGGCCTCCCCGCGCCCGGCGAACCCGGCCCGCACCGTGCTCGCGTAGTGGCTGAGGATCACCGCTCCACCCGGCGGCTCCGCGCGGAAGTGACTCTGCTTGGCGACGTAGGTGACGATCGAATCGAAGCCGTGGTCGGCGAGGATCGCCTCGGTGACGTCGAGGCGGTCGTAGCGAATCTCGCGCAGGTCGAGGCGCTCGAGCTCGGCCTCGCTGACCTCGATCAGCACGCCGTTCACCGCCGCGGACGCCCCCGGCGCCGGCTCGAGGTTGAGGCCGAGGACGAAGGGCGGGACCTCGCCTCCCGGCTCGATCGCGAAGGTCTTCTCCGAGCGCAGGTTGTCGCGGACCAGCGACCAGCGTCGCCGCCAGCCGGGCAGCCGGGCGGCAGCGCCGCGGACCGGGCGACCGATCGTGGCGCCCGCGCTCCGGGGGTCCACGAGGGACGCGTATCCGAATACGGCGATCGGGGTCATCGTCTGCTGTCATTCTCTCGCCGTGGCCCAGGAACCGACAGCCGGCGAAGCGGAGGGGCTCGGCGCCGCCGAGGCGGAAGCGTCGCGGGCGCCGGACCTGCCCGGCCCCTTCCCGGTCGGCGCCTACGCGAGGGTCCTGCAACGGGAGCTGCGGAAGCGCGCCAGGGTGCTGCTGATCGGCGAGGTCACGGGCTTCAGCCAGGGCAGGGTGCAGGCCTACTTCGACCTGCGCGACGGCGACGGGGCCGTCAACTGCTCGATCTGGCTCTCCGACCTGGAAAAGCTCAACCTGCCGGAGGGGGCGCTGCGCGACGGGGTCGCGGTCGTGGTCGGGGGCGGCCCGGACTACTACCCGGGCAGCGCCCAGTCCTCGCCCAGCTTCAGCTTCCGCGCCACCCACGTCCATCTCGCCGGGGAGGGCGACCTGATGGCGCGGCTGGCGGCGCTTCGCCGCAAGCTCGAGTCCGAGGGCCTGTTCGAGCCGCAGAAGGAGCTGAGGCGGCCGCTGCTGCCGAAGACGATCGGGGTGGTCACGGCGGAGGGGGGCGCCGCCCGGCAGGACCTGCTCGCCGGACTGGAGCGGCGGGGATGGCGGGGAACGATCGTCTGGGCATTCGCCCCGGTCCAGGACCGCAGGGCGGCGCCGGCGATCACCACGGCGATCAGCGACCTCGCCGGGATCGGGGAGGTCGAGGCGATCGTCGTCTCCAGGGGCGGCGGCAGCCTCGCCGACCTCTGGGCCTTCTGCGACGAGACCCTCTGCCGCACGGTGGCGATGCTGCGGGTGCCGGTGATCAGCGCAGTCGGGCACCAGCGCGACTCGACCCTGATCGACGACGTCGCCGCGGTCTGCTGCTCGACCCCGACCCACGCGGCCGAGGAGGCGGTGCCGCTGGACTGCGTGGAGGCGCGGCGATCGATGCGGCGAAGCGGGGCGACCCTCCGCCGCGCCGCTCAGACCGCGGTCGCCGGCAGGGCCCGCCACCTCGCCGCGCTCGCCCGCGTCCCCGAGCGGGCGCTTCGCCGCGAGCGCGCGGTGCTGAACCAGAGGACGCGGGAGATCCGGGCGGCGGCGGACCGCGGGCTGCGAGAGCGTCGAGCCGGGCAGCGCCGGATCGCCCTCGTCGTCCTGCGCCGGGCGGCCGATCGCGCCGCGGCCGCCCTGGAAGCCGAGCGCCACTCGCAGCGCAGGCGGGTCGAGGGCGTCGGGCGCTCCGCCGCCGCCGGGCTTCGCCGCCGCCACGAGGGGCTCGAGCGGACCCGTGTGGCGCTGCGCGCCCACGACCCCGAGCGCACCCTGGAGCGCGGCTACGCGCTGGCCGAGACCGGGGGCGGGGAGCCGGTGACCAGTGCCGCCGAGGCGCGGGCCACGCAGCGGCTGCGGCTCAGGTTCGCCGACGGGAGCCTCGGGGTCAGGGTCGAAGACGAATCCACGGAAGAGGGGGAAGGCGAGTGAGCGAGGCTCCGGAGAGCTACGAGGCGGCGGTCGCGAGGCTGGAGGGGATCATCGAGCGGCTCGACTCGGGCCAGGCCGGGCTGCGCGAGACCCTCGACCTCTGCAAGGAGGGCCAGGAGCTGGTCAGCTACTGCGCGGGCGAGCTCGACTCGGTCGGGGCTGGGCTGAAGGAGCTGCGGCTCGACGAGCTGGCGGCGCGTCTCGAGCAGGAACCCGCGCAGCCGGCCGACCCGCCGGCTCCTTCCTAGGCCGCGGCTTCCTCGGGCTCGCGGGCCGGGCCGCTGCAGAGCCGGCGCCGGGCCGGGCAGTCGTGGCAGAGCGGCCAGTCGGGCTCGGTGGTGACCTCGAAGTGCCCCGCGGCGATCTCGCCCACCCGCTGCTCGAGCTCGGCGCGGGCGCGGCGCAGCTCCTCGGGGCCGAGCTCGCTGAGCACCGGCTCCTGGGGCCGCTCGAGGAAGACGTATCCGACCCGCACCGACTCGGCACCGGTCGCCTCGGCGGCGGCGAGCGCGTAGAGCATCCGCTGGACCTCATAGCCGGCTGCCCGCTCCGCCGGCGAGGTCCCGGCAAGCCGGTCGGTCTTGTAGTCGATCACGGTCGGCGCCCCCGTCGCGGGCTCGGCCATCAGGTCGATCGAGCCGCGCAGGACGGCGCCGCCCAGCTCGAGCAGGAGCGGCAGCTCGGGCCTCACCGTTGTGCCGGGGGCGCCTAGCTCGGCGCACAGCTCCGAGGCGGCCCAGCCCCGCACCTGCCGGCTCGCCGCCTCGATCGCCTCCGCACTCGGCTCCAGTCCCTCGGCCTCGAGCGTGCTGCGGACGACGTCCGTCGCCGGCTCGGCCCAATCCCGGCGGGCGGAGAGCTCCAGAAGCGAGTGGACCGCGCTGCCGAAGCCGAAGCGCTCGCTGCGGCTCGCGGCACCGGCGCTGCCCCGCTCGGGCGGCGGCTGCATCCCCAGGACCCGCTCGGCGTAGAAGCGGAAGCCGCAGCGCTCGTGCTCGCGAAGGGCGGAGTAGGAGAGGGGACGGAGGGGCACCGACGGCTCGGACGGGGTGAGGATCGGGGGCCGGCCCGCGGCGATCTCCGCGGCGCGCGGCGGCGGCGGCGTGGCGGCGATCAGCCGTGCGGCCTGATCGGGGGTCGGCGGGTTGACGCGAACCTGGAGCTTGGTCTCGCCGAAGGCCGCATCGAGTCCCTCGCGCGGGGCCGGCGCCGCCAGGGTGATCGTGTCGCCGTCGCCGAGGTCGGCGAAGCCGGGGCTGGCGAGCATGCGGTCGAGGATCGGGGTGCCCTGGGTGGGGGCGGCGAGCCTCTCGGGCCTGATCCCGCTGAGGATCAGCCGCCCCTGGGCGCGGGTGGCAGCGACGTAGAAGAGCCGTCGCTCCTCCTCGGAGGAGAGCGCGTCGCCGCGCTCGCAGATCTCGTCGTAGTCGAACAGCCGCAGGGGAGCGCCGCCCAGCCGGGCCAGCCTCAGACCCACCTTTCTCTCCTCCTCGCCGGGGGCGCCGAGCTGGAGGGGGGGCGGGGAGCCGGCGAGCAGGCGGCGGTCGAGGGAGGGGACCGCGACGACCCCGAACTCGAGGCCCTTGGCGTTGTGGATGGTCATCACCCGCACTCCGTCGTGGTCCTCGGCCTCGGCGGCTGCGACCGGCTCCTCGTCGAGCCCGGCCCGGAACTCGGCGAACTCGAGGAAGCCGCGCAGATCGCGCCCCTCGGCGGCCTCGTAGGCGCGCGCCATCCGCATCAGCTTGCGGACGTTGGAGAACCGCATCCTCCCCGGCCCGCGCATCAGCACCGCGAGGTCGTAGCCGCTGGTCGCCAGCACTGCCTCCACCAGCCCCTGAAGGGAAAGCCGGGCGCCGGCCTCGCGCAGCTCGGCGACCATCGCCCGCAGGTCGCTCAGCGACTCGACGTCATCGGCGGGCAGGTGCTCGAGCCATCGCGGTTCCTCGAGCTGCCGCTCGCCTGCTCCGGCGGCGACCACCACGGCCGGCCAGAGATGCCTTCTGGCGCCGACCGCGCGCCGCAGCAGCCAGAGAGCGTCGGGGGAGACGCCGAAGGCCGGGGACGAGAGTCCCCCGAGCAGGGCCTCGTCGTCGAGGGGATTGGCGATCACCCGCAACAGCGCGAGCAGGTCACCGACCTGCTGCCCCGACCAGTAGCCGCGCCCGCCGACCACGTAGGGACGAAGGCCGGCGCGCTCGAGCGCCTCCTCGTAGGCGTCGACGTGGGTGAAGGCTCGAAGCAGGACGACCATCTCTCCGGCCGGGACGCCGCCATCCGCCAACTCGCGCAGCCTGGTGGCGAGGAATCGCGCCTCGGCGACCCTCTTCACGGGGGTGCGGTCATCGACCGGCAGCTGCAGGTCCAGCTCCTCCCATCCCTTCTGCTCGGTGAGCAGCAGCTCGACCGCGTGGCGGCCCCCCGGGGGGCCGCCCTGCGCCTGCCCGGCGCTCCCGACGGTCAGCTCGCGGAACCCCGGCAGCAGCAGCTCTCCGAGGCGGTTGGCGGTGGAGATCACCTCCGGGCGCGAGCGGAAGTTGCCGCTGAGCGGCAGAACCGCGCCCTCGTGACCGGAGCGAAGATGCTCGCGCTCGCGGCGGAAGACCTCGATGTCGGCATGGCGAAAGCCGTAGATCGACTGGAACTCGTCGCCGACGAAGAAGACGCTGCTCCGCGGCCCGCGAAGCAGGTCGACCAGCTCCAGCTGCAGCGCGTTGGTGTCCTGGAACTCGTCGATCAAGAGGTGCCCGAAGCGCCCCGAGTAGGACTCCCGCACCCCCGCGCTCTCGCGGAGCAGTCTCACGGCGGCGAGCTGCAGGTCCTCGAAGTCGAGGCCCGAGCGCTCCTCCTTGGCCTCCCGGAAGCGGGCGCCGAAGATGCTCAGCAGCTCGCGGATGTGCTCGTAGGCCTCCAGCCCGCCCCCGTGCTCGGCCAGGACCTTGACGGCCCGCTCGAGGGTCTGCAGGTAGGGCTCGAGCTCGGCGCGCTGCGAGCCGAAGGAGACCTCGAGCAGCTCCCGCACCGAGGGGAGCCGCTCCTCGCGGGCCGCGGCGAGCCGGAGCGCTGCGGCGACCTTCTCCCCCTGGTCCGCGTTGCCGCAATCCCGCGCCCCGATCGCGGCCTGCTCCAGATCGGAGAGGGCGACGAGCGGGTCGGATTGCGGTGCCGGAGGAAGCTGCGGCTCCGCCTCGCCGGAGCTGCGCAGCTCCTCGTGCGCCCCGACCACCGCCGTCCGCAGGCCCTCGACCCCGTAGGCGGCGATCGTCGTCTCGTGCGCCTCATCGCCCCCGGCGAGGAATTCCTCCAGCGAGGAGTCGAAGGCCGCGATCGCCGCCCGCTGCGACTCGGCCCGATCGAGGACCCTGAAGCCGGGGTCGATCCCGGCGCTGACCGGGTGCGAGGCGAGCAGCCTGCGGCAGAAGCCGTGGATCGTCGTGATCCAGGCGGCGCCCAGCTCCTCGACGATCCTCTCCAGCCGCCCGGCCGCATCGGGTTCGGAGGCGGCGATCCGGCGGCGGGTCAGCTCGGCCCGGATCCGCTCGCGCAGCTGGGCGCCGGCGCGGTCGGTGAAGGTGAAGGCGAGGATCTCCTCGGGGGCGACGCCCTCGTCGATCAGATCGCAGTAGCGCTCGACCAGGACACCCGTCTTGCCGGTCCCCGCTCCGGCCTCGAGCAGCACCTCCGGCGCCCGGGTCCCGATCGCGGCGAGCTGCTCCGGGGTCGGCTCGCGGGTCACGCGGCCAGCTCCGGCTGCTCCTCCTCGTCGAGGAGCTGGGGGACGATGCCGCGCTCGCGCCGGCAGATCGGCGCGAAGCCGCAGTGGCGCGGGCACTCGTTGTCCCGCGGGTCCCTGTCGATCTGGCCCGCGCGGATCCGGCCGACCGCTGCCGAGGCGGTGGCCCTCGCCTCCTCGAGGCAGGCCTCGAAGCGCTCTTCGTCGAGCCTGTCGGTGCTGACCAGCGCGTACCCCGCCAGCTCGGCATCGGCGCTTGCCCGGACCATGCCGCGGGGTCGCGGCTGCCGCGTCGCGCGAAGCGGCTGATAGAGACCTCCGGCGGGCTCGATCCCCCAGAGGTCACGGAGGGCGAGCAGGTAGAGGGGAAGCTGCAGCTTGCCCTCGTCGGAGAATTTCGCGCAGGGTGTCGCCTTGGAGGAGACCTTGTAGTCGTGGAGCAGCCCCAGGCCGCCGGCGGAGTCGACGTCGACGCGGTCGATCCGCCCCCTCAGCTCCCAGCCGCCGAGATCGAGTGGCGGCTTGCCGCCCCCATCGCTGTCGCCGAAGGTCGCCTCGAGCAGCTCCGGGGTGAGGAGGACCGGGTCGCGCGCCGCCTCGCGGCGCAGGAAGGCCGCGAGCAGCAGATCGACCCTGCGGCGCAGCGCCCGCTCGGCGGGGGTGTCGCCGGAGAGCCCGGCGTCGGCCGCCTTCTCGGCGACCAGGGCGCCGCCCCGCGCGATCCAGGCGGCGAGGGAATCGTGCCGCGGAACCGGGTCCCCGCCCGGCCTCTCCCTGTAGAGGGCCTCCAGGACGGAGTGCATCAGGTTGCCCTGCTCGACGGGCTCGGGGACGGGGCCCAGCGGCTGGGGGCTGAGCTCGCGCTCGACGAACCAGCGGTAGGAGCAGACCGCGAACGATTCGAGCGAGGTGCCGCTGTACTGGCGGCGGGCCGCCAGCTCGTCGAGCACCGCCGGGACTCGGAGCGGGCCGGGCGCGCGGGTGCGGCGCTCCCGCTCGGCGGCGGCGGCGAGGCGTTCCCGGACACGTGCGGCCAGCGCCCGATCGAGATCGAGGCCGGCGAGGACCTGATCGCGCTGCGGGGACGGGGTGAGGGCCAGCGAGCGGGCGAGCTCGACCTCGCTCGGGGCGCTGCCGGGGGCGAAGGCGACCTGGTCGAGGCCGCGGCTGCGGACCAGGGTGGCTTCGAGCGGGTCGAACTCTTCGGGGTCCAGCGGGGGCGCCGGGTCGAGCAGCCGCCGCACCTCGCCGATCAGGGGAGAGGGCTGCTCGGAGCCGCCGCTCTCGTCGCTGATCCGGCAGGAGAGCCAGAGCCCTCGTCTCGGCAGCGACAGGCAGGCGTAGAAGAGGTAGCGCTCCTCCGCCTCGGTCTCGGCCCTCTCCGGCAGCCCGAGCTGAGCGCGCTGAGCGTCGGAGAGGAAGGGGCTGCCGCCGCCGCGGCGCGGGAACTCGCCGTCCTGGAGCGAGGCGACGAAGAGGTGGCTGAAGCGACCGGCCCGCAGCCGGTAGGGGTTGGCGATCCGTACCCGGCCCTCGGCCGGGCCGCGCCAGAGCGGCATCGTCAGCCCGCGCAGCGAATCGATCAGCTCGCGGGGCCCCGGCTCGAGGCCCTCGAGGCGGCCTAGACCCTCGAGCGTGGCGGCGATCTGCGCCGCGGCGCGCAGCTCCTCGGCCTCGGCCGGGCCGGGCACCCGCCCCTTGGTCTCCTCGCGCGCCAGCGGCCACTCGGCGATGTCGCGGGCGATCTCGGCGACCGCCGCGAGCAGCTTCGGGGGGTCCTCGGCGGCCGAGCGAAGCCGCGCCAACTCGCCCGGCTCGCGCCCGGTGATCTCGGTCCACGCCTCGGCGGCCTGATCGGCGCTGCCAAGCCGCCGCCGCAGGATCGTCCGCTCGAGCCAGTCGACGTCGCCCGGGCCGCCCCTGCGGGGCCCGCGCAGGTAGGCGAGCAGGTCGGCCGCCGTGCGGGTCGTGAACGCCGCCCGCAGCAGGGCCAGGAGGGCGCCGCCGGTGGCGGTGCCGGAGACCGGCACGTCGGCCTCGAGCGCGACCGGGATCCCGTAGGGCTCCAGCACCTCGCGGAAGAGCATCCCGCGGCGGGCGGGGTCGCGGGCGGCGATCGCGATCCCCTCGGGATCCTCCCCCTCGGCCAGAAGGCGGGCAATCTCCGCCCCGATCGTCTCGGCCTCGGCGCGCTCGCCGGCGGAGCGGAGCATGACCAGGCTGCCGTCGGGGGCGGCGGGCTCGGCCTCCGGGTTGCCGAAGCCCCGCTCGATCGCGTAGAGCAGCGGGCTCTCAGTGTTGGCCGGGTCCGGCTCGGTCGTCTCCTCGCCGGCCGGCCCCAGCTCCCGAAGCTGCTCGAGCAGGGTCGCACGCGCCGCGAGAGCCCGGCGCTCCTCGTAGGTGAGGGCGACGGTGACCGGGGCGGCGCGCGAGAGCGCCGCCACCAGCGCGAGCTGCTCGCGGGTCAGGTCGTCGAAGCCGTAGAGGAAGACCGGGCGGGCCTTCCAGGAATCGGGGTCGTCCTCCAGCGCGTCGATCGCATCGCGGGCCAGCGTGTGGCGATCGGAGAGGCCGAGCGAGTCGCGGAGCTCGGCGTAATCGCGGTAGATCGCCGCCAGCTCGCCCAGATAGGCAGAGTCCTCGAGCCCCGATGCCGCCGCCTCGACCGCCGAGGGATCGAGCAGCGCCGCCTGCAGCTCCGTCACGAGCCGGGCGGCCGCCGCGGCGAAGCCCGGGTGCGCTGCGGAGCGGGCCAGGATCCGCGGCTTCGAGCGGGTGACGGCGACGCCCACCAGCCGCTCTCGCTGGGCGCCTCGGATCCGCGGCGGACAGAGCTTCCCGGCCGCCGTCGCGACCTGCTCGAAGAGGCCGTCGAAGGTCTGGACGCCGCCGCCGAGCAGCGCACCCTCCTCACGGCAGAGCTCGCGCTCGAAGGCGAAGACGTCGTCGAGGGTGGGGAGGACCAGCACCGGCGAGCGGGCGAGCTCCTCGGTGAAGCGGCGGCGGACGATTCCGGCGCGGCCCGAGTTGGGTGGTCCGTGGATCAGGTTCAGCGGCATCGGCTCTCGACTCTGAGCTTATGGTCGGCCTCGGCGCCCCCCGGCTGACGGAATGCCCGGGAGATCGGCCGCCGGAGGCTTGCCGGAGAGCCGCAAACTGGGCCGATGCGGCGCCCGTTTGGCGTCGTATGGCGTCTCTATCTTGGCCGGGACCGATCGACCCCCGAGAGGACGGGTTCCGCCAGATGGCCCTTTGCTTCGTCGACCCAGCAGATGCGATCCGAGCGATCGCCGACTCGATCGGCCGCGAGGCCCGGCGCCAGCTGCTCGGCGAGGCGGTGCGCGCCTGGGTCGACGAGATCCCCGACGACGAGCTGGAGACCCACTACGCCAAGGCGCTGGCCGAGCTCGACGAGCACGACCTCTCGATGCTGGCGGCCTGGCACGGCTCGCTCGACGTCGCCCACCCGGTCCCCAACCGGGACTTCCTGATGGGCGCCTTCGGCTCGCTCGGCGAGAACCGCCGCGAGGCGCTGAAGCTCGCCGCCGGCTTCCGCGGTGAGGACGCGGTCGACGCGGGGGTCACCGAGGAGCGCGCCCTGGAGACGGTCCTCGACTGGCTCTCCCCGCCGAGGCTGATGGAGCTGGCGGTCGAGGCCGTCGACCTCTACGTCTGGGACCGCGCCGGCTCGGACAACTAGTTTCGCTCGGGCGATCGAGCCCTGCGCGGCGTACGGATAGCGAGTTTGCAGCGGCCTCTCCGGCGGGTGGCATCGATGGGAGGACCCATTGCCGAGCACCCGCCGTGGAGCGCAGGCAATGGTGGGTCCCATCCATGACAGGACCCGCCGGCCGAGGCCCTTCGTCCCTCGCTACCCGAGCGCCGCGCGGATCTCGGGAATCGCCTGTTCGTTGTGCTGGAAGTGGACCGCCGCCATCCCCAGCTCGCGGGCGGTGGCGCAGTTGTCGGTGACGTCGTCGACGAACAGGCAGTCGGAGGCCTCGAGCCCGATCCGCTCCATGGTGATCCCGTAGATCTCGGGATCGGGCTTGCGGCAACCGACGAAGGCCGAGTCGACGACGGTCCCGAAGATCTCGTCCACCGGCAGCATCGTCCGCCAGCGCGGCTCCCACTCGCGGACGTTGTTGGTGAGGAGCGCCATCGTGCGCCCGCCGGCGCCCAGCTCCCGCATCAGCTCGATCATCGGCCAGTTCGGCTCGAGCGCCTCGAAGTAGATCTCGCTGAAGCGGTGCATCTCCGGGCGGTGCCCGAGGTCGGGCTCGAGCTCGTCGGCAAGCCCCTCGAGGAAGACGGCCTCGCTGACCCTGCCGGTCTCCAGCTCATAGAGAGGATGGCGCCCGGTGCGCTCGGCGATCCGGCCCATCGCGACGCCGAGCGACTCCATCGGGATTCCGGTGCGGTCCTGCACCGCGGCGAACGACTCGACCAGCGGTGTGGTCAGCACGCCGCCGAAGTCCGAGACGATCGCGGTCACGCTCATCGCGCGCCGACGATCTCGTAGCGGCCGAGGCCGGGGCGGCCGTCGATCGACCAGCGGAAGAAGGCGGTGTCGATCCGCCGACCCTCGACCTCGAGGGTGACGCCGCAGATCAGGGTGCCGCCGCCGCGCACCGGAGCTTCGCCGGAGTCGTCCGATGGCCACAGCTCCAGGTTGGCCCGCCGCTGGCGGCGCTCGGCGTCGTACTCGGTCGAGAGCAGGGCCTGGGCGAAGCGGAGCTGCCCGGGAGCCCCTGCGGCCGGGTCCTCGGGCTCGCTCGCCGCCTCGGGCTCCGCCATCACCGCTTCGATCTCCTCGTCGCCGTGCCCGGCGGATCCCTGGGGCGCCAGTGCGGAGACGGCGAGCAGCGCCCCGTCTGCGAGGACCACGGCGATCGACCGAAGGGTGTGCTCGGGGGGCACGGGCGGCGATTCGACTTCGAGGGCGGCGCCGGCGAGCCCGACCTCTCCGGCGCCGCTGCGCAGGGTGCCCTCGGCGCGAGCCAGGGTCATCGTCTCCTCGGGCAGCGGGCCTCCGCCGATCCGGGCCGAGGGCCCGGAGCCGTCGAGCTCGAGGCTGAGCGAGATCCCCTCCCCGAATTGCAGCGAGCGCAGCTCCTCGCCGAGCGAGCTCCCGGCCGCGCCTGCGGCGAGCACCTCGGAGCCCTGGAAGACGACCGCTCCGCGACCGGAGTGGGCGCTGACGAAGACCCCGCGATCGGGATCGAGGAGGTCGAATCCGCTCACGTCGGCGGGAGCGCCGGCCGCTCGCCCTCGCCACCCTCGCCCCTGTGTGTCCCGGCCTCGGTGGAGCCGTTGCCGTTCGCCGGCACCTCCTGGGCGGTCCCTTCAAAGTCGTAGGGGGCCCCAGGGGACGGCGGCGCGCCGCCTGGAGGCGCTCCCGGCCCGCCCGGCCCGGAGCGTCGCATCCGCTCATACCCCCAGCCCGCGGCGCCGCCGACGACCTTGTAGCGCCAGCCGATCAGTGACCACCCGAGCCGGCGCACGATCGCCCTGGTCGGCGGGATCAGCAGGATCAATCCGAAGATGTCGGTGATGAAGCCCGGGGTCAGCAGCAGCGTCCCGCCGACGGTGATCGCCACCCCGTCGGCGACCTCGCGCGCCGGGGAAACGCCGCTCTTCGAGCGCCCTGTTGAAGCGGCGCCAGGCCGAGCGGCCCTGGTGGCGCAGCAGCAGCGAGCCGAGCAGCGCGTCGGCGAGCAGGATCGCCAGGGTCAGGGGCACGCCGATCGCCGCGCCGACCTTGATGATCACGTAGAGCTCGGCGATCGGCACGACGATGAAGAGCAGGATCAGGAAGATCGCCACGCCGGAAAGCCTAGAGAAGCCCGATCGGGCT
This sequence comes from uncultured Actinomycetes bacterium, assembly GCA_963725315.1. Lineage (GTDB taxonomy): Bacteria > Actinomycetota > Thermoleophilia > Solirubrobacterales > 70-9 > JBBRHQ01. Next base: position 325,329 of record CAVRYA010000001.1, on the reverse strand, counting down.
CACGGCTACCATGTCGGCATGGCCGAGAGCGAAGCAGCGACGGTGAGCGAGGACGACGTGATGGAGGCCCTCGAGGAGGTGATCGACCCCGAGCTGGGGCTCGACTTCGTCTCCCTCGGCCTCGTCTACGACGTCGAGATCGAGCAGAGCGACGTGTATGTCACCTTCACCCTGACCACCCCCGCCTGCCCGATCGGCCCCCAGGTCTCCGAGCAGATGAAGGAGTTCGTCGGAGACCTCCAGGGAGTCAACGCCGTCCACCCGAAGATGGTCTTCGACCCCGCCTGGTCCCCGGAGATGATGTCCGAGGATGCCAAGTTCGCTCTCGGCTTCTGACATCACCTAATCGGCTCAGTCAAGCCATTTCCGCTCCGACGCCGGCGAACGCCGCGAGGCCCGGGCCCCGAAACGTGTCCCGGATTCCCGGGCCGGCTTGTTGGTCGAGGCGGGCGGAGCCGCCGGGCCCTGTCAAGAGCTGCTCCGCCTCGCGTCAGCCAGCCATGCGCTGGCCCGGTCGCCGGCTTCGGAGAACTCGGCCGGCAGCTGCGACAGGCGCTCGGCGAGCTCGCCGGAGTCGACCAGCCCAGCGTCGAGGAGGGCCGCGACGAAGTTGCGGTCCTTCTCGCGAAACGCGCAGAGCTTGGCGACGCAGAGATCGTCCTTCTCGACACACCACCCGATGAACTGGGGCTCGCCCGAGGGCGCAGCGGTGTTGGCGTTCTGCACCTTGACCAGCCGATCGCGCCAGCCGTCGGGAAGCGCGGAGGTCTCCAGGTCGACGCCGTCGATGCTGAAGCCGTGCAGCTGCTCTCGAACGGCGACAGCTCACCCGCCGACGCCCTCGATCAGGTCGGCCGAGCCGGACCGTCTCCTCGTTGTCATCGACGATCGGAAGGATGTCGATCTCCAGCGACATCGTGGCCGCAGGCGGCAGCTCGTCCTCTCCGTAGCTGCCGAGAATGGCCTGAGAGCCAACCACGATCACCTCGGATGCCCCGACGATCTGGCAGGCGGTTCGGATCGCGTGCTCGAGCTGGTCGCGCCGCATTAGCGCTCCGCGAGAACTCGCTGGCGCTCCTCCGGTGAGAGCAGGCCGCTCAAGGGGCTGACCTCGCGCATCTCGATCGAGCCCCGGTCGAGGCCGGTGAGAACGCGATGCAGACCGGGGACGTCGCCATCGTCGATCAGCCGCTCCCACCGCTCCAGGTTCCGCTCGTGCGGCTGGCCCCGCACGCCATGGTGTAGTCGGGTCAGGTTCTTGGTGACAGTCGGTCGCCACTCCTCAAGCCGGGCGCGGGTGAGATAAGTCGAGAGCTGGCGATGAAGCCGCCAAGAGCGGCGCTCGGAGCGAGTCAGGCGCGGGGTCACGGGGCGCCGCACCACCTCAAGCTGCCGGCCCATGCAGGAGAGCAGACGGTCAAGCTGCTCGTCACTCATCTCGATCTTGCCGGACAGCATCTGACTGATGCTCGGCTGGTGCACACCGCTTAGCCGAGACAACCCGGACTGGGTCGTGTCGGTTTCGATCATCACCTCGCGCAGCAGTTCACCACGGTTGTTCATGACCAAGATCATAGCATATTCTGCTATAAGCAGAACAACCTCAACAGCTGCCTGCAACGTTTTCGCTCCGGCTCGGCCGCGACTGCTTTCGCTCTTCGCGCGAAGGAGGAGTGGTTCCGTGGAGCCCCTTAGTTTGTGCTGGTCGTCCTTGCGGGCGTGCACGCTCGGTCGCTCACACGCCCGCATCATGAGAAAGGCGGTAGCGAGGCCTGATCCTCCCTGGTCTGGCGCGTTCCGAGGCGTATCGTTGATCGACTGCCACCGCGAAAGGCTGGAACGAAATGAAACAGCGCAAACTCGCCGATCTCGAGGTCTCCGCGCTTGGGCTCGGATGCATGGGAATGTCGGCCTTCTACGGAACCACCGACGAGGATGAGTCCGTCCGCACGATCCAGCGAGCGCTCGAGCTCGGGATCAACTTCATCGACACAGCGCAGCTCTACGGGCCGCTGACCAACGAGCAGCTCGTCGGACGCGCTATCAAGGGCCGCCGCGACGAGTACGTGATAGCGACCAAGTTTTCGCGCCGGATGGACAACGCGAGGCCGGGCGACATGTCCACCGTCGGCCCGTCCGACAGCTCGGCCGAGCACGTCCGCGTCTCGATCGAGGGCTCGCTGCAGCGCCTCGGCACCGACCACGTCGACCTCTACTACCAGCACCGCGTCGACCCCAGCGTCCCGATCGAGGAGACGGTCGGCGCGATGGCGGAGTTGGTCAACGAGGGCAAGGTCCTCCACCTCGGGCTCAGCGAGGCCGCCCCGGAGACGATCCGTCGCGCCCACGCCGCGCATCCGATCACCGCGGTCCAGACCGAGTACTCGCTCTGGACCCGCGATTCCGAGGATGAGGTCCTCCCGACCTGCCGCGAGCTCGGGATCGGCTTCGTCCCCTACTCGCCGCTCGGGCGCGGCTTCCTCTCTGGCCGCTTCAAGTCGCCGGAGGAGCTCGACGAAGGAGACTTCCGGCGCACCGGACCCCGTTTCAGCGGCGAGAACCTCGAGGCGAACCTGAGGCTCGCCGCCAAGGTCGAGGAGATCGCGGCGGAAAAGGGCATCACCTCCGCCCAGCTGGCGATCGCGTGGGTGCTCGCGCAGGGCGAGGACTTGGTGCCGATCCCCGGCACCAAGAGGCGCACCTACCTGGAGCAGAACGCGGGCGCTGTCGATGTCGAGCTCACGAACGAGGACCTGTCCCGGATCGACGCCGAGCTGCCCGAGGCGGCGGGCAAGCGCTACGACGAGGCCGGGATGGCGACGGTCAACCTCTAGTCGACGAGCGGAGGGTACGCGGAGTACGCGACCGCGTCCTAGAGGGGACGACACGTCCATGCAAGCAGTGGTTACACGCAGCAGGACGTGAGCGAGGCTGTGAGCGGTGCAGACATCGCGCTCGACACCGTCGGCGCGAACTGACTGCGCGGAGCTGCACGTGATTGGTCCGAGGTCCGAGCAGCTCGCGCGGATAGCCGAGCTCGTGGCAGGCGGGGATGTGCGCGTGGAGATCGCCGAGACGATGCCGCTCGCCGATGTGAAGCGCGCGCACGAGCTCAGCGAGGGTGGCCACGTACGTGGGAGGCTCGTGCTGACCGCGGCGACGTAAGGGCCCGCCCCCAATCGCCGCTAGGCGAGGAGCAGCAGCGACAGCGCACGCTGCGCTGAGCTGACGCCTCCTCACGCGTGAACTCGCGCGCGGCGGCGCTTGGTCTTCGCGCAAAGCGATGGTGAGCCGACGTCGGAGAGCCACGCTCGCTGGTCGTGCTGAGCCCTGACGGGACACCGCGACCGGTCTTCGACCGGATGAGGAACCTATCGCCGCCGATCGGCGCTTTGCGCCTTCGAGGCCCGCGCGCCGTCCTTCGCGAGCTGGTCGGCAACTCCGTTCTGCTCCCTGCGAATCCGAGCGAACCTGACCCCTCCCTTTTTGTACCGGGCCTTCTGCTCTTCGACCTCCCCCTTGAGCTGGATCAGGCGCTCGTCCCGCGCACGTGAAGTCCCAGTGAGGTGGCCGACGACCACCGACGAGTCCATCCGCACGTAAGCCGACGTCGCGCCCGCGTCCGCCGCGGCCCGCAGCGCGTTCCGAACCGCCGTGTACTCGGCAACGTTGTTCGTCGCGTCGCCGAGCGCTTCCGAGCCGAGCAAGCGCACGCCGTCGCCCACGACGACGTACCCTGCCCCTGCGGGACCGGGGTTCGGCATGGCAGCGCCGTCGCACCAGATGTAGACCTTCATCTCTGTCTCCACTCGATCGTCACGCGGTCGGGGTGGAAACTACCGGTAGGGCTCAGGGGACATTCGTGAACGCTGGCCCACGACGGCGTTCTGGCCCTGCTCTCCAAAATCGTCCGGAGCGGGCACTCTTGCGCGCCTGAGGAGACGCTCGCTTTCGCGTGAGAGCGGTAGCGCGTTCCTGTCGCCAGTTGGTCACGGGCGATCCTCGACCGGTCGTCGCTTCAGCGTAGAAAGCCCGAGCGAGCGTGTCCCGAAATATGTCCCCAACTCCAGCGATCCGGGCCGAACTCCTCGGACTGATTTGGCTTCATCAAGCCGAAATCGGGCCTAGATCGACGCCCATTGGGGAGATGATGTCCGAGGACGCGAAGTTCGCGCGCTGGGTTTCTAAAGCCCGATTCGTGCCTGCTCGCATTGCGGCGCGGAGTGCACCCGCGAACGTAACCAAGCGCCTCGCCGCCGCCGGCCGCGGGGACTGAGCCGCCACTGGCAAAGGAGGCGCGGGCGCGCTACGGTTTGGCCGGGATGAACAGGGGGCGGGGAGCAACGTGTGCAGTCGTCGTCCTCGCGGTGGCGATTGTCGCAACCGCCTGGGGGGCAGCCGGGAGCCGGGATCGCTCCTTCGGCAAGGACGGCTTCACCGTGATCAACGAGCCGAGCGCGATCAACGAGCTGTTCGGCGACGTGCTGGTGCTGAAGAGCGGCAAGATCCTCGCTGCCGGGGGTGTCGGCGGGTCAAGGGGCTTCCTGCTCGGCCGCTTCAAGGCCAACGGGCGGCCGGACCGGAAGTTCGGTCCGCGCGGGCTCAGGATCCAGCCGTTTGACGACCTCCCCAACCGCCCCCGCAGCCTGCGTGGGCTCGACTTCGACTCGCGTGGGCGCATCGTCGCCGCCGGGCTCGCCTCGGGGCCGGGTCCGGGCAAGGACGCCTTCGGATTTGCCCGCTACCTTGCCGGCGGCGCCCGCGACACAAGCTTCGGCAACGGCGGGGTCAGGGTCGTCCAGCCCACACCTTTCGGCGATGCCTTCGACGTCGCGGCCGCCCCGGGCGACAGGGTCGTCGCCGTCGGGCAGGTCGACGGAGCTCTATCGGCGGCGATCCGACTCACCCCAGCCGGCAACCGCGACGGGTCCTTCGGCCCGGGCGGGGTCAGAACCTTCCACGTCCCGGGAAGCAGCTTCGACTCGGCCGGCGCCGTCCTCCCGCTCCGCACCGGCTCGCTCCTGGTCGGCGGGCTCTCCGACCTCGGGGGCTACGTCGCCAAGCTCGGCAGCGGAGGGCTGCCGGCAGCCGGGTTCGCCAGCGGCGGCTTCAGCGTCCACGACTTCGGCGAGGGCGCAGACCCGAGTGGCGAGGTCAACGACATCGCCCTGGCCAGGGGCGGAAAGATCCTCCTTACCGGCGAGGCCGAGAGCGGCGTCGAGTCCGACCATGAGCTGTTCGTCGCGCGGTTGAAAGCGAACGGCGGGCTGGATCCGAGCTTTGCCGCCGGCGGCATCCTCCGGCTCAACCCGACCAAGCTCGACGACGTCGGCCTCGCGCTCGCCCGGCGGCGCGACGGGAAGATCGTGATCGCGGGAATCCGCGGCCGCAACACCTGGCTGCTGCGACTGACCCCATCCGGCAGGCTCGACCGCAGCTTCGGGACAAAGGGCCAGGTGGTCGCCAACGCCGCCCTTGGCATCGACGGGGCCACCAGCCTCGCGCTCGACGGCAAGGGCAGGGCGGTGATCGCCGGCCAAGCGGTCGGGGCCGGCGGGGGACAGCTTCTGCTCGGGCGCTTCCTCGGGGATCCCCGGCGCCACTGAGCGCGCGTTTGAGCGGAACCGCCCGGGACGGTTAGGGTCGGACAGAACCCAAGCGGATTGAGGGGCATAACTCTTCGTCGCTGCCAGCGCAAAGCACCTTGGGGAGCCGGTTTGCGGACGGCACACCACCAGCCATCACCGTCCTCCCCAAAGATGATGTCAGATGCGTCGCGTCGCCTGTGAATCTATGTAGCAGTCTCCTCAGCCGGCGCGGCCGACATCACCCCAAGCTGGGTCATGAAGTCAACCTGATCGAAGTACAGGTGCTCAGAGGCGAGCTGGTCTCCGCGCACTTCGTACATCCCCATCCAGCGAAGTTCCACGCGCCGGCCGGTAGGCGGGATTTCTCCGTCCGGTGTCTGAAGGGCACCGGTCTGCGTGCCAGTCAACATTCCCTCCGCCGCGGCGAGCGCGCCATCCTCGATCGAGCGGGTGATCTCGAGACGCGCGTCGGGCAAAGCATTCCAGAACACCTTTAAGAATCCAAGGACCTGATCCCGACCCTCAAACCGTCCGGCCGGGGTCACCATCTCGGCGTCTTCACTCCATGGCTCGGCGTCCGGATCTTTGGCGCCGAACGCCGCGACGTGACGATCTATTACTTCCCGCGCACTCGCCATCTCGCCTCCTTCTCGTCCCGTTGCATGACGGATACTCCCACACGCGCGAAGCAGCACTGGCTGACCGAACGCTCCGCTCTCCTACTCGTCCAGAGCGGTACTCCTAACGGAGTCTTCTCCGCTAGAGACCTTCACCCAGAACGAGCACCGTCTCCGGTTTGACGCCGTCGAACTTCATCGCATCCGCGGCGGCCTCGCTCTGCATGAACTCCTGGAAGGCATCCATGTCGGGGATCTCGGCGATGAGTGCGACCTTGTTGGATCCCTGTGGGTCGTGAAAGGGCCGCACGGTAATGCCGATAGGCCCGAAAACCTCTTCTCGCTTCGGCGAGCTCAGCCAATGCCCGACATCGTCCACCTCATGGGTGATCACGTACGTAGCCATCAAACTCGTCCTTTCGTCCGCCACCCGGTGCGCGTCACTGTGCTCGCGCTCGTATAGGGCGACCCTATTCCGCGACGACTAGGTCGTCAATCGCGACACCCGGCGAGTCAGAGCGTTGATGCTTTCCGTGCGAAGCGACGGGGGCCCCGTGCGATCCGTTTCACAACCCGAGCGCGATTGCTGCCGGTATGACAGGAGCTCGACGAGCGTCCACAACATCGACGATCTCCCCGCTGTCGATGCCCTGTAGGTAGACAGAGGTGATCCCAAGGTCAGCGTGCCCGAGCTGGCGTTGGATCACGTTGAGAGAACACCTTCGCGCGCCATCTCCACCGCATGCGCGTGGCGAAGCTGATGCGGAGCAAATCGTCGACGGACAGCCGCTTGTTGGGCAAGGCGGCGGAATTGGGTTCGGGCGGCGGGCGCCGACCACGGACGACCGGCGGTGGGTCCGTTGATCACGCAGAACAGCGGGCCGATTGGCAACTTCACTCGGAACTCCAGCCATGGAGAAAGCTGCTGCCATCCCCAATCGTCCATGCCCACCTCGCGACGCTTTCCGCCCTTCGGTGGACGGCTATATCGCCGACCGCAAGGGCGGGTTCGAGTGGACCCCCCCAGCGACGAGCTGTTTCGTTTCCACCTCGAGCAGGTACGCGAGCTCGGTGCCTATCTGTTGGGCCGCAGGCTCTACGAGACGATGCTGGTGTGGGAGACGGATCCGTCGATGCGGGACAACGAGCTCGGGGATCCTCGAGCGCCAGTTCCAGCAGAAGTGGCGGCCGCGTTCGCCGAGGTCTGGGGCGCGATCCCGAAGGTCGTCTTCAGCCGCACGCTCGACAGCGTCCAGGGCAACGCCCGGCTCGCCGAGGCGTCGGTGGCCGAGGAGGTTGCTGCAGCGCTCGACGCGACTGACAAGGACGTCTCGATCGGCGGCGCCGGCCTGGCCGCGGCGGCGATCGAGCTCGGCCTCGTCGACGAGCTGCGCATGTTCCGCAATCCGGTCGTCGTCGGTGACGGCACGCCGTTCCTGCCGCCGGTCGCCGAAGACGTCCCGCTGGACCTGATCGAGACCAGGACGTTCGGCTCGCGCGTGATCTACGAGCGCTACGGGCACGCCCGCGATGAGTCGGACTGACACCGCCGTCCGAGTCATCAGCGCCACGCCAGACCGGGCGGTCTGACGACTCGCGCTCGCAATCGCGTGAGAGCGGTAGCGCGTTCCTGTCGCCCATTGGTCACGGGCGATCCTCGACCGGTCGTCGCTTCAGCGTAGAAAGTCCGAGCGAGCGTGTCCCGAAATATGTCCCCGAACTCCAGCGATCCGGGCCGAACTCCTCGGACTGATTTGGCTTCAGTCAAGCCGAAATCGGGCCTAGGTCGACTCTCATCTGGGAGATGATGTCCGAGGACGCGAAGTTCGCGCTGGGGTTCTGAGCAACTTGGTTGAGCCGTCTCCGACCCTTCGCTTCTGAGCGAGATGAATCGCGACGGCGCCGCTCAGCGTCGGCGATAGAGTCGCCTCAACCCATGAAGGCGGCGGTGATCTACGAGAACGGCGGCCCGGGCGTCCTGCGATACGAGGACGTGCCTGATCCCGAATGCCCGGATGGCTGCGTTGTGATCGATGTCGAGGCGATCAGCGTCGAGGGCGGGGACCTGCTTGCGCGCGCCGGCTCCCCGCCTCCCTCCGTCCCGCACGTCGTGGGCTACCTCGCCGCGGGCACCGTCGTCGAGGTCGGCGCCGGCGTGGAGGACCGAGCCGCCGGTGACCGAGTCGTGACGTTGAACATGGCTGGTTCGCACGCCGCCAAACGGGCCGTTCCCGCGATCTCCACCTGGCCTATTCCCGTGGGCCTGGACCCGGCGCCAGCCGCCTGTGTCCCGGTCGCGGTCGGGACCGCCCAGGAGTGCCTGTTCACCGCGGGCAACCTCCAGGCGGGACAGACGGTCCTGATTCACGCCGGTGCGGGCGGTGTCGGGATGGCCGCGATCCAGCTGGCCAAGCAAGCAGGCGCGACCGTGATCTCGACGGCGTCAAGCGACGAGAAACTCGAGCGCCTTCGGGAGTTCGGGCTCGACCACGGGATCAACTACGCGACCACAAACTTCGTCGAGCGTGCCCGCGAACTGACGGATGGCCGCGGCGTCGACCTGATCCTCGACTCCGTGGGCGGCCAGACCCTGGCCGACGGCGTTGGCGCACTCGCCTACCGCGGGACCCTCGTCAGCGTGGGGGTGGCGGGCCGCGGCGGCTCCGCCATGGAGGCGCGGGAGCTTTGGGCGCAGAACAACACCCTGCGCGGTGTCTTCCTGGGCGGGGCGCTGATGACCGAGTACCCCCGCGTCCACGCGATGATCGCCGACCTCATCGAGCGGGTCGCAAACGGCGAAGTGCGAGTCGAGATCGACCGGACGTTCCCGCTTGCGGAAGCCGCGGATGCGCACGCATACATCGAGAGCCGCAAGGCCTTCGGTCGCGTGTGTCTGCAGCCGTAGCATCACCTGAAGGTCTTAACGCGCAACGGAGCCGCGCCGGCCCTGCGCCCGTCATTTCAGTGAAACCGGTGCGGAGCCGATCTGGCGTGTATGGCCTGGCTTCGGATTGCCTTTGCCCTCTGCTTTGCTCTCTGGGCCGCCTATGCAGGCTTCATCTTCTGGGCGTTCAACGGGTACGTCTCTGAGTACGGCGATACTCCCGCCGACACGCTCGGGTTTGCGATCCCCTGGTCGATAGCGACTGTCGCGCTGATGGCGCTGATCGTTGCCGCGGCCGTATCCCGGAGGGTTCGAGTTCAGCTCTCCTGGCTCGCCCTTTTGCTCGCCGGGACAATGGGCATTGCATTCCTTTCGCGAGTCTGGTCCTGAGGGCTGCGGGCTTGATGACCGCTGTCCGAGGACGCGAAGTTCGCGCTGGGGTTCTGAGCCCCGCCTCCTGAGTCAAGGCTGGCCGTGGAGCTCCCGCCCCTGCGGATCTAGGCTCCTCCCCCAGATTGGTCGCCATGTCGGTAGATGACGGGATCATCCTGCGTCGAGGCGTGTGGACCTTTCCACCAGGGCCCTTCCGGATGGCGACCCTCCCGCCTCAGCTCCCGGCGCTCCCGTTGGCGTCGGATGACCAGCGCCAGCACAACGATGATGATGATGACGGCAACGACCCCGAACGTGATCTGGAGTGCCGGGTCGTGAACCTCATTTGACGACAACATGGCCAGCGCGCCCATGGCCAAAGGGTAGTTGCATTTCGAGACTCGCCCCGCGTGAGCCTCTTCCGCCTCGTTGCCGGGTCGATCCTCGGCGCGCCCCGGCCCAGCGAACCGTCCATCCGCGCCCTAGACGTCTGTTCTAGGCGCTTACCCACTAATGGTATAGCTGGGGCCATGAAGGGGCGAATTTCGGAGGATTTTCGGTCGTTTTTTGGTAGCGGCAGGCCTGGCATCTGGCCCCGGAGCGGCGGGGCCGCCAGTCCGTGAGCGAAAACGGTCGACCCCCGGCGGGGGAACTGGTGATGGCGGTGATCGGCCTCGGCTACTGGGGGCCGAACCTCCTGCGGGTCCTGATCGAGATGGGCGGCGTGCAGGTGAAGTGGGGCTGCGACCAGGACCTCGACCGGCTCGAGCGCTTCGGGTGCCGCTACCCCAACGTCTCCTTCACCACCGAGTACGCCGAGGTGCTGGAGGACCCCGAGGTGGACGCGGTCCTGATCGCCACCCCCGTCGGCACCCATGTCGAGCTGGCCCGCCAGAGCCTCGAGGCGGGCAAGCACACCTTCGTCGAGAAGCCGCTCGCACCGTCGACCCAGATGGCCGACGAGCTGATCGCCCTCGCCGACGAGGCGGGCTGCGTCCTGATGCCCGGTCACACGTTCATCTACAGCCCCCCCGTCCGGGCCGCCAAGGAGCTTCTCGCCCGGGGTGAGCTGGGGGATATCTACTTCGTCTCCTCGAGCCGGGTCAACCTGGGGCTGCACCAGCGTGACGTCAGCGTCGTCTGGGATCTCGGCCCGCATGACTTCTCGATCCTTCTCTACTGGCTCGGCGAGCTTCCGAGGACCGTCCGGACCGTCGGCCGAGCCTCGATCGTCGACGGGATTCCCGACGTCGCCTTCGTCGCGTTGGAGTTCAGCTCCGGAATCGTCGCCAACATCGAGCTGAGCTGGCTCTCTCCGAGCAAGCTGCGCAGGACGGTCATCGTCGGCAGCGAGAAGATGGCCGTCTACGACGACGGCAGCCCGGAGCCGATCAAGCTCTACGACCAGGGCGTCGTCTATCGCGACCCGGAGACCTTCGGCGAGTACCACCTCTCCTATCGCACCGGCGACGTCCTCGCGCCGAAGCTCGACACCTACGAGCCCCTGGGGGCCGAGCTGGGCGCCTTCGCCGAGGCGATCCGCACCGGCGACCGCCTGGTGGACGAGACCTCGCTCGCCCGCGACGTCGTCTCCCTCACCGAGGCGGCCGACCGCTCGCTCCGGGAGGGTGGAGCCGAGGTACTGATCGAGCGGCGTCGCGTGTTCGGCCGGGCGCTGGCCGCAACCGACCGCGCACGCCGTGAGCTCGGTCAGCCGCTCACCGTGGAGCACTCATCGGCCTCAGGCCCCGACGACGCGGATGAGCGCCGCATGCAGGCAGTGCTCCTGATCGGCGCCACCGACCCCCCGGACGGCGAGATCAGGGCGCTCCTCGAAGAGACCCTTCCCCACCAGCGGATCGTCGAGGCCGAGCATGCCTCGGCCGCGCTGGTGGCCGCGGATGTCGAGAGCGACCACCTCAGCCTCGTCCTCGTCGCCTGCGACTCGGAGGAGATCGACGCCGGCGAGATCCTCGCGGGCCTCTCCGAGGTCTGCCCGCAGGTTCCGGTCCTGCTCTGGTCCAACTCGCTCGAATCGCCCGACATCCGGGACGCCCTCGATGCCGGCGTTCGCGGGCAGATGGTCAAGGCGAGCGACCGCGCCGGCCTCAAGGCGGCGATTGCCACGATCGCCGATCAGGGAAGGCCGTCGAACGGGTTGCGCAGGCCCGGGGACGAGAGCCGCCGACGGGTCCTGGTGGTCACGTGAGCGCCGTCGATCAGGCCGCGATCCGCGCCGTCGCCAGGGCCGATTCCCCGCCCTCGGCGTCGGTCCCGCGATCGCGGGACTACATCACCAGGCGCGCCCTCGCGACCTCCGACGCCCTGGCGATCACCGCCGCGATGGCGATCGCCCTGCTGCTCGTCACCCCATCGCCGCACGCCGGCGCCGACTTCGCGCTGAGCCTTCTGGCGCTGCCGTTCTGGATCGCCCTGTTCAAGCTCTACCGGCTGTACGACCGGGACTCGAAGCGAGTCAGCCACTCGACCGTCGACGACGTGCCGTGGCTCTTTCATGCGCTCCTCGTCGGGGCCCTGGCGCTCTGGGCCTACTCCAAGCTTGCCTGGCCGGATCGCATCCAGCTCGCTCAGGCAGTCACGTTCCTTCTCGCCGCGATGATCGGGATCCTCTTCGCCCGGGCGTCGGCGCGGGGCGTGATCACTCGATGGAGCCCAAGCGAGCGCGCGCTGTTGGTCGGCAGCGGACCGGCGGCGCGCCTGCTGGTCAGGAAGATGAGGTTGCACCCCGAGTACGGGCTGGACCCGATCGGCTACCTCGACTCCGACCAGACGGACGGCCAGGCCGATTTCGATCACGAGGCGCTGCACAGGATCGCCAGCAGCTATGCGGACCTCGAGGTCGGCTCGATCGACGGGATCCCCCGCATGGGGGACCCGGAATCCGGACTCGAGAGGGCCTGCCGCTCGGAGGGCGTCGACAGGGTGATCCTGCTCCAGGACCTCGAGGACGACGTGCTCCTCGAGATCGCCCGCCGCTGCTCGGATCTCGAGATCAAGATCAGCCTCGTCCCGAACCTGGTCGAGATCCTCGGCTCCTCGGTCGAGGTCGACGACCTCGAGGGAGTGACCCTGCTCGGGGATCAACCCGCCGATGCTGACCCGCTCCTCGCGGCTGGTCAAGCGCGGGCTGGACGTCTTCCTGGCCTCGGCGGCGCTGCTGCTGGCCCTGCCGGTGATGCTGCTCTCGGCGCTGGCGATCAGGCTCACCTCCCGGGGCCCCGTCTTCTTCACGCAGGAGCGGATCGGCCGCGGCGAGCGTCGCTTCCGCCTCTACAAGTTCAGGACGATGGTCGTCGACGCCGAGGAGCGCGAGGCGGCGCTGCGGGCCGAGAGCGCTCACCCGGCCTGGCTCCTGCTCGAGCGCGACCCGCGGGTGACCGAGGTTGGCCGCCTGCTGCGCGCGACCAGCATCGACGAGCTGCCGCAGCTGGTCAACGTGATCAAGGGCGACATGAGCCTGGTCGGGCCGCGGCCGATGCCTCCTGCGGTGGACGAGCAGATCGACGGCTGGGGGCGCCGCCGGCTCGACCTGACCCCGGGGATCACGGGTCTCTGGCAGGTCCTCGGCCGGACCAGCATCCCCTTCGAGGAGATGATCGGCCTCGACTACCTCTACGTCACGAACTGGTCGCTGTGGCAGGACGTCCGGCTCCTGGTCAGGACGCTTCCGGCGATCGCCGGGCGCAGGGGCGCGAATTGAGGCAGGAGGCTCCTAGATGAGGATTCCCGGGAAGCGATTCGTCGTGACCGGCGGCGCCGGGTTCATCGGCAGCCATGTGGTGGACAGGCTGGTCGGGGCCGGCGCCAGCGTGCTGGCGATCGACGACCTCAGCGTCGGCACTCGCGAGAACCTCTCGACCGCCCTGGCGGCGGGGGCGGAGCTCGAGGTCGGCGACATCCTCGACAAGTCCCTCATGCAGCGCTGCCTCTCGGGCGCCGACATCGTCATCCACATGGCCTGCGACAACCTGCGCGCCTCGCTCGCCGATCCCGAGAGGACCCACGACGTGAACGCGACCGGAACGCTGGTCGCGGCCCTGGCTGCGGTCCGGGGAGGGGTGAAGCGCTTCGCCTACGTCTCCTCCTCCGAGGCCTACGGATCGGCCGTCGGCGGGCTGATGAGCGAGTCGCACCCGCTGGAGCCGACCACCGTCTACGGGGCGAGCAAGGCCGCGGGGGAGCTGAACGCGCAGGCCTGCATGCGCACCTACGGCCTGCCGGCGATCGTGATTCGCCCGTTCAACTCCTACGGGCCGCGGGAGCACGCCGAGGGCACCAGCGCCGAGGTGATCCCGAAGTTCGTCTCCCGGATCAGCGCCGGCGAGAGGCCGGTGATCTTCGGCGACGGGACCCAGACCCGCGACTTCACCTGGGTCGAGGAGACCGCGGCGGGAATCGTCGCGGCGGCGGCCCGCGACGAGCTGGTCGGCGACGCGGTCAACATCGCCCACGGGTAGGGGGTCAGCATCGCCCGCGTCTGCGAGCTGCTGCTGGAGATCATGGAGGCCGAGCACCTCCAACCGGAGTACGTGGACGGCCGGCCGGGGGACGTGCTGCACCACCGCGCGGACACGGCCAAGGCCTACGAGGAGCTCGGCTTCCGCGCCGAGGTCCCGATCCGCGAGGGCCTCGAGCGCTACGTCGCCTGGGCCTCCCGCCAGGCCGAGATCGGCGCGGCCCCCGAGCCGCAGCCGGTGCGCAACTGGTAGCGATGGCGAAACGCGGGATCGACATCGCCCCTGGGCGCCGGATCGTCGTCCTCGGCGCCGACGGCTTCATCGGCAGCGCCCTGGTCCGCCAGGCGCTCGCGGCCGGCGCCACGGTTGGCGCCTTCTGCGCCAAGGCACCCTGGCGGCTGCGCGGCCTCGAGGGCGACTCGAGGCTCGAGCTCAACGATCTGGGCCGCTGGTGGGAGCGGAGAAGGCTCGAATCGCTCTACCCGGACTTCGCCGACGCCGACGCGGTCGCGCTGCTCGCCTATCAGCCCCCGCCCGACCGGCGGGCCGCCCGCCGCCACGAGCACGCGGTCAACGCCGCCGGTGCCATCGGGGTGGGGGAGATCGCCGTCCGGGCGGGGGTGCGGCTCGTCTTCACCAGCTCGGCCGACGTCTACGGGGCATGGCACGACGAGCCGGTGAGCGAGCGGACCCCTCCGCGCCCGCAGACCCCCTACGCGGAGGCGAAGCTCGAGGCGGAGCGGCTGCTCGCGAGCAGGGGCGCACCGCGGTCCGTCGTGAGTCTGCGGTTGGCGACCGTCTACGGCCCCGGCGAGAACGGTCCGCGGGCGATCCCCTCCTTCATCAACGCCTACCTGGGCTCCGGGGACCCGGTCCTTCACGGCGACGGCACTGACGTCAAGGACTACGTCCACGTCAGCGACGTCGCCGCCGCGATCCTCAGCGCCTGCCTGCTGCCCTCGCCCCCGGCGACCGCGAACGTCGGGTCGGGAGTCGGGCGCAGCACCGAGGAGGTGCTGCGCGAGGTCGCCGCGGCGATGGACCTCGAGCCGCGCTTCCGGCGGGAGCCGAGCCCGCGAGCGGCCTCGCGGCTGATCGTCGACCCGTCGCTCGCGGTCCGCGAGCTCGGATTCGAACCGCGCCGCGACTTCGAGTCGGCCCTTCGCGACGAGGTGCGCTGGCTGCGGGACCGCAGGGAAGCGCCGGTGGCGGCATGAAGGTCGCGATGCTGCTCGAGAACAATCCCTACCCGCAGGACGTGCGGGTGCGGAACGAGGCGGAGTCGCTGGCAGCCGCCGGCCACGAGGTGACCGTGATCGCCCCGCGCTCGGCTGGCCAGAAGGCGGTCGAGATGGTGGGGCAGGTCACGGTCCGCCGCTATCGCCTGCCCGTCGCCTCCGGCGGGATCGCCGGGTTCCTGCTCGAGTACGCGGTGGCCCACGCGCAGCTCTTCTGGCGCGGCCTCCGCGAGCTGGTTCGCGGGGCAGAGGTGATCCACCTCCACAACCCTCCCGACACGCTGTTCCCGATCGGCCTCGTCGCCAGGGCGACCGGGCGCAAGGTGGTCTTCGACCACCACGACCTCTTCCCCGATCTGTTCGCCGAGAAGTTCGGCTCCTCGCGACTGGTGGCGCTCGCCGAGGCGAGCCAGCGAGCCAGCCTGGGGACGGCGACGACGGTCCTCTTCACAAACCGCTCGCAGGCCGAGAACGCCCTCGCCCGCGGGCTACGGCCGGAGAGGCTGTCGATCGTGCGCAACGGGCCGCGGCGCGCGACGCTGAGAGAGGCGAGCCGAGCAAGGGAGGGCGAGCTGGACGATCCGCGCCTCGTCTTCGTCGGCGAGCTGGCCTCGCACGACGGCGTCCTCGCGCTGCCGGAGCTGATGGCGAAGCCGGGCCTCGAGAGGGCGACGCTGACCCTGGTCGGGGACGGGCCGGAGCGCTCCGAGCTGAGCGAGGCCTTCTCGGAACGGGGCATGGCAGACCGGATCGAGTTCACCGGGCACGTCGAGCATCGCCTCGTCCCGGCGCTGATCGCGGCCGCCGACATTTGCATCGACCCGGCTCCCTGCTCGGAGCTGAACCACCGCTCGACGATGATCAAGGTCACCGAGTACCTGGCGGCCGGCCGTCCCGTCGTCGCCTTCGGCCTGACCGAGACCCGGCGGACCGCGGAGGACGCCGCGCTCTATGCCCCCTGCGGGGACCTCGACGCGTTCGCCGAGCTGATCGTCCGGCTGGCCCGCGAGCCGGCGCTCCGGGAGGAGCTGGCCGAACGGGCGATCGAGCGGGCCGACGGGCTGGTCTGGGAGCGCTCGGAGGTCGAGCTGCTGGGTGCCTATGAGCGACTCTAGCCTCCCCACCGCTGCGGCCCTCGGGAATGGCGCGAGCCGCGGCTCGGCGGCCCGGATCCTGCTCGTCTCTCCCGTTCGCAACGAGGCCGAGCACATCACCGAGGTGGCGCTCGCCGTCGCGGCCCAGTCTCGGCCTCCGGACCTGTGGCTGGTCGTCGACGACGACTCCGACGACGGGACCGTGGAATGCCTGCGGGAGCTGGAGCGGGAGATCGGCTTCATGCGGGTCCTCTCCGTTCCCTCCGGCCTCACCGAGGACTCCGGCGACCGCCTCGCGGCGGCGGCGGTGGAGCGCGCATACGCCTGGGCGCTGGAGAACGTCGACTGGCGCTCCTTCGGCTTCATCGGCAAGCTCGACGGGGACACCGTGCTGCCGCCGCACTTCCTGGCGGAGATGCTGGAGCGATTCGAGGCCGACCCCGGCCTCGGGCTCGCCGGGGGAGCGCTCACCGAGCGCTCCGACGGCGAGTGGAAGGCGATCCCGACGCCCCGCGACCACGCCACGGGCCTCGCCCGGATCTATCGCCGCGAGTGCTTCGAGAAGATCGGCGGCATCCCGGAGCGGCTCGGCTCCGATCCGATCACCGTGACCTACGGGCGCATGAACGGCTACAGCGCCCGGACCTTCGACGACCTCCCGGTCCGCCACCTGCGCCCGATGGGGAGCCGGCAGGGGATCCTTCACGGACGCGCCCGGCACGGAGCGACCCACTACATCGTCGGCTACGGCCTCGCCTGGGCGATGCTGCGATCGGCGATGCTGGCGGTGCGCTCGCGGCCGCCGCTGCTCGGTGGCGCCGCCTTCCTGTTCGGCTACCTGCGGGCGGCGCTCGGGCCCACCGAGCAGGTCCGCGACGAGTCCTTCCGCGAGTTCACGCGGCGCGAGCAGCGCCACCGGCTGCTCGGCGCGGCGCGGCGGCGGATCGGCGCGGTGGCGGGGGAGGGAGCCCCTGCCGCCGCCTCCGTCGCCGAGGCGGTCCCGGTCGCGCCGGCGGTGCCGGCGACGGTCGCCCCGGGCGCCGAGGAGGCGCGGCGGGTCCGGATCCTCGAGGTCCTGCGGACGATCGAGGCATACGGCGACCGCAACGGCTGGGTTGGCACCGACCCCTACGAGGGGCTGAACGCGACCCGCCTGGTCACCCCCCTGAAGCGGACCTTCCGCGGACGCCAGCTGGTGATCCAGGCGGTGAAGCGATCGCCGCTCGACCTGCGGCCCCTGCTCGGGATCGAGCCGGCGCTCAACGCGGCGACGATCGCCTGGGTGATCTCGAGCTACGCGCGCGACGGCTTCCTGCCCGAGGCGACCGCGGCAGGCCGGCTCGAGAAGTCGGTGCGAGCCCTGCGGGAGCTGCGCTGCGAGGGCTTCGAGGAGCCGTGCTGGGGCTATCACTTCGACACCCAGTCCCGCGTCTTCTTCTACCCGCGGACCGCCCCCAACACGATCGCCACGGCGTTCGCCGCCAACGCCCTGCTCGACGCCTACGAGCGCACCGGCGATGATGAGCTGCTGGCCGAAGCGCGCGGGGCGGGGCACTTCTTCCTGCGTCACATCCACCAGACCGAGGCCGACCGCGGCGCCTACTTCGGCTACATCCTCGGCGATCGAGCACCGATCCAGAACGCCAATACGCACGTCTGCGCGGTGCTCGCCCGGCTGATCCGGCACGAGGCCGGTGAGGAGTTCCGCGAGCCGGCGCTGGCCGGGATCGAGTACGCGCTCTCCCGCCAGCGCCCGGACGGCTCCTGGCTCTACGGGGAGGAGCGCTCCGATCTGGCCTGGATCGACGGCTACCACACCGGCTACGTGCTCGACGCGCTGCGGGTCTGCGCCGACGCCGGCCTCGACGAGCGCCTGCCGGAGGCGATCCACCGCGGGCTCGAGTTCTACCGGCGCGAGCTGATCCTCCCGGACGGCACCCCGAAGTACTTCTCCCACAAGACCTACCCGATCGATTCCCAGTCGGTCGCCCAGGCGATCCAGACCTTCTCGATCGCCGCCACCGAGGACCCCTCCTACATCGAGCCGGCGCGCCGGGTGTTCGACTGGTCGCTGCGGAACATGCGCCGCTCCGACGGCCTCTTCATGTTCCAGCGGCGCCGCCACTGGAGCAACCGCCTGCCCCACATCCGCTGGGTGCTGGCGGCGAAGCTGCTCGCCTGCACCCACCTCTGGCGGGCCGAGCGGACGATCGCCGGCGAGCCGGAGGAGGGTCCTTGATGGCGGCGCCGCTAGGCCGGGACCCGCTCGCTGAACAGCGCGTGGAGCTGCGCCGTCGAGCCGGCGATCGCGTAGTGCTCGATCACCTGCCTTCGCCCCGCCTTGCCGAGGCGGGAGCGCTCGGCCGAATCGCCGGCCAGCCCCGCGAGCGCCGCCGTCAGCTCCTCGACGTTGCCGGGCGCGATCAGCCTGCCGCTGACCCCGTCTTCGACCAGCTCCGGGATGCCCATGATCCGCGAGCTGACCACCGGCAGCTCCATCGCCATCGCCTCCATCAGGGACACGGGGACGCCCTCCGCGAAGCTCGGCAGGCAGAAGACGTCGGCCGCCTCGAGGAGCGCGCGGATCTCGTCCTGGCCGAGCGCGCCGGTGAAGGTGACGCGGTCCGCGACCCCGAGCTCCGCGGCGAGCGACTCGAGGCCCGGCTGGGTCTCGCCCCAGCCGACCACGGTCGCGCGGGCGTCGATCCCCCGCGCGGCGAGCGCCGCGAGGGACTCGATCAGCAGTCCCTGGCCCTTGAAGGGCACCAGGCGCCCGACGCTGAGCACATCGAGGCGGCCGGCGCCATTCCGCTCGGCGGGCGGCGAGAACACCTCGGGGTCGATTCCGCAATGGATCACGCGCAGCTTTCCCCAGTGCTCCTCCGGCACCTGCGCCATCAGCTGGCTGCGGGCGAAGTCGCTGATGCAGACGACGAAGTCGGCGCTCTCGACCTTGGCCCGGAGGTTGAAGCGGGAGACCTCGTAGAACTCGTCCGGGCCGTGGACGGTGAAGCTCCAGGTCCAGGGAGGGCTCGAACCCGACTCGTAGCGGGTCACGAGCAGCGCGATGTCGGTCACCTGGTTGGTGAACTGGGCGTGGAGGTGGCGGATTCCCCGGGCCCTGCACCGCTTCCAGACGGCCATCGCCTCGGCGAAGTAGAAGAGCTGCCAGAGGTGACCCCGCAGCCCCGGCCGGCTGAGGCGGACCGCAAGGGCCAGGGTCGAGAGGTAGGCGAAGGGAGCCCGCGCGAACGCCGAGAGATGGGCCCGAGCCAGCTCCCCCCAGCGAGGAGGCAGGATCGTGTAGGTGCTGGCGTGCTCGCGCTCCGCCGCGTCGGTCAGCAGCTGCGATTCGGCCGCGCGGTGGACGGAGATCGTGTCGAGCTCGACGCCGCGTGCCCGCAGCCCCTCGACCTCGCGCAGGATGAAGGTGTGCGAGATGGACGGGTAGTGGCCGACGAGATAGGCGATCTTCATGGCTGCTGGCAGGGGGGCCCAGCGGGGCGTTCTGCATCCCTGCGCCCAGGCGGGGCTAAGGAATTGCCCCGATCGTATCGATAGAGAAAATTGAGTAAGGGAAATCGCCGAAATCGGTCACATCCCTGCATTCCCCCCATCGACCAGTGAATCTCTCCGCGCACCCGATCCGACCGCTCTTCCTGCTGTCGCTGCCCCGCAGCGGCTCGACCTTGGTCCAGCGCGTCCTCGCCAGCTCTCCCGAGATCTCGACCGCGTCGGAGACGTGGCTGCTGATGCCCTTTCTCGCCGCGACCGAGACGGCGTCGCTGCCGTCCAGAGGCGCCTGGGACGTCACCGCCGCCGAGGGAATCGCCGACTTCGGCCGGGAACTGCCGGCGGGGCTCGACTCCTACCGCAGGGCCGTGCACGACTTCGCAATCGACCTCTACGCGCAGGCCGCCGAAGACGGTGCGAGCTACTTCCTCGACAAGACGCCTCCCTACGCCCACTTCCTGCCCGAGCTTGCCCGGACCTTCCCGGAGGCCAGGTTCATCGCGCTCTTCCGGAACCCGCTCGCCGTCGTCGCCTCGGTCGTCGAGACCTTCTCCGGCGGGCGGTGGGAACCCGACCGCTACCCGCTCAGCCTCTACGCCGCCCTCGAGGCGCTGGTCTCCTCGACTCAGACCCACCCCGACCGGGTCCACCCGGTCCGCTTTGAGGACCTCGCCTCGGGGGATCCCGAATGCTGGAGGGGCGTCATGGAATTCCTCGGCCTCGGGTTCGACCCTGCCTCGCTCGGAGACTTCGACCAGGTGAGCCTCAACGGCCGGCTCGGCGACAAGCACGGCACGGCCCGCTACTCGCAGCTCAGCGCGGAACCGCTGAGCAAGTGGAGGCAGACGATCAACAACCCCCTGCGCAGGGCGTGGTGCCGCCGCTACCTCGATTGGATCGGGCCGCAGCGCCTGGGGATCATGGGCTACGACCACGCCCGCCTGCGGAGGGAGCTCGACGCGACGCCGGTCGGCCCCCGCCACCTCGCCGGGGACTCGATGCGCGCCGCCGAGTCGATCGCACGGCGCTCGCTGCGGAGGCGACTGGCGAGCAACGGGCCTCCGCGACCCGAAGCGGCTGCCGCGCAGCCCGCGGTCGCCCCAACGCGGCGGGGAGGCGGCGAGGATGAGCCAGCCTGACGAGATACCGAGGGACGATCCTCTCGAGGGCGGGATCACGATCACCCCGGCAAGCCCTCCCCAGGTCGGCGCCCCGGCTCAGGCCGGAGCGGGAGGCCGCCAGCCAGGGCGCGCGGGCGCCGCTTCCCGCGAAGAGGGTAGGGGTGGGGGAGGCGATCCGATGGCATTGGGTGACCTTCGCCGATAGCGGTTATCCTGATCACAGCTCTCGGCGATCGCGGCCGGGTTTCTCCGAAGCCCGGACTACACCGCAGAGGCCAAGCTGGCGATCAGTGAAAGCGCCGGGGGGGCGGCCGGGCTCGCTGGATTCGCCGCCAACAGCCAATCGCTGGCGTCAGGTTTCAGCCAGGCAGTGAATGCGCCCGGCGTGGTGCGTCGGGTCGCCCGCCGGCTCGATCTGCCCCAGGGCGAGGTCAGATCCAGCATCACGGCGTCCTCCACCGTGGGCAGCCCGGTCGTGCGGATCCAGGCGGTCAGCTCGAGTGCATCTGCCGCGGTATCCCTCGCCAACGCGACGAGCGCAGCCCTGATCGCCTACGTCAACGGGGTCAACGATGGCGATGGCGCCGCCCAGGAACAGCTCCTCAAGAAGTTTCGCGCCGCCACCGTACGGGTCAACCGCCTCACGTCGAGGGTGAAGGCTTTGGGGGCCTCCGGCTCCGAGTCAGCCGAATTGAATAAGGCTCGCGCAGCTCGCGACGCGGCCGAGCTGGTGGCCGGGGCGGTCAGCGCCGCCTACAAGGCAAGCCAGGAAGGTCGTGCATCGGCGGGCCGGCTGCAGGTCCTGAGCCCGGCGGGACAGGCCCAGAGCGATCGCACCAGCAAGCTCCAGCTCCTCGCCTTCATCGGCCTGCTGATCGGCATCGCTGTCGGCGCCACCCTCGCCAGCATCCGCGCCAACGGCTGGCCCGGTTTTGGCTGACCACGACACAGAGCCCCCGCATTCAGCAGGGCTGGCGCGGCGCCGGGCTGGCGACCGCTGGCCTCGTTGCCGCCGCGATTGCGGCCGTCGGTGTCAACCGAGGAGCGTTGCCGCTGTTGATGCTGCTCGGACTGCTCGGTCTCGCCAGCGCTGCCTACCTCGCCTGGAACGTCGAGCCGGCCTGGACGCTGAGCGGCTCGGTCGCACTTTCCATATTCGGCGGTTACTGGGGACAGCTCGGACCCCTCGGGTATTTGCCGGTCACGCCTGACCGACTGATGCTCGTGGCGGGTATTGCAGCGCTTCTCCTTCGTGCTCCCGGCGCGCGACACCGCGAAGCCCTGCGGCTCGAGCCGGTTCACTGGCTGCTGGTGGCGGCGATCGCGTTTGCGGTCGTCTCAGCCCTCGCATCCGGAACGCTGTTCGCGAACTCCGATTTCTTCCGGCTCTTCGACCGCTTTGGCGTCGCCCCGTTCCTGATGTTCACGATCGCCCCACTCGCCTTCCCCACCGAAAAGCACCGGAAGATCTTCCTCGGCGTCCTGGTCGCGCTCGGCGGATACCTGGGATTGACGGCGCTATTCGAAACCGTCGGGCTGCACGCCTTGGTATTCCCACGCTACATCATCAATCCCGACCTTGGTTACCATTTCGGTCGGGCCCGTGGGCCTTTCCTCGAAGCGGAGGCGAACGGCATTGCCCTCTTGTTCTGTGGAACTGCCGCCGCCGTTGCGGCGACCACCTGGAGAAGCAGCGCCCTGGTCAAGGGGTTCTGCTGGCTTGTCGTCTGCCTTTGCTTTGCAGGCTGTCTGTTCAGCCTCTCTCGCGGGGTTTGGGTGGGGGCGGTGGTGGCCATCTTCCTCACCCTTCTCTTCTTTCGCCCGGTTCGGGGACTGCTGGCTCCGGCGTTAATCGGAATACCGCTAGTCGTGGTGCTCATGATCTCGCTTGTGCCCGGACTCGCTGCCAGCATCGACGATCGTGGTAACGACAAGAACTCCGTGTGGGACCGAGAGAACCTGAACGCTGCCGCTCTCCGCATGGTCGAAGCCAGGCCGCTGTTGGGTTTCGGCTGGGGGCGATTTACCGATGTCAGCCCCCCTTACTTCTGGCAGGCTGCCAACCGGCCCTTGACGGCGGTCGGGGCGCAGAGCTGCGACTCGCAGCCGGCCGGAGCGAGACAGACCACTGACGGGTCAAGGCCGAAATGCACGGTGCCGGTGCACAACGCCTACCTGTCCAACGCCGCCGAGCTGGGCCTGATCGGGGCCACGCTATGGATTGCGGCCAGCGTCGCCGCGATAGGCGGAGCGATCGTTCGACGCGGCCCTCCCTGGGCCGTGCCGTGGCGCATCGGGCTGCTTGCGATGGCAATCATGTGGGGAGTCGTCATATTCTTCACTCCCCTCGAGGGTCCGTTCTCACCGATCGTCCTATGGACCTGGGCCGGGATCGTCTGGGCAAGCCGCCTCCCGCTGTCGCGATCCGGCTGAAGCCAGACGCCGCACTCTCCAGTTCTGGCTGGGTCCCGTGAGCCCCCGGCCAGAACCAACCCAGTTCTCCAGGAGCCTGGTCGGAGTCTCTCCGGGCACGGAGCTTGACGAAAATCGACCCTTCTTCGATGCGCTCGAGAGGGTCTTCCCAGTTCGCTTCGAGCCGAGGGCGAGGGGGGATGTGCGAGGCCTCGACGGAGCCTTGGTTCTCACCGACTCAGGTGACCCCCCGGCGTGTCGTTGCCTGATTGCGACCCCCGGAATTCCCCAACGGGAACCGGCCGGGTTTGGCCAGTCAGGGGTCCGCTTCGCATCGAGTCAGGCACTTGATGCGTGTCTTCGCGGCGCATTCCTCCACGACGGCCGCGCCGCGCGTCTGAGGCCCCTAACAGTCCAATCCGGAGATCAGGTCATGGCCGTCGGCCCAAGCGGGCCCGTCTGGACAAGACGCGGTGAGGGAGACAGCCGGGTTCACAGGGTGGCCCTGAGCCCTGCGCAGCACGACTCATCCCTGCCGCTCAGGGCGCAGCTCCGTGAGGGGCGGTTTCTCTCCTTGCTGCCCCTGACGGTCTTTCTGCGCGAGCTGACCGAACCGCACCAGTGGTCGAGGCCGCCGTTGAGAGCGAGCTTTGTGATCGACGACCCGAACCTGCGATGGCCGACCTACGGCTTCGTCGACTTCCGTGCCCTCGCGGCGCACGCGGCTGAGCACGGCTACCACGTGGCGATCGGCTCCGTTCCGCTCGACTCCTGGCCGGTGAACGGCTCAGTCGCTCGCGTCTTCGCGGAAGCTCCCGATTCGCTCTCGCTGTGTATTCACGGGCTCGCTCACGTAAAGCACGAGCTGGAACGATTCCGATCAGCTGACCAGGCTCGCCGAGAGCTGGCCCTGGCGTTGCGACGGGTCAGCGGCCTGGAGCGCCGCGCCGGCCTGCACGTCGATCGGGTGATGGCGGCGCCGCACGAGCGCTGCTCGGCGTTGACGACCGAGGCGATGCTGCGGCTCGGTTTCGAAGCCCTGGTCATCGATCGCGCAAACCCCTGGCGGTTCAGGCCAGAGCACGAGAAGCCGGTGGCGGGATGGGAGCTCGCTGAGCTGGTCAGTGGCGGGCTGCCTGTGATTCGGCGCGAGAGTCTCAGCGCAGCGCGGGAGGATCTCATCCTGAGGGCATTCCTTGGCCAGCCCATCGTTCTTTACGGGCATCACGACGACCTCTCGGAAGGGCCCGACCTTCTGGGGGCCGTCGCTGAGGAGATCGATCGACTTGGAGACGTGCGGTGGCAGTCCCTCGGCGAGATGGCTCGAACCAACTATCTCCAGCGGAGGACCGGGTCCCTCCTGACCGTTCGGATGCTGTGCAGACGAGCGCAGCTGCGGGTGCCGGAGGGCGTCTCCGAAGTATCGATCGAGATGCCGGCTATCCGCGGCGCGGCTGATGGGGTTGTGTCGATTGGCAAGGTCTCGACCCGTTGGGAACGAGACGGGCCCAACCTGCGGTCGCCTCGGACGCGAGTCGGCCGCGACAGTGTCGATGTCGTCATCACCCCGCCCTCGGCACTCCCGATCGCCGGCCCGGCTCGCCAGAGGGCAGGGGCATGGGCGCTATTTCGCCGGTTGATTGCCGAGAGTCGAGATCGCGCTCGACCGGTGGGACGCCACACAGCTCGAGATGCAGCGTGATGGCAGCGGCTCTACCCAACCTGCTGATCATCGGTGCTGCGAAATGCGGAACGACGAGCCTGCATTTCTACCTCGACCAACACCCTGACCTGTTCGATGGCCAGCCCCCATGACAGTCATCGGGGGCAAAAGGAGATGCGCCTGTTCTGGCGTGACGACTGGCGCGAACGACTCGAGTGGTATGGGCAGCACTTCGATCCGAGCGCTCCGGTACGAGGCGAAGCAACTCCCTCATACACCCATTACCCGTATCTCCCTGATGTTCCAAGGCGAATACATTCGATCATCCCGGAAGCGAAGCTGATCTACATAGTGCGCGACCCCATCGAGAGGATCGTCGCCCACTGGGCTCAGACACAGGAGGACGGGGATCGGACGCCGCTGGAGGAGGCTCTGGCCGACTACGACCGTCCCGATCATCCCCTCGTCTGTGCCAGCAAGTACGCCACTCAGGTCGACCGATATCTCGAGTTATTTCCCGCCGGAGCAGCTTCTCGTGCTCGATATGGACGAGCTGAGGAGGTGTCGTCAGGAGACGATGGAAATGACTTTCAGCTTCCTCGGCGTCGATGACCGCTATCACTCGCCGGCGTTCGAGAGCCAGCTCAACACCCGCCGCGACAAGCAGGCGATGACAAGGGCCGGCGCGCTCGTCTGGGATCGAGCGCTCGTGCCTGCCGGACACACCTTGCCGATTGGCATCCGCCAGAGGGCAGCGCCCTCCATTCGTCGACTGCTCTCACGGAGCGTCAGGACGCCCGATCCTGCGGGAAAGCACCGCTTGCGATCTGAAGGAACTGCTCCGGCCGGAGGTGGAGCGCCTGCGTCGTCAAACCGGCATGGAGTTTGCAACGTGGTCGATGTGAACGACATCCAGCGCGCGTCGTTTCGAGAGAGTTTCGGTTTCGCTGCGATGAGCGCTGCGGCCGGCGGTGTGGTCGGAATCGTGTCGAGCATCCTGGTCGCGCGCCTGTACGGGATCGAGGTGATAGGTCAGTATGCGCTCGCGACAGCCCCGATGGGCATCGTCTGGTTCTTCTCGACGGTTCGAGAGAGGCCCGGGCTGATCAGGGCGCTGAACCCCCTGCAGCCACGCTCCCCTGAGATCACCGGGATCTTCGCCGCCGTCCTCGCGTTCTCGATTGCGCTCACCGCTTTGGTGTCGATGTATCGGCGCCGGCATCACCTACCTGCTCTTCAACGGTCCGATCGACCAACCGGAGTTGTTCGCTCCCGCCGTGGTCTGTCTCGGCGGCTATCTGATCGTCGTCAACACCGGCTGGAACATCGACGGCGCCCTCGTCCGCTTTCCGAGCGGGCCGGCAGCTGTTTTGGATCCGCCTGCACCAGGCCGTCGCCTTCATACTCTTCGCCGTCGGGGCCAGCCTGATCGCCGGGACCGTCTGGTGCCTGATATTCGCGATGCTCGCTGCGGCGCTGACCTCGCTCATCCACCGGATTGTCTCCGTACGGAGATGGATGAGGTTCGTCGTGCCGGCGCCAGAGCTGAGAGCGGGCCTGCGGACGCTGCCGGACATCCTTCGCTTCGGGCTCAGGGTCACACCCGGATCGCTGGCCGACGGGGCGAGCGCAGAAGCGGGGACCTGGATCCTCGGATTGTTCAGTTCGGTCGCAGCGGTCGGTGCCTGGAACATCGCATGGACGCTGGGGAAGCGGACCCTGGATCTGAACATTCGGCTGGCAGAGATGCTGTTCCCGACCCTTGTCCAGCGCTGGGCGGCCGAGGATCGACACGGTTTCCAGCGGGCGCTGACCGACTCGACCCGCTACGTGGTCACCGTGATGCTGCTTCCCGCCGCCGTGGCGGGCGGTGCCGCCGACGGAGTCATGGGGCTCTTCGGCCCCGGCTTCTCCCAGGCGAGCGGTGCGCTCGTGCTGCTGCTGCTCGTCCCGCGCTGGCGACGACGATGATCTTCCAGACCCAGGCCCTGCTCGCCGTCGATCGCCCGACCCTCACCTCGGTGCTCTCCGGGGTGCGGCTCGTGGTAACCCTGGGCGCGAGCGTCGCCTTGACGATCGCGATCGGGATCACCGGCACCGCGGCCGCGGTGGTCCTCGGCTTCGCCGTGCAGCTCGTCGCCCAGTTCAGGTACGTCGCCCGACACCTCGAGGCCACCATCTTCCACTACTGGCCGCACCGACAGATGATCGCCCTGATCCCGGCCTATCTGGCTGGTTTCGGCGTCTCGCGATTCCTCGATACCGCGATCGCGCAACCGGCCGGCCTGCTGGTCGCGCTGATTGTCGGGCTCAGCCGCCTACGCATCCTGTGTGCTCCTGGTCGGCGGCATCCTGCCCAGGGACCGCGAACTGGGTGAGTCGATAGCGCGGCGGATCTTGCCCGGGTCGCTGCGAAGCTCTTCTCCCTGGGTGGCAGGGGCCGGCTCGGAGGTGTCGGATGAGCGGGGCCGACCAGCGACCGAAGGTCCTCTTCTCGTGTCTGTCCGAGAGCGATCCCGAATGGCTGTTCCAGCGTGCAGGGCCTCGTCTCTCGCTTCGACGGTTCGGCGGCTGCTGCAGCACGGCCCGCTTCGTCGTCAACTACGTCGACCGTGTTCCGGCAGAGGCCGCAACGGCACTCTCGCGGAGCTGGGGGCGGAGACGCGTCGTGTCGAGCCGCTGGGCGACCGTGGGCCGCAGAACAAGCTCCGCATGCTCGACCTGCACCAGTCCTTTGACTTCGACGTCCTGGTGGCGCTCGACTGCGACACGGTCGTGGTCGGGGATCCAGCGCCGCATATTCCCGGCTCCGCTATCGGCGCCAAGCCGGTCGACCACGACCCGCTCTCCCAGGGCGATTGGCGGCGGCTCTAGGCGCGCTCGGGAGCGCCCCGAGTCGACGTCCGGCGTCGCCTACCAGCCGGAGATCCCGCCGTGCTTCAACAGCGGTGTCCTGACCGTACCGCGATGCTCTGTGCGAGCCACTGCGGCAGGAATGGCTGAGCGCCCACCTCGAGGTCGTCGCGGCCCTCGGGATCCGATTCGCGCCTGATCCCCCGGCATCTGCACTTCTTCGCAGATCAGTTCTCACTCGCCCTCTGCCTTGCTCGCACCAGTCTCAGCTCCGTGCCCTTGCCCGTGTCGATGAACTTCCCAACCCACGTACCGGTCGATTGCGCCGAGCTCCTCGAGGATTCCCCTCCGCTGATTCTCCACTACCACGATGCGACCGACCAGAGCGGTTTCCTCTATCGACCGCGGTCGCCGCTGGCGCCGCCCAGGTCGAGCATTCAATCTTGCTCGAGCTGCGTCGACCGGGGTCGCCTATCCGGGATTGCGCGGGAAGCCGCTCTCAGCCCGGATCGGTCGATCGCTCGCCCGGCGGTTCTGGTCGATCCTTGCGGTGAGGCAGCGGATGCGGTCCTGGCTCGGCGGCGCATTCCGTCACGCCCGAACCACTTCCTTCGGCGTCACTCCTGCTTCACGGCGATCCGCGCCGTGTGGTCGATCCGGTGCATGAAGATCTGGACGTCCTCGAAGTACTCGTCGACCGCCTTGCGGGCGCCCTCCAGGCCCCGTAGTCGTCGACGATCAGGATCCCGCCCGGCGAGAGCCGGGGGTAGAGATGAATCAGCTCGTGCAGCGTCGAGTTGTAGAAGTCCGTGTCGAGGCGGAGAACGGAGATCTGAGGCGGGGCGTTCCCGGGGAGGGTCTCTTCGACGGGCCCCTTGACGAGGTGGATCTGCTTCTCGGGGTACGCGGTCCTCCCCAGCAGGTCGCGGACCCCCTCGAGCGAGGTGCCGGGGGCCAGGTTCTCCGGTCGTTGCTCTCGCGGCACCCCCTCCTTGCGCCACCGCTTCATCTGGAACTCCCCGTCCTCCACGGTCGGGGAGGTCATGCCGGCAAAGGTGTCGAATCCATACAGCCGCCTGTCCGTCACACCGAGCTCCGCGAGCTGGAGCGCCGCCGCCATCAGGCTCCCTCCCCGCCAGAGACCGCACTCGACGATCGCCCCCGGGATCCCGTGCTCCACGACGTAATCGACCGAGTGGCACAGCGCCACCACCCGAACCGACGGAGTCTTGGTGTAGGGACTCGTCCGCTCGATGATCCGCTTTACGGCGGGACTGACGTCGCGCAGCCCCACCAGATCCGCGCTGGCGCGGGCCTGCCTCGCGTTCTGCTGCCAGATCGGCTGCCCCATCGCCCGCCGGATGCGGGTCCGGAGCAGCACACGAGCCCGAACCGACCGCACGCGTCGCGCCATGGTCGAATCGGTCTGGGGCAAGCTGAGGCTCACTTGATCACCAGTGATACACACCGGCGTTACGGCCGTGCGGGCAGGATTCCACCCTCACCTTCGGCCTCCCCGGCGACTGGACGGATGATGCCGGGACTCGCGTTGGGAGCGGGTAATCTGCAGTCATGACGGGGGGAGCGCGATCCCCCCAAGGGTCTGCCGGAAAACGTGCGACGCTACTGCGATCTAGATTGTCTGAGAGAGCACAGGTGCGATGGGCGGTTCTGAAGGAGTCATTCTTCCTTTGGGTGGCGAACCATCTACCACGAATTCGCACACTCGAGCCACGCCGTTACATACTGCTGCGGCTGGCGGGTATGGACATCCAGGGACCCTGCCTCATCTGGGGACCGCTGAGCATCCGGCCGATCGGCGGCGCGCGTCATATCAAGATCGGTGCCGGGTCATTCGTAAACACCGAGGTCCGCTTCGGAGGCGCCCAGGAAGGCATCTCGATCGGTCGAAACGTGCAGGTGGGTCCTCGCGTCTCGTTCGAGACCAGTAGCCACGGACTGGTCTATGAGTCGGGCCGCGGACGCGGCTATAGGAGCGAGCCGATCGTCGTCGAGGACGAGGTCTGGGTCGGAGCCGGAGCGATCGTTCTCCAGGGGGTGACGATCGGACGCGGAGCAGTTATCTCCGCGGGCGCAGTGGTGACCGACGACGTGCCCGCCGGAGCCATTGCGGGCGGCGTCCCGGCCCGAGTGCTCCGGGTTGCCACGTCAGATTAGCCAGTCGGCATCTCGGTCATGTAGGTTCCGCCGTCAAGGTCCCAGGACGGCAGACCGCGCGAGCGAACAAATTCCTCAAAGGCGCTGTTCCAATTGGCATCGTCCACGACCAGCGGCGCCCCAGGGACCAGATGCTCCCCCGCGAGTCTGATCTCGAACTGCATGCACTCGTATGAGTGCTCGCTGTCGTGCATGAAGAAGCCGATCTGGCCGAGTTCCCGCATCAGAGGGGGCAGGACGACTTGGCTCCGGCCGATCCTCAGATCCCATCGTCCACGGAGCTCGTTCGGCACCAGCCATCCTGGTTCCTGACCCGCAGGGACCACAGCACCACCCTTGCCTTCCCAATGCTCGGTGCTCGGGTCGTCGGCGAACTCTGGGAAATCCACGCTGTAGAGGCGCCCTCGGCCGTTCGCGTCCAGGGCGTGCAGGATGACCGCAGTGGAAACACCGTTGCAGACGCCGGTTTCGACCAGCACCTCCGGCTGCAACTTGCGCAGGAGCGCATACAGCCGCTTGCTGGACACCGGGCTGAGGTTTGCGAAGGAGGCAGGATGGCCTCGAACCTCGACTCCGCCGGTCGCTCGCACCCAATCCTCATGGGCAGCGTCGATCACGGGCCACAGGCTCTCCAACTCGACGCAGTATGCGCCGAACTCCGGGCGGGAGAGGCGATCCCGCATGAAGCCACGGTCGAGGCGGAAGCCGCGAACGGCGCTGCGCAGAGGAGCAGGGGTCGCGGGGCGGAGGAGGTCTGCCAACGCGCTCATCTCAAAGATCCGCCAATGTCCCGAGCGGCACCCCTGCGATTGCGTCGGACCATTCGTCCGACAGCAGTAGCTTGCGTTCATCCTCGATGCCCGGGTGGGTCATCAGCTCAACCGATTCCGTCCTTGCTCGGGCAACGATGCTCGACAGGTCAGGGGCGCTTCGGCACATCGTGCCCTTTCGAAGAAACGTGAATCGCTGTGTCGATTCGAACCGGAGGCGCACCATGCCGTTAATCAGATCTCTGTACGTATCTCTTCGCGAGTCCCCTGTCATCGGGAGGGAGGTTGAAAGTCGCTCGCATTGCGTCGACCGAGCCAAGTGATCGGGCCAAAAGGACATTCAGGCAAGTGTGGACGTGTTGGTGTCCGTCGATCTCCCGGGGCATTTCACCGTAGAGTTGCTCGAACATGCGCATCTGATCCCGGATACAAGCTTCGATCATCGGTTGCCGAAACGGACTGCAGATCCAGTATGCGCTCGGCGAGCGGGCAAAATGGCCAGCCAAACTGGCTTGGCGGTCTCGGATATCTGCCGGCACTGACGGATCGGAAAACGGTTCAGTTAGATTGAGGTGCAACCGGATCGGAAGATTCGCCTCACGCGCCAGAGTCGCCGCGCGTGCGGAGTCGCTCATCCCAACCAAGGCACTCGCACTGCTGACTCGCCCCGCCCAGAAGCAGCGCAGAATCGAATCCGTGGTAGCAACGTCTATCCCCAGGTCGTCTGCATTGATGATCAGAAGACCCATGGGGTATCGAGACGAGTCTGCCCGGGTTCGCTGATGGGGAGAGCTGACGCCCACAGGACGGATCTGGCTCATGGGAGCGATCGCCGTCGTGTGCTGCTCGGTTTCGCGGACGCCTTGGCTGCGATCGAGAGCGTGTGGAGCATTCTGGGGCCGGTGTCTTTTGTCTCAGCCTTCACACGGATCGGCTCAAGCCTGCCTTGCGCAGGTTGGACTCGGTTGAGTTGCATCCGATTGCGCCACCCGAGCACAGTGTCGAGGAGTGGAGCGCTGTTCGAGGGAGGCGCCGGACAGATATATGACTGTCCGTGCAGCCATCCGCGATCATTCCGATGGGTCCAATATGACAAAGGCTGGTCGCTCGAGCCCTTGGCCAAGGAGTTCAACAAGCGTGGTATTCGGTGCAGTGCTGATGACGGAACACGATCGCGGCTTCGATGATGATCGATGGCACGCATATCGGGAGGCCTGCCTGGCAGCTGGTGGCGTTCGAGTGCGAGGCTTTGGCGGAGCATGAGCCGAAAGCCTGAACCCAGGATCCTGTTCTCCTGCGTTACCGACAGTTCGCCGGAATGCCTGCCCGTGGTGGAGAACCTCGTTTTCTCGCTTAGGCAATTCGGGGGGAGCTGCCGAGACGCGCCTTTCGTCGTCAATTTTGTCGGGCACGTGCCCGATACGGCTGCGCGAGCACTGTCCGAACTTTGCGCTGAGGCTCGGTGCGTCGAGCCAATGCTCGGGCGAGACACCGCGAACAAGCTGCGCATGTTGGAACTGCATCAATCATTCTCTTTCGACGTGCTCGTCGCGCTTGACTGCGAAACAGTGGTTCTTAGCGATCCGCGTCCTCATATACCTGTCTCGGCGATCGGCGCCAAGCCCGTTGACTACGATCCCCTTTCCCGCGGGGATTGGCGGCGCCTCTACCGGGCCATGGGCATTCCTATTCCCACGCCGAAGATTCGTGCTACATCATCGGGCAGCGAGATCACACCGTGCTTCAATAGCGGGGTTCTAACCGTACCTGGTGCGCTGTGTAGGCAGTTTCAGCGTGAGTGGAGTAGTGCCCATCTCCAGATGGCGGCGGCCCTTGG
Organism: uncultured Actinomycetes bacterium; assembly: GCA_963725315.1. Taxonomy (GTDB): domain Bacteria; phylum Actinomycetota; class Thermoleophilia; order Solirubrobacterales; family 70-9; genus JBBRHQ01. Next base: position 292,711 of record CAVRYA010000001.1, on the reverse strand, counting down.
GGGCGATTCACACGTGATCCCGAGGCATCTTCACTACTTCGAGGATCAGGTCTCCCTCGCATTGTGCATGGCTCGATCCAGCCTCCCGTTCGTGCCATTGCCTGTCGTGATGAACTTTCCGACCCACGTCCCAGTGCATGACTCTGCCCTCTCGGGGCATTCTCCTGCTTTGATCCTCCATTATTACGATGCGGTTGATGATCGAGGCTTTCTGTATCGGCCACAGTCGCCTATCGGTGCCGAAGGGGCTGAAGCATTCAATGCGGCACGCGCGGCGCGGCTGGGTATTCCCTATGCCGGGTTGCGACCAAGGCGGCGCCTCTCTCGACTCTCTGAGGCGATCGCCGACCGGTTCTGGTTGATTCTTGCCGTCAGGCAGCGGTTGCGATCATGGCTCGGGGGTCTCTTCGGCCATGCCGGCACGAAGGGTGTCACCCGTGGCACGTAGAACACGGGGGTCGATGGGCGTTGTTCAAGGGTTCGCTCTTCCTTTGGCTCGCGAATCATTTGCCGCGCTTCTTCCGCAGCCTGGACGCCCGTGGCCAAGGCCCTGGGCAAGCGCTTGACCGAGCCGGGGCGGAAGAAGTCGTCGAGGTCTATCCCGGGCCGCGCTGCGGATCTGGAGACTTGAAACGGGCCGGCTACAAGAACAGTGGCAGGAAGGATCGGGCGAAGAAGGAACGCGAAGCCAGAGATGCACTGCTCCAGTCGATCGAGACCAAGGCGAACTTCCTCAATTGGCAGGCGGGCGCACGCGAAACGTGCCTCGCTTACGATCACGCGCTTGATGCCCTGCTCGCAGCTTTGGTCGCTCGCCCCGCGGCTCTCGACAAACGTGATTGGCTCCCGCCGAGGATCAGCGGGAGGCGACTGAAAGGGGAGGGGCGAGTCTACCTGCCAGAACCGGACAGCCTTGGTCTCTTGGCAGCTAGACCCACGGCGTCCTAGATGCGCCTGTGGCCAAGGAGCTCACGGTCTCTCAGACCAGCAGCTAGCGGAATCCGTTCGCGGCCTACGTCTCCGGAGAAACCCGAGACTCAGAGGATGGTCATCGAGCGCACAAGCGCAGTCGGGAAGCCCCTGTCCCGGCTGGGAGCCATTACGCATATACACCCGTCAACCGCAAATCCCGCAACAAACGCACCTCTGTCCTTACCTGGGAAGGTAGGCGGGGACGCGCTCGGTCTCCTAGCCAGCCTCCCTTCCGCGGGGAGAACGAAGAGGCCGGGTCGCATCGGGACCGGAGCTACGGTGCCCAGTGAACTTCGTCGCGGACCACTTGAGCCGGATTGCCCGCGACCACCGCGCGGGGCGGTACGTCGTGCGTCACAACGCTGCAGGCTGCCACGACCGCTCCCGGTGCAATCGTCACACCCTTCATGATGGTCGCCTGGCACCCGATCCAGACGTTATCGCCGATTCGGATCGGAGCGCAGCCTTCGGCTACGCCGTCAATCTTGTGGTAATCGCGGTCCATGATTACGACATCCCAAGAGATTTGGCAATCGGAGCCGATTGTCACCTCCTGACCGCAGTGAATCTGGGCGCGCTTTCCCACGCGGGTGTTGTCTCCGATCGTCAGGCGGGCGAAATGATCGGCGCCCGAAGCGGAAAGCCTGGCATCCGACCAAAGCAACACGCGTCGCCCGAGCTCAATGCGCCCATTGTGCTTGCCGGAATGGACGCGGCCCTTTACCCGCAGACCGGGCCCGCAGCTATCGAACCTCCTACGCGCAAGCACCCCCCTCAGAAGGGCCACCGCAAGCTGACACGATTCCCAGAAAGACCTGCGGCGCACCTCATTTGCCAAACGCTGAACTCTGCCCGCTCGCTTAGGACTAATTGGCACGGGCGCCACACCCGGGTCGTTCTCTTGGCAGTGAACTTCTCCCTGAGTCACCCGATGGCCTTGATCCTCACGTCGGCCATGCGCCCAGGACGTCGGCCATGCGCCCAGGAGGGCAACCATACCCGCCGAATAGCGGGCTGCTCTCCCTGAGCTGTTGAAGCGGCAGGCCTAACTCCCGCGTAGGTCAGCTTCCCGCAAAGCTTGCTTGACATTGAACCCCCAATCGTTGAAGAGTCCGCTGCATGCGACTCTACGCCCGACCTCGGGGTCGATGCAAGGGCCGGATTTGAAGAAAGGAGACACATCGTGAATGGGGGCTAAAGGTTTCCGGTGTCCCTGCCGATACAGACGTTGAGGGGGAGTTTGCCGTCGTTTTCGAGGGCCTCATCTGCAGGGACTTCCGTTGTGGTCAGGCCATCCGAGCTTGGCCCCTCCCACGAAGCCGTGCGGGTCGCCATTCGCCGCTGCCACCGGAGGTCAACGTGATCGACCTGGCCGAGGAAACGCCAGACTACGAGGACACGGACGCCGTCGAGGCGCCTCTCTACGCGGCCAGCGGCGTCGCGGCGCCGGTCCTCGATCAGGACGTTTGACACGCGGAGTGGGCGACCGACGATGAGCGCCCACCCCTGCTCGGCGTCGAATGGGACTTCCGCCGCAACGGCGAGCGGAGGATGCCTGAGCTGGATTCAAAGACGCTGGATAAAGAGGGCTTCGAGCTGGTGGAGCTCGAAGTTGTCGCCGACGCGCCTGAGGTTGGCGGAGACGCCACCGCCGCGATCTGCCGGGCGCTTTTCGATGACCCGCAGGCCACCGACGACGCAATCGGACCGGCCCGCGGGCGGTCCTTGGAGGTTGTGACCTTGGGCAACGACCGTTCAATAAAGTACGTACAAGGAAGTCGAGACTTCATCGATCTCCGCCGACCGATCCTTCAGCGAAAGCGCTAGTACCTGGAGATCCGTTGCAAGGTCCTCTTCTGGTGAACCCCTCTCGGCGCCCCATAGCTCGCAAAGGCCTACAGCGATCGTATCCGGCGCAAAACGATGAATGTAATCGCCGGCTTTCGGCACATCGCGGTAGTAGCTTGACGGGGAATCACTTGTTATCTCTGCGTCGGCGGCGCGGCGCGGCGCCTCGATCTCTCCGACCTGCGAGTGCAGCGGAAACCACTTCGCGTAGAACGCCCGGAGAAGCTTCTCCTCTTCGGCGTCAATCGTGCTCATATTGACTTCCCCATGAATCGTCGGCCTCTGTTGATGGTTGATCCTCCTTCTTCAAGATGAAGTCCTCCAGCACAAGTAGGTCGATCTCGGTATGCATGAAGCAGCGGTATGCGTCCTGCGGGGTGCACACGATGGGCTCACCGCGCACGTTGAAAGAGGTGTTGACCACGAGGCCGTAGCCAGTTAACCGCTCAAACTCCGAGATGACTGCATGGAAATCAGGTTTCGACCTCCCATCTACCGTTTGAACGCGGGCGCTGTAGTCGACGTGAGTCACAGCCGGGATGTCGCTCCGAACTCGACGCACGGTCGATAGCAGGTCGTCCGAGTGACCGCCGCCCAGCGGTTCGTCTCCAACCTTACGCCTGTTCTCAAGCACAGGCGCCACGAGGAGCATGTAGGGGCTCTCAGACTTGAGGTCGAAGAACTCGTCGGCGCGCTCAGAAAGCACCGCTGGAGCAAAGGGTCTAAATGACTCCCGGTACTTAATCTTCAGGTTCATAGTCGCCTGCATCTCGGGATTCCGGGGGTCTCCCAAAATAGACCGGGCGCCTAATGCCCTCGGCCCGAACTCCATCCGTCCAACGAAATAACCAACGACCGCACCGTCTGCGAGCGCCGCGGCTACGGACGTTGCCCTCTCGCTCGCCGTAACCCGGGTTGCCGGGTAGCCGTGAAGCGTGAGAAAACTCTCCACCTCGGCGCTGCTGAAGCTCGGCCCCAAGTAGCTGCCGCGTTGCCGATCCCTCTTTGAGCCGCGCACGCGCGGAACGCCGAGCCTGTGATGCGAAAGCAGGAGCGCCGCGCCCAGCGCGCCTCCCGCATCCCCTGCCGCGGGCTGCAGCCAGAGATGATCGAAGATCTCAGCCCGCTCCAGAAGCCCATTGGCGACGCAGTTCAGCGCGACGCCTCCAGCCATGACCAGATTGCGCTCGCCGGTCTGGCGGCGTATATGAGCCGAGGTGCGGAGCACGACATCGTCGGTCACCGCCTGAATCGAGGCTGCGAGGTCCATCTCGCGGCGGCCGATGCGAGACTCTGGGGCGCGTGGCGCTCCGCCGAAGAGCTCGTGAAAGCTCTCATTCGTCATCTCAAACGAATCTTGGAACCCGAAATAGCCAATGTTCAAGCGATAGGAACCATCGTCTTTGACATCAATCAGGTATTCGCGGATCAGGTCTACGTACCTGGGTTCACCGTAGGGAGCTAATCCCATCAGCTTGTACTCACCCGAGTTCACCTTGAATCCGCAGTAGTAGGTGAATGCGCTGTAGAGGAGACCAAGGGAGTGCGGAAAGTGGAGCTCCTGCTGTAGCTCAATCTGTGACCCATTGCCGACACCGATTGTGGTTGTCGCCCACTCACCGACTCCATCCATGGTAAGGATTGCGGAGGATGCGAAGGGCGAGGGAAAGAACGCCGATGCAGCGTGGGCCGCGTGGTGTTCCGTGAACAAGAGCGGCGTCTCTCCAGAGCCAAGGACGCGTTTGACATAGCGATCAACGTGGGCCTTAACGCCAAGGATCTCCGGCGCCGCATCGATCCATTGGTCCTCGCTGTCCGGACTTGTGGAACGCATGGTGGCGACGATGCGATCGAGAGTGAGGAGAGGATGGTCGTAAAAGACGATCGCGTCGAGCTCAGACGGCTCCAAAAACGCTTCGCCCAAGCAGTAGTTGATCGCGTGACGAGGAAATCCTGGATCGTGCTTCCGTCGAGTAAACCGCTCCTCCTGTGCAGCGGCGACAATCTCGCCGTCTCGGACCAGGGCGGCTGCGGAATCATGGTAGAAGGCCGATAGGCCTAAAACGTTGGCCGTCACGAACTGGAACCTCGCGCCAGCAACTCTTCTACCTTGGGGGCTACCGAGCCCGCTAAGACCTCGTGATAGGCAGGCGTCGGATGTCCATCGCTGGAATAATGAAACAACCTTCGATCGGCGGCGGGGACAGCGAGAGTGTCGGCGAGGGTGTCATGCACCTCGAGTCCCTCCTCCGCCGCGAGTTCGCCAAATCTGTTCTGGTAATTAGTGGGACTTGCTGTCTTACGAACGTGCTGTGGCATGGGGATAAGCATGAGTAATACAGGGGTGTGCGATTCCGCTTCCCACTGCTGCAGAATTGCGCGGAGGAGCAGCCAGTCTGGGGTATCACTGCGACGATACCCTGGAAGGACCTCCCTGCGGCTATACCCTGGAAGGCCCTCAGGACGTACGTGCATGCGCGCCGCAATCGCGTTCCTCGCCTGCAGAAGGGCCGCCTTCGGGCGCCTATCTGAAGTAGGCAAAGCGGCAACGTGACGGCGTTCCTCCTTGGGTACGTCAGCGAGCGGAATGAACTCCCGCGGCACGGGGTGATTCCGTAGTATCAGTTCACCCTCGTCGAGCTCAAAGAACAGCATGGGCGCACAAAAGGAGCCTCCTCGATGAGAGGTGACGTACCGGTACCGGGACACTACGCGGACTATGTTCTCGATCCAGAGGCCGATTATGACGAGATCATGATCGAACTTTCGCCCAACGCTCCTATACGCCATTAGATGCTGATCTGGACCCGTGGCTCGAAGGCCGAAGTTGTAGACCTCCAAGCCAGGGACCATGTCTTCCAACCGCTCGCCGTACCTCTGATTGGCGTTGACGCCGGTGCCCTGGGTGAACGAGTCACCGAAGAGCAGGGCCCGAGCTTTGTTGGGCTCCCGTTCAGTCCGAAATTCGTGATTGCACCGGAAGCCAGCGTCGTTGGTTCGCAGCAGATAGCCGCCCGATTCGTGCTCGATCCGGACGCGGAGATCGGGAATGAAGCGAGACCCGATATCGGGGTCGTACATGAAGAGCTGCCTCTTCATGGGTTCATTAACGACCAGATTCGCTCTGGAAGCGACCTTCCGGACGAATGTTGGGGCCTCAGACTGCGCTCACGAGGTCTCGCGCCCTGGCGCCAACAGAACCAGCAATGCCCTGCGATCGAACTTGCCGTTGGCGTCAACTGGCAGCTGATCGAGCAGCTCGGTACCCCGCAGCACCATGTAATCAGGCAAGCGCATCGCGAGCACGCTGAACTGGTGCATCTGATTCCGGATGCAGACTCGCCCCGCCCGGAAGCACCGCAGAATCGAGTCGGTAGTCGAAACGTCCAGTCCCAGGTCGTCGGCATTGACGATCAACAGACCCATCGAGCCGAGTCTGACAGGGTTTGCAGAGGTGAGATCAGAGGCGCACAAGACGGACTCGGCTTGGGGCCGCGAGGGGCGACGGGTGATGGTCGGTTTCGCGGACGCGCTGGCGGCAATCGAGAGCGTGTGGAGTCTTCTGGGCGCAGGATTCTCGGTTTCCGCCTTCACCCGAGCCGGCTATGCGCCGGTCCTGCGCCGGTTGGATTCTGTCGAGCTGCATCAGATTGCTGCGCCCGAGCGCAATGTCGAGGATTCTCTGCGTGATCTGCGCGCTGCAATGCACGCTTCCCACTCGGGGGCGCTGATGCCGCTCGATGACGCTGCCGTTTGGCTGTGTCAACGAGCCTGCGAGGGAACTCCCTGGGTCCTCGTTGGTCCCAGGGGAACGCAAGCCGAGGTGGCCCTCAATAAGCAGTTGCAATGCGATGTCGCGACTGCGGCAGGCTTTCCGGTCCCGGATACCCAATTCCTGGAGGCGCCTGCCAGGCCGGGACGAGCTGCACGGTTTCCGCTGGTTGTCCGGCCTGCGGTGGCGGCGGAGGAGCGGGCGGGGCGCCTGGTGACCGCCGGCCCTGCGCTCACGTGCGCGGACGCAGATGAACTGAACCGTGCCGAGGAAGCCTTCGATCCAGGCTGCTCCCTAATGGTGCAGCCCCGGCTTCAGGGAATCGGTGAGGGCGTTTTCGGGCTCGCGACACCGACGGGTGTCCTGGCCTGGAGCGCCCACCGTCGGATCAGGATGATGAACCCGGCGGGCTCTGGGTCGAGCGCTTGCGTCTCCATTCGGTTGGACGATCAGGTGCGCGATCATGCTGAGAGCATGCTGACTCGCCTTGAATGGTCGGGGCTCTTCATGCTCGAGTTGCTTTGCGACGGCGATGGGACGCGGTGGTTCGTCGAGTTGAACGGACGTGCATGGGGGAGCATGGCGCTCGCGCGGGCGGTCGGGCTCGAGTACCCGGCCTGGGCGGTCGCGCAAGCGTTTGGGGAGCGGCTCGGCCCCCTTCCCACCAGTGCGGGCGGCGAGACGGTGCGCGCCCGCCACCTGGGGCGCGAGATCGTGCATTTGCTTGCTGTGATGCGAGGGCCTCGTTCAAGCGCGATCCCTTGGCCTTCGCGCTTTGGGACCGTGCGCGACGTCTTGTCATGGCATCGAGGCGACCGCCTATACAACTGGCGGCCGGGAGAGCTCGGCCTGCTTCTGGACGACACAGTATCGACGGTCTTGGCCGCAATTCGACGAAAGCGCACGACCGCAAACTCATGATTCGCGCTGCGGCTCACGTCCACTCAGACTGGTCCTACGACGGCAGCTGGACCGTGGTTGCCCTGGCACAGGAGTTCGGCAAGCGCGGCTATGACGTCCTGCTGATGACGGAGCACGATCGCGGCTTCGACCAAGACCGCTGGCAGGCCTATCGACAAGCCTGCGTCGCAGCCAGTCAGCACGGTGCTCTAATCGTGCCCGGCATCGAATACTCGGATTCGGCCAACCTCGCACACGTAGCGGTTTGGGGTGATGTTCCCTTCCTTGGCGAAGGAAGACCAACCAAAGAGCTGCTCGCGGATGCTGCATCGAAGGGTGGGGCTGCGATGTTCGCTCACCCGGGACGACGAGAAGCCTGGCGTCAGCTCGACGACCATGCAGCATCGCTTCTTGTCGGAATCGAGGTGTGGAACCGCAAATACGACGGCTGGGCGCCAGGACGGTTGGGGGCTCGCCTGTGTGAGGGACGTCCGGAACTGGTGCCTTTCTTTGGGCTTGACTTCCACACACGCCGGCAGCTCTTCCCCCTCGGGATGCTCATTGATGTAGACCCGCCCGGCACCGCGGAGGCCGTTGTCAGCGCTCTGCTTGGGCGACGCTGTCGCCCCGTGGCCTTCGGAGTTGGCGGACACCGGTTAATCCAGGGGCCAGGCTACGGCTTGGCTCGATCTGCCGAAGCGTCGCGGCGATTTATCCGCCCGGCCGTGCGACGATGGCGTCGATTTCGAAATCAGACCTCAGGCTAGTCCCAGATTTATGGGCGTACATTCCTACCCGCCCGGGCCATGCAGGTGCAGCTTCAGCACCTGCAGCTTGTTCCACGGGAATCCGGCCAGCAGCTCGGCGGGGTAACGGTGTTTGAAGAGCCTTCGGTACGGATTTCTTCCGGTCGGAGTGGGGTCTTGCCCGTAGAAGGCGACGACACCGGCACGATCGCGGACCACGATCCCGTGGCGCTGTGCCGCCTCGGCCATCATCCTGGTGATCGGCGGCAGGTTGAGATCTTTCAGGTCAAGCTGCGGGCTGAGTCTCAGACGGGCGCCCTCGGGGAGTAAGTTCGGTCTGTTGCTGTTCCCGTCGCCGTGGGTCGCGGGCCGACTCCAGACGCCCCGGCGCGAATCAGGGATCGCCATTGCGAGCGCATGGTCGATGCGTCCCCGAAGCAGCTCACGGATCGTCATCAGCCCACCCAGTAGAGGCAGGCCGGTGGCGGTCGCCCCCCACCATCTTTGGGCACCCTTCCAAGACTTCGCTGTGTAATAGCCGGGGTTTGTCGATACGTGGTGCATTGCACCCGCAGCGCCAGCGTGCCAGCGGCCGGCGCTCGACCGCATCCGCCAGAACTCCCACATCGTGTCTGCGGCCGGCTGCCAGATCACCATGTTCTTATCGGTGCCGGCAGAAGGCTTAGCTCCCGGCGGTATCGGGACGGCGTCAATCGCTTTCTGCATCTCGGGGAGGTTGCGATCCAGCGTCACGTGAACCGTGGGCTGGTTCGGTCCAACGGTGAAGACCGGGACGCTGTATTCCCTCGTGTTGATCCAGGGACCGTAGTGGCGGGCGAGCTCCGACTGCACCTCGTTGACCAGCCCGTTGACCATCGGCGCAGAGCGGGGATCGATGGCTGCGTCGACCTTAAGCGGTGCATTCCAGAAGCTCCGTGGCGAGAACAGGCGGGCTTGGGAAGGGGCGGGTTGCGGAGCGCGGTGCACGGACTCCTGCTGCTGTCCGCATGCATTGAGAATGAGCCCGGAGACCGCGGCAACGGCGATCGTCACGCTCTTTGCGAAGCCGTCCAGGATCGCCGCGCGACGTCGCAGTCCGAGTCTCAAGCGATCCAGACTAGCCGGCTCCCCGAGCATCGAGCTTCAGCACCTGGAGGGACCGCCATGGGAATTTCGACAGCAGCTGGTCCGGGTACTGGTTGCCGAAGATCCCCGGGTAGGGATTGCGTCCCATGCGAGTGGGATCCTCGCCGTAAAAGACGACCACTCCGGCCCGGTCGCGGATCACAACGCCGTAGCGCTGGGCCGCCTCAGCCATCATCCGGGTCATCGGGGGAAGGTTGAGCTTCTTGAGGTTGAGCGTCGGATTGAGCCTCAACCGGGCCCCCTCGGGTAGCGAACTCGGGTCAGAGCTGTCGCCGTCGCTACGGGTTGCCGGCCACGACCACACACCTGCGCGCGCGTGGGGAATCGCCATCGCCAGGGTATGGTCGATGCTTCCTCGCTGCAGCTCGTCAATGGTCATCAATCCGCCGACGAGCGGTAGCCCGGTCGCCGTCGCGCCCCACCAGGGCTGGGCGCCGAACCAGGCATCCGGCGTGTAGTAGCCAGGATTGCTCGAGACGTTGCGCATCGCCCCTGCGGCCCCCGCGTGCCAGCCGTCGGGGCGCATCTCCATCCTCCAGAACTCCCACATCGTGTCTGCGGCCGGCTGCCGGATCACCATGTTCTTATCGGTGCCGGCAGAAGGCTTAGCTCCCGGCGGTATCGGGACGGCGTCAATCGCTTTCTGCATCTCGGGGAGGTTGCGATCCAGCGTCACGTGAACCGTGGGCTGGTTCGGTCCAACAGTGAAGACCGGGACGCTGTATTCCCTCGTGTTGATCCAGGGGCCGTAGTGCCGGGAGAGCTCGGAGTCGACCTCGGCCACCAACCCGCGGACAAGGGTTCCCGAGTTCGGATCGATGGGGGCTGCGATGCTCAACGGCCTGTTCCAGAAGCTCTGGGGGGAGAAGATCGAAGGCCCCGCCGCCTCGGCAGGTGCCGCGACTGCGCCGGATCCCGCTGCTCCGAGCACCAGCAGCGAGCCGAACATCGCCAGCTGACGCCCGAGCTTCGACCGCGATGGGGAGAGATCGGCGATCGGCGCTCTGCAACCGGGCATAGGTCTGTATCGACGGAGGCGATGGACGTTTCGGCCCAACTCAACGCATGTTCGAGACGGCGCTGGCAACGGCCCGGATCGGAGGTCGGCGGCGCGGTAATGTGCGCGACTCCCAGCAAGGGTGGCCGGACTTGGCGGATCGGCGGCGGTGGGCTTTCGGAGGCTTGGTCGGAAAGGCGAACCTTGATCCGGAAGAAACTCCTGCCCGTTGTCGCGATCTGCGCTCTTGCGCTGGTCGCGGGGTCGGCCGCGCAGGGCGCGAAGCCGATCAGGCACCACCAGGGCCACCGCCATGCCCGCCTGCCCGCCAACTTCTTCGGCATAAACCCCAACTCGGGCCCTCCGTCCGCAGCGGAGTTCGCGAGGATGCGGGCCGGGGGGATCCGCAGCTTCCGGACCCCCGTCTACTGGCGGGGGATGAACTACGCCCCCGGGGTGTACAGCTGGTCCTCGGTCGACATACGTGATGAGGCGCGCGCCGAAGGCCGGCCTCGACGTGCTGCCCTTCATCTACGACACTCCCTACTGGGTCAACCCCAAGGAGGAGCGGACGATGCCCGTCGGCTCCCCCGCCCAGGAGTTCGCCTGGACCACGTTCCTGGCCCAGCTCGTCGCCCGCTACGGACCGCACGGCACGTTCTGGACGCTAAACCCCGAACGTCCCATACTCGCCGGTCCGCTACTGGCAGCTCTGGAACGAGATGAACCTCGACTCGTTCACCAAGCCGATCTCGCCGGTCGGCTACGCGCGCCTGCTGAAGATCTCCCGCGAGACCCTGGACAAGGTCGACCCCGGTGCGAAGATCGCGATCGGCGGCCTGTACGGAGAGCCCTACCAGCCGAAGCGCCACGGGGACATGAACGACATCGCGTTCATGAGACAGCTCTACCGGGTCAAAGGGGTCAAGTCCGCCTTCGACGCCTACGCCCTGCACCCCTACGGGGCGAGCGTGAAGGTGTTCAAGAGGCAGATCCAGAACACGCGCGCCCTGATGAGGAGATCCGGCGACAAGAAGACGCCGCTTTGGATCGACGAATTCGGATGGGGCTCCGAGCATGACCGGTCGCTGCCCTCGGCGGTGGGACCGCAGGGCCAGAAAAAGCAGCTCCAGCTTGCCTACGGGATGATGAGGAAGAACCTGGCCCGGTGGAGGATCGGACGGACCTACTGGTTCTCCTGGGACGACGATCCGGTCAGCGCCTGCGCAATCTGCAGCGGATCCGGCCTGTTCAAGGCTTCCGGCAAGCCAAAGCCCGCCTGGTTTGCGTTCGTCAAGCAGACGGGCGGCAAGAGGTAGCGCCCTCCGCCTGCTCTGACAGCGTGACGACGAAGCAACAACTCGCTCGCCCACCCGCCTTTTCGGGCGCCGGCGACGGAATTCCCTTCGCGGGCCTGGATCGTCAGCACACGGCCATCCAGGGCGACCTGCGGCGTACCCTCGATCGGGTCATCGGCCGCAGCGCCTTCATCCTCGGCGAGGAGGTCGCGTCGTTCGAAGCCGAGTTCGCCGACTATGTCGGCGTTCGCGACTGCGTCGGTGTCGCCTCCGGGACCGCCGCGCTGACGATCGCGATGCTCGCCGCCGGCATCGGGCCGGGCGAGGAGGTGATCGTGCCGGCGATGACCTTCGCCGCCTCGGCGCTTGCCGTGATCCACACCGGGGCGACGCCGGTCCTCTGCGACGTGCGGGAGAGCGATGGCCTGATCGACCTCGACTCGGCGCGAGCCTGCGTGACCCCGAGGACTGCGGCGATCATGCCCGTCCACCTCTACGGGCAGCTCTGCGAGATGGACGCGATCGGCCAGTTCGCATCCGAGCATGGGCTGGCGGTGATCGAAGACGCGGCGCAGGCGCACGGGGCGGGCCAGCCCGGAGCGCGAGCGGGATCCTTCGGCCTCGCCGCCGCTTTCAGCTTCTATCCGAGCAAGAACCTCGGCGCCCTCGGCGACGGCGGCGCGATCTGCACCGATGACCCGGACCTGGCCGAGAAGGCACGCCGGCTGCGCGATCTGGGTCGCGGGGCCGACGGCGTCCACCACGAGCGCGGTCTCAACGAACGCCTCGACGGCATCCAGGCCGCCGTGCTGCGCCTGAAGCTGGGCGGCCTCGACGCAGCGAACGATCGCCGCCGCCACCACGCCCGCCGCTACCGTGAGCTTCTCCCGCCGTGGCTGCAGATGCTGGAGGACCGCGGCTCCTCCTCGGTCCATCACCTGCTCCCGGTCCGCTGCGAGGATCGCGACTCCCTCCGAGGCCATCTCGCCTCGGTCGGGATCGAAACGGGCATCCACTACTCGCCGGCGCTCGACGGCCAGCCGGCCCTGGCCGGAGCGCTCTCGGAGGATCCGCTCCCGGTCGCAACCAGGTGGGCGGAGGAGGAGCTGTCCCTGCCGATCTTCGCGGAGCTGCGTGAGGACGAGGTCACGCGGGTTGCGGAGGCCGCGGCTAGCTTCTGAGGCGATGTTCGAGCGGATCGCCCTCGCACTGGACGGCTCCGAACCGTCGAAGCGAGCGACCGAGGTTGCGGTGGAGCTTGCGAAGCGGGACGGGGCGAGCCTCGTCCTCGTCCACATCGACGAGCGGATCGTCGCCAAGGGCGGGGGCGACATCCGCGCCGACGAGCAGGAGGTCCAGGCCGAGGTGAGGCGGCTGGCTGAGGAGCTCGCGGGGCAGGGGTTGGCGACGAGCGTCGAGATGGCCGACGTGATGGCCGGCGGCGCAGGGCGGGTGATCGCGGAGATCGCCGAGCGGGTCTCCGCCGACCTGATCGTCACCGGCACACGCGGACACTCGCCGGTCGGCGGCGTCCTGCTCGGCAGCGTCACCCAACGATTGCTGCATCTCGCCAAGCAGCCCGTCCTGGTCGTTCCTAACGCTAGGCTCGCCCGCGCGCTGCCGAGTTGCGCAAAGCCGCGGCTGGTATTAGGCTCGTGAGGACTCGAGCAGGAGGGGAAGGATGCGCATTCGTTCGGCATTTGCAGGGGTTGCCATGGTGGTTCTCGGCTGCGGCGTGCTGGCCAGCGCCGCCCTCGGCGGCGCGGGCCCGGCCGGCCCGAACGTGACGATCCAGGACAGCTTCGCGAGCATCGACACCTTTCAGGCGCTGAACGCCACCGACGAGCGCAGCCGCGACAAGTCCCGCAACGACTTCATCGGCTTCTCGGAGAACCTGCACCCCGCCGTGCTGCGCGGGCCCGAGGGCAAGGCCGACACCTTCGTCTCGCTGGGCACGACCTTGGAGACCCCCTCGAGCCAGCCGTTCCCCACAGGTCCCCTCAACGACATCGCCGTCACCGGTCGGCTCCGCGACGAGGCGACCAAGAGCTCCAACCCGGCGCCGGGCGTGCCGGTCGCGAGCTCGGAAGGCTCCGCCGAGGTCGAGTTCACGACCAGCGGGCCGATCGCCGTTCCTGTTCTCCGGCGCGCTGAACGCCCAGAACAGCGACCACGACGACTGCACCGAGATCGACGTCGAGCTGTCCGGGCCGCTCGAGCGCAGCTTCCTCGCCCGAGGCGGGGGCGATTGCAGCCCGTCGGGACCGCGCCATCGCGGCTTCGTGGTCAGCGACGTGCTGCCCGCCGGCGACTACCAGCTCAACGTCGATTACGAGGCCACGGTCGACCCGGAGGAGCGCGGGACCGAGACGGCCACCGGGGCGGCGGACGTCAACGTCTTCTTCTTCCGCAAGTGCACCGTCCTCGGCGACAACCGGGCCAACACGCTGAACGGCACCGGCGGCGACGACGTGATCTGCGGCCGCGGCGGCAATGACCGGATCAACGGCCGCGGCGGCGCCGACCTCGTCTTCGGCGGGAACGGGGGCGACACGATCAACGGCGGCGGCGGGGGCGACGACCTGCGCGGCGACTCCGGCGCCGACACGGTGCGCGGCCAGGGCGGCGAGGACCGCCTCGACGGCGGACCGGGGCGCGACACGCTCTCCGGCGGCGCTGCGGACGACAAGATCAAGGCACACGACGGCGCGGCCGACGACGTCAACGGCGGGGGCGGCAACCACGACATCGCCACCGTCGATCGTCGCCGCGACACGGTCAGGGGCGTCGAGGTCGTTCGCCACTGATGGGTCGGGCCGGACGCGACTCCGGCTGAGGTCAACGCGAGAGTGGAGGACGCTCGGGCGACCCGGCGATCGGGTTGTGAGAGCCTCTCGGTGATGCCCGCGGTGCCGGCCAACGACGCCCCCCACAGGCTGATCGTCGACGTCGAGTTCGGTGACGAGGTGGTCGTGCGCTCGTTCACGAATCTCTACGGCTGCCGGATCGGCTCGCGGACGCGGGTGGGGACCTTCGTAGAGATCCAGGCCGGAGCGGAGATCGGCTCGGACTGCAAGATCCAGAGCCATTCGTTCATCTGCGAGGGGATCACGATCGCGGACGAGGTCTTCATCGGGCACGGCGTGGTCTTCATCAACGACAAGCTGCCGCGGGCGACCACCGAGGACGGGAGGCTGAAGGGCGACGAGGATTGGGAGTTGATGACGACCACCGTCGAGCGCGGTGCCGCGGTCGGCTCGGCGGCGGTGATCCTCGGCGGGGTGCGGATCGGGGAAGGGGCGATGGTCGGGGCCGGCTCAGTCGTCACCCGCGACGTGGCGCCCGGCGCCACCGTCGCCGGCAACCCGGCTCGGGAGATCCGGCGCCCGGCCCCCTGAGGGTCGCGGCATGCAGCGCCGGGAGGATCACAGCCTCAACCGGCGGACTCAGCTCCGTCGCCCGGATCGGCCGAGACGCGCTGAGGGCCCGTGTAGACGTTGATCCGGCCCTCGCGGGCGAAGCCGCCGAGGGTGATGTTGCGGTCCGCCGCCAGCTCGATCGCCAGCGAGCTCGGGGCGCCGACCCCGATCAGGATCGGGGCGCCGGCCACGGCGGCCTTCTGGACCAGCTCAAACGGGAGGCGGCCGCTGACGCAGAGGATCCGCTCCGCCAGTGGCAGCTTCCCGCCGATCAGCGCCCAGCCGATCAGCTTGTCGAGGGCGTTGTGGCGGCCACGTCCTCGCGCACCTGGATCGCGTGGCCCGACGTCGGCGGCCCTCATTGATTCGCCGGGATTCGGGATCAGCCGCCTGGTAGGGAGGAGAGCCACGGGGCGGCGAGGGAGATTGTCGCCGCCGCGAGGACGAGGCCGGCGAGGATTGAGCTACCCAGGAGCATGAGCCGCAGCCCGGAGCCGGCGATTTCGGCTTCGCGACCCCCTCTGCTCCGCCAGTCGGCGAAGGCGAGCCTCGGGACCTCGAGCACGTGGCCGAGCACGTGGAGGGTCATCAGCGCGAACCAGGCGATGAAGCTGGCCTTGTGCAGGACCGTCAGCGAGCCCGTGTGCGGACCGGCGATCAGCAGCGCGACCCCCGTCCCGAACAGCGCCAGCGTCGTCAGGACCACCCCGGGCGCGAGCACCCGCAGCGCAAGAGGCGGAGGGCCGTTGCGGCGGTAACTCGGTGCGCCGGAGTAGTAGCGGGTAAAGCGATAGCCGGTGCTCCCGAGCTTCAGCAGCACCGGCGGTATCAGCAGCATTCCGATGAAGATGTGAGGCCCGACGAGAGGGCCAATGAAGGGAATCGTCGCCCCCTCGATCGCCAGAAGGATGAGCAGCATCGCCGCCGTGCCGCCGGTCACACGCGCGTTTCCCACGACCCCGTCTCGGGCGATGCCGTCGGTCTCCCGGTACATCGAACGTCGATCCTGGCCGCAGAGGCTTAGGTCGGCCTAAGGACCGGATGAGAGAACTCTCACAAGAGCGAGGCGGATGGAGTGGCGACTTGCCGGTCAGACCAGGCCCCAGCCGAGACGGCCATCGGGCTCAGGCAAGCCGGTGAGTGCCCGAGTAGACATTGATACTGCCCTTGCGGGCGAAGCCGCCGAGGGTGATATTGCGGTCGGCCGCCAGCTCGATCGCCAGCGAGCTCGGAGCACCGACCCCAACCAGGATCGGGCCGCCGGCCACCGCGGTCTTCTGCACCAGCTCATAGGAGAGCCGGCCGCTGACGCAGAGCATTCGGCCCCCCAATGGGAGCAGCCCCTCGCCCAGCGCCCACCCGATCACCTTGTCGAGAGCGTTGTGGCGGCCCACATCCTCGCGGACGATCACCGGCTCGCCGCCGGCATCGAAGAGGCCCGCGGCGTGGAGCCCGCCGGTGCGGTAGAAGGCCGGCTGTTGCAGCCGCTCCGGTAGATCGGCCAGCAGCGTCGTGAGACCTGCGGGCCTTCCGCCGCGACCGGGGCCCCACGGCCACCTCCTCCAGGGCACCGCGGCCGCAGATCCCGCAGGAGGAGGTGGTGTAGAAGCGCCGAGCGCCGGGATCACGCAGCAGCGGCCCGGCGACCTCGACGACGTTGGAGGCGAAGTCCTCGGTCGGGCCGGCCTCGTGGGCGCCGATCGATCAGACCCTCGCCGTGCAGGAAGCCGAGCGCCAGCTCCTCGTCGTGGCCGGGGGTCCGCATGGTCACCGCCAGCGGCTCGCCGTCGACGCGGATCTCCAGCGGGTCCTCGACCGCGACCTCATCGGTGCGACCTTCGCACTCGACGGTCGCGACCATCCGGTCGCTCAACCGGCGACCCCGATCACGGGCCTCTCCGACGGCTCCTCCGCCACCGGTCGCACGTCCACCGCCACCACCTTGTACTCGGGGCAGGAGGTGTTGACGTCGGCCGAGCTCCCGACCAGCAGGTTGGTGCGGGCCTCCGGGAAGTGGAAGCTGGTGAAGACGTGGCCGGGCTCGATCCGCTCGGTGACCTTCGCGTGCAGCTCGATCCGGCCCACCCTGCTGCGCACCGAGACCACCCCGCCGTCCTCGATCCACAGTCGCTCCGCGTCGTCGGGGTGGACCTCGAGCCAGTCGCGGTCGACCAGCTCGAGGTTGGCGGTGCGACGGGTCATCGTCCCGGCGTTGTAGTGCTGGAGCACCCGCCCGGTGACCAGGATCAGCGGGAAGTCGTCGTCGGCCGCGTCGCCCGGCGGCTTGTAGGGGATCGGCGCGAAGCGCCCCAGGCCGTCCGGCTTGTCGAATCGCTCCGCGTAGAGGATCGTCGCGTCGGTGCCGTCGGGCTCGACCGGCCACTGCAGGCCGCGCTCCTGGAGCCGCTCGAAGCTGACCCCGGCGAAGTGGGGGGTGAGCGCGGCGATCTCGTCCATCACTGCGGAGGGGTCGGCGTAGCCCATCTCGTGCCCCAGGGCCCGCGAGACCTCGGTGATGATCGCGAAGTCGGTGCGGGCCTCCCCGGGCGGGTCGAGCGCCGGGCGGACCAGCTGGATGCGGCGCTCGGCGTTGGTGAAGGTGCCCTCCTTCTCCAGGAAGGAGGAGGCGGGCAGGATCACGTCGGCGTACTTGCTGGTCTCGGTCTCGAAGATGTCCTGGCAGACCAGGAACTCGAGCGACTCGAGCGCCGCGACCACGTGGGCGGTGTTGGGGTCGGTCTGGGCGACGTCCTCGCCGAAGATGTACATCGCCTTCAGCCGGCCCTCGACCGCGGCGTCGAACATCTGCGGGATCGTGTAGCCCTTCTGGCGCGAGAGCGGCACGCCCCAGGCCTGCCTCGAAGGAGCGCGCCACCTCCTCGTCGCCGACCGGGCGGTAGGCGGTGTAGGTGTCGGGCAGCGCCCCCATGTCCGAGGAGCCCTGGACGTTGTTCTGGCCGCGCAGCGGCAGCAGCGCCGAGCCGGGCCGGCCGACCTTGCCGGTCATCATCGCCAGGTTGCAGATCAGCCGCACCACCTCGGAGCCGTACTTGTGCTCGGTGACCCCAAGGCCCCAGAGGATCGATGCCTCGCCTGCCTCGCAGTAGATGTGCGCCGCACGCTCGAGATCGGCGGCGGGGATCGCCGTGATCTCCTCGACCGCGTCGGGCGAGTACTGCTCGAGCAGCTCCTCGACCGCCTCGTAGCCCTCGGTGCGCTCGGCGACGAAGCTCGGAGTCGAGGAAGCCGTCGCGCGCCGCCACGTGGGCGAGTCCGAGCATCACCGCGGCGTTGGTCCCCGGCCGCGGCGCCAGGTGCAGGGCGCCGTAGTCGGCCAGCTCGATCCGGCGCGGGTCGATCGTCACCAGCCGGCAGCCGCGCAGCGCCGCCTGCTTCAGCCGCGCCCCGACCACCGGGTGCCCGGCGGTCGGGTTGACCCCGATCAGGATCGCCGCCTCGGCGTGGTCGATGTCGTCGAAGTTCCCGGTCGCGCCGGAGAGCCCGAAGGACTTGCGAAGCGCCCAGGAGGTGGGGGAGTGGCAGACCCGCGAGCAGTTGTCGATGTTGTTGGTGCCGATGGCCGCGCGCATCAGCCGCGACATCACGTAGCAGTCCTCGTTGGTGGCGCGCGAGGAGGCGAGGCCGGCGATCGCGTCGGCTCCGTGGTCGGCCTTGATCCGGCCCAGCTCCGAGGCGATCAGCCCGATCGCCTCATCCCAGCTCGCCTCGCGCAGCTCGCCACCCTCGCGGATCAGCGGCGTGCTGAGGCGCTCGCGGTGGCGGGAGAAGCGGTGGGCGAAGCGTCCCTTGAGGCAGGTGTGACCGTGGTTGGCCGGCCCGTCGGCGCGGGCCGATCGAGCGGATCCGCCCGTCGCTGCACGTGCGCCTCGAGGCTGCACCCGACCCCGCAGTAGCCGCAGGTCGTGGTCACGGTTGAATCGAAGCGATCTTCGCTCACTGAATCTGGATCACCTCCTCGAGCAGGGTCTGCTCGGTGATCGCGTCGGTGGGACAGGTATCGGCGCAGGCGCCGCAGGAAACGCAAGCCGATTCCCGGAAGCCGTGGTCGAGACCCGGCGGCGATGTTGGCCGAGAACCCGCGCCCGGTCGCGGTCAGCGCGAAGGTCCCCTGCACCTCGTCGCAGGCGCGCACGCAGCGCCCGCAGGAGATGCAGAGCTCGTGGCGGAAGGCCAGGTAGGGGTGGGCGAGGTCGTGGCGGGGATGGTGGGTCTCGCCCCTCCAGCGCGGCTCGCCGGCGTCGAGCGCGCGGGCGACCTCGGCCAGCTCGGTGTGCGGCGCCGGCGGCTCGGGCAGCTCGGAGAGGACCAGCTCGACCACGCCCCGGGCGACCCGCCGCGCCCGCTCATCGGTGGTCTCGATCGCCATTCCCTCCCGGCACTGCGTGGTGCAGGCCGGCAGCACCGCCCCCTCGGAGGAGACGAGGCAGACCCGGCAGGCGCCGAAGGGAGCCTGGCGGTCGTCGAAGCAGAGGGTCGGCACGCTGGCGCCCGCCGCCCGCGCCGCCTCCAGCACCGTCGCGCCCGGTTCGAAGTCGACCTCTCGCCCATCGACGGTGATCGCGCTCACGCCAGCCCCAGCTCCTCGGGGAAGTGGGCGAGCAGGCTGCGCATCGGAGCCGGGATCCCCCCGCCATGGGCGCAGAGGCTGGAGACCTCCAGCACCTCGAGCAGATCCTCCAGCGCCTCGCGGTCGACCGGCTCGGGGCGGGCGAACGCCTCATGGGCGCGGCGCAGCCCGATACGGCAGGGGAAGCACTTGCCGCAACTCTCGTGGGCGCCGAAGCGAAGCAGATGCGTTGCCAGGTCCCTCATATCGGTCCCCTCGTCAAAACCCAAGATACTCCCGTGGCCGACCATGCACCCCTGCTCGGCCAGCTGGTCGAAGTCGAATGGCGTGTCGAGGAGGTGCGCGGGCAGGATCCCCCCCAGGGGGCCGCCGATCTGCACCGCCTTGATCTCGGCGCCCTCGACCAGGCCGCCGGCGAGCTCTTCGCAGAGCTCGCGTACGGGGGTTCCGAAGCGGACCTCGTAGACCCCCGGCCGGGCGAAGCGCTCGTTGAAACAGACGAGCTTCGAGCCCGGCGTGGCGCCTGGGCTGAGCTCGGCGTAGGCGGCGGCGCCATGCAGGGCGACGAAGGGGACGTTGCAGAGGGTCTCGACGTTGTTGACCACGGTCGGCAAGCCGTAGAGCCCGCGTTGCGCCGGGAACGGCGGGCGCGCCGAGACCGTCCCGCGCAGTCCCTCGAGGCAGGCAAGCAGCGCCGTCTCCTCGCCGACCACGTAGGAGCCGGCGCCCTCGAGGACGGTGACGTCGAAGTCCTCCAGGGCACCCTGTTCCCGGGCCTCGGCGACGGCAGCTTCGAGCAGCGGCTTGGAGCGCGGGTACTCGGAGCGGGTGAGGACGAAGCCGTGGGCGGCGCCGACCGCGTGTGCGGCGATCGCCATCCCCTCGATCAGGAGGGCCGGGTTCTGCTCCATCAGGTACTTGTCGATGTAGGAGCCGGGGTCGCCTTCGTCGCCGTTGGCGACCACGAACTTCTCCTCGCTCGCCTCCTTCGCCGCGAACTCCCACTTCGGCCCGGCCGGGAAGCCGGCGCCGCCGCGACCGCGGACATTCGCCGCCTTGACCTCCTCCAGCAGCTCAGGCGGCGTCATCTCCTCCCGTGCCCGGCGCAGGCCCGAGTAGTCGCCGGGGCGCAGGAGCACCGGCTCGGGGAGCGTGCTCTGCCACGGGGGCTCGGGCGCCTCGACCTCCTCCGCGGCGAGGACCCGCCCGATCGCCCCGGGACCGGCGTCCACGGTGTCGCCGACCCGGACCGCCGGGGAGGAGTGGCAGAAGCCGAGGCAGACCGTCTCGGCCAGCGAGACCTCGCCGTCGGCGCCTCGCTCCCCCAGCTCCAGCCCGAGGCCCTCGCGCAGCTCGCGGACGTGCTCGTCGCCGCTGGCGGCGAAGCAGGCGGTGCCGGTGCAGACCCGCACGTGGCGGCGACCCCGCGGCTGCAGGAGGTCGTCGTAGAAGGTCGAGACGCCGTGGACGGCCGCCTCGGGCAGCCCGGAGAGCTGGGCGGCGCGCTCGCGGTCCTCGTCGGTGATCTCCCCCCGCGCCTCCATCGCCCCCTTGAGGACGTCGAGTGCTGTCGGGGCCTGCTCGGCGTGGTGTCGGCGAACGAGCTCTACGAGGTTGCGGCTCAGCTTCGGCCGTCCTTGCCCGGGATCCAATCGGTGCCGGCCAGCGGCACCTTGGCCATCGCCGCCGCCTCGAGGGTCAGCGCCACCATGTCCTCCGGCTCGAGGTTGTGCACGTGGGACTTGCCGCAGGCCCGTGCCAGGGTCTGCGCCTCCAGCACCATCGCCCGCAGGTAGTTGCCCAGCCGCCGCCCGCCCAGCTCGGGGTCGAAGCGGCGCGCGAGCCGCTCGTCCTGGGTGGAGATCCCGACCGGGTCGCGGCCCTCGTGCCAGTCGTCGTAGTAGCCGGCCGAGGTGCCGATCTCCTCGTACTCGGACTCGAACTCGTGCGAGTTGTCGCCGAGGGCGATCACCGCGGCGACCCCGATCGAGACCGCGTCGGCCCCCAGCGCCAGGGCCTTGGCGGCGTCGGCACCCGAGCGGATGCCGCCGGAGACGATCAGCTGCACCTTGCGGTGCATGCCCAGCTCCTGGAGCGAGCGGACCGCCTCGGGGATCGCCGCCAGGATCGGGATCCCGACGTGCTCGATGAACACCTCCTGGCTGGCCGCGGTGCCGCCCTCCATCCCGTCGAGGACGATCACGTCGGCCCCCGCCTTGACCGCGAGCGCGACGTCGAAGTAGGTGCGGGTGGCACCGATCTTGACGTAGATCGGCTTGCGCCAATCGGTGATCTCGCGCAGCTCGCCGATCTTGATCTCGAGGTCGTCGGGGCCGGTCCAGTCCGGGTGGCGGCAGGCGCTGCGCTGGTCCACACCCTTGGGCAGGTCGCGCATCTCGGCGACCCGGTCGGAGATCTTCTGCCCCAGCAGCATGCCGCCGCCCCCCGGCTTGGCGCCCTGGCCGACCACCACCTCGATCGCGTCGGCGCGGCGCAGGTCGTCGGGGTTCATCCCGTAGCGCGAGGGGAGGATCTGGTAGATCAGCATCTCGGAGTGGTCGCGCTCCTCGGGCAGCATGCCGCCGTCGCCGGTGGTGGTGCTGGTGCCGACCGCGCTGGCGCCGCGCCCCAGGGCCTCCTTTGCAGGCGCCGAGAGGGCCCCGAAGCTCATCCCCGCGATCGTGATCGGGATCTCCAGGTGGATCGGCTCGGAGGCGAAGCGGGTGCCGAGCGTGACGTCGGTGGCGCAGCGCTCGCGGTAGCCCTCGAGCGGGTAGCGCGAGACGCTGGCGCCGAGGAAGAGCAGGTCGTCGAAGTGGGGGACGCGGCGCTTGGCGCCGAAGCCGCGGATGTCGTAGATCCCCTCCCGCGCCATCCGGTGGATCTCGTGGATCGCGTTGCGGTCGAACAGGGCCGATTCCCGCAGGCCGGGGCGCCAGCGCCCCGCCTGCTCGGGGCGGAAGCCCTCCTCCTTGGCCAGCGCGTCGAACTCGGTCATCAGTAGGCGCCCGCGTGGTCGATCTGGAAGTTGTAGAGCTTGCGCTCGGAGCCGTAGCGGCGGAAATCGGCGGGGTCGGCATCGGCGTCGCCGCGCTTCAGCAGCTCCGCCAGCTCGGCGCGGTGCTCGTCGGCCATCTCCTTCTCGATGCAGTCGGCGCCGAGGCCGGCGACCTCGCCACGGACGTAGATCCGCGCCTCGTAGATCGAGTCGCCGAGGCCCTCGCCGGCGTCGCCGCAGACCACCAGGTTGCCGCGCTGGGCCATGAACGCGCCGGCGTGGCCGATCGAGCCGTGGACGACGATGTCGATCCCCTTCATCGAGATCCCGCAGCGCGCCGAGGCGCTGCCCCTGATCACCAGCAGTCCCCCGCGGCCGGTGGCTCCCGCCGACTGGCTGGCGTCGCCGTCCACCACCACCGTCCCCGACATGATGTTCTCGGCGACGCCGACGCCGCAGTTGCCGGCGATCCGGACTGTCGCCAGCTTGTTCATCCCGGCGCAGTAGTAGCCGACGTGCCCGTCGATCTCGACCTCGGCCTCGCAGTCGAGGCCGACCGCGATCGCGTGGGCGCCACCGGGGTTGTGCACCTGCCAGCGGCTCGGCTCCCCTCCGGCGAGGTCGTGCAGGCGCTGGTTCAGCTCTCGCACGTCGGTCCCGGCCAGGTCGACGGTCTCGGCGGCGAGCCCGGTCGCGCTCACGCTACCCTCGCTCGCTGCCAGGAGTAGACGCGCCCCGGCTCGGGCTCCCAGAGCTCCGCGTCCTCGGCTCCGGGGAGGGCGGCGATCGCGCGGTACTCGGAGGCCATCGCCACCCAGTCCTCGCTCTCCGCCATCACCGCCGGCTTGCAGGCGATCGGGTCGCGCAGGACCGCGAACCCGTCGGCGGTCCCGACCGCGAAGGTGTAGAAGCCGTCGAGGTCGGAGAGGCAGCCCTCGAGCGCCGTCTCCAGGTCGTCGCCCTCTGAGAGGCGCCAGGTGAGGTAGCCGGCAGCGACCTCGGAATCGTTGTCGGTCTGGAAGCTGACCCCCTCGCCGCGCAGGAAGGAGCGCAGCCGGTTGTGGTTGGAGAGCGAGCCGTTGTGCACGAGGCAGAGGTCGAGCCCGGTCGAGAAGGGATGGGAGTGCTCGGTCGTCACCCGGCTCTCGGTCGCCATCCGGGTGTGCCCGAGGGCGTGTGTCGCCGAGACATCCTCCAGCCCGAAGCGGGCGATGAACTCGCGCGGGTCGCCGGCCTCCTTGTAGATCTCGATCCGCTCGCCGACGCTCATCACCCGCAGCTCAGGGTGGCGCTCGGCGATCCAGGCCTGGACCTCGCCCGGGTCGCCGGAGACGATCAGCAGGGCGTGGGAGGCGATCACCTCGGCCTCGCCGACGGCGCCAAAGCTCCCCGCCATCTCCATCGCCAGCTCCGGCCAGGGGAAATCCGGCTGGGGCGAGAACAGCGAGACCTTGCAGGATCCCGGCGGGGCGGGGTCGCGGTAGATCGCGACCCCGGCGCTGTCGGGCCCCCGCTCGGCGAGCTGGGCCAGCATCGCGCTCAGGTGGGCGCCCAGGCTCTCCTCGACGCTACTCGATTTGGAGAAGAGGCCGGCGATTCCGCACATCGACGCGCCTCGTTCTCAGGAGAGCTGCAGGTAGCGGTCGATCTCGCACTTGGTGATCTGCTCGTGGGCCCGCTGCCACTCGCGCCGCTTGCACTTGGCGAAGTAGTCGATGTAGTCGCCACCGGGGACCTTGCCGAGCGCCTCGCGGAGCACCTCGTCCTGCTCCAGCTCGCGCATCGCGTCGAGCAGGTTCTCGGGCAGGGTCTCGACCCCCATCTTCTCGCGGTCCTCGACGCTCGTCTCGTACATGCTGCCGGTGCTCGGGTCGCCCGGGTCGATCCCGTTCTCGATCCCGTCCAGCCCGGCGGCGAGCACGGCCGTCGCGGCGAGGTATGGGTTGCAGGAGCCGTCCACGGTACGGTCCTCGATTCGTCCGTGATCGGGGATGCGGAGCATCACCGTGCGGTTGTTCCAGCCGTAGGTGACGTAGGCCGGCGCCCAGGTGGCCCCGCTGGTCGGCGCCCCGATCACCAGCCGCTTGTAGGAGCCGACCGTGGGGGCGGTGAGCGCGATGTAGGCCTTGGCGTGCTTCTTGAGGCCGCCGAGGAAGTGGTAGCCCTTCTCGCTGAGGCCGAGCCCGCGCTTGTCGTCCTTGGGGTCGGCGAGGAACACGTTCGTGTCGCCGTCCCAGAGGCTCATGTGCATGTGGCAGCCGTTTCCGGTCAGATGCGCGAACGGCTTCGGCATGAAGGTCGCGATCAGTCCCCGCTCCTGGGCCATCGCCTCGACCATGTAGCGGTAGAAGACGGCGCGATCGCTCGAGGTCAGCGGATCGGCCGGAGCCCAGTTCTGCTCGAACTGGCCGTTCGCGTCCTCGTGGTCGGTTGCGTAGAGCTCCCAGCCGAGCGAGTTGACGTTGCGGATCACCTCGGAGACGAAGTCGAAGGACCGGGTCAGGGCGCGGATGTCGTAGCAGGGCTGCTCGAGGTCGTCGAGCTTGTCGGCAAGCTCGATGCCGCCGTCCTCGGTCTTTCGCACCAGGAAGTACTCGAGCTCGTAGCCGATCAGGAACTGGTAGCCGGCCTTCTCGCAGCGCTCCATCTGATGGCGCAGGATGGTCCGCGGGCAGTAGGGCCACTCCTCGCCCTCGACCGTGACGTCCGAGGCGAACCAGCCGACGTTGGGCTTCCAGGGCAGCTTCGTGAACGAGCCCGGATCCGGCATCGCGAGCATGTCCGGGTCGTTGGGCTGCTGGCCGATGTCGCCGGCCGCGTAACCGGCGAAGCCGGCGCCGTCGGTGAACAGGCCGTCGATCTCCACCGCCGGGATCAGCTTGGCGCTGGGCCTGGCGTGCATGTCGACGAAGTTGGCGAACAGGAACTCGATGCCTTCGTCGGCGACAAGCTTGCGGACATCGTCTTCAGTGGGGCGGGTCTTCTGGCTCATGTTGGGTATATCTCACATAGCCGGACGCGCTGCAATGGGGCGGCGGCCCAGCATTTCCCCGCATCTATGTGAGGCCTGGACATAGATGGACCTTTCAGGTGCCCTGCGCCGGACTCCGAGACTTCGCCGGCCTCGGCGGCGCCTTCTTGCGCCTCTGTACCAATTTGTCTAGTGTACGCCACCGGGCCTATCCGATGTCATTCCTGCTCACCTGTCCGAACTGCGGCGAGCGCGAGGTGACCGACTTCGCCTTCGGAGGCGAGGTGGTGCCGCGGCCGACCAGCAAGCCGACCGAGCGCCAGCTCGGCGCCTACAACTACTTCCGCCGCAACGTCGCCGGGGTCCAGCGCGAGTGGTGGTATCACCGCTCGGGCTGCCGCGAATGGTTCCTGGCCGAGCGCGACACCACCACCAATGAGGTGCGCTGGGTCGGGCTGCCGGGGAGCGGGGAGCAATGAGCACGAGCAGACTCGCGCCGCAGCCGGGCGAGCGGATCGATC
Source organism: uncultured Actinomycetes bacterium (assembly GCA_963725315.1). Taxonomy (GTDB): domain Bacteria; phylum Actinomycetota; class Thermoleophilia; order Solirubrobacterales; family 70-9; genus JBBRHQ01. The sequence goes on along the minus strand of CAVRYA010000001.1, from coordinate 266,535 downwards.
GCCGCCGCGAGATCTCCTTCAGCTTCGACGGCAAGCGCGTGAGCGCCTTCGAGGGCGACACGATCGGCTCCGCCCTGCACGCCTCGGGCCGGCGGGTGATCTCGCGCAGCTTCAAGTACCACCGACCGCGCGGCCTGCTCTGCTGCGCCGGCCAGTGCCCCAACTGCCTGGTCGAGGTCGACGGCTGGCCGGGGGTGCGGGCCTGCACCGAGCCGGTGCGCGAGGGGATGGAGGTCGCCCACATGAACGCGAGCCCGTCCCTGGACTTCGACGCGATGCGCGCCACCGACCTGTTCGGCACCCGCCTCACCCCGCCCGGCTTCTACTACAAGACATTCATCAGGCCGCGGCGGCTCTGGCCGCTGTACGAGAAGGTGCTCCGCAACGCGGCCGGGCTCGGCAGGCTGCGGCGCCGCCAGGCGGAGCGCGAGTGGCGGACCGAGTACCGCCGCCGCCACGCCGACGTGCTGGTGATCGGCGGCGGGATCGCCGGGATCGCCGCGGCGCTGGGGGCGGCCGAGCTGGGCGCTGACGTCGTCCTCGTCGACGACGGGCCCGAGTTGGGCGGCAGCGCCCTCGCCCGTCCGGACGACGCCGGCGCCGCCCGCGCCCTGCGCGAGAGCCTCGCTGAGGCCCGGGTCGAGGTTCTGGCGCCTGCCGCCGCGCTCGGCTTCTTCGACGGGATCGTCCCGGTCTGGTGCGGAAGCACCCTGCATCAGGTTCGCGCGGCGCGCCACGTCGCGGCCACCGGCTCGATCGAGCAGCCGCTGATGTTCGAAGGCAACGACATGCCGGGCGTGATGCTCTGCTCCGGCGCCGAGCGCCTCGCGGCTCTCTACGGGGTGCGCCCGGGGAGGACCGCTGTGATCGCGACCACGGGTGACCGCGGCCTGCACTCCGCGCTGGCCCTGCACGCGGCCGGCGTCGAGATCGCCGCCGTCGCCGACGCCCGACCGGACGGCTCCGGCGACGCGCTGCTCGCCGCGCTGCGGGAGGCCGGGATCCCGCACCTGCGGGGGCGCACGGTCGCCCGCGCGCTCGGGCGCCGCCAGGTCAAGGGCGCCGTGATCGCCGAGCTCGACGGCGAGGGCCGGCTCGTCGCCGACAGCGAGCGGGGGTTCAACTGCGACCTGATCGCCGTCTCAGGCGGAACCGTCCCGGCGACCTCGCTGCTGCTTCAGGCCGGGGCGAAGGCGCGTTGGGACGGGCCGAGCGGCTCATACCTGCCGCAGGAGGAGCCGCCGGGGATCGCGGCGGCCGGAGCGGTTGCCGGGCACGCCTCGCCCGAGCAGGCGCAGGCCTCCGGGGCGGTCGCCGGAGCCGAGGCCGCGCTGGCGCTTGGCTTCGGCGACGAGGAGGCACGCCGGCGGCTGGAGTCGGAGCGCGAGGCGCTGGAGGCTCACGGACGCGGGGGCGAGGGCGCCGATGCCCGGCCCCGGGCGGCGACCGGGGCGCGGGGCGGCTCGGAGAAGTGCTTCGCCTGCCTCTGCGAGGACGTCACCAGCAAGGACATCGACTACGCGATCGACGAGGGCTTCGACTCGCTGGAGCTGCTGAAGCGCTACACGACCGTGACCATGGGGCCCTGCCAGGGGCGGATGTGCCAGCTCGCCTCGATCCGGCAGATGTCCGATCACACCGGGACGACCGAGGCCGAGGTCGGGCTGACCACCGCCCGCCCTCCCTGGTCGGCGGTGCCGATGGGGGCGCTCGCGGGCCGCCCCTACGAGCCCGCCAAGCGCTCGGCCGTGCACGGCCGTCATCGCGAGCTGGGCGGCAACGTGCTCTGGGCGGGGGACTGGAGGCGGCCCTACGACTACGGCGACCCCGAGGGCGAGACGATGGCGGTCCACGACTCGGCCGGGCTGATCGACGTCTCCACCCTCGGCAAGCTGATCGTCAGCGGGCCGGAGGCGGGCGCCTTCCTCAACCGCCTCTACCCGAACCGCTTCGACAACCTGAAGCCGGGCCGGATCCGCTACGGCGTGCTCGGCGACGACGCCGGCCGGATCACCGACGACGGCACGATCTGCCGCCTCGATGAGGACTCCTACTACGTGACCACGACCTCGAGCGGCGCCGACGCGGTCGAGAGCTGGTTCGCCTGGTGGCTGGCGGAGTGGGGGATGGAGGTGCGGCTGACCGACGTCAGCCAGGGGCTCTCCGCCTTCAACCTGGCCGGGCCGCGCTCGCGGGAGATCCTCTCCGGGCTGACCGAGCTGGACTGCTCGAACGAGTCCTTCGCCTACCTCGACGGCAAGCGCGCCCAGGTCGCCGGGGTCCCCTGCCTGCTGCTGCGAATCGGGTTCGTCGGCGAGCTCGGCTACGAGCTCCACTGCCCGGGCTCGCTGGCCGAGCACCTCTGGGACACCCTGCTTGCCGCCGGCGAGGAGCACTCGATCCGCCCCTTCGGGCTCGAGCCCCAGCGGGTGCTGCGGCTGCAGAAGCTCCACATCCTGGTCGGCCAGGACACCGACGCCGAGTCGAACCCGCTGGAGGCGGCGATGCCCTGGATCGTCAAGTTCGACAAGGAGGAGGACTTCATCGGCCGCTGGGCGCTGGAGTCGGTCTCCGAGCGCGGCGAGCGCAACAAGCTGGTCGGCTTCAGCATCGCCAACGGGGCGGTGCCGACCGAGGGGGCGGCGGTGGTGGTCGACGGCCGGCCGGTCGGGCGGGTGACCTCCTCGCGCTTCTCGCCGAAGCTGAAGCGCTCGATCGGGATGGCCTGGGTGCCGGCGGAGCTGGCCACCGACGGCGCCGGCCTGACCTTCGCCGACGACGGGCAGCGGATCAGCGCCGAGGTGCAGACGGCGCCCTTCTATGACCCCGACCAGGAGCGGCTGCGGGGATGAGCTTCGAGTTCCTCGCCCCCGATGCGGTGAGCGGCGACGGCGTCGAGGCGCTGCCGGCGCGGAGCCCGATCGAGTGGATGCATCGAGGCGCCGGCGCCCGCTTCGCCGAGCGCGCCGGTTGGAGGGTGGTCGCCGGCTACGGCGCCGGCGAGGCCGCCGCCTGCCGCGATGCGGTCGGGATCGCCGACCTCTCCCACATCGGCAAGCTCGAGCTGCAGGGCGAGCCCGAGCCGGTCGCCTCGATCGTCTCCGGGCTGACCGGCGGCGGCGCGCTGGCGCCCGGGCGGGCCCTGCGCCAGGACGGCGCCTGGTGGTGCCCGGTGAGCGCTGGGAGGGTCCTGGCGCTGAGCGCCCCGGAGGCGACCGCGCGGCTGCGCGCCGAGCTAGACTCGGCGGCGGGTTCGGCGGGCACCGCCGCCGGGGTCGTCGAGCTGACCTCGGCGCTCGGGTCCAACGCCGTCGTCGGGCCGCTGGCGCGCGAGGTCTTCGCCCGGGCGACGGCGCTCGACCTGCGGCCCGAGCGCTTCGCCGAGGGCGCCTTCGCGCCGGTCTCGGTGGCGCGCACCCCGGCGATGGTCCTGCGCGCCGACGGGGACCGCTTCCTGCACCTCTTCGGCGCCGGCTATGCCTCCTACGTGTGGACCGTGTTCGTCGATGCCGTGGAGGACCTCGGGGGCTCGACGGTCGGCGCCGAGGCCCTGCGGGGCTTCTTCGAGGAGGGGGCCGAGGCCGGTGCGTGAGATCTTCCGCAAGCGCCGGATGTGGCGCCCGAGGGGCGAGCTTCGCGACCGCTATGACGTGGTGATCATCGGCGGCGGCTCGCACGGGCTGGCGATCGCCTACTACCTGGCGCGCGACCACGGGATCACCGACGTCTGTGTCCTCGAGCAGTCCTACATCGGCTCCGGCGCCGCCGGGCGCAACACGACGATCCTCCGCTCCAACTACAAGACGCCCGAGGGCGCGCGCTTCTACGACGCCTCGGTGAAGCTGTACGAGGGCCTCGGCGCCGAGCTCAACTTCAACCTGCTGTTCTCCCAGCAGGGGCACCTGACGCTGGCCCACACCGACCGGGCGATGTTCGTGATGAACGAGCGGGCCGAGGTCAACCGCCTCGCCGGGATCGACTCGCGGGTGATCGGCCCGGAGGAGATCGGCAAGCTCGCCCCGGCGATGTCGATCGAGCCGGACGCCGTCTACCCGGTGATGGGCGCGCTCTTCCATCCGCCGGGCGGGATCATCCGCCACGACGCCGTCGTCTGGGGACTGGCCCGGGCCGCCGACGCCGCGGGAGCCGAGATCCACCCCTACAGCGAGGTCGCCGAGGTCGAGGTCTCGGGCGGGGGCAACGGCGCGGGCAGGCGCGCCACCGGGGTGCGGCTCGCCGACGGGCGCCGCGTATCCGCCGGCACCGTGATCAGCGCCACCGCCGGCTGGAGCTCGACCACCGCGGCGATGGCCGGGGTCGAGCTGCCGATCACCACCCACATCCTCCAGGCCTTCGTCACCGAGCCGCTGAAGCCGCTGCTCGACGTGGTGATCGTCTCCTCGCAGATGCACGTCTACATCTCGCAGACCGATCGCGGCGAGTTCCTGATCGGGGCCGAGATCGAGCCCTGGACCACCTACCGCCAGCAGGGCACCCTCAACTTCCTCCAGGAGTCCTCGCGGCACGCGCTGGAGCTGTTCCCGCAGCTCGAGCGGGCCCGGATCCTGCGCAGCTGGGCCGGGCTCTGCGACATCAGCCCCGACTTCAGCCCGATCCTCGGCGCCACCGAGGTCGAGGGCTTCCTGCTCAGCGCCGGCTGGGGCACCTACGGGTTCAAGGCGGCGCCGATCGTCGGCAAGACGCTGGCGGAGCAGACCGCGAAGGGGCGCCCGCCCGAGCTGATCGAGCCGTTCGCGCTGGAGCGCTTCTACCGCGACCGCCTCGTCTCCGAGCTGGGGGCGGCGGCGGTCTCCCACTGAGCCCGGAGCCGAGGAGGACCGCGAGCAGATGAAGAGCAGCCTGGAGATCGCACAGCAGGCCGAGCTGGCGCCGATCGACGCAATCGGCGAGGGACTCGGCCTGCTGCCCGAGGAGATCGAGCCCTACGGGCGGTACAAGGCGAAGATCTCGCTGGACGCGATCGAGCGCCTCTCCGATCGCCCGGACGCGAAGCTCGTCTGCGTCGCCGGGATGACCCCGACCAAGGCCGGGGAGGGGAAGACGACGACCTCGGTCGCCCTGACCGAGGGGATGGGCTACATCGGCCGCGACCCGGTCCTCTGCCTGCGCGAGCCCTCGCTGGGGCCGGTCTTCGGGATCAAGGGCGGCGCCGCCGGCGGCGGCTTCGCCCAGGTGGTGCCGATGGAGGACCTCAACCTCCACTTCACCGGCGACATCCACGCGATCGGCGCCGCCAACAACCTGCTGGCGGCGCTGCTCGACGCCTCGATGCTGCACGGCAACCCCCATCACATCGACGCGCTGCGGGTCACCTGGAAGCGCGCCGTGGACATGAACGACCGGGCGCTGCGGCAGGTCGCCCTGGGGCTCGGCGGGCCGGCCAACGGCTACCCGCGCGAGTCGGGCTTCGACATCACCGCGGCCTCCGAGGTGATGGCCGTGCTCGCCGTCGCCCGCGACCTCCAGGACCTGCGCCGGCGGCTGGGCAAGATCACCGCCGCCTACTCGCGCGACGGCGAGCCGGTGACGGCCGAGGACCTCGGCGCCGCGGGGGCGATGGCGGTGCTGCTGAAGGACGCGATCAAGCCGAACCTGATCCAGACCCTGGAGGGCCAGCCCTGCCTGATGCACGCCGGCCCCTTCGCCAACATCGCCCACGGCAACTCCTCGCTGATCGCCGACCTGCTCGGCCTGAAGCTGGGCGACTACGTGATCACCGAGTCGGGCTTCGGCTCCGACATGGGGATGGAGAAGTTCTTCGACATCGTCTGCCGCGCCGGCGGGATCGCGCCCAGCGCCGTGGTGCTGGTCGCCACCGTGCGGGCGCTGAAGCACCACGGGGGTGGGGACGAGGCGGTCGACGGCGCCGGCGGGACGGGCGCGATCGAGGCGGGGATGGCGAACCTCCACCGCCACCTCGGGATCGTCGCCGAGTTCGGGGTGCCGGCGGTGGTCGCCGTCAACCGCCGCCCCGAGGACACCGACGAGGAGGTCGAGCTGGTGAAGCGCCTGGCCGGCGAGGGCGGTGCCTTCGCCGCCGCCGTCAGCGAGGGCTTCGCCAAGGGTGGCAAGGGCGTCGCGGAGCTTGCCGAGGCGGTCGTCGCCGCGGCCGATCAGCCGAACGAGTTCCGCCTCCTCTACGAGGACGGCGAGTCGATCAAGGCGAAGATCGAGACGGTCGCCCGGCGCGTGTACGGTGCCTCGGAGGTCGTCTACTACATGGAGGCCGAGAAGAAGATCGCGCAGTTCGCCGAGGAGGGCCTCTCCGGGCTGCCCGTCTGCATGGCGAAGACGCCGCTCTCGCTCTCGGCCGATCCCGAGCTGCTCGGCGCGCCGACCGGGTTCCAGCTCCCGGTCCGCGACGTGCGCGCCTACACCGGCGCCGGCTGGCTGGTGCCGCTCTGCGGGGCGATCCAGCAGATGCCCGGGCTGGGGCGAACCCCCGCGGCCTTCGACGTCGACGTGGACGCCGAGGGACGCACGGTCGGGCTCTTCTAGAGCGGTGAGCGACCTGGCGGAGAGCGCCGTCGGCGACCTCCTCGCCGGCCTCGCCTCGACCGATGACGGCCGCGCCGCCGGGGTCGCCTGCGCGCTGACCTGCGGGGCGGGGGCGTCGCTGCTCGAGCTGACCGCGGCCCTCGCCGCGGCGCGAATCGGGCGCGAGGGCGGCGGCGAGGAGCGGCGGATGCGGGAGATAGCCGAGCGCGCCGGGCAGCTTCGCCGGCGGTTGCCCGACCTCGCCGATCAGGACGTAGCCGCGTACTCGGAGGTCCTCGCGGCAGCCGCGGGGCCCGAGCGCCGGGCCGCCCTGGAGCGGGCCAGCGGGCCGCCCCGGGAGGTCGCCGAGTCGGCGGCGGAGATCTCGCGGCTGGCGGACGAGGTGGTGGCCGCCGGGGAGTGGCCCTTCACACCCGACGCGGCGGTCGCCGGCCGGCTCGCCGACGCGGCCGCGTCCGGCGCGGCGGCGCTGCTGGCCGCCAACCGGGCCGAGGGGTAGAGAGGCGCCGGTGCTCGAGCTCTCACTGGTCGACACCGCCGAGGCCGCGCTGCGCGAGCGGCTCGCCCCCGGGCGGGCCCGGCCCGGGGACCGGCTGCCTCCGGAGAAGCAGCTCGCCGAGAGCCTCGGCGTCTCCAGGGGAACACTGCGGCTGGCGCTGGAGCGCCTGGAGTCGAACGGCGAGATCGTCCGCAGGCAGGGCAGCGGCACCTTCGTCGGGCGGGTCGCCTCTCCCGCGGCCTTCAGCGAGGGGCTGGAGGTGCTCGAGTCCTACGCCTCGCTCGCCCGGCGCCAGGGCAAGCGGCTCAGCGTCCGCGACCTGCGGATCGAGCAGGCCCCGGTGCCGGGATACGTGGCCGAGGCGCTCGGTCTGCGTCGCAAGGCGCAAGGCGACCCTCGTCCACCGCACCCTGCTGGCCGACGGCAGCGTCGCCGCCTACATGCGCGACGTCGTCCACCCGAGCGCCGAGCTGGGCTCCCTGAAGGAGCTGGGCGGCGGCGCTCGAGGCGGGGAGGATGGTGATGGACGTGCTGATCGATCACGGGGCCTCGATCTCCTTCGCGCGGACCACGGTCCGCCCCCGCCTGGTCGAGCCGGGCAGCCGGCTCGGGGAGGCGATCGGGGTCGACCGCGTCACCGCGGCGCTGGAGCTGGTCGAGCTGATCCACGAGACGGGAGGCGGCGACGATCCAGTACTCGAGCAGCGTCTTCACCCCCGGCTCCGTCGACCTGCACGTGATCCGCAGCTTCCACCCTTCGGCGCCCGGGTAGGGCGCCAATCTCGCCCGGAGCGGTTCGCGGCCGGTTCAGCCCGGCAGCACCTTGAGCCTGAAGTGGCGCCTCTTCGCGCCTGCCGAGGCCGTGACCCGGTAGGAGCCGGGGGCGAGCGGGTGGCCCTCGCGAAGCACCCCGCTGAAGCGGATCCGGTTTCGCCCCTTGCGGGCCGGATAGACGAAGCCGCCAAGCGAGCCTCCGCTGCTGCCCTTGCCGGCGCGCTGGAAGCTGAGGGTGACGTCGGCCGCGTCCGAGGCCCTGAAGCCGAGCACCACTCCCGCCCGGGACCTGCGCGGCGCAGCGGCGCTCGCCGTGGACGCAGCCCCGAGCCGGTTGTCGAAGCGGCCGGAGGGCAGGAGCTTCGCGCACGGAGAGCACGGGCGCGCTCGCAGTGCCGGGCAAGGCGAAGGCTGTAGTGGCGCTTCAACCCGGACAGCTCGGCCTTCGGCGGAGGCGGGCAACCCGCCCCGGGCGCGTGGGTGTCGAACTCCTGCGCCACAGCGCCATCGTAGGTGCTGCCCGGCCCGCCGAAGCGGTTGTTGAGCGTGTAGAGGACACCTCCGCAGGGAGAGCCGGCGGCGTCGAAGGGCGTCAGCAGGGTCGGACCGGGCTCGGGCCCGAAGCTGCCCAGATACTGGGAGGGGTCGCCGAATCCCCGGTAGATGCCCGTGGAGGCGAAGTTGCCCGGGTCGGCGCCGTTGCCGTAGCCGCCGGCGGCGTAAACCATCTGCTGCGCCGGGTCCGGGGGAAAGGCGGTACTGGCCACCTCGACGCCGAAGCCGCCGAAGCAGTCGTCGCCGCTCTCCGGGCACTGCTCGAGGTAGGAGATCGGAGCGCCGAGGCCGACCTCGTATCTGGCCAGGAAGTTGGTGGTGGTCGAGACGCCGCTGGCATAGACGGTGCCGGAGGGGGCGACGGCGAACCCGAGGAAGTTCTCGGGGAAGAAGTTGGCGCTTGGCGTGCCGGGATATGCGGCGGAGGCGATCAGCTTCGACTTGGCGCCGGTGATCGAGTACTCGTTTATCGAGGCCTTGCCCGAGGCGCTCCTGCCGGTGGCGAAGACGCGGCCGCGCCGATCGGTGTCGAGCGAGCCACCGTCGAGGCGTTTCGCCGGGATCGCCGCCAGCAGGCCGCCGTCCGACGTGTAGGTGAGCAGACGGTTCCCTCCCGATCCGAGGTTCGCTGCGATCAGGACGTGACCCACGGGATCGGTGGTCAAGCCGCCGCTGGCGAAGCCGTGGATCGGCTTCGCCCACTGCCCGCGGACCGGCTTCCCGTCGGAGCCGGAACTTGAGGACGCGGAAAGCGTCGCCGGCTTCGTAGCGGAGGGCGTAGACGTTCCCGGAACGGTCCACGTCGATGCCGGCCACCGAGACGTCGGGGTTGGCGCACGCCGATGCTCCACTGATGGACGAAGGACGGCGCGACGAAGGCGGCGCTCGCCGGCGAGGCCATCGCGCCGACCAGGCAAGCAGGCCAGCAGGAGCGCCGCGCCTGCTGCCCGCGAGGCTCGCGCGCCGTTCACGGGGCGCTCAGCCCGGGTAACGCGCGGCGTCGGCCCGCGGCAGCTCGACCACGTCGCCGGCGAAGGTGACCGCGAAGAGGCTGCCGTCGTGGAAGCGCCAGAAGCCGCGGCCGAAGGCGACCGCGCTGGGGTTGCGCAGGCCGCGGGCGAGGACGCAGATCCGCCCGAAGCGATCGACCCTCCAGATCTGGCCACCGAGGTTGGCTGCGACGAACAGGTTGCCCCAGCGGTCGCGGGTCATCCCGTCGAGGAACACGTTGCCGTCCTCCGGGGTGCCGGCGGCGAAGGTCGTGACATGCGCCGGGATGGGCGATCTCGATCCGGGCGATCTGCGGGTGCCTGGAAGGTCTGGGCCGCGTAGAGGTAGCGACCGGAGGGATCGACGACCAGTCCGTTGGCGGAGTTGACCTGGGCCCAGCCGTGGTTGACGACACCCCCGAAGACACGGTCCAGCTTCATCCCGAAGTCGTTGGAGGCGTAGATCGCTCCGTCCGGACCGCGGGCGACCCCGTTCGCCATCCCGAGGCCGGTGGTGAACACCCGCTTGGCGCCGGTGAATGGGTTGACGCTGTAGAGGCCGGCCGTCGGGTTGGCGTCTCCGGCGACCCCGTTGGCCGCGGTGTCGCCGAAGCCGAGCAGCAGCCGGAAGTGGTCGAAGACCATCCCTCCCGGCCCCGTGACCCCGTCCACCAGCACCCTCGGCTTGGCGCCCGGGCGATCGACCTTCATCAGCCTGCCGCTCTGGCCGGCGGGGGTCGAGGTGAAGTAGAGGCGGCCGGCGGGTCCGACGATCACCGACTCGAGCACCCCCTGGCCCGAGTAGATCACCTTGGGCGTGGGCGCGTTCGCGCAATCAGGCGAGGGTGCGGCTGCCGCCGGAGCAGCGGCCCCGATCACCCCAAGCCCGATTCCCACCAGGGTCGCGCAGAAGCGCCTCATGCGCCGCCAACTCTATTCGACCTCAGACGCCGGTGCCGGGGCGGCTCAGTCGAGCCAGGCGGAGAGGTGGGTGTAGCGGGGATCGGCGCCGCCGACCTCGTCGCCGTTGATCCACGCCCGCCCTGGCCGGGGCGGCGCCCAGCTGCGACGGGTTTCGGGTGCCCGATCGGTCTCGCGACGGGCACGGCGGGACTGCTCCCAACTCCTGCGCGTCTGGCTCGGCGGCTCGGGGGTCTTCTTGCTCGTCATCGCTTCCTCCCCTCGATCGTTCGCAGGGGAAGTGTCCGCAGGGGAAGTGTTTCGGGGCTGGTGATAAGTGAGTACCGCGACGGTACACCCGGGCCTGCCGCCCGGGAGCCGGCGCCGCAGGAAAGTAGCGGACCCAGCGGGATCTTCCAGACCGCCGGACGGATATTTCAGCGCATGCTGCGCCCAATCCTCCCTCCGGGCGGAGATCAGGCGGGGGCGCGATTGCGGAGAATCACCGGCGGATGGCCGGCCTCGCGGCCGCCGCCGCACTCAGGTCCAGGGGTAGGGGCCGGCCGAGGCGGTGTGCGTCTCGCCCCGGGCGAAGCGGCCGAGGCGGAAGGGGTCGAGCCTCGGCTCGCGGTCGAGCAGGTCGGCGGCGACCATCTTGCCGAGCGCCAGCATCTTGAAGCCGTGCCCGGAGTCGATCACCGCGTAGGCGTTGTCGAGGACCCAGTCGCAGATCGGGTAGTTGTCGGGGGTGTGGTTGACGATTGCCCCGCCCGGCGTCGTCCTCCATGCGCCGGCGCGGCCGCGAAAGCGGCGGAAGGCGGCGGCCAGGCCGGAGACGAAGAACTCGGGGAAGCCGGGCTCGGCGCCGTGAACCGGGTTCGCCGACTCGTAGGGATCGAGCGGCGGGTCGGTGACGGCGACCGGGAGGCCGCCGCCGGTGACCGCCGTGCCCGTCCGCCCCATCCGGAAGTAGATGCCCCAGGCGCCCTCGGTGATCACGCGGCCGTCGCGATCGGAGCGAAGCGGCCCGCTCTGGTCGAGGTGGACGACCGGCGGCTCGCGCCCGGCGCGCCCCCCGAGCCCGACCCCGGGCAGCTGGAACTCGCCCTCCTGCGCCTTCCAGTAGGCGCTCAGCGGCTGCCGGGAGCCCCCGCCCTCGGCGGCGACCTCGAGCTCCGGCGGAAGCCCGAGCATCTGCCAGAGGCCGGCGGCCCAGGGCCCGGGGGCGAGGATCGTGACCTCGCAGGGGATCCGGCCCGCCGAGGTCAGCACCGCCTCGACCCCGCGCCCGCCCAGCTCGAAGCCGGTCACCTCGACTCCCTCGCGGATCGTCGCACCCGCGGCATCCGCCCGGGCGGCGAGGTGGCGCACTGTCTGCATCGCGTCGGCCCAACCTCCGCGAGGCTCGCTGAGGACCCCTGCCGCCTCGGCCTCCCAATCGGGGAAGAGCCAGGTCATGTACTCGCGGCAGCTCTCCGCGCCGGTCAGCAGCTCCGAGTCATACCCGGCGCCCTCGTGCTGGGCGCGGATCGCGACCAGGTCCGCGACCTGGGCCTCGGGGACCACCGCCACATAGCCGACCTGGCGGAACCCGTAGGCGGCGGGCTCGGCCTCGAACATCTCGACCGAGTCGCGGATCACCCCCGTGATCGCCGCCGAGCGGTAGTAGTTGCGGACGATCCCGCCGGCCAGTCCGGAGGCGCCGGAGCCGATCCTCTCCTTCTCGAGGACGACTACCTCGCCGTCGGGGCCGAGCCGCTCGGCCAGGTGCCAGGCGACCGAGAGGCCGTGGATGCCGCCGCCGATCACCAGATGGCTGGGTGCCGCGGTCACGCCGCCTGCCTAGCCGAACCTGGCGAGCACGAGTCTCGGCATCTCGCTCCTTGGGCTAGGGCTCCCGGTCGGCCTCGAGGTAGCGGGGCTCGGCGAACACCCGGCGCACGATCGGCTCGAAGTGCTCCAGCGGCAGCGAGTCGTAGGCGGGGTCGAAGCAGTTCTGGTCGTACAGGTCGCAGAACTCGGCGCAGTCGTCGAACCACTCGTGGCCGCGAAAGCGCTCGCGGGCGTCGGGGTCCTCGCCCGAGGCGCGGCCGTAGTGGAACTGCTGGAAGACCCCGTGGTGCTCGACGATCCAGCAGATCCGCGGCTCGACGTAGGGCCGCAGGACCGCCGCGACCATCTGGCCGTGGGTGTAGGGGGCCAGCTCGTCGCCGATGTCGTGCAGGAGCGCCGCCGCCACGTACTCCTCGCTGCGCCCGTCCCGCAGCGCCCGGGTGGCGGACTGCAGCGAGTGCTCGCAGCGCGACACCTGATAGCCCCCGAAGGAGTGCTCGAGCGCCGCCACCGCGGCCAGCAGCCGATCGGGAAGCTCGGCGACGTAGCCCTCCTCGAGGCGGGCGAGCAGGGCGTAATCCTCGGGGGTGCCCTCGGACATGCTGGTGAAGCCGACCGATTCCGTCATGGCTCGTCGCTTTGGACATGATCGCCGATCCGGCCGGGTCGTAGGACCAAAGTCCACTGGAAAGCCCGACCCCGACGCTGTCACCTTGGACCGACTTCTCCACGCCAAACGACCAGGGAGGACCATCGATGAGACGGCAAATGAGACAGAAGCTCACCATCCTGCTCGCCCTCGGCAGCGTCGGCGCGATCGCCTTCGTCGCCTCGCCGGCGTCTGCGAGTCGAGGCTCGGGCGGCGGAGACGCCGTGCGGCGCAGCGGCTCCTGCACCGGCGTCAGCAACTGGAAGCTCAAGGCCAGGCATCGCGACGGTCGTACCGAGACCGAGTTCGAGGTCGATCAGAACCGAAACGGCGTCCGCTGGCATTTCAGGATCCGCCTCAACGGCACCACGGTCGCCGAGGGCAACCGCCGCACCAAGGCGCCGAGCGGGTCATTCTCGGTGGAGCGCCAGATCGGCGATCCCGCCGGAAAGGACAGGATCACCGCGATCGCGACCCGCAGGGGCGAGACCTGTCGCGGCACCCTGCGGATCTAGCCAGCTCCACCTGCTCCCAGCTGCCGAACGCAAGGTTAGGTGCGCCATGCGCACGTAACCTGCAGTTCGGCGGTGTGGGTCAGCTCCAGGGGTAGGGGCTGTTGGAGACCGGGTGCAGCTCGCCGGTCGAGAAGCGCTCGTAGCGGAAGGGCGCCAGCAGGGTCGAGTGGCCGCCCTGCAGCTCGCGGGCGATCTCGCGGCCGACCGCGATCATCTTGTAGCCGTGGTTGGAGTCGGCGGCGACGTAGACGTTGTCGAGCATGCGGTCGAAGACCGGGAAGTTGTCCGCGGTGAAGGCCCCGGCCCCGCCCGAGCGCACCTGGCGGTAGCGCCCGCGGCAGCCCTCGAAGCGCTCCATGCAGTGCGAGAGCGCCGCGCACCAGAGGTCGGCGAAGCCCTCCTCGACGCTGCCCGTCGGGTAGGGGTCGACCTCGAAGCTCTCGCCGACGGTCAGGGGCTGGGCGCCGCCCTGGACCGAATCGCGGTCGGGCTTGACATAGATGCCCCACTGTCCCTCACTCACCAGCCGCCCCTCGTCGTCGCGCAGGGGCCGGTCGGAGTCGACGTGGAGGACCGGCGAGGCGCGGCCCCCGGCCGCGTCGAGGGTCGAGGGCGGCAGCGCCACCTCGCCCTCCTGCAGGTACCAGTAGGTCCACATCGGCAGGTTCCGATCGACGCTGCCGTCGGGCCGGCGCACGTCGAGGCGCTCGGGCAGGCCGAGCATCTCCCAGAGGCGCGGGATCCAGGGGCCGACGGCGATCACCACCTGCTCGACCTCGACCGCTCCGGCAGAGGTCTGCACCCTGCTCACCGCGCCTGAGCCGTCGCGCTCGAAGCCGGTCACCTCGACCCCCTCGACGATCCGCGCCCCGGCTGCGCGCGCCTTCTCCGCCAGGCCGCGCATCGACTCGAGGTTGAAGGCGAAGCCGCCGGCGTGCTCGTGCAGGCAGGCGGTCAGCCCCTCGGCCCGCCAGTCCGGGTAGAGCTCGCGCATGTGCGCGGCCACCGCCCCCTCTCCGGTGTGCAGCTCGGAGGGGTAGCCGATCCGCTGCTGGCGCTCGAAGACCTCGGCCAGCTCCGCCTCCTGGGCCTCGGGCCCGAGGGCGACGTAGCCCGTGCCGTGATAGTGGAGAACCTCCGGGTCGGACTCCCAGACCTCGACGCAGGCTGCCATCAGCTCCGACATCGCCGGCTGGAAGTAGTTGTTGCGGATCACCCCACAGGCGATCCCCGAGGCGCCGGCGCCGACCGCGGACTTCTCCAGGACGAGCGCCTCCTCGCCGGCTTCGGCGAGGTGCCAGGCGGTGGAGAGGCCGTGCACCCCGGCGCCGACGATCAGGTTGGGAGCGGATTCGGGGAGCTCCGCCATCTAGTGATCCGGCGGCTCCCAGCCCTCGAGGACCGGTGGGCGCCAGTCCCGCCCGACGATCGCCGAGTCCTCGACCCAGGGGCCGAGCTCGGGCTGGGGGAACTTGGCGTGGACCTGCTTCAGCCGGATGCCGTAGGAGTTGCCGGCCTGCAAGTGGGCGATCAGGACCTTGCGGGCGATCTCGTCCTCGCGGCCCTCGGGGATCGGGAAGTAGATCCGCAGGAAGGAGTTCGAGTAGCGGTCGAAGACGGCCGGCGTTCCCTCCTCCTCGAGCAGCTCGACGTCCTCGAGCCAGTTGATGTCCTTGCCCGGCGTCGCCGCCTCGAGGTCGATGTCCTCGACCAGCGAGATGTCCTCCTGGTAGGGGAAGCGCTTCCCCGAGAGGTACTCGGCGTCGATCGAGACGATCTTCTCGGGCTCGCGGACCTCATCGGCGCGGGTCACTTGCGCTCCTCCGCCGTCGAAGCAGCCGGCTGCGGCAGGTAGTCGACCGGGTTCTCGAGGTAGTTGTCGAGCAGGGTGCGGATCTCGGCCAGCGCCCGCTCCTCGCTGACCCCGGGGGTGTACTCGGTGCCCGCCAGCGGCACCCGCGCCATCGCCGACGCCTCGACCGTGAGCGCCGCCAGGTCCTCGGGCTCGAGGCTGTGGACGCTGGTCTTGCCGCAGGCGCGGGCCAGCATCTGCACCTCGAGCGTCAGGGTGTGGAGGAAGTTGAAGACGCGCTGGGCGGCCTCGTCGACGTCGAGGCGCTTGCGCAGCTCGGCGTCCTGGGTCGTGATCCCGACCGGGCAGCGCCCGGTGTGGCAGTGGTAGCACTGGCCCGCCGGCACCCCGACGGTCCCCTCGTAGTCGGTGACCCCGGGGATCTCCTTGTTGCAGTTCAGAGCCATCAGCGCCGAGTGCCCGATCGCCACCGCGTTGGCGCCGAGGGCGATGCACTTGGCGATGTCGCCGCCGTTGCGGATCCCCCCGGCGACGACCAGGTCGACGTCGTCGGCGAGGCCGACGTCCTCGAGCGCCCGGCGGGCCTCGGGGATCGCCGCCATCAGGGGAATCCCGGTCTCCTCCGCGGCGATGTGGGGGCCGGCGCCGGTGCCGCCCTCGGCACCGTCGAGGTAGATGATGTCGGGGCCGCACTTGGCGGCCATGCGGACGTCGTCATAGACCCGTGCGGCACCGAGCTTGAGCTGGATCGGCACCTCGTAGTTGGTCGCCTCGCGGGTCTCCTGCACCTTCAGCGAGAGGTCGTCGGGGCCGAGCCAGTCCGGGTGGCGGGCTGGGGAGCGCTGGTCGATGCCGGCCGGCAGCGAGCGCATCTCGGCGACCTGCTCGGTCACCTTCTGGCCCATCAGGTGGCCGCCGAGGCCGACCTTGCAGCCCTGCCCGATGAAGAACTCGACCCCGTCGGCCAGCATCAGGTGGTGCGGGTTGAAGCCGTAGCGGCTCTGGATCACCTGGTAGTACCACTTGGTCGAGAGGTCGCGCTCGGGCGGGATCATCCCGCCCTCGCCCGAGCAGGTGGCGGTACCGGCCATCGAGGCACCCTTGGCAAGCGCCATCTTCGCCTCCAGCGAGAGGGCGCCGAAGCTCATCCCGGTGATGTAGACGGGGATGTCCAGCTCGAGCGGTTTCTTCGCGAAGCGGCTGCCGAGCACCGTCCTCGTCTCGCACTTCTCCCGGTAGCCCTCGATCACGAACCGGGTCAGCGTTCCCGGGAGGAAGATCAGCTCGTCCCAGTGCGGGATCTTCTTGAACATCGAGAATCCCCGCATCCGGTAGCGGCCCAGCTCGGCCTTCATGTGGATGTCGTCAATGACCTCCGGGGTGAAGATCCGGCTGCGGCCGAGTGTCTCGCGGTCGCTTGGGGCTTTTTCGTCGGCCATCTTGATCCCCGTTCGCTCAGAGCACCAGCTTGCGCTCGCTGGGCTCGAGGTTGTCGTAGTTGTAGAGCTTCTTGCCGCAGACGAACTTGCGCAGCTCCGGCGGGCTGCCGAGGCCGTGGAGGTCGAACTTGCGGCTGACCAGCTCCGTGTCGGAGTCCTCCCACTCGGCCTCGACGCAGTCGATCCCCAGCGACGCGACCTCCCCGCCGACGTAGATCGCCCCGTCGTACATCGAGTCCCCGAGGCCCGGCCCGACGTCCCCGCAGATGATCTGGCGTCCGCGCTGCATCATGAACCCGGTCATCGAGGCGGCGTTGCCCCCGACGATGATCGTGCCCCCCTTCTGGTCGATCCCGGTGCGGGCGCCGACGTCGCCCTTGACCACGAGGTCGCCGCCGCGCAGCGCCGCCCCCGCCAGCGAGCCGGCGTTGTGCTCGATCACGACCACGCCCGACATCATGTTCTCGGCCACCGACCAGCCGACCCGCCCGGAGACCTCGATCTCCGGTCCGTCGATCAGCCCGCATCCGAAGTACCCGAGGCTGCCCTCGAAGCGGATCCGGCAGCGAGCCAGGATCGCCACCCCGAGGGAGTGGCGGGCGCTCGGCTCGAGCACCTTGACGTCGCTTACGCCCTGCTCGTAGATCAACCAGCGCAGCTCGGCGTTGATCTTGCGGGTGGTCAGCTCGGAGGCGTCGAGCACCGCCCGCTGCCCGTCGATCTCCGAGGTCTTCGGGATCGCCTCGTCGAGCTCGACCAGGCCGCGCTCATCCATCTTCGGGGCGCTCGTCTCGCTCATCTGCTCCACACCCGCACCACGCCCTCGTAGGGGTCGTGCGTCTCGATCTCGCGGTCCAGGACCTGGCGGATCGCGATCTCCTCCGAGGCCAGCGCGACCAGCTCCTCGCCCTCGTAGAGGACCAGCGGCTTCGCCCCCAGCTCGTCCTTGGCGACTCCGAGGGCGTCCTCGGTGACGCAGATGTAGGTGAAGACGCCGTCGAGGTCGGTGAGGCTCTGGCGCATCGCGTCCTCCAGCGAATGGCCCTGGCTCATCTGCTCGGCCAGGTAGACGGCGATGATCTCCGAGTCGCACTCCGACTGGAAGCGGTGCCCGGAGCGCTGCAGCCGGCGGCGCCAGTCGTGGAAGTTGGTGAGCTGCCCGTTGTGGACGACGGCGACGTCGGGGAAGGGGTAGGCCCAGTACGGGTGGGCGTTGGCGATGTCGACGTCGGACTCGGTCGCCATCCGGGCGTGGCCGATCGCGTGGGTGCCGGTGTAGCCGCCGAGCCCGTAGGCGGCGGAGACGGTGTCGGCGTCACCGAGGTCCTTGACGATCTCCAGCGAGTGCCCGACCGAGAGCACCTCGGTGTGGCGGATCCGCTCGACCGAGTCCACCAACGGCTTCAGGTCCCCGTCGAAGCCGAAGCTGATCGTCATCGTCCGCGGGGTCCCCTCGATCGAGGCGATCTCGGCACCGGCGGCGCGCAGACGGGCCTCGATCTGGCCCCGCTGGCGCTCGACCCGCTGGGCGAGGTCGGGATCGTGCTGGCTCGCCTCGCTCAGCTTGACGTGCATGATGTTGGTGTCGGTCGCGCCCCGGTAGAGGGCGAATCCGGTCGAGTCGGGCCCGCGGTGCTTCATCGCCTGGAGCATCGCGGTCATGTCGCGGCCGACCTGATGTTCGCCGTCGCCGTTGCGGTAGATGATCCCGGCGATCCCACACATGGGCTAGTCCCCGCTGCTCATGGCAGCACCGTCAGGTACTCGTCGCGCTCCCAGTCGGTGACCGCGGCCATGTAGCGCTCCCACTCGTCCTGCTTGTAATGGTTGAAGACGTCGTAGAGGCGTCCCGGCATCGCGCCGCGCACCACGTCGTCGGCCGCCAGCGCCTCCAGCGCCGCGCCGAGGTGATCGGGGACGCGCTCGAACTCGGTTCCCTCGGCCAGCAGGTCGTAGGTGTTGGCCTGCTGGGGCTCTCCGGGGTCGAGCTCGCGCTTCACCCCGTCCAGGCCGGCGGTGAGCAGGGCGGCCTGGGTCAGGTAGGGGTTGCAGGCGGAATCGACGCCGCGGAACTCGAACCGGCCGCCGCTCGCGACCCTCACCGTGCAGGTGCGGTTCTGCCAGCCGTAGTTCTTGTAGACAGGGGCCCAGAAGCCGAAGTCCCACATCCGCTTGTACGAGTTGACGGTTGGGGAGCCGATGCAGACAAGGGCGCGGAAGTGATCGAGGATTCCGCCCATGAAGCGCAGCCCGACCTCGGAGAGCTGCGCCGGCCCGTCGGGGTCGTGGAAGACGTTTCGGCCCTCGTCGTCGATCAGGGTGAAGTGGTGGTGGTGCCCGTTCGCGGAGACGCCGGTGAACGGCTTCGGCATGAACGAGGCGTGCAGGCCGTGGTTGCGGCCCGCGGCGGCGCAGATCTGGCGGTAGGTGGTGATGTTGTCGGCGGTGCGCACCGCCCGGTCGAAGCGGAAGTTCAGCTCCAGCTGGCCGGGGGCATCCTCGTGGTCGCCGTAGCTCATGTCGAGCCCCATCGCCTTCCCGTAGGAGACCACGTCGAGGATCACCGGGCGGAGTTGCTCGAACTGGTTGATGTGGTAGCACCAGGGCTTGGTGACGCCCTCGGGCTCCGAGCCCTCCTCGGGGATCTTCATCCACATCATCTCCGGCTCGATCCCGCAGAAGAACGAGTAGCCCAGCTCCTCCTCGACGTCGTGGGCGATCCGCTTCAGGTTCTGGCGGGGGTCGGCGTCGAGCAGCTCGCCGGTCTCGGTGTCGTAGCAGTCGCAGTAGACGCGGGCGACTCGCTTGTCCCAGGGCAGGACCGTGAAGGTGTCGAGGTCGGCGACCGCGGCCAGCTCGGACTCCTCGGGCCCGAAGCCGATGTAGTTGTCCTGGCGATCGGTGAAGAGGTCAGCGGTGGCCCCGTAGACGAGCTGGTAGCCGCGCTCGGCGACCTGCGGGAACCAGCTCGCAACGACTCCCTTGCCGTTGATGTGGCCGCTGATCGAGACCTGCTGGAAGAAGACGTACTCGACCCCCTCGCGCTCGATCAGCTCGGTGATCTCGGCGATCTTCTCAGTGCGCCCGGGGGCCTTGCGAGCCTCCTCCAGCGTCTTCGGGGCGGGCTCGATCTTGGCCGAGTCGAGCACTCTCTGAACCTCAGGCGAGACGTTCCCCTTTTCCGATCCGGCCACTTCCGTCTCCTCTCCTCGGTCTGCGAAGCGGGTCGGAGCCCACTATATGCGAGGGCTGGACAAAAAGGTACAAACGGCTCGCGGCCTCATCCGCGCGGCGCGGCGAGGTCGAGCCAGTTGGCGAACAGCCGCCGCGCGGCGGGGTGAAGCTCGGCGGCGCGCCGCTCGATCTCGGCCAGGAAAGCGGCCCCCTCCACCTCACCCAGGGTGTCGGCAAGGGAGCGCCGGTAGGCGGGAACCCGGGCCCACTCCCTCGCCATCTCGACCGTGACCTCGAGGTGGAACTGGACACCGTAGGCGCGCTCCCCCGAGCGGAACGCCTGGTTGGGCGCCGCCGGCGAGGAGGCCAGTCCGACAGCGCCGGGGGGCAGGTCGAAGGTGTCGCCGTGCCATTGCAGCGTGATCAGCGGCTCCTCGATCCCGGCGAACAGCGGGTCGGCCCTGCCCTCCGGGGTCAGCTCGACTGGGAGCAGGCCGACCTCGGCCCGCTCGAGCGAATGAACGGGTGCGCCCAGGGCGGCGGCCAGCAGCTGCACGCCGAGGCAAACGCCCAGAAAGGGGCGCCCGGCCTCGACCGCATCGCGCACGAGGCGCCGCTCGAGCGCGAGCCAGGGATGCTCGGCGTCGTCGCCGGCCCCCATCGGCCCGCCCATCGCGACCACAGCGTCGTACTCGCGCCAGTCGAGCAGCCCCTCACCCTCGTCGAGCTCGACCGGCACCGCCTCCACGCCCCGCTCGACCATCACCTCGGAGAAGACGCCGGGGTGCTCGCAGGAGATGTGCTGCAGGACGAGGACCCGCATCGGCTCAGCGCGTCGGGTTGCCAGGGGTCGGGGCGCTCACGGACCGGCCCGTTTCTCCTTGCCGGGGATCTTGGCCTTCGTCACCTGGGTCACCTCCCCGGTTTTGGCGTCGATGTGGACCTGGGCCCGCGGGACGAGCTCGTCGGCCTCGTTGCGGGTGTAGAGGACGACGATCCAGAACGGCTTGGTCGAGAGCCCCTGGCGGAGCAGGCGGATCGCCGTATCGGTGGGCTTGAAGTCCACCTGCGCTTTGGCGGTGGCGATCGCCTCGCTCTGGCTGACCCTGATCTGCGACTGCTGGCAGCTGCGAGAGACGAAGAAGATGAGGCCCAGCAGGGCGATGAGCGCCACCACCCGAGGCCAGGTGGGAGCGAACTTCGCGGGATCGCGGAGGGGATGCTGTCCGGCCTCATCCGACTGCTGGTAGAGCAGCTCCGGGTCGGGATGTTGCTCCTGCTCAGGCTGTCGGACGGAACTCGACCCCGATGTTGGTAGCGAAGACGACGATCAGAACCACGATTATGCAGATGATCGAGAAGACGATCATCCCGTATTCGAAGCCCCTCACGTGCGTCTGCTTCTCGGGGAACTCGATCTGCTTTCCGTTGTTCATGGCCTCAGCTCCGCTTCTCCGGCGTCGTGCGAGGCAGCCTCCTCGGTGCCTCCGCGCCCCCTGGTTGCCGCGTAGGCGATCAGGCGCCGGTTCTCGTAGACGACCCAACCGATCAGGACCAGGATGGTGACGACGATCCCCAGCCAGGTGAGGACGTAGTAGGCGTTCGTGGCCGACTGGCCGCCATCGCCATAGGTCGAGCCGGGCCCGAAGGTCATGAATCCGGCGCAATGCTCGAACCGCGCGCCGACGATGAAATCGGCGACATCACTCGCAGGCGTTGCCCCACCGCCATGCTGGATGCAGTTGGGGGCGCTGTCGATTATCGCTGGCATCCGGCCACCTCGTCTTTCGCGGTCGCGCTATCCACGGCCCTCATCGGATTACCTCCTTCAGCTCCTCCGCCTGGATGCCTTCGGATGGCACCCGCCTGCCGTCGGGCTCGATCATCAGGTCCTCGCCCTGGGCGAACTCGGGCACGTGTATATCGTAGGCGTACTCGGCCGGATCGAGGCCGTCGAGCTCGACTTCGACCGGGACACGGAGCAGGTTGAGCTTCTTGAGGATCCACCCGGCGATCCAGCCGGAGAGGAAGCCGAGCGGCACGAAGGCCGCCAGGCCGATCAGCTGACCCCAGATCGAGCTGTCGACGTTGTTGAGGCCGGTCGGGTAGCCGGCGGCGAAGATCCCCACCCAGATGATCCCCATGAAGCCCGAGAACCCGTGCACCGCGACCGCACCGACGACATCGTCGACCCGCATCTTGGTTTCGACCCAGTTGCCGACCCAGACGGCCATTACCGCGGTCGCCATCGATAGCAGATAGCCCATGGTCGGGGCGTAGACATCGGCGCCGGCGGAAACGCCGATCACGCCTGCCAAGCCGCCAGAGACGGTCCAGAACGGGTCTCCTCGGGATGCGAAGTAGCCGCCGGTGAAGCCGCCGGCGAAGCCCATGGTGATGATCATCGCGATCGAGCCGAGCGTGGTCGGGCTGAGGTAGATGTTTGCCCAGCCGGGCGCCACCGTGGAGACGATTACCAGGCAGGCGGCGTAGAAGCCGTAGAAGCCGGTGAAGATCAACATCAGGCCCATCAGGGTCATGTGGATGTTGTGAGGTCTGAAGACCCGTGCGAGGCCGCCCCGCGTGTACTTGCCGATTCGGGGCCCGAGCTGGAAGAGGACGCCGAGCGTGAACACTCCGGAGACGCCGTGGACGACCGCCGAGGCGATCGAGTCGTGGAAGCCGAAGCGCAGCGTCAGCCAGCCGCCGGCGCTCCAGCCCCAGGCGGCGTCCAGCATCCAGACCACCGAGCCGAGCAGGCAGGCCAGGACCAGGTAGGCCGAGAGCCGCACCCGCTCCAGCAGCGCGCCGGACATGATCGAGGCCGTCGTCCAGGAGAACAGCAGGAAGGCCAGGAAGAAGACCAGGTTGATGTTGTTGGTCAGGTTCGGCCCGAAGGTGTCCGACCAGGGAATGCCGCCCTGGCAGGCGACGCTGGTGAAGTCGCTCGAGTTGGGCCCGATCGGCAGCCCCGGCTGGTTGCAGTTGTAGACCCACCAGCCGAGGTAGTACATCGTTGGGGTGACGACGGCGATCGTGAGGATGTTCTTCAGCGCCGTCGCGAGGGCGTTCTTGCGCCGCGCGACCCCGGTCTCATAGGTCATGAAGCCGACGTGGATCAGCCACATCAGCACCACGGTGAAGAAGTAGAACTGCTCGCCGAGGATGGCGCTGTCGAGGGTCTGAGAGTCCGTGATTGTCTTCACGGCGTCCCCGAGCTGACCCGCCTGCGCGACCAAAGCCTGGATCATCCTCTATCCCTCCTCGCCCCCGTGGCGGGTGCGGCCATCATGGCAGTGCATGGGTTTCGCTTGCCACCAACGGCGCCAACATTTCCACGCCCGCAACGCCCACACAATGGGCAATCCCCACACACTTGCCGGGTTGCAACAGTGCGTTCACCACATTTGGGCTCCCCTGGCGAGCGGGATACGATGCGCTCGTCCAAGCAACTGAGGAGGGTCTTGGCGCTGCAACCGGTGGAGACGGTGGAGTCCGGTGTCGATGAGGACGACGTCCTGCGTCGAGTCCAGCGTGAGAACGAGACGCTCTACGCGGTCATCAAGACGGTCTCCTCCTCGCTCGACCTCGACCGGGTCCTGGGCGGGATCGTCGAGATCGCCACCGACGCCACCCGCTGCCATGCCGCCTTCATCTACTTCCTCGAGGGCGAGCGCTTGACCCTCAGAGCGGCCTCGCCGCGCTACTCGGACTTCGTCGGCAGGCTCGGCTTCGGCGTCGACGAGGGCCTCGCCGGCTGGGTCGCCCGCACCAAGACCCCGGAGTTCATCCCGGAGAACGCGATGGCGGACCCGCGGATGAAGTTCATCCCGGAGCTGGAGGAGGAGCGCTTCCAGTCGATGGTGGCGGTCCCCATCCTCGGGCGCTCCGGCGACGTGATCGGGGTCGCTGTCCTGCACACCGCGGCTCCGCGCGAATTCGACGATGAGGTCCTGAACTTCCTCGTCCACACCGCCTCGCTGGTCGCCGGGGCGATCGAGAACGCCCAGCTCTATCAGGAGACCCGCCGGCGGGTGCAGGCGCTGACAACCCTGACCGGCCTGAGCCAGGCACTGGCCGCAGTCACCCTGCTCGAGGACCTCTACGCCGCGGTTACCCACGGGGCCCGCGAGCTGCTCGCCGCCGATGCCTGCCAGATCTACCGTCTCGACGTCGAGGCGGACGAGCTGGTGCTTGCCGGGGCCGACCCGGAGGGCGCTCCCGCTCCGAGCCCGCGCCCGGGCGGCGCCGGGCTGGTCCTCGACCTGATGCGCCGCGCCAACGGGCGCGGTCGCGGGGGCCGCCGGGTTGCCCACGAGCTGTGGCCGGGCGTGGACGAGAACGCACTGCTGGTGGCGCCGCTGGTGGCCGGCGACGAGCAGCTGGGGATCCTCTGTTGCCTCGCACATGCCCGGCAGTTCACCGAGGAGGAGGCCGAGCTCCTCGGGGCTGTCGCCAACCAGACCGCGGTGGGGCTGAAGAAGGCAGAGCTGATCGAGCGGCTGACCGCCGAGAACCTGCTCAAGGACATGTTCGACGCGCTAGCGGCCGGATCGGTGGAGGCCGGGGAGACGAAAGCGCGGGAGGCGGGCTGCGACCTGAGCCGGCCGCACGTGTTCCTGCACCTCGAGGCCGCCCCGGGGGCGCCGGATAGCGTACCCGGTCGGCCTGAGCTGGCGAGTCGGCTGGTCGCCCAACTGCGCCGGCTCAACCTGCGGGCCTTCGTCGAGTCCCGGCACGACCGGGTGCGGGCGCTGGCCTCGCTGCCGAGCGAGAAGGAAATCGCCGTCGAGGCACTGAGCAGCGCCTGCGACCCGCTGCTGCGCGAGGAGGGCGTGGTGGCCGGCCTCAGCGACGTCGACCGCGGCGCCGCCACGGCCCGCCGCCGAATGCGGGAGGCGGCTGACGCGGCCCGGATCGGCCGCTCGCTGGCGGCTGACGGCGGCGCCGTCTCCTACGAGCAGCTGGGCGCCTACCGCTACCTGGTCCATCTCGAGCTAGACGAAGCCCCCCGCGACCGCTACCACCTCTCGGTGCAGGAGCTGATCGCCTACGACCGCCGGCGGGGCGCCCGACTGGTGGAGACCCTCGAGCAGTACCTCGCCGATCGTGGCAGCGTCACGGCCAGCGCCCGGGCGCTGTACGTGCATCCCAACACGGTGCGCCAGCGGCTGGAGCGGATCGAGCGGGTGGCCGGCCTCGACCTGGGCAGCGAGGACCTGCTCTCGCTGGAGCTGGCGCTGAAGCTGGTCCGCCTTCACAATCTGCGGGCGGAGAAGGACTAGGGATGCGCGCCCTACGCATGCCGGCGGCGGCGGGCCGCCAGCCAGATCCAGAAGATGCCAAAGCCGAGGATGTTGAAGAGCAGAACGAAGAGCACCCACCAGGCCTTGACCATGAACGGCAGGTCGTTTTCCTTGTTCAGCTCGTAGCCGGCCAGGTAGGCCATCAGCACCAGCGTCAGCAGCAGGATCGGCGGAGCCTGGCCGGTGAGGATGAAGAGGATCATCGTCGGCGCCATCCTAGTCGGAGGACCGCGGCGGACGCCGATCACGGAGTCGTTGCGTGAGCATCCGGGCGAAGCTCTACGCGGCGATCGTCCTTACGATCCTCGGCCCGCTGGCGACGACGGCGGTGGCGCTGCACGGCATGTCGCAGATGGGGGACCGCTTCGACGAGGTCCGCGAGCGCGCGGCGGCGGAGTCGATCGCCCGCGAGCTGAAGTTCGCGGTAACGGACGTCAACGGATGGCAGACCGCCTACGGCTACGACAACGGGGCCTCGCGACCACGCTTCCTCGCGTCCGTGGCTGGGCTGCGCCGGGACTTCCGCGAGGCCGCCGGAAAGCTCACCGAGCCCGATGAGCAGGCGCTGCTGCGGGGGCTCGAGCGCCAGTTCGGCGGGTTCATGCGCCTCGACGCGATCGCCTGGCGCCAGCTTAAGGCTGGCCACTACGCGGCCGTCCGCAGGATCTTCCTCGGCCCGGAGATCAAGCAGTTCCTGGCGACGGCGGCGACGGCCGAGAGGCTCGCCAGGCTCGAGGCCCGACGGGCAACCACGTCGGAGGCCGACTTCGACGAGGCCCGCGACCAGGCCCGCAAGCGCCTGATCGCGGTCGCGCTCGGCGCGGCCCTCGTGATCGTCCTCCTGCTGGTAACGGCCAACGACGTCGCCCGCATGGCCCTGGAGGGAGAGCGCCGAAGGCGGGACGAGGTGGCGGACAGCAGCGAGACGACGTGACCCAGGACGTCCTGCTGACGTTGAGCCTGCTGCTCAGTGGGGCCCTGGCCGCCCGATTCCTGGCCAGCCTGGTGCGGGTTCCCGAGATCTTGCTGCTGGTCGCCGTCGGCGCCCTGCTCGGGCCCTCCGTGCTCGACGTAATCGACGTACCTCTGCGCTCGATCGGCGCCCAGCTGATCTTCACCCTGGGCGTCTCGCTGATCCTCTTCTACGGGGGGCTCAATCTCTCGGTGACGGTGCTGCGCCGGGTCTGGGTCGGCCTCGGCATGCTCGTCATCCCCGGCGTCATCCTCACCGCCCTGGTGACCGGCGCCGCCGCTCATTTCGCCTTCGGCCTCTCCTGGACGGCCGCCCTGCTGATGGGAGCGGTGCTCTCGCCGACCGATCCGGCGATCCTGATCCCCCTGTTCATCCGTTCCCGCCTCCGTCCGAAGGTGGCCCAGACAGTCGTCGCCGAGTCGGCGTTCAACGACCCGACCGGCGCCGTTCTCGCCCTTGCCTTCGCCGGCGTGCTGATCAGCGGCGACTCCTCGATCGCCACCCCTGCGGGCGACTTCGCCGGCAACCTCGCGATCAGCACGGTGATCGGGATCGTCGCCGGGGTGCTGCTCGCAGCGACCATCTCCAGCCGCAGGACGGGAATCTGGCGGGAGTCCGCGGCGGCCGCGGTGCTGATGGTGGTGACGATCAGCTACTTCTCGCTCGACTCGGCCGGGGGCAGCGGCTATCTCGGTTCGTTCCTGGCCGGGCTGATCGTCGGCAACATGGAGCAGCTGGGACTGGCCATGCACTCCGAGCACGAGCGCGACATGCGCCAGTTCGCCTTCAACACGGCCGATCTGGTCACCTTCTTCGTCTTCGTCGTGCTCGGCGCCAACATCCCCTTCGACAAGCTCGGGGAGAACCTGCTCCCGGCCCTGGCGGTGGTCGCGGTCCTCCTCCTGCTCGCCCGCCCCCTGACCGTGCTCGCCTGCGTCGTCCCCGACAAGGGGGGCAAGTGGACCAAGCAGGAGCTGGCATTCCTCTGCTGGACCCGGGAGACGGGTGTGGTCCCGGCCGCCCTGGTCGGCGTGCTCGCGGGCCTCGGGGTGCCCCACGTCGACCTCTACGCCAGCGTCGTGGCCCTGGCGATCATCCTCACCCTGCTGCTCCAGGCCCTGCCCGCCGCCCGGCTCGCGGACCGGCTCGGCCTGCTCGAGCCAGAGGGCGAGCCCGCACCGGCCTCCGCGGAGTTGGGCTGACTCGACGTGGGACCTTTTGACCGCGGTATACGCGGTTCAAAGGTCCCACCCCGGGGGGAGGGTGACCGGATGCGCCAGAATTGTGAGCAGATGAGCGCGGAACCGCTGACAGACGGCCACGGGCGCCGCATCTCCGACCTGCGGGTCTCGGTCACCGACCGCTGCAACTTCCGCTGCCAGTACTGCATGCCGGCCGAGGGGCTGCCCTGGCTCGAGCGCTCCGAGATCCTCAGCTTCGAGGAGATCGAGCGTCTGGTCCGCCTCTTCTCCTCGATCGGGATCGAGGAGGTGCGTCTGACCGGCGGCGAGCCGCTGGTGCGCCGCGAGTTCCCGCGCCTGGTGGCGATGCTGTCGGGGGTCGAGGGCATCCGCGACCTGTCGCTGACCACCAACGGCTACCTGCTCGAGCGCGACGCCGCGGCGCTGGTGGACGCGGGCATCGACCGGGTCAACGTCTCGATCGACTCCCTGGCCCGTGACCGCTTCTTCCAGATCACCCGCCGCGACTCGCTCGACCAGGTGCTGCGGGGCCTCGAGGCGATCGCCGCCTTCCCGCAGATCGGCCCGGTCAAGGTCAACGCGGTCGCGATGCGCGGCTTCACCGAGGACGAGGCGATCCGCTTCGCGGAGTTCGCCCGCTCGAGCGCCTTCCAGGTGCGCTTCATCGAGTTCATGCCGCTCGACGGCGACCACGCCTGGACGCCGGACTCGGTCCTCACCGGCGAGGAGCTGCGGGGGATGATCGACGCGGTCCACCCGCTCGAGGAGGTGCCGCGGGAGCCGTCGGCGACCGCGCGGGTCTTCCGCTTCCGCGACGGGGCGGGGGAGATCGGCTTCATCAACCCGGTCTCGGAGCCCTTCTGCGCCGACTGCAACCGCGTCCGCCTCACCGCGGAGGGCAAGCTCCGCACCTGCCTCTTCTCGCTGCACGAGACCGACCTGCGGGGTCCCCTGCGCGAGGGCGCGGGTGACGAGGAGGTCGAGCAGCTGATCCGCGACGCCGTCTGGCGCAAGGAGCTCAAGCACCACGTCGGCGAGCCGGGCTTCCGCCAGCCGCCGCGGACGATGAGCGCGATCGGCGGCTGATCCGCCGCCAGCCGTTTGCCTATGCAATGCTTAGGCAGATGGCGGATCTCTCGATCGGCGAGGCGGCCAAGGCGCTGGGGGTCAGCGCCGACACCCTGCGGCGCTGGGACCGCGCGGGCAAGCTGCGGACGACCCGCGACGAGCGCAATCGGCGCCGCGTCCCGCCCTCCGAGGTCGAGCGGCTGAGCGCGGCGCCGGCGCGCCACTCGACCGGCGACTCCTTCTCCGCCCGCAACCGCTTCCCCGGCGTGGTCCGCTCGGTCGAGGTGGACGGGGTGATGGCCCTGGTCGAGATCGAGGCCGGCCCGCACCGCGTCACGGCGGCGATCACCCGCGACGCGGTCGAGGAGCTGGGCCTGGCCGAGGGGGTCGAGGCGACCGCCACGGTGAAGGCGACCTCGGTGATGGTCGAGCGGGGCGGCTGAGGTGAGTCCCGCCCGGGTCGGTGGGCCCTCACGGCCCTGGCGGTCGCGATCCTGGCGCTCCTCGCCGGGTGCGGTGGCGGTGGCGACGAGAGCACGGGCTCGGGAGGCGGCGGCAGCCTGCTCGTCGTCTCGGCGGCTTCCTCGCTGCAGGACGTGTTCACGAAGTACGCGAAGTCATTCGCCGGACGACGACATCAAGCAGTCCTTCGCCGGCTCGGACAACCTCGCGGCGCAGATCGAGAACGGCGCACGCCCGGACGTCTTCGCCTCCGCCGACACCGACTACCCGCAGCAGCTGCTACGAGAAGGGGCTGGTCGAGAAGCCGCAGGTCTTCGCCGGCAACCGACTGGTGATCGCGGTGCCGAAGGACAGCGAGATCAGCTCGATCGACGACCTCGCCAAGCCGGGCACGAAGATCGTGATCGGCGACCCAGAGCGTCCCGGTCGGCTCCTACACCCGCGAGGTCCTCGGGCGGCTCCCGGCGGCCGCAGCGCGAGGCGATCCTCGACAACGTCGTCTCCGAAGAGCCCGAGGTCGCCGCCGTCGTCGGCAAGCTCGACCCAGGGCGCCGCCGACGCCGGCTTCGTCTACGTCACCGACGCGAAGGCGGCGGCGGATGACCTGAAGACGATCCCGATCCCGCCCGCGCTGCAGCCCGACGTCGCCTACGGCGTCGCGATCGTCAAGGACGCCGCCAACCCGCTCGCTGGCGAAGAAGTTCGTCGACGGCCTGTTCGCACCGGGCGACGGCGCGGCCGACCTTCGCCGAGGCCGGGCTTCCTGCCGCCGCCGTGAGGCGCGGCGCTGGTTCAGGGCGCTGGCCGTCCTCGCCCTCGGCCTCGCACTCGCTCTTCCTCACCCTGCCGCTGGTCGCGGTCTTCACCAACGCCGGGCCGGGCCGGCTGCTCGACAGCCTCGGCGAGCCGAGCCGCGCGCGAAGCGCTGCTGGCTCAGCCTGCGGACCACGCTGATCGCGCTGGCGATCATCATCGTGGTCGGCACCCCCGCCGCCTACCTGCTGGCGACGCGGCGACTTCCGCGGCCGCTCGCTGGTGATCACCGCTGATCGAGCTGCCGCTGGTGATGCCGCCGGCGGTCGCCGGGATCGCCCTGCTCGCCGCGCTGCGGGCCGAACGGGATCCTCGGCGGGGCGATCAGCGACGCCGGGATCGAGCTCGTCTTCCAGACCGCCGGCGTGGTCGTCGCGCTGACCTTCGTCTCGGCGCCGTTCTTCCTGCGCCAGGCGATCGCCGCCTTCGCAGTCGCTCGATCCCGCCTGGCTCGAGGCGTCGCGGACGCTCGGCGCGGGGCCGGCGAGGACCTTCCTCACCGTCGCCGTGCCCAGCGCCCGCCCCGGCCTCGCCTCCGGGATCGCCCTCGCCTGGGGCCGGGCCCTGGGCGAGTTCGGCGCGACGCTGATGTTCGCCGGCTCCTTCCAGGGAGTCACCCAGACGGCGCCGCTGGCGATCTTCGCCCGCTTCGGCACCGACTTCACCTCGGCGCTGGCGCTCTCGGCGGTGCTGATCGCCGTCGCGGCGACGATCCTGCTCGCGGTCAAGCTGCTTCGCCGGCAGCCGGCGCGCTCGACGGGCGGCGGACTGTGAGCGGGCTGCGACGGCCTCGATGCGCCTGGAGCTGCGCGGACTTCGACCTCGAGCTGGAGCTCTCGCGTCGGCCTGGCGCAGCGGCTGGCCCTGGTCGGGCCCTCGGGCGCCGGCAAGACCACGCGTGCTGCGGGTGATCGCCGGGCTGCTGGCGCCGGGCGCGGGCCGGGTCGCGCTCGACGAGCGAGGTCTGGCTCGACACCGAGCGCCGCGGTCGACCTGCGCGCCGGAGCGGCGCGGCTGCGGCTACCTCTTCCAGGACTACGCGCTGTTCCCGCGGATGAGCGCCTGGCGCAACGTCGCCTACGGCATCCGCGGCGCCGGCCGGGCGGCGCGGCGGGCGCGCGGCGCTGGAGCTGCTCGAGCGCTTCGGCGTGCGGCGCGCTCGCCGAGGCGCGCCCGGCGACGCT
The DNA here is from genome assembly GCA_963725315.1 of uncultured Actinomycetes bacterium. Classification (GTDB taxonomy): domain Bacteria; phylum Actinomycetota; class Thermoleophilia; order Solirubrobacterales; family 70-9; genus JBBRHQ01. The sequence goes on along the minus strand of CAVRYA010000001.1, from coordinate 235,868 downwards.
CTCCGGCGGCGAGCGCCAGCGGGTCGCGCTGGCCCGGGCGCTGGCGCCGCGAGCCGCGCGGTGCTGCTGCTCGACGAGCCGCTCTCGGCGCTCGACCCGAGCAGCCGCGCGGCGCTCGCTGCGCGAGCTCGACGCGCTGCTCGCCGGGCTCGAGATCCCGATCGTGATCGTCACCCACTCCTTCGAGGAGGCGGCGCTGCTGGCGAGAGCGGATCGCCGTGATCGACCGCGGCGCGATCGTCCAGCAGGGCACCGCCGGCGGAGGTCTCGGCGGAGCCGGCCTCGGCCTTCGTCGCCGACTTCACCGGCGCCGTCGTCCTCCGGGGCGAGCGCCTCGGCCGACCGCGACGGACTGACCGCGGTCGACCTGGAGGGCGGCGGCGACGGTCCGCACGACCGACACGGCCGGACGGCCCGGTCGCCCTCAGCGTCTTCCCCTGGGAGATCTCGCTGGAGGCGCCCGGAGCGGCGCACAGCGACTCGGTGCTCAACCGCGTCGGGGGCGAGGTGCAGTCGCTGACCGACGGTCGGCAACCGGGTCCGGGTCGGGATCTCCCTCCCCCAGGCGGCTGACCGCCGAGGTCACGGCGCGCTCGGTCGAGGCGCTCGGGCTGCGACGAGGATCGCCGGTGACGGCCGCCTGGAAGGCGACCGCGACCAGGATCCTCAGCGCTGGTTGAGCGACGGCGGCCGCGCTAGGATCTGGTCGCGATGCCCGGGGAGGCAACCGAGAAGGTCACCTACTGCCGCGTCTGCGAGCCGCTGTGCGGGATGCTCGCCACGGTCGAGGACGGGCGGCTGACCAAGCTGCGGCCCGATCCCGACAACCCGCTCTCCGCCGGGTTCGCATGTCCCAAGGGGATCGCGATGACCGACGTGCAGAACGACCCCGACCGCGTCCTGCATCCGCTGCGCCGGACCCCGGCCGGCGAGCTTCGAGCGGGTCTCGCTGGGAGGTGGCGCTGACCGAGATCGCGATCAGGCTGAGGCGGATCCGCTCCCGCCACGGAGGCGACGCGGTCGGCTGGTACATGGGCAACCCGGGCGCCTTCTCCTACTCCCAGCCGCTGTGGTCGAAGGGGTTCGTCGACGCACTCGGCTCTCCGCACTACTACAGCGCCGCCTCGCAGGACGTCAGCAACCGCTTCGCCGCCAGCCAGATGCTCTACGGCTCCCCGTTCCAGGTCCCGATCCCCGACCTGGCCCGCACCGAGATGCTGCTGATCGTCGGCGCCAACCCGCTGGTCTCCCACGGCAGCGTGATGAGCGCCCCACGGGTCAAGGACCTGCTGCATGCGATCCCCGCCCGCGGCGGCCGGGTCGTGGTCGTCGACCCACGCCGCTCGGAGACCGCGCGGGCCTTCGAGCACCTGGCGATCACCCCCGACTCCGACGCCTGGTGGCTGCTCTCGCTGCTCAACGTGATCTTCGAGGAGGGGATCGAGGACGCGGCGGCGCTGGCGCGCCATGCCGACGGCGCCGAGGGCCTGCGCCGTCTGGTCGCCGGACACCCGCCCGAGGCGACCGAGGGCCGCACGGGGATCGGGGCCGAGCAGACGCGCGCCCTGGCGCGTGACCTGACCGCCGCGCCGCGAGCCGCGGTCTACGGGCGCACCGGCTCCTGCCTGGGGCGAAACGGCACCCTGGTCTCCTTCCTGCTCGACGCGCTCAACGTGGTCACCGGCAACCTCGATCGCGAGGGCGGCGCGATGTTCGGCGACCCGCCCCTCGACTTCGAGGGCATCGCCCACGCTCTCGGCCTCGCCACCTACGGCAAGGTGCGCTCGCGGGTCGGCGACCTGCCCGAGGTGCTGGGGAGCCTGCCCGGCCTCGCTGATGGCGAAGGAGATCACCACCCCCGGGCCGGGCCAGATCCGCGCGCTCTTCGTCTCGGCCGGAAACCCGGTGCTCTCGGTGCCAAACGGCGCCGAGCTCGAGGCGGCGATCTCCGAGCTCGACCTGTGCGTCGCGATCGACCTCTACGTCAGCGACACCGCCCGCCACGCCGACTTCGTCCTCCCGGCGACGACGATGTACGAGCGTGAGGACTTCCCGCTTCCCTTCCTCGGCCTGTTCACGACCCCCTACATCCAGATGACCGACGCGGTCCTCGACCCGGCGGGGGAGGCGAGGCAGGAGTGGGAGATCATCGAGGACATCTCCAAGCGGATCGGGATCGTCCCCTCAAGCGTCCGGATTGCGCGCATCCTCGGCCGCGCCGGGATCCGTCTCTCGCCGGAGCGCCTCGTCGACCTGCTGCTGAGGATCGGGCCGCAGGGCGACCTCTTCGGGCTCCGCCGCGGCGGCCTCAGCGTCTCGAAGCTGCGCCGCAACCCGCACGGGATCGTCCTCGACGAGCACTTGCGCGGCGGTGTGCTGGGCAAGAAGGTCCGCCACCGCGACCGCCGCGTGCATCTCGACGTGCCGGAGATCCGAGCCGAGGCGGAACGTCTGGCGGCGCAGAACGGGGCGGACCCGGACTTCCCACTGCGCCTGATCGGCCTGCGGGAGCTGCGCTCCCACAACTCCTGGATGCACAACGCGGCGCTGCTGATGCGCGGCGGCCGCGAGCACGCCGCCAGGATCCATCCCGACGACGCCGCCACGGCCGGGGTCGAGGACGGCGCCACCTGCAGGCTCGGCTCGGCCCACGGCGAGATCGAGCTGACCGCGCGCCTCACCGACGAGGTCGTCCGGGGCACGATCGCCGTCCCCCACGGTTGGGGCCATGACGGCGGCTGGCGCACCGCCAACGCCGCGGGCGGCGCCAACGTCAACCAGCTCGCTTCCTCCGAACCCGAGGACCTCGAGCGACTCGCCGGGATGGCCTTCCTGAACGGGATCCCGGTCAGGCTGGAGGCGGTCGTCGGCAGCGGCGAGGCCGAGCCCACCGAGCCGGTCGCCGTACCCGCCGGCTAGACCTCTCCGTCGAAGTAGGGGACGTCGCTCGAGCGGCGGACCATCACCCGGTCGCGGTCATTGCCGGGGAAGACGCCGATCTTGTCGCTGTCGGGATAGACGGCGACGGCGGGGTCGCTGAGGGTCGAGATCATCAGCACCCGCGAGACCTCGCTGCCCTGGTTCATCACCTTGTGGGCGCCTTCGGGGCCGGCCGGGAAGCAGACGACGTCCCCGGGCCCGAGCACCTCCTCGCCGCCCGGATGGCGCACAGTCGGGGCGCCGCTGAGAACCAGGAGCCACTCCTCCTCCGGGTACTCGTAGTGGTAGGGGCAGATGCTCTGACCCTCGGGGAGCTCGTAGAGGGAGCCGCCGATCTTCGATGCCCCGATCCGCTCCCCGAAGCGGTCCATGGCCGAGCGGTACCCCTCGGGGTCGGCGTCGTCGTGGGCGGGTTCGGCGCGGTCGAGGTTGAAGATCTGCATCGACGGATTCTCGCATCCGGCGCCCTTCGTCGAATGGACGAAAGCTCCCTCCATACGGACGGGATCGTCCGCTCGACGGATGCGCCGGTAACCGTGCGGCGGAGCTACAGGAACCGGTCGGCCACATACCCTGGGTTCGTGGAGAAGCGCTTGCTATGGATCTCGGAAAGGCTCGGTGGCGAGGCACCGTCGCTGCCCGCGGGCCTGTTGGCGACTGTTGCCGGGGTTGCGGCCAGCACGTTGCTCGTCTATCCGCTCAAGACGATCGCCCCGGTCGTCTCCCTGGGAGTCGTCTATATCCCCGCGATCCTCCTGGTCTCGACCGTATGGGGACTTGGGATGGGCTTGGTGGCGTCCCTGACCAGCGCCGTCGCCTTCAACTTCTTCCAGATCCCGCCGCTGCACCGTTTCACCATCGCGGACGAGGAGAACTGGGTTGCGCTGGCCGCGTTCGTGATCGCGGCGATCGTCAGCAGCACGGTCGCGGGGTTCGCCCGCGCCCGTGCGATCGAGGCGGAGCGTGGTCGTGAGGAGGCCGCCCGGGCCATGGCCGATCTGGCCGCCCTGGCCCGCGAGCGCGATCGCATGCAGGCCGAGGCGGTCGAGGCCGAGGCGCTGCGCCGCAGTGATGAGCTGAAGACGGCGCTGATGCGCTCCATCTCCCACGACCTCCGGACCCCCCTGACCTCGATCATTGCGGCCGGCTCCGCCCTCGGATCGGGGACCCTGACGGCCGAGGAGCGCGCCGAGCTCAGCGAGGCGATCGTCGACGAGGGGGAGCGACTGTCCCGCCTGGTCGAGAACCTGCTCGACCTGTCCCGGCTGGAGGCGGGGAAGGCCGAGCCTCACCGGGAGCCGGTCGACCTGGCAGAGGTCGTGGATGCGGCGCTCGGGGGCGTCACCGACCCCGGCTCCGTCCGGCTTGCCCTCGATCCAGACCTGCCTCTGGTCAACGCCGACCCTGCCCAGCTCGAGCGGGCCTTCGCCAACCTGCTCGAGAACGCGATCCGCTACGGGAACGGTAGGCCCGTCTCGGTCCGATCAAGGCTGGACGGGGGATACGTTGTGGTACGCGTGGTCGATCAGGGTCCCGGGATACCCGAGGAAGAACGAGAGCGGATCTTCGAGCCGTTTCAGCGCGGCGGCTCGGCCGCAGGGAAGAGCGGCTCGGGCCTCGGGCTGGCGATTGCCAAGGGTTTTCTCGAGGCCAACGGAGGTGAGGTTTCACTGGAGTCGATGCCCGGTCAGGGGACGAGCTTCGTCGTGAGGCTGCCGCAACAGAACGGAGAACACCGGTGAACGAGGCGACGCGTGTGCTGGTCTGTGACGACGAGCCGCAGATCCTGCGAGCCCTGCGGGTGATCCTGCGCGATGCCGGTTATGAGGCCGTGACCGCGGCCAGCGGCGAGGAGGCGCTGGACCGCGCCGCCGTGAAGCCGCCGGCGGCGGCGATCCTCGACCTGATGCTCCCCGACCTCGACGGGGTGGAGGTGACCGAACGCCTGCGCGAGTGGAGCGAGATGCCGATCATCGTGCTCTCGGCCGTCGGGGAGGAGGAGGCGAAGGTGCGGGCGCTCGCGGCGGGCGCTGACGACTACGTGACCAAGCCGTTCGGCCCGCCCGAGCTGGTGGCGCGCCTCGAGGCAGCGCTGAGGCGGGCCAGACCCGATTCCTCCGAGCCCCTGATCGTCGCCGATGGTCTCGAGATAGACCTTTCCGCCCGGCTCGTGCGGCGCGACGGCGAGCCCGTTCACCTCACCCCGACCGAGTTCGAGCTGTTGCGGGCGCTGGCGCAGAACCGAGGCCGCCTGATGACCCACAGATCGCTGCTGGTCGAGGTCTGGGGGCTGGAATACGCGGACGACGTCCAGGTGCTTCGCGCCCACGTCGCCAACCTGCGGCGCAAGATCGAGCCAGCCGACGGGCCCCGCTACATCCGCACCGACCCCGGAGTCGGATACCGCTTCGCTGCCTGACGGCCACCTCGACTGCCCAAGAGGCGGCCTTTATGAAATCTATAAGTAAGCAGGGACTTCCTTGACACGGCCTTGACGGGGTTCACCTCACAATCCATTGCATGGATCTCGTCTCAATCGCAGCGGTGCTGATCTCCTTCGCTCTCATCTTCGCGGTGATCGCCGCACTGGGCCGGGTATGAGCGCCGCTGAGCTGTTCGGGCTGGTGATCTCGGTCGCTGTGTTCGGCTACCTCTGCTACGCGCTGTTCCGCGGGGAGAAGCTCTGATGCCGCAGGGCTGGGTGCAGATCGTCGTCTACCTGGTCATCCTCACCGCCCTGGTGCCCTTGATGGGCGGCTACATGGCTCGTGTCTTCCAGGGCGATCGAGTCTTCCTGTCCCGCGTCTTCGGGCCAATCGAGCGCCTCACCTACCGGGTGCTGCGCGTGCGGCCCGAGGAGGGGCAGGACTGGAAGGCATACGCCCGCTCCGTTGTCGTCTTCAGCCTGCTCTCCTGGCTCCTGCTCTACCTGATCCTGCGCACCCAGAGCATCCAGCCGTTCAACCCCGAGGGCTTCCACTCCGGGCCCTGGAACCTCAGCTTCAACACCGCCTCCTCCTTCGTCACCAACACCAACTGGCAGTACTACGGGGGCGAGACAACCCTCACCTACTTCGCGCAGATGGCGGGGCTGACGGTGCAGAACTTCGTCTCGGCGGCGGTGGGGATCGCAGCCCTGGCGGCCGTGATCCGAGGCTTCGCGGCCCGAAGCGCCTCCTCGCTCGGCAACTTCTGGGCAGACCTGGTTCGCATCACCCTCTACATCCTCCTGCCGATCTCCTTCATCGCCGCCCTCGTCCTGGTCTCCCAGGGAGTGATCCAGACGCTCGACGGCTCGCAGACCTTCCACACGATCACCGGAGGCGCACAGACGCTGGCGCTCGGGCCCGTGGCCTCGCAGGAGTCGATCAAGGAGCTGGGGACCAACGGCGGCGGCTTCTTCAACGTCAACAGCGCCTACCCCTTCGAGAACGCCAACGCCCTAACCAACATGGTCGAGCTGCTGCTGATCCTGATCATCCCGACCAGCCTCACCTACACCTTCGGCCGGATGATCGGCAACCGGCGCCAGGGCTGGGCCCTCTACGTGGCGATGATGCTGATGTTCATCGTCGCGGTCGGGGTCGTCTACGTGGCCGAGCAGCACGGCTCACCCGCGCAGCACCACGCCGGCGTCGTCACTCACGCCTTCGACGGCTCCACCGGCGGCAACATGGAGGGCAAGGAACTGCGCAACGGAATCGCCGAGTCGTCGCTGTGGACCGCGGTCACCACCGTCACCTCCTGCGGTGCGGTCAATGCTGCCTTCGACTCGCTGACGGGGATCGGCGGCCTGGTCCCGACTGCAAACCTCTCCACCGGCGAGGTGATCTTCGGCGGCGTCGGCTCCGGCCTCTACTACATGCTGATGCTGGTCCTGCTGACCGTCTTCATCGCCGGGCTGATGGTCGGCCGCACGCCTGAGTTCCTCGGAAAGAAGATCGAGTCGCGGGAGGTGAAGCTGGTCCTCGTCGGCGTGCTGGTGACGCCGCTGCTGGTTCTGTTCGCGACGGGCTGGGCGGTTGCCAGCCCAGACGGCACGATGTCGATCTACAACCCGGGTCCGCAGGGCTTCTCGGAGTCGCTCTACGCCTACATGTCGCAGGCCAACAACAACGGCTCCGCCTTCGCCGGCTACACCGCCTTCATCCAGCCGAACGCACCCGGCAACCTCGGTGCCTACGGCTACGACTTCGCCACCCTGCTCGGCGGCATGGTGATGCTGTTCGCCCGCTTCCTGCCGATGATCGCCGCCCTCGCCGTTGCCGGCTCGCTGGCCGGAAAGAGGATCGCGCCGGCCGGTGCGGGCACCTTCCGCTCGGACTCGCCCACCTTCGTGATCCTGCTGATCGGCATCGTCGTGATCGTCGCCGCGCTCACCTTCTTCCCGGCCTTCCTGCTCGGCCCGGTCGTGCAGGGCCTGACGACCCAGCTCTTCTGAGATGAACGGACTGCGCAAAGACCTCCTCACCGCGACGATCGCGATCGTCCTGATCACGTTGCTGGTCGGCATCGTCTACCCGCTGGTCACCACCGGTGTCTCGCAGGTGCTGTTCCCGAACGCGGCAAACGGCAGCAAGATCGAGGTCGACGGGAAGATGGTCGGCTCGAAGCTGATCGGGCAGGATTTCAGCAGGCCGGTGCTGGACCGCAGCGGCAAGCCGCGCGTCGACAAGGCGGGAGACCCGGTGCTGGCCCCCGACCCGGCCTATTTCCAGAGCCGCCCCTCGGTGACCGGCTACAGCGGCGACGTCACCTATTTCAACAACCTCGGCCCCAACGACAGGGAGCTTTCGCAATCGATGGCTGACCTGCTCGATGCCTACCTGAAGCTGGAGCGGCCCTACGACCCCGGCCTGACGGCGGCGGACGTCCCCGTGGACGCGGTCAGCACCTCCGCCTCGGGGGTGGACCCGCACATATCCGAGGCCAACGCGCGTATCCAGGCCCACCGGGTAGCCGAGGTCCGCCACCTTCCGCTGCAGCGTGTCCTCGATCTCGTCGGGGAGAACACCGACGGGCGCTTCCTGTCTCTCTTCGGTGAGCCGGGGGTCAACGTCCTCAAGCTCAACCTCGCACTGGACAAGGAAACGAACCGATGACCGACGAGACCCTCCGCAACGAGCCCCGCTCCCTGTTTGACACCGCGATCATGGCGCGGGCGGCGCTCGAGTCGCTGCGCAAGCTCGACCCCCGCCACCAGTTCCACAACCCGGTCATGTTCGTGGTTGAGATCGGCGCCGTGATCACCACCGTCGCCTGGCTGATCCAGCTGTTCGGCGGTGCCCCTCTCGGCGGAGGGGATGAGCCCGCTTGGTTCGCATTCTCGATCGGCTTCTGGCTCTGGCTCACCGTCCTCTTCGCCAACTTCGCCGAGGCGCTTGCCGAGGGCAGGGGCAAGGCGCAGGCCGACGCCCTGCGCTCCATGCGGACCGAGACCGTGGCCCACCTCCGTGACGGCGGCGAAAAGCCCGCCTCGGAGTTGCGTCGGGGCGATGTCGTGATCGTGGAGGCGGGGGAGTCGATTCCCGGCGACGGCACCGTGATCGAGGGAATCGCCTCGGTCGACGAGTCGGCGATCACCGGCGAGTCCGCGCCCGTTGTTCGCGAGTCCGGGGGCGATCGCAGCGCCGTCACCGGCGGGACCCGGGTCCTCTCCGACCGCATCGTGGTCGAGATCACCCAGGAGCCCGGAGAGAGCTTCCTCGACAAGATGATCGCCCTGGTCGAGGGTGCCGAGCGGCGAAAGACGCCGAACGAGATCGCCCTAAACATCCTGCTCGCGGGCCTGACCCTGATCTTCCTCATGGTCGTGGTGACGCTGCGCCCGTTCGCCGAATTCTCGAACACCGACGCCTCCGTCGTCACCCTCATCGCGCTGCTCGTGGCGCTGATTCCGACCACGATCGGGGCCCTGCTTTCGGCTATCGGGATCGCCGGCATGGATCGCCTCGTCCGCCACAACGTCCTCGCGCTCTCGGGCCGGGCGGTCGAGGCGAGCGGGGACGTCGATGTGTTGCTGCTGGACAAGACGGGAACGATCACCCTCGGCAACCGTGAGGCGACCCAGTTCACCCCGATGCCCGGGATCGAGGAGTCCGAGTTGGCAGAGGCGGCGCAGCTCTCCTCGCTCGCAGACGAGACTCCGGAGGGGCGCTCGATCGTCGTGCTCGCCAAGGAGTACGGCATCCGCGAGCGCCAGCTCGGATCCCACGAGGCCCGCTTTGTTCCCTTCTCTGCGGAGACCAGGATGAGCGGAGTGGACGTCAACGGCAACCAGTTCCGCAAGGGTGCCGGCGACGCGATCATCAAGTTCGTCGAGGAGCAGGGCGGGCGGCCCCCTGCTGCGCTTCAGCAGATGCTCGACCAGATCGGCGGAGAGGGGGGCACGCCGCTCGCGGTCTGCCGCGACAATCACGTGCTCGGCGTCATCTACCTCAAGGACATCGTTAAGGAAGGAATGAGCGCCCGATTTGACGAGCTGCGGCGGATGGGGATAAGCACGGTGATGGTGACCGGGGACAACCGCCTGACCGCGGCCAAGATCGCCGAGGAGTCCGGGGTCGACGACTTCCTGCCGGAGGCCACCCCGGAGCAGAAGCTGGAGCTGATCCGCACCCACCAGGGCGAGGGGCGGATGGTCGCGATGGCCGGGGACGGGACCAACGACGCTCCCGCTCTGGCCCAATCAGATGTGGGTGTGGCGATGAACACCGGTACCCAGGCGGCCCGTGAGGCGGGCAACATGGTTGACCTCGATTCCAATCCGACCAAGCTGATCGAGATCGTGGAGATCGGCAAGCAGCTGCTGATAACGCGCGGCGCCCTGACGACATTCTCGATCGCCAACGACGTCGCCAAGTACTTCGCGATCCTGCCGGCGATCTTCGCCTTCACCTACGCCGCGCACCCGGGTGAGCGCGGGCCCCTGGACTCGCTCAACATCATGTCGCTGGGGACGCCGCTGTCGGCGATTCTCTCGGCGATCGTCTTCAACGCCCTCGTCATTCCCGCGCTGGTGCCGCTGGCCCTCCGCGGCGTCCGCTACCGGCCGATCGGCGCCACGGCGCTGCTGCGGCGCAACATGCTGATCTACGGCCTCGGGGGCCTGATCGCCCCCTTCATCGGGATCAAGCTGATTGATCTCCTGATCCACAATGTTCTCGGAGCCTGAGGTTCACGTCCCGGCCAGCGCGACGCAGGGCGACCGCGCGAGAGATGCCGGCCGCGGCCGCCTTAAGGTCTTCATCGGCATGGCCGCAGGCGTCGGCAAGACCTACCGGATGCTTCAGGAGGGCCACGCCGAGCGCAAGGCCGGACGTGACGTGGCGATCGGCTACATGGAGCCGCACAAGCGCCGGGAGACCTCGGCCCTGGCGGAGGGGTTGGAAACCGTTCCACGCCGGCGCATCGCGTACCGCGGCACCGAGCTCGAGGAGATGGATCTGCCGGCGGTGTTGGCGCGCGACCCCGAGCTGGCCCTGATCGACGAGCTCGCCCACACCAACGCGCCCGGGGTAGAGCACCACAAGCGCTACGAGGACGTGCGCGACGTGCTGGAGGCCGGGATCGACGTGTTCTCGACCGTCAACGTGCAGCACCTGGAATCCCTCAACGACCAGGTCGCGGAGCTGACCGGGACCCGGGTCCGGGAGACGATCCCGGACGCCGTGTTGGGGGAGGCGGACGAGGTCGTCCTGATCGACCTTACGCCGGAGGCGCTGATCGAACGCCTGCGAGCCGGCAAGGTCTATCCGGGGGAAAGCATCGAGGCTGCGCTCAACAACTTCTTCACCGTCGAGAACCTGCTGGCGCTGCGCGAGGTCGCACTGCGCCAGGTCGCGCAGGAGGTCGAGGCGAAGCGCCTGATCGTCGAGGAGCCGCTCGGGACTCGCGCGGAGCGGGTTTCGGCAGAAGTGCCGAAGGCCGTCGGCGAGCGGCTGATGGCGCTGGTATGCCCGGATCCCTCCTCTCAGCGCCTGGTCCGCCGCGCCTGGCGCTCGGCGCAGCGCCTGGGTACCGACCTCGACCTCCTCTGGGTGAAGCCGCCCAACCGCTCGATCGAGGGTGAGACAGAGCGACAGGTGAAGGCGCTGCGCCACCTCGCCTCGGTTCTCGGAGCCACCCTCTTGATCGAGGAGAGCGACAGCCTGGTCGAGGGCGCTTCGCGAACCGTGCGGGAACGCGGCATCACCTACATCATGGTCGGCGAGCCACTTCCCCGCCGAGGGTTGGCGCGGTTGCGCGAGCCGCTGCCGCAGCGGCTGATGAAGGCGACGGCGCCGGGGGTGGACGTGCGGATCGTGGCCCGGCGAGAAAACAGGGATGGCAATGACGGTTGAGCACGCGCTGATAGGCGTCGCCCTGGTCGCGGGCTTGGCGGGCGGCTACCTGATTGCCCGCGGCAGGTGGGGCGGACGCAGGGCCGAACGGCCAGAGGCCGTCCACCAGATCCTCCTTCCCTTCACCGGCACTGCGATCTCCCGCCGGGCGGTGGATGCGGCGCTTCGCCTCGCGCGCGCCGAGCATGCGACGCTGATGCCCGCCTACCTGGCGGCGGTGCCGAAGCAACTGCCGCTGGAATGCTCGATCCCGGCCGAGGCGGCGAAGGCGATGCCGATGCTGGAGGCCATCGAGCAACGAGCGTATGCGCAGGGGGTGCTGGTCGACTCGCGCATCGAGCGCGGCCGCTCATACCGCCACGCGCTCGAGCGACTCCTGAACCATGAGCGGTTCGACCGAGTCGTCGTTCCCGCGACAGCGGAGATCGGCTCGGGCTTCTCGGGCGACGATCTCGTCTGGTTGCTCGAGAAGGCCCCCGCGGAGGTGCTGATCCTGCGCCCTGGACCAGAAGACCACCGGCTGGTGACCGCCAACGGGAACAACGGGCGGCCGAGCAGGGCGGCATAGGCTCGCCGCTCGGGTCCGCGGGGCTGGACGGGCCGCGGCTCAGGCGCGCAGCGCTGCGAAGATCCGCTCCGCCTCCTCGACGTCGGCGGGGGTGTTGACGTTGAAGCAGATCCGCGCGGGGTCGCCGAAGCGGACGACGTCGGTCTCGGGGACCACCTTGGGGTCGAGCGAGCCGGCGGCGTCGCGCAGCGAGTCCCCGCGCTCCATCGCGCTCTCCAACGCCTCGAGGGCACCGAAGTCGTAGCGGGCCAGCAGCGGCTGCAGCCGGCCGTCGGCCTCGATCACCGTGGTGTCGACGTGGGAGGCGAGCCAGGCGAGGAGCTTCTCGTCGATGAAGACCATGTCGCAGCCCAGGGCGAGCACCGGGCCGCGCTGGTGGCGGAGCGCCGCGACGAGTCCGCAGAGCGGGTGGCGCGGCTCGTCGGGCTCCAGCACCACCGGGCAGTAGATCTCCGGCAGCTCGGTGTCGCGCTTGGCGACCACGAAGCGCTCCAGGCCCGCCGCCTGGGCTGCGGCTATCGGGTAGGAGATCAGCGCGTGCCCGGCGATCTTCACCCCGGGCTTTGGGTGTCCCATGCGGCTCGAGCGTCCTCCGGCCAGGACTGCGACGGTGGCGTCCACGGCGCAAGTCTCCCATCCTGCGCCCGGCGAGCGGTGGCCCGCACCGGGCGCCGCGAGCATCTAGGCTCGCAGGCATGGCCGAGCTGACCGGCATCGCCGAGGCACGGCGCCTGGTCGGAGAGCGGGCGGCGCCGCTCCCGCCCGAGCCGGTGGCGCTGGAAGAGGCGCTCGGGCGCGTCCTCGCCCAGGAGGTGGTGGCGAACGAGGCGGTGCCCGGCTTTGACAACTCGGCGATGGACGGCTACGCGATCAGGGCGGCCGACGTCGCCGGCGCGGAGGCGGGACGACCTGCGTCGCTGCGCCTGATCGGCGAGTCGCGGGCCGGCCACCCGGCGCAGACCACCCTCGCCGCGGGCGAGGCGATCGCGATCTCGACCGGCGCGATGGTCCCCGAGGGCGCCGACACGGTCGTCAGGGTCGAGGACACGGTGAGCGGCGACGGGCGAGTCGAGGTCCAGGTGCCGATCCCGGAGGCGAGCAACATCCGCCGGTCGGGCGAGGACATCGAGGCCGGGGCCCGGATCCTCGAGCCCGGGCGGCTGATCGGCGCGGCGGAGCTGGGGGTGATCTCCTCGGCGCCGATGGTGCGGGTCGAGTGCTCGGTGGCGCCCCGGGTCCGGGTCCTTGCCACCGGGGATGAGCTGATCGGGCCGGCGGATCCGATGCGCCCCGGCGCGGTACGCAACTCCAACGCCCACTCGGTGCCCGCACTGGCTCGCGAGGCAGGGGCCGAGGTGACCTGGATCGGGCACGCGGGTGACGACCGGCGCGCGACCGGTGAGGCGGTACAGCGGGCCATGGACGCCGATCTGACGGTGATCTGCGGCGGCGTCTCGGTCGGCGAGCACGACCACGTCCGCCCCTGCCTCGCGGAGCTCGGCGCCGAGCAGGTCTTCTGGGGGATCTCGCTGCGACCCGGGAAGCCGACCTGGTTCGGGATCGCCCCGGGCGGCGGCCTCGTCTTCGGCCTTCCCGGCAACCCCGTCTCGGCGATGGTCACCTTCATCCTCTTCGCCCGTCCGGCGCTGCTTGCGATGCAGGGCCTCGACCCCGAGGCGCCGCGAGCCAGCGCCGCGTTCGAGTCCGACTACCCGAAGAAGCCCGGCCGCGCCCACGCCGTGCGCTGCAGCCTGCGCGCCGGCGAGGAGGGGCTGGTGGCGCGGACGACCGGCGCCCAGGGCTCGCACGTGCTGACCTCGATGCTGGAGCGCGGACGCGCTGGCGCTGATCCCGGCCGACTCGGATGGCGTGGCGGCGGGGGAGAGGGTCGAGTTGGAGCTGCTCCCCGGATCTAGGATTGGCGGGTGGCGCTGACGATGCAATTCGAGGTCCGCCTCTACGCGATCCTGCGCGAACGGGCCGGGGCCGAGCGGGTCGAGGTCGACCTCGACGACGGCGCCACGGCCGAGGACGCGCTGGCCGCGGTCCGGCGCCTGCCCGGGCTGGAGCTGCTCGACCGGCTGCCGGTGCGGGTCGCGGTCAACCGCGAGTACGCGGACCCGCAGCAGCCCCTCGCGGCTGGGGACGAGCTGGCGCTGATCCCGCCGGTCAGCGGGGGCGCCGCAGTCCATGCCAGGGTCACCGCCGAGCCGCTCTCCCCTGCGGCGATCAGCGAAGCCGTCGGGCGCCCCGGCGCCGGCGCAATCGTCGCCTTCCAGGGCACCACCCGCGAGGTCGAGCGGCTCGAGTACGAGGCCTACGCGGAGATGGCCGGGGAGAGGATCGCGGCGATTCTGCAGGAATGCGTCGAGCGCCACGGGTTGGAGGCGGCGGCGGCCGAGCACCGCATCGGGACGGTGCCGCTGGGAGAGCCGAGCGTGGTCGTCGCAGTCTCCGCCGCTCACCGGCCCGAGGCCTTTGCCGGCGCCCGCGAGGCGATCGACCGGATCAAGGCGGAGGCGCCGATCTGGAAGAAGGAGGTCGAGGCGGGCGAGGGACGCTGGGTGGAGGGAACGACGCCGTGAGCGAGGAGCGCCTCACCCACCTCGACGATCAGGGCTCGGCCCGGATGGTGGACGTGGGCTCGAAGGGCGAGAGCGAGCGCCGGGCGGTGGCCGAGGCCCGCCTGACCATGTCGCCGGCCACCGCGGCGGCGGTGGAGCGCGGCGACGGGCCCAAGGGGGAGGTGCTGGGCACTGCCCGGCTGGCCGGGATCGGCGCCGCGAAGCGCACCGGGGAGCTGATCCCGCTGGCGCACCCGCTGCCGCTGACCTTCGTCGACGTGCAGGCAAGCGTCGACTCGGCGGCCGGCGAGGTCCTGCTCACCGCCGAGGCGCGGACGGTCGCCCGCACCGGAGTCGAGATGGAAGCGATGACCGCGGCGGCGGTGGCGGCGCTGACCGTCTACGACATGGTCAAGGGGATCGAGCGCGGCGTCGAGATCCGCAGCGTCGCGCTGCTCTCGAAGAGCGGCGGCCGCCACGACTGGCGCCGCGAGGAGCCCTCCTGAGCGCCGTGCGGGCGGCGATCCTCACCGTCAGCGACTCGCGGGCCGAGGGAGCGGCCGAGGACCGAAGCGGCCCCGAGCTGGCCGCCTTCGCCGAGTCGCTGGGCTTCGAAGTCGCGGCTCGGGAGGTGCTGCCCGACGAGCAGGCCCTGATCGAGGACCGGCTTCGCCACCTCGCCGACGGGGCAGTGGCCGAGGCGATCCTGACCACCGGAGGCACCGGCTTCGCCGCCCGCGACGTCACCCCCGAGGCGACCCGGGCGGTGATCGACCGCGAGGCGCCCGGCATCGCCGAGGCGATGCGGATCGCCTCGCGCGAGCACACCTCGCTGTGGATGGTCTCGAGGGGAGTCTGCGGAGTCCGCGGCGCGACCCTGATCGTCAACTTCCCCGGCAACCCGAAGGCGATCGCCGAGGCGGGCGCAGGGATCCGCGAGGCGCTCCCGCACGCGGTCGGCCTGCTGCGGGGCTGACGCCGCCGAGACTTCAGTTTCCTCTCGATGCGAGAGGAGACTTCACGCTCGGGACCTGCGCTGCTCAGCCGGCCGGCCCGGCGGCGGGCTCGAGCGTGCGGAGAGGCTCATCGCGGCGGGGACGCTTCGCCTAGGCGTCCTCGCCGAGCTGGATCGCGCGGATCGAGTGCTCGTCGGGGAGCTTTTCGAGGACCTCGTGGACGATCCGCACCATCTCCGCCTCCTCGTGGCCGAAGTCGTCGAGGAGGGAGCGCAGCGCGGTGTGGGTGATCTTCATCTGGGCGGGGGTCAGCTCGAGGTGGTAGTTGATCGGGCCGCCCCCGCCGACCGCGTCCTCGGCGTTCACCCGGCGGCTACCTTCTTGGGCGGCTTCGCCTCCGCCTCGCGCTGCTTGGCGGCATCGGTCAGCTCCTGTAGCGAGCGCTCGATCCCCTCGGCGATCAGGCCGACGTCCTCCATCGAGTCGTAGTCGGCCAGCAGGCCGAAGTTGATGCGGCCGTTGTAGCTCATGATCGCGATCGCGAGGGCATGGTTCTCCGGCAGGAAGGCCACCGGGAAGACGTCCTCGAGCTCGCGGCCGAGCAGGTAGAGGGGGATCTGCGGGCCGGGCACGTTGGTGACGATCAGGTTGAAGAGCCGGGTGGAGAAGTTGATCCGCGACGCCTGGGCGAGGAGGGTCGGCGGGGCGAAGTCGTTGAAGCGGGAGATCACCTCTGCGCCGAGCGCCTGCTTGGACTGCTTCAGTCCATCCATCGACTCGCGCACTATCCCCAGGCGGGTCACGGGGTCGGCGACGTAGACCGGCAGCGGCGCGCGCATCGCGGCGATCCGGTTGCCGAGATGGCCGCGCTCGTCCTCGGCTCGGATCGAGACCGGCACCAGCCCGCGCAGCTCCATCCCGTCGGTGCGGATCCCGCGCCGGTCCAGCCAGCTGCGCAGAGCGCCGGCGACCACCGTGATCACGACGTCGTTGATCGTGCCGCCGAGGGCGTCCTTGATCCGCTTGTAGGTCTTCAGGTCACCGCGGACCCAGAGATAGCGGCGGTGCGAGCCGATCGGCACGTTGAGGGGGACGTCGGGAGCGGGGTCGGCGAAGCCCCAGGCGACCTCGCCGAGGCCCTCGAGGCCCTCCGTGACCCGGCGCAGCACGGCATCGGGATGCTGGACCATCCCGGCGACGCGCTCGGCGAGCTTCACCGGGGCGGTGGCTGCGTCGGCAAGGCCCTTGCCGATCAACTCAGCCGTGGACGGCTCGGGCCTCGGCACCCAGCCGTCGTCCTCGGGGGCGGGGTCGGGGACCGGCTTGACGTCGAAGAGGACGGTGGAGATGTCGACCCCCGAGACGCCGTCGACCATCGCGTGATGGGTCTTGGAGAGCAGGGCGAAGCGGTTGCCGTCGAGGCCCTGGACCAGCCACAGCTCCCAGAGCGGCTTCGAGCGGTCGAGCTGCTGCGAGAACACCCGGCCGGTGAGTCGCAGCAGCTGGTCCTCGTTGCCCGGATCGGGGAGGGCCGTGTGGCGCAGGTGGTAGGTGAGGTTGAAGTTGGGGTCGTCCACCCAGAACGGCCGTCCCGCCTCCAACCTCGGCGTCGCCAGCTTCTGGCGGTAGCGCGGCACCAGCGAGAGGCGCCCGCGGACGTGCTCGACGAGGTCGTCGTAGGCGGGGGGCGGACCCTCGAAGATCAGCACGGCGCCGACGTGCATGTGACCGTCGGCGGTCTCGTTGGTCAGGAAGGACGCATCGATCGCCGAAAGGCGGTCCATGTGGCTCTGGGATCCCATCTGTCAGGCCCCTCCTCTCACCGGACGAAATCCTAGCCCCTCGTTACCCTCTGGGTGATGGCGACGACTGTTGACGGACCTCCGGCGGGGGGTCCGAGAAAGGTCCTGCTCGCGGCGCCGCGCGGTTACTGCGCCGGGGTCGATCGCGCCGTGCAGACGGTCGAACGAGCCCTGGAGATCCACGGCGCGCCGATCTACGTCCGCAAGGAGATCGTCCACAACAAGCACGTGGTCGAGGAGCTGAGCAAGCGCGGGGCGATCTTCGTCGAGGAGGAGACCGAGGTGCCGGAGGGCGAGATGGTCGTCTTCTCGGCCCACGGGGTGGCTCCGGCGGTGCACCGGAACGCCGCCGCCCGGCAGCTGCGGACGATCGACGCCACCTGCCCGCTGGTCACCAAGGTTCACGTCGAGGCCCGCAAGTTCGCCGCCGACGGCTACACGATGGTCCTGATCGGGCACGAGGGCCACGAGGAGGTGGAAGGCACCACCGGGGAGGCGCCCGACAGCATCATCCTCGTGCAGACCGTCGAAGAGGTGGACGAGATCGAGGTCCCCGACCCCGAGCGCGTCGCCTTCATCACCCAGACCACCCTCTCGGTCGACGAGACGACCGAGATCATCGCCCGGCTGCGCGCCCGCTTCCCCTCGATCGTCAGCCCGAAGAGCGACGACATCTGTTACGCGACCACCAACCGCCAGATCGCGGTCAAGCAGCTCGCCCGGGAATGCGACCTGGTGCTGGTGATCGGCTCGACCAACTCCTCGAACTCCAACCGCCTGGTCGAGGTCGCCCGCGAGCACGGCTCCGCGCTCGCATCTGATCGACAACCACTCCCAGGTCGAGGAGGGCTGGCTGGAGGGGGTCGAGACGGTTGGGATCACCTCGGGGGCCAGCGCCCCGGAGGAGCTGGTCGAGCGTCTGGTCGAGTTCTTCCGCGAGCGGGGCGCCGGCGAGGTCTCCGAGCTGCGCACGGTGGACGAGAACGTCCGCTTCATGCTGCCGAAGGAGATCCGCGACGAGCAGCCGGCGCGCGCCTAGCCTGGCGGCGCCCCCTCGAGCGGGGCGTAGCGGTGGTGCAGCATCAGGTCGTTGCCGTCGGGGTCGCTGAACAACGCCATGTGGCAGACGCCGGTGTCGAAGGTCTCGCCGGCGAACTCGACCCCCTTCGCCTCGAGCTCGGCCCGGGCGGCGGCGACGTCGTCGACGTGAAGAGCCGGGTGGGCGTTCTTCTGGGGGGCGAACTCAAAGCCGAAGCTGGCCGGCTCCCAGATCCCGAAGCAGGTGTTGCCGGCCCAGACCTCGAAGCGGGCGCGATCGTCCGGTCGCAGCCCGAGCGTCTCGACGTAGAAGCTCCGGGAGCGCTCGCTGTCGGTTGACGGGATCCCGATGAAGTCGACCTCGCTGATCATCGCTTCTCCTTGCTTCGGGGCGGATCGATCCTTCGCCAGACGATATGGCACCGCCGACGGGTCACCCTTCGGCCAACCCCGGCGCGAAGCTGATCGACCAGACGGCGAGGCCGGGGCTGATCTCGAGCCTCAGCGAGTGCAGGCCACTGGCTGCGTGGCGGGCCAGCGGGTAGAGGCCGGCGCCCTCGATCGCGATCGCCTGCGCCGGACCCCCGTCCAAGCTGACCGACAGCTCGCCCTCCCCCTCGATCGTCGCCCAGGCCTCGGCCGCCTCGTATTCCTCCTCGTGGGCGGCGCCGTCTTCGCTGGTCCACGGCCTCTCGTCGGCGGCGATCCGCTCGGCGCTGGGGGCGATCACCAACGCCCCGGGGGCGTCGGTGGGGCGCACCGGCTGCATCGGCTCGGGCAGCGCCCGCAGCGCGTCACGCTCGCGCAGCTCCTCCTGGATCGCCTCCTCGGTGTCGCGGTAGGAGCCCTCGCCGAAGTGAAACCAGCGCAGGACCCCGCCCTTCCCCCAGAGGAAGAGGCTGGGCCAGCCCTCGCAGCCGTAGTCGAGCCAGAGCTCCCGGTCGGCGTCGAGCGCCACCGGGAAGTCGATCCCGAGGCGCCCGATCCCTGCTTCCACCGCCGCGGAGTCGGCGCCGAACGGGAAGCGCGGCGCCTGCACCCCGATCGTCGCCAGGCCCGTCTCGCGGTAGCGGCGGTCCCACTCGCACACGTAGGGGAGGGTGCGGACGCTGTTGAGCTGGGCGAAGTCGAAGAAGTGGACCAGCGCCGCGCCGGCCGCGGTCAGTGCCGCCATCGAGGTCGGTTGGCTCCCGGGGCCGACCCAGTGAAGCCCGGGCGGAAGCTCCGGTGCGGCGATGTCCGGGCGTGGGGGACGCATCGCCGGATCGAATCACTATTCTGATGGCGCTGCCGGCACCGAAGAGGGGAGAGACACTGTGAGCGAGAGCATCTGGGACCGAATCGAGACCGCCCGCGCCAAGTGGAACGTTCTCGAGCACCCGTTCTATGAGCGCTGGTCGGCCGGGGAGCTGACGCGCGAGGAGCTGGCGCGATACGCGGGTCAGTACCGCCACGCGACCGCCGCGATCGCCCGCCTCAGCGCCAGCGCCGCCGACGCCGCGCCGACCGAGGAGCGCGCCGAGCTGCGCCGCCACGCCGAGGAGGAGGCCGAGCACATCGAGCTCTGGGACGGGTTCGTCGAGGCCGTCGGCGGTGAGGTCGGCGCCGAGCCCACCGCGGAGACGCTCGCCTGCGTCGAGACCTGGACCAGGGAGGACGGCCTGCTGGCGGAGCTGGTTCGCCTCTACGCGATCGAGAGCGGGCAGCCGGCGATCTCGCGGACCAAGCGCGAGGGCCTCGCCGAGCACTACGCGATCGGCGACGGGCCGGGCAACGAGTACTTCAGGGTGCACGAGTCCGCCGATGTCACCCATGCGGCCGAGGGCCGCTCCCTGATCGAGCGCCACATCGAGGACGCCGACACCGATCAGCTGGTGGCGGTCGCCGAGGCGGCGTTCGAGGCCAACTGGCGGCTGCTCGACGGCGTCTAGAGGAGATGGGCCGGGTCCCGGAGCTTTGACGGAGGGGCCCGGGCACAGGCCCGCCGCCGTGGGCGGCCCGCCCGGGCCGCGGGCGCCGCGCCCTCATCGCGGCGTCGACCGGGCGATCGGGATCGTCCTCGGCATCCTCCTCGGGGTAGGAATCGTCACCGCCTTCGTCTTCCTCGGCAGCGAGGGGACGATCGACGCGCCGCGGATCGACAGCGGCTCCGCGAACCGCCGTGCCCACCGGGGGGAGAGCCCGGGGAAGCAGCATGAGCCGAAGCCGAAGCCAAAGCCGGTTCCGGTGGTCAGGGTGATCGGTGGGGCGCCGCCGCCCAGCGGTCCGCCGCGGCTCGACTTCCGGCAGGGCCGGACGGTTCGCTTCCGGGTCGTGACCGATACCCCGCTGGGGATCGAGGTCCCCGGGTATGGGGTCCACGAGACGGTCGAATCCGCCGCGACGCTCAGCTTCCCGGCGAGGAAGATCGGGCAGTTCCCGGTGATCGTCGACTTCTCCCACATCGCGATCGCGACGCTGAGAGTCCGGCGATGACGCCGGGGCGGCGATCAGGATAGGTTCCAGGTTATGTGGGCGACGAGGCGGGCCGAGATGTCGAAGTGGGCCAAGGCCTCGATCGGCGCCTCGCTTGCCGCTTGCCTGACCCTGGCGGCTCTGCTGGCGGCGCCCGGGGGAGCGGCGGGCCAGGGCTCCCCGAGGGCCGGAATCGCCGGCGCCGTGCCGAGCTGGGCCAAGCCCTCGAGGGTCCTGGGCGATGCCCGTGGCGAGGTCGAGTTCTCGGTCGTCCTCGCCTGGCGCCATCCCGGCGCTCTGAATCGTCTCGGAAGCGCAGTCTCGGACCCGGCGAGGGCGCGCTATGGCGACTACATATCGCCCCGCCGCTTCCGCGCCCGCTTCTCGCCCAGGCCGGGTCGGGTCGCCGCCGTGGGGGCCTGGCTTCGCCGTCAGGGGATCGAGGTGACCGGCACCTCGGCCAGCAGGATGCTGGTCGACGCCCGCGCCCCGACCGCCGCCGTCGAGCGGGCCTTCGGCACCGCGCTTCGCCTCTACCGTCACGACGGGAACGCGGTCCGGGCACCCTCCGATGGAGTCAGCGTTCCGTCCGGGTTGCCGATCGTCGGGGTGATCGGGCTCGACGGCGGCTACCAGCAGCCTGCCCGGATCCCGCCCCCGCCGATCTACCGCAACATCGTCAAGCCCTGCTCGAAGTACTGGGGCCAGAAGTTCGCCAAGAAGAAGAAGGCGCCTTTCGCCTACGGACAGAAGCAGCCCTACGTGCCCTGCGGCTACGTCCCGAAGCAGATCCAGGGCGCCTACGGCGTCGGCCGGGCGATCCGCCACGGCAACGACGGAGGGGGCGAGAAGGTGGCGGTGATCGACGCCTTCGCCTCGCCGACGATCCGGCGCGACCTGCGGATCTACAGTCACCGCCACGGACTGCCGCGGCTGCGCCTGCGCCAGAAGGCCATCCCCGGAAACTGCAAGCAGAACTGCCCCCCGAGCCTGCGCCAGGGCTGGTGGGGCGAGGAGACGCTCGACCTCGAAGCGGTGCACACGATGGCGCCCAGGGCGAAGGTGCTCTACGTAGGGGCGCCGAACCCGGGCCCGGGGCTGACCAAGTCGCTGGCCTGGGTGGTCGACCACCGCGCCGCCCGGATCGTCACCAACTCCTGGGGCAGCGTCGGCGAGTACGGCGTCGGCGTGCAGGCCTTCGAGCAGATTTTCGCCGAGGCGATGGCTGAGGGAGTCGGCATCTACTTCTCCTCGGGGGACGACGGCGACGAGCGCGACACGATCGGGCACGTTTCGCCCGACTACCCTGCATCGAGCCCCAGGGTGACCTCGGTGGGCGGCACCACCCTGGCGGTCGGGCCGCTCAACAACTACCGCTTCGAGCTCGGCTGGGGCACGTACCTCGCCACAAAGAAGGGCAAGCGCTGGACCCCGAAGCCGCCCGGCGACTTCTACTACGGCGGCGGGGGCGGTACCAGCCGCTTCTTCGCGGAGCCGCGCTACCAGCGCGGCGTCGTACCGCGTCACCTGGCCGCCCGCTATGGAGGTCGCGGACGGGTCTCTCCCGATATCTCGATGGTCGGCGACCCGACGACCGGCTTCGCGGTCGGCCAGACCCAGACCCTGCCGAACAAGAAGACCACCTACGCCGAGGCTCGCTACGGTGGCACCAGCCTCTCCTCGCCGCTGATGGCGGGCTTCATGGCGCTCGCGGACCAGCGTGCCGGTTTCGCCCACGGGTTCGTCAACCCGGCCCTCTACCGGCTCGACGGGGGGGACGCTCTCCATGACGTAAAGCCTCCCCGGGTGAAGATCGCGATGGTCCGCAACGACTACACGAACACGATCAACAAGTCGGGCGGGATCACCACGACGCTGCGCAGCGTCGGGCCGGCGGGCATCCTGCGGACGAAGCGCGGCTACGACAACCTGACCGGGCTCGGCAGCCCGCGCGGCGGGCCGCTGCTGAGAGCGCTTGCACGGCGCTGAGAAGCTGCGGCGTAGGATCGCTGCGATGCGCCACAGCTCAGCGGAATCGCTCGGCCGGACCGCGGCGCTGATCGCCCTCGGCGCCTTCGCCGTCCATCAGCTCCGCTACCTGCTCGGCTACGGCCACGAGGCGGGGTCCGAGCTCGCGCGCCAGGGTCACGGATATCTGGAGGGTGCCCTTCCCGTCCTCGCGGCCTTCCTGCTCTCGGCTGTCGCGGCCGGGCTGCTCCGGGCCGCGCTCGGTCGCCGGGCCGGGCCGGGGAGCAAGACCCCAGGGGCTCGATGCAGAGATGCATTCGGCCCCCGCGCCGCACTCTTCGGGGCCGTGATCCTGGTCGTGTTCTGCACTCAGGAATCGCTCGAGGGCGCCCTCAGCCCGGGCCACCCGAGCGGACCGGCTGCGGTCCTCGGCCACGCCGGGTGGATTGCGCTGCCCCTGGCCTGCCTTGTCGGGCTGGTCTGCGCGCTGCTCGATCGTGGGATCTCCACCCTCGAGGAGGCGATCGCCGGTAGCGACGCGACCCGGCCCGCGCTGCTGAGGGCGGCGAGCTCCCCCCGGCCCCGCCCTGATGCCCTCGTCCCGCTCAGCGCCTCGCCGCTTGCCTTCGGGCTGGCCCGGCGGCCTCCTCCGAGCACCTGATCCGCCAGCGGCAGTCAGGTGGGACCGTCCCCGCAGCGGGTGGCGGTCGGAGCCGGCGCGGGGATCACCCGCGCCCCAGAGGAAGGAGTGATCGAAGATGCAAACGAACACAGCCCGAGCGGTCGCCGCCGGCCTGCTGATCGCCGCCGCAGTCGTCCTCTTCATCGTCCTCAAGGGCGGCGGGGGGAGCGACACCACCACCGCCGAGACTACGACCAGCGCCAAGGGCGCCGCCCCCGCGGCGGGCACGAAGCCCTCGGAGCCGGTGATCGTCGTGGAGAACGGCAAGCCGGTCGGGGGTATCGCCGACCTGACCTACAGCCAGGGCGATCGGATCCGCTTCAGGGTCGACTCGGACGTCAGCGACGAGGTCCACGTCCACGGCTATGACATCGCCAAGGACGTGGAGGCCGGGGGCTCGGTCAGCTTCGACTTCAAGGCGACGATCGAGGGGATCTTCGAGGCGGAGCTGGAGAGCCGCAAGGAGCAGATCGCGGAGCTGACCGTCAACCCCTGATGCTGCTGCTGCCGCTGGCCCACGCCCTGGTCGCCAGGCAGGACCTGCCGGTCCCTGCCTGGCTGTTCGCCTGGGGGGCGTCGATCGTCCTGATCGTCTCCTTCTTCGCGCTCTCGGTGGGCTGGCGGCAGCCCCGCTTCGAGGAGGACGGCTGGCGACCGCTGGGGGCGGGCGTCTCCCGTCTTCTGCTCGGAATCCCGGCCCAGGTGATCTGCGGGCTCCTCGGTGTCTTCCTGCTGGGGGTGGCGATCTACTCCGGGCTGCGCGGGACGGAGGCACCCGACCGCAACTTCGCCCTCACCTTCATCTACGTCACGGCCTGGCTCGGGTTCCCGCTGCTCAGCGTCTTCCTCGGCGACGTCTTCCGCCCCTTCAACCCCTGGCGGGCGCTGGGCCGGGCGGCGGGCGGAGCGTTCCGGGCGATCGCCGGGCAGGAGGCGGCGCACCTGCCCTATCCCCGGCGGCTGGGGCGCTGGCCGGCGGCGGCGGGGCTGGTCGCGGTCGTCTGGCTGGAGATCGTCTACGGCTCCAGCGGCGGCGTCGCGGTGGGCGTCTCGCCGCACGCCGTGGCGGTCGCGGCAATCGCCTACAGCCTCTACTCGGCGGCGATGATGGCGGTCTTCGGGACCGAGGAGTGGTGTCGCAACGGAGAGGTCTTCTCCGTCTACTTCGGGATGTTCTCCCAGCTCGGCGTCTTCGAGGCACGGGAGGGCCGCCTCGGGACCAGGCCGCCATTCTCGGCTGCGACCGGATGGGCGGCGGCCGCGACGGGCTCGGTGGCGGTCGTGGTCGCCTCGATCGGGACGACCAGCTTCGACGGGGCCCAGGAGGGTGTCCTCAAGCAGCCGATCCTCGACACCTTCAACTGGTTGAGCGACCGGGGGATCGACCTCACCTGGTCGCTGCGGATCGCCGACACGCTGTTCCTGGCCATCTGCATTGGCGGGATCGCGGCGATCTATTTGATGGGCGTCACCGGGATGCGCACGGTTCGCGGCGCGCCGGAGGCGGGAGTGCTTCGCTCGGGATTCGCCCACACGCTGATCCCGATCGCCTTCGCCTACCTGGTCGCCCACTACTTCAGCCTCTTCGTCTTCCAGGAGCAGGCCCAGTTCACCTACCTGCTCTCCGACCCGCTCGGGACCACCACCACCGACCTCTTCGGCACCGCCTCCAGCGGCATCGACTACCGGGTCATCAGCGCCAACACGATCTGGTACGTGCAGGTGGGGGCGCTGGTGATCGGCCACGTGGTCGGTCTCACTCTCGCCCACGACCGCGCCGTCGCCTACTGGCGCGACTACCGCCAGGCCTCGCGCTCGCAGTACTGGATGCTGGCCGTGATGGTCGCCTTCACCTGCTTCGGCCTCTACCTGCTGTCCTCGGCCAACGGATGAGCGCCGCGACCCTATTGCCGCTTGCCCACGCCGGGCATTGGATCTGGCTGCTCTACGTGCCGCCGGTGGCGATCGTCGTCTTCGCAATCGTCCGCACGACGATCGCCGAGCGGCGAAAGGAGCGCGAGGAGCGCGAGCGGGCCAGGCGCGGGCAGGGCCCGAACGGGGACCGGGGTCAGTCGCCCGGCTGAGCCAGGATCTGCGCCAGCCTGTCCCCCAGCGCCGCCGAGACCTGCTCGCGTACCGGCCCCTCGGCAAGCCGCTCGACCAGCGACTCGAGAAAGCCCTCGACGATCAGCGCCTTCGCCTCGGCCGGCGCAAGGCCCCGCGAGGTCAGGTAGAAGAGTTGGTCGCGGTCCACCTGGGCGATCGCGGCGGCGTGGGTGCAGCGGACGTCGTTGGCGAGGATCTCCAGGCCCGGGATCGCGTCGGCGTGCGCCTCGGTGGAAAGCAGCAGGTTGCGGCTCTCCTGGAACGCGTCGGTCTGCTGGGCGCCGGGATCGACCTTGATCATGCCTCGCCAGACCGCGGTCGAGCCGGCGCCGAGGACGCCCCTGAAGGCGAGGTCGGAGGTGGTGTTCGGCGCCGCGTGCTCCTGGGTGGTGTCGTAGTCGAGGTGCTGTCCGGCCCCGCCGACGTAGCCGCCCGTCACCCGCGCCTCCGAGCCTGGCCCCGCCAGCTTCGTCTCCATCCGCACCTTGCCGCGGGCCGAGCCGAACCCGAGTGCCGTCCAGTCGAGCCTGCCGTCGCGCTCGACCTCGGCCCGCTGGGTGGCGAAGATCCAGGCGGACTCCGAGATGTCCTGACTGGAGACGTAGCGCAGCGTGGCCCCCGCGCCGACCGACAGCTCGACCACCGAGTTGAGCAGCCCCTCGGTCGCGTCGTCGAGCGAGTCGTGGTGCTCCCAGACCTCGGCCTCCGCTCCCGGCTCGAGGACGATCAGGGTGCGCCAGTTGAGCGCCGAGCCCGGCTCATTGAGGCCGAGCTCGATCCTGATCGGCTCGGACACGCGGACCCCGCTGGGGACGTGGATCAGGACCCCGTCGCTCCAGGCGGCGTCGTTGCGGGCGACGAATGGATCCTCCATCGAGACCAGCGAGCCCAGCCGGCTGTGGAGGAGATCACCGTGGGTCTCGACCGCCTCGCGCAGCGAGGTCACCACGACGCCCTCCTCGGAGGCCTCCGACACCCGCTGCGCGGTGCCCGGTGCCTGAACGAAGCCGTCGAGGTCGAGACCGGCGAGGTCGGTGAACTCCCAGCCCTTGGCCTTGGCGTCCGGAAGCGGCAGCTCCTCGGAGAGAGAGGCGCCTCTGCGGCGCCTCTCCTGAAGCCAAGCCGGTTCGGTCGCCGCGGCGCTAACCAATGCTGCCCTCCATCTGCAGCTCGATCAGCCGGTTGAGCTCGACCGCGTACTCCATCGGCAGCTCCTTGGTCACCGGCTCGATGAAGCCGTTGACGATCATCTTCGAGGCCTCCTCCTCGTCGAGGCCGCGGCTCTGCAGGTAGAAGAGCTGCTCGTCGCCGATCTTCGAGACGGTTGCCTCGTGGCCGACATCGGCGTCGTTCTCGTCGATCCGGATCGTCGGATAGGTGTCCGAGCGGGAGTCCTCGTCGAGCAGGAGCGCGTCGCAGACGACCTTGGAGCGGGCCTCGGTGGCGCCGCCGGCGATCTCCAGCAGGCCGCGGTAGGTGCTGCGGCCACCGTCCTTGGAGATCGACTTGGAGAAGATCGAGGAGGAGGTCCGTGGCGCCGCGTGGATGATCTTGCCGCCGGCGTCCTGGTGCTGGCCTGAGCCGGCGAAGGCGATCGAGAGGAGCTCGCCGTGGGCCTCGGGACCGAGCAGGTAGATCGAGGGGTACTTCATGGTCAGCTTCGAGCCCAGATTGCAGTCGACCCACTCCATCGTCGCCCGCTCGTGGGCGACGGCTCGCTTGGTGACCAGGTTGTAGACGTTCTGGGACCAGTTCTGGACCGTGGTGTAGCGCACCCGGGAGCTCGGCTTGGCGACGATCTCGACCACCGCCGAGTGCAGCGAGTCGGTCGAGTAGACCGGAGCCGTACAGCCCTCGATGTAGTGGACCTCCGCGCCCTCCTCGGCGATGATCAGCGTCCGCTCGAACTGGCCCATGTTCTCGGTGTTGATCCGGAAGTAGGCCTGCAGCGGCATCTCGACCTTGACCCCGGCGGGGACGTAGACGAAGGAGCCGCCCGACCAGACGGCGGAGTTGAGCGCCGCCAGCTTGTTGTCGTTGGGCGGGATCACGGTGGCCCAGTACTCGCGGATCAGGTCCTCATGCTCGCGCAGGGCGGTGTCCATGTCGGTGAAGATCACGCCCTGGGCCTCGAGCTTCTCGTTGACCTGGTGGTAGACGACCTCCGACTCGTACTGGGCGCCGACCCCGGACAGGAACTTGCGCTCGGCCTCGGGGATGCCGAGCCTGTCGAAGGTGTTCTTGATGTCGTCGGGGACCTCGCTCCAGTCGCGGCTGTTGCGATCCGAGGCGCGGACGAAGTAGTGGATGTCGTCGAAGTCGATCTGCTCTAGGTTGCCACCCCAATGCGGGGTCGGGCGCTGCTCAAAGTGCTCCAGCGCCTTCAGCCGGAAGTCCCGCATCCACTGCGGCTCGTCCTTGTATTCGGAGATCGACTCGACGACCTCGCGGGATAGCCCCTTCGGCGCCTTGTAGGCGTAGCCGGTCTCGGGATCGTGGAAGCCGAACTTCTCCTTGTAGTCGGCGTTGATCCCGGCGACGTCCTGCTGCTCTGCGATGACCTCGGGTGTTGCCATGCGGTTAGTCCACCTCCAGGGTGATTGTGTCGCCGGCGACCTCGACCGGGAACGTCTGCACCGGAGCATAGGCGGGAAGCGTCTTCGGCCTGCCGCTGGCGAGGTCGAAGAGGGAGCCGTGGCGGGGGCACTCGACGGTGCAGGCCTCGGGGTCGAACTCACCCTCGGCCAGGGGACCGTCGTCGTGCGAGCAGCGGTCCTCGATCGCCAGCAGGTCGCCGCCGCAGTTGAAGACGCCGATCTTCCGCCCGTCGGCCTCGACCAGGCGCGACTCGCCGGGGGCGAGCTCGGTCACCGCGCAGACTTCGATCCTCTTGCTCATCGCAGGCGCATCCGTCTGAGTTGTGCGGGTCATCACGTAAAACCTAGCTCCGAAGTCGGATTTTAGCGCCTCCACCCGACGCGGTGGCGCGGATCAAGGGGCGGGATCACCGGGTAGGGGGATCTGAAAGAGTCGGAGTCCCACCGAGAAGGAGCGAACCAGATGCCCGAGATCAGCAGCCATGAGCCCGGTACCCCGTCATGGGTGGATCTATCAACCCCGGACCTGGAGGCCTCGGTCAGCTTCTACGAGAGCCTTTTCGGCTGGTCGATCCCGGAGAGCCCGATCGCCGAGCAGACCGGCGGCTACCGGCGCGCGACTGCCGGCGGCAAGGACGTGGCCGGGGTGATGCCGCTGATGGCCGAGGGCCAGCCGCCCGCCTGGTCGAGCTACGTCGCCGTGGCCGACGCCGACGCGACCGCCGCCGCGGTCAGGGAAGCGGGCGGCGCGGTGATCGCCGAGCCGATGGACGTCATGGACATGGGCCGGATGGCGGTCTTCTCCGACCCCGGGGGGGCCGTCTTCGGCATCTGGCAGCCCGGCACCTTCCCGGGGGCGGGCCTGGTCAACGAGCCGGTCTCGCTCTCCTGGAACGAGCTGAACACCCGTGATCCCGACGGCGCCAAGGAGTTCTACGGCGCCGTCTTCGGCTGGACCGCGGAGGAGACGGAGATGCCCGACGGCGGCGTCTATGACCAGTGGCACCGCGACGGTGGCGACGCGGTCGTCGGCGGGATGCTCGACGTCCGCGGCCGCCTTCCGGATGAGATTCCGGCGCACTGGATGGTGTACTTCGCGGTCGCCGATTGCGACGCGACCGTGGAGCAGGCCAAGGAGCTGGGGGGCCAGCTCAACTTCGGGCCGATCGACCTGCCTGTGGGGCGCTTCGCCGTGCTCGCCGACCCCCACGGGGCCCACTTCGCGGTGATCGCGCTCAGCGACCAGAGCGGCTGAGCCGGCCGACCCGATGGCTGCATGGCATGCCCAGGTCGTCCACCCTCCCGGGGTTGGCGTTGGTTGCGTGAGAACTGCACCTAGGTGCTCTGACGGGCAGGTGGGGGCGAAGCGCGGGACGCTTCGATTGCCGGGCCGGCGCGGCGGGCCAGGGTGCCGGCGAGCAGCACGGCGGCCGGGATTACCGCGCAGCCGATCGCGACCAGGAACCAGAGCTGGCCCGCGTCGGTCCCGGCCCCGATCGAGTGGGCGATGCCGAGGATCCAGAACAGCGCCGTGAAGCGGTGGAGCCGTTTCCAGCGGGCGGGCCCGATCCTGGCGCGCAGGTAGTAGGAGAGGCCGAGCCCGCCGAGCCCGTAGGCCGCGATGATCCCGAGCCCGGTCCAAAGCGGCCTGTAGGGCATCGCGAAGGGAAGCGTGATCCCGGCAAGCCCGGGGTTGAGGTAGGAGTCCCCGAGCAGGGTGACGCCATGCAACCCGACCAGCCCGAGGGTCGCGAGCGAGAGCGTCTCATGCGCCGCCCGCAGGGGGAAACGGTCGACCCCGGGCCGGGACATCAACAGCCCGACTGCGACGGCGACGCTGGCGCTGATCAGGGCGGCGGTACCGGCCGCCCTGCTGGTGATCCAGAAGAGATGGTGCTCGACGATCACGCAACCGCCTCCACCACCGCGCCGAGCCGGGCGACCCTCGGGGGGAGCCGCTCGACGACGCCCTCGTCATCGACGATGACCCCGCCGAAGGGAAGCTGGGCCCACGCCTTCCCGGGGCCTGAGAGCAGGGCCGTCTTGGCAAGCACCTCCGCCAACTTCGCGGTGGGCGCCAGGGCGGTGACCTGGGCCAACCCGGTGAAGGCGGGCCTGCCGCTGCCGGGGTCGAGCAGATGGTGGCCAATGCTGCCATCGGGGTTGCGCCAGGCCCTTCTCCCGATGCCGCTGGTGGCGACGCCGCCCGAGGCGATCTCGAGCTCGCAGATCGTCCCCTCGCCGAACGGCCCGTCGACGCGCACGATCCGGGGGGCCCCCGCGGCACCGCCGATACGCATGTCCCCACAGCAATCGACGACGAACTGGGGGTGGTCCCGCAACCCGGTGGCGACCAGGTCGGCGAGCAGACCCTTGGCGACCCCGCCGCTGTCGAGGCGCAGACCGGGCGGCCTTGAGACCGTGCCGGCACCGTCGTCGATGTACAACCGGCGCCAGCTCCGGGCGGAGCTTGCCGTCGCCGGGTGCCGCCCCGGGGCCTGGGCGAGCGCCTCGCGCAGGGGGATCGAGCCGGTGGCCTTCTCGAGCGAGAAGCGGTACCCCGCCTCCTCGATCGGGCCGAGCAGGGTGGCGTCGACCAGGCCGCCGCTTCGCAGCCCGGCTTCCGCGGCGGCGGCTACCAGGCGGCGCATCAGCGGGCTCGCCGGGACGGTCGGTGCTGGATCGCAGTTGAGCTTCGTCAGCTCGCTGTCCGGGAGGAACCGCGACAGCCGCATGTGCGCGTCGAGCAGCCGGCTGCGGGCGAGCGCGATCGCTTCCTCGGGATCCTCGCCGCCGCCGACGATCACCGTCGCGGTTCCGCCGAAGCAGCGGAAGCTGTCGCCCGGCTCGCCGCCGCTCACGATTGCGAGGTGGTGACGGGAGCCGGCGGGGGCGCGGGGGCCGGCGCGGGCGCCGCACCTTGGCCCTGGGGCGCGGGGACCTCGACGATCGTCCCCGTGGCAGGGTCGTAGGCGAGCTGGGTGGCGGGAGGTGTCCGGCGGGGCGGCGCGGATCTCCTGACATGGCTTGCCGTCTTCTTCGAGTCGGACTGCGGCGTGCTGCCCGCGGCCTTGCTCCCACCCAGCGCCGGGTCATTCCCGGTCGCCATCTGGGCGAAGACCGCCAGCCAGAGGATTCCGAAGAGCGCTATCGGGAGGGCGATCGCCCGCGCCCGTGCCCGAGCGGCCCGGGCACGGGCGCGGGCGAGCTTGCGGATCGCGGCATGCCGCCGCTCATCGAGCCTTGCCGGTTCCATCCGGAGAAGATCGCGCGGAAGCCGAAGCGGGCCCTAAGGATTGGGTGAGATTCCTCTTAGCTTTGCGGCGCGACCCGCGCCGCCGCGGGCCCTCTGTCTAGCATCGGCCAGGTGCGGATCCTGATCGTCGAGGACGAGTCCGCGATCGCGGATTTCATCTGCCGGGGCCTTGAGGCCGACGGCTACGAGGTCCGTTCGGCAGCCGACGGAATCGAAGGCGAGCGTCTGGCGCTCGAGGGTGGCTTCGACCTGGTGATCCTCGACCGGATGCTCCCGGGCCGTGACGGGCTCGAGGTCCTCGAAGCGATTCGCCGCGCCGAGCCGGAGCTGCCGGTGATCCTGCTGACCGCCCGGACCGAGGTCTCCGATCGGGTCGAGGGCCTCGACCGCGGCGCCCGCGACTACGTCACCAAGCCCTTCTCCTTCGAGGAGCTCGAGGCCCGGGTGCGGGCCCATCTGCGAGCGCCGGAAGGGGGAGAGCCGACCCGGTTGCGGGCCGCCGGCATCGAGCTGGACCTGATCCGGCGCACGGCCGAGCGGTCGGGGGAGACGATCCGCCTCTCGGCCCGGGAGTGTGACCTGCTCGCCTTCCTGATTCGCCACCCCGGCGAGGTCCTCACCCGCGAGCGCATCCTCGCCGCTGTCTGGGGCTACGGGCACGATCCCGGCACCAACGTCGTCTCGGTCTACATCGGCTACCTGCGCCGGCGTCTCACGGTGGCCGGCGAGAAGCCCCCGATCGAGACAGTTCGCTCCGTCGGCTACAGGCTCACCTCCCCTTGAGCCCCACCCCAGTGCCTCGCTTCGGGCTCCGCGGTCGGCTCGCCGCCTCGATCGCGGCGATCGTCATCGCAGCCCTGGCGGTTACCTTCGTCGCCGTCTATCGCGCCACCGGCTCCGAGCTTCGCTCACGGATCGACCGCGACCTGCGCGGCCAGACGGCCGCGCTGGCCGGGAGGCTCGCCGCGGCACCGCCCGAGCCTGAGGCGATCGCCGCCGCGGCGCGCTCCTTCGTCGAGGCGCAGACCTTCGGGGCGCCCGCGAGCCTGCTGGTGGTCACTGTCCCCGGCGCCGGCGTCGTCACCAACCAGCCGGAGCTGCTGCGCGGCCATGTCGATCGGGACGAGCCGGCCGGCGCCGGTGACGAGGAGAGACGCCAGGCGGCTGCCCTTCGCACCGCCCCCGAGGGATACGCAGACCTCGATTTCATCGACGCCGGAAGCGTCCGGATGCTGACCACGCGATGGCGCGGGCTGGGGGGAAGGCCGGCGGCGGTGATCCGGGCGGGTGAGCCTCTCGAATCGGTCGAGCGCGCGCAGTCGGAGGTCTCTCGCACGTTTCTCCTGGTCGGCGCCCTGACCCTTGCCGCGGCGCTGATCGCCGGCTACCTGCTCGCCGCCCGCACAGCGGCGCCGCTGCGACGGATGGCGCGGATCGCAACCGAGGTCGACGCCGGCGGGCTCGATCGCCGCATCGGAGCCTCTGGCCCCCGCGACGAGGTGCGCACCCTGGCGGAGTCGTTCGACCACATGCTCGACCGCCTCGAGGATGCCTTTGCGCGACAGCGCAGCTTCGTCTCCGATGCATCGCACGAGCTGCGCACCCCGCTGACCGCGATTCGCGGCCAGCTCGAGGTCCTCGCCCTCGAGCCGGACCCCTCGCCGCAACGGGTGCGGGAGGCCGAGCGCACCGTGAGCCGGGAGATCGACCGCATGGATCGCCTCGTCGACGACCTCCTGGTCCTCGCCCGTGTCGACGAGGAGGGCGGCCTGGCGACCGAGCCGATCGCGGTGGCGCCGTTCCTCGAGGAGCTGGTCGCCGTCGCCGAGCGGGGCTCGGGCGCGGGGGTCGAGCTGGCCGCGGCGCCGGGCGGGACGGTCCGAGGCGACCCCGACCGACTGGCGCAGGTGATCCGCAACCTGATCGCCAACGCGGAGGAGCACGCCGGCCCCGGCGGTCGCGTCAGGGTCCTCGCCACCGGATCGGGGGGGAGCCTCGAGATCGAGGTGGACGACGACGGCCCTGGCATCCCGGCCGAGGAGCGCGAGCGGGTGTTCGACCGTTTCCACCGCGCCGACGCCTCGCGCTCGCGGCGCACCGGCGGAAGCGGTCTGGGGCTGGCGATCGCCAAGGCGATAGTCGAGGCGCACGGGGGCCGGATCGCCGCCTCGCGCTCACCCCTGGGCGGCGCCCGCGTCGCCTTCGCGCTGCCCGGATACGAGCCGGGGGAGCCCGAGCTAGGGGAGGTCGAGCCCGGCCTCGGCCGGGTCGCCCCGCTCGCCCTCGTCCTCCCAGTCGGCGCTCTGCCCGAGGCTCGCGCCCTTCAGCACCTTGAGCCCGAGCAGGGCGCACTTCATCCGGGTCGCGGAGATCTCGATCCCGAGCAGGTCGAGGACGAACTCCTTCGGCAGCCGCAGGATCTCCTCCCTGCTCATCCCGGAAAGCTCGTCGGTGAGCAGCGAGGTGGCGGCGGTCGAGATCGCGCATCCCTTGCCGTCGAAGGCGACCTCGGCCACCCTCCCCTCGTCGTCGAGCCGGATCGTCACGTGCTGCTCGTCGCCGCAGAAGGGATTGGTGTCCTCGAAGGAGAGGTCCGGATGCTCGAGCCGGCCGAAGTTGTGGGGCCGCTTGTAGTGATCGAGGATCTGATCGCGGTAGAGATCGTCCATGCGTCCAAGGGTACGCAGCCGAATCCCTGCCGTCCTACAGTGCCCGCGACCGACCTAAACTGGAGGCCAGCATGACCGTGCCGAGATCGCGCCGGGCCCGCCTCGCGGCGGCCCTCCTACCGCTCGCCCTGCTCGCCGCCCTGGCGGCGCCCTCCGGAGCGCGTACTACCTACTCGACGAACCTCTTCCTGAGCAAGAAGGCCCCCGCCTTCCATGGCCGGGTCCACTCCGCGGGGACCGTCTGCGTCGTCCATCGCAAGGTCCGGCTGTACCGGGTGCGCAGGGGTCCCGACAAGCTGCTGGGCAGCGACCGAAGCGATGCCCATGGAGCCTGGAAGGTGAGGGTCAGGCCGCTCTCCTCGGGCGCCTACTACGCTCGCGTCAAGCGCTTCGCCAGCGCTGCGTTGGGGTTCGTCTGCCGCGACGACCGCTCCCGGCTCGCCGCCGTCGACTGACCCGGGCGCCGCTGCCGAATGTTCACTTCCCTCTCATGGTGAGAGGAAGATGCACTCTCGCGGGCGACCTCAGAGCCTGAAGACGCGGCGGACGTCGAGCAGCCCCTCGACCAGGCGGTCGATCTCCTCGCGGGTGGTGTGGACCGCGAAGGAGGCGCGGGTGGTCGCGGGGACGCCGAGACGGTCCATCAGCGGCTGGGCGCAGTGGTGGCCGGCGCGCGTCGCGATCCCGTGGCGGTCGAGGATCTCGGAGACGTCGTGGGGGTGGACGCCCTCGATCTCGAAGGAGACCGGCCCGACGCGATCGGGCGAACGGGGAGGGCCGAAGACGCGCAGGCCCGGGACCGTGGCGACGCTCTGGAGCGCGTAGTCGGCGATCTCGCGCTCGTGCGCGAGCACGGCGTCCATGCCGAGGCCGCCGAGCCAGCGCAGCGCTGCGGCCATCCCGATCGCCTGGGCGATCGCCGGCGTCCCGGCCTCGAAGCGCGCCGGTGGATCGGCGTAGGTCGTTCCCTCCCGGGTGACCTTGCGGATCATCGAGCCCCCGCCGAGGAACGGCGGCATCGCATCCAGCAGCTCGAGCCGCCCCCACAGCGCTCCGATGCCGGTCGGCCCGTAGAGCTTGTGGCC
Organism: uncultured Actinomycetes bacterium; assembly: GCA_963725315.1. GTDB lineage: Bacteria > Actinomycetota > Thermoleophilia > Solirubrobacterales > 70-9 > JBBRHQ01. Next base: position 200,841 of record CAVRYA010000001.1, on the reverse strand, counting down.
GGTCAGCGCGTAGAAGTCGATCCCCAGGGCGGTGACGTCGAGCGGCAGCTTCGGGGCGGCCTGGGCGCCATCCACCAGCACCAGCGCCCCGGCGTCGTGGGCGAGGCGGGCGATCTCGGCGACCGGGTTCTCGGTCCCCAGGACGTTGGAGACGTGGGTGACCGCGACCAGCTTCGGCCCCCGCTCGAGCAGCGCTGCGAAGGAGTCGAGGTCGAGCAGGCCGTCGTCGCCGATCGGCGCCCAGTCGATCCCGGCGCCGCGAGCCTCCGCGAGCTGCTGCCAGGGAACGATGTTGGAGTGGTGCTCCATCTCCGTCAGCAGGATGCGGTCGCCCTCGCCGACGTTGGCGGATCCCCAGGCGCGAGCGACCAGGTTGATCGCCTCGGTCGCGTTGCGGACGAAGACGACCTCGCTCCGGTCGGCCGCCCCCAGGTGGTCTGCGACCGTCGCCCTCGCCCCCTCGTAGGCAGCGGTCGCCTCGGCCGAGAGCGTGTGGGAGCCGCGGTGGACGTTGGAGTGATGGCGGCGCTCGTAGCGGTCCACCGCCTGGATCGAGGCCAGGACCCGCTGGGCGCTGGCGCCGCTGTCGAGGTAGGCCAGCGGGTGGCCGTGGACCTTGCGCGCCAGCGCCGGGAAGGAGTCGCGGACCCGCTCGACGTCGAGCGCCGCCGGGGCCGCGGGGGTGCCTGTTGCCGCCGGCTCCATCGGGAAGCGGGGCGGGGGCCGCTCAGGCCGCCGCCTCGACCTCCTCCTTGATCCAGCCGTAGCCGCGCTCCTCGAGCACGGAGACGAGCTCGGGCCCGCCCTCCTTGACGATCCTGCCCTCGTACATGACGTGGACGAAGTCGGGCTCGACCAGGTGCAGGATGCGCTGGTAGTGGGTGATGATCAGCACCCCCATCTCGGGGCCGGTGAAGCGGTTGACCCCCTCGGCGACGGTTTGCAGGGCATCGATGTCGAGGCCGGAGTCGGTCTCGTCGAGGACGGCGATCTCGGGGCGCAGCAGGGCTAGCTGGAGGATCTCCATCCGCTTCTTCTCGCCGCCGGAGAAGCCGTCGTTGAGGTAGCGGCTGGAGAAGTCCCTGGGGATGTTGGTCAGCTCCATCGCCTCCTGGGCGAGCCTGGCGAAATCCTTGATCTTGATCGGCTCCTCCCCGTGGGCCTCGCGGCGGGCGTTGACGATCATCCGCAGGTACTTGCTGACCGAGACCCCCGGGATCGCCACCGGGTACTGGAAGGCCATGAAGAGCCCGGCGCGCGAGCGCTCGTCGGGCTGCGCGCCGGTGATGTCCTCGCCCTTGAAGGTGATCGTGCCCCGGTCGACCTCGAGCGCCGGGTGGCCCATGATCGCGTTGGCCAGGGTTGACTTGCCGGACCCGTTGGGGCCCATCAGCGCGTGCACCTTGCCCTTCTCCAGGTCGAGGTCGAGGCCGCGGAGGATCTCCTTGCTCCTCGACGCTCACGTGCAGGTCTCTTATCTCCAGGTCAGCCATTCGTCTCCGTTTTGGGGTTGGGGTGGGGCTAGACGGCGCTGCCGACGGTCTCTTCGCTGCGGGCAGCGGGGGCGCCGAACTCGACCAGCTCGGCCAGCGTCGTCTTCGCCAGGGCACGGTTGACGCCGCCCTGGACCCTTGTCCACAGAAGCTTGGTCGCGCAGGCGTGGTCGCCGTCGCTCTCGTGCGAGCACAGCACCTTTCCCTCGGGAAGCTCGTGGAAGCACTCCATCGGGGCGATCTGGCCCTCCAGCGCCTCGACCACCTCGTCCATGGTGATCTCCGACGCCGGCCTGGCCAGGCTGTAGCCGCCGTGGGCGCCCCGGGTGGACGTCACCAGGCCCGCCTTGCGTAGCTTCGCGACCAGGTGCTCGAGGTAGGAGAGCGGCAGGCGCTCGGCTTCGGCGACCGCGCTCAGCGAGACCGGCTCGGAGCCGGGTTGGCGGCCCAGCTCGACCATCAGGCGCACTCCGTACTCGGCTTTGGTCGAGAACAGCATCGCCATAAATCCTAGCGAAACGGTCGGTTATCCCTCCGGCAGCTTCATCTCCTCGGTCGGCCGCCGCCGGATCGCCCGGCGCAGCACCGTCCACGGGTTGACCCGGTGGCCCTCGCGGGCGACGGCGGCCAGGACGCGGCCGAGGCGCGATCCGGCCAGTTCGCCGGCCTCCGGCAGCTCGATCAGCAGTTCGCTCTGCCCGAAGCTGCTGCGGCGGATCCACGACGTGTCGGGGGCGAGGCTGCGGAACAGCTCCAGGGCGTCGGCGTTGTCGCTGAGCACGATCGCGATGAACTGGCGGATGTCCTCCTCGCGGGCCCGCTCGACCAGCCGCTCCAGCAGGGCCGAGCCGACCCCGAGGCCCTGCCAGGGATCGGCGACGACCACCGCGACCTCGGCCTCCGCGGGGTCCTCGTCGCGGACGTAGCGGGCGACCCCGACGATCCGCTCGCTGCCGGGCTCGACGGCGACCACCGCCTCGTGGTCGTGGTGGTCGACCTCGGTCAGGTAGGCGAGGTCGCTGGCGGTGAGCCGCTCCAGTGGAGCGAAGAAGCGCCGGTAGCGCGACTCGGGGCTGAGCCGCTCGAAGGCCGCCGAGAGCTCCGCCCTGTCGTCAGGGGAGATCGGCCGGATCAGCACCTCCCGGCCCTCGCCGACGGCAACCAGCTCGCTCACGGCTCGATCAGCCCCCGGCGGATCGCGTAACGGACCAGCTCGACCCGGTCGCGCATCCCCAGCTTGCGCATCGCGTTGGCGCGGTGGTTCTCGACCGTCTTCTCGGAGAGGTGGAGGATCTCGGCGATCTGCCGGGTGGTGTTCGCCTCGGCGACGAGCTTGACGATCTCCTCCTCGCGGGGGGTGAGCGGATCGGCGCCGTCGGGGCCGCGCTCGAGCATGTCCTTGATCAGCGCCCGCTGCGCCTCGGGGGTGAGGAACGGCTCGCCGCGCTCGACCGCCCGCACCGCATCGAGCAGGTCGGTGTCGGCCTGGGCCTTCAGCACGTATCCGGCCGCCCCGGCCTTCAGTGCCTCGAACAGGTAGCGCTCGTCGTCGTGCATCGAGAGGATCAGGATCGCCACCTCGGGCGCCTGCTGCTTGATCTCGCGGGTCGCCTGCAGCCCGGTCAGCTTCGGCATGCGCACGTCGAGGATCGCCAGGTCGGGGCGCTCGCGCACCGCCACCTCGCGCGCCTCGGCCCCGTCGGCGGCCTCGCCCACCACCTCGATGTCCCCCTGGCGCTCGAGCAGCAGGCGGAGGCCCGAGCGGACGATCCCGTGGTCGTCGGCGATGATCACGCGCATCCCCTTATGCTCGCAGCATGGAGCTCGGCGACCCGGCCTCGTACCTGACCCTCGAGCAGGGGATCGCGGTCTTCGCGGCGGGGGGCGAGCAGGTGGGGACGGTGGCCGAGGTCGTCGCCGCCGTCGAGCAGGACATCTTCGAGGGAATCGCGATCTCGCCCCGGCTCGGGGTCGGGCACCGGCGCTTCGCGGCCGCCGAGGTGATCGCCGAGATCGGCGAGAAGGGCGTCCTCCTCTCGCTCTCCAAGGACGCCTGCGAGAGCCTCCCGGCGCCGCCCTAGACGGTCAGCCGCATCGTGGTGCCGCGGCCGGGCCCCGACTCGATCACGACCTCGCCATCGACCAGCAGCGCCCGCTCCCGCATCCCGGGGAGCCCGAGGCCTCCCTCCGCCTCGGAGAAGGAGAAGCCGGCGCCGTCATCGGATACCTCCAGCTCGACCCCGGTGCCGGCCCTTCGCAGCTTCACCTCGACCCGCGAGGCGCCGCTGTGGCGGGCGACGTTGGAGAGCGCCTCCTGGGCAACCCGGTAGACGACCAGCTGGACATCGTCGGGGAGGTCCGAGAAGTCCCCTTCCGCCGAGAACGATGACCGGACCTCGGCCTCGCCGATCTGGTCGACCTGCCCGGCGATCGCCGCCTTCAGGCCGAGGTCGTCGAGCGCGGTCGGCCGCAGCTGGCGGGCCAGGGAGAGCAGCTCCTGCATCGCCTGGTTGGCGAGCGCCTTGGTCTCGGAGAGCTCCGCCTCGAGCTGAGGTGGCGCCGTCTCGCGGGCGGCCTCGAGGCGCAACAGGACGCCGGTCAGCGACTGGTTGACCTCGTCGTGGAGGTCGCGGGCGACCCTGGCGCGCTCCTCCTCCTGGGCGCGCAGGGCGGCGCTGCCGGCGCGCCGGCGCTCGGCCTCCAGCCGCCGCATCATGCGGATGAAGGCGAGCTCGATCCGCTCCACCTCCTCGGTCTCGCCGCGGCCGTCGATCGAGGGCGGCAGGTTCGATCCGGGCCGGCTCAGGTCGACCCTCTCCATCTCCTCGATCAGGTGCTCGAGCGGCGCGAAGCGGGCCCGGAGCACCGTCAGGTTGACGATCAGGCTGAGCCCGCCTGCGGCGACGACCACCAGGATCACCTTGCCCGCCTCGGAGAGCTCGAGGCCGGCCAGCGTCGCCGCCAGCAGCGCGGCGAGGCAGACGAGGACGGCGTTGAGCGCGATCACCTGGGTGAAGAGGGCGCGTCGTCGCACCCGCCAAGCGTAGAGGCGCGCCACGGCGCCCCGATCGGGGTTGGGGGGCGCCCGGACGGGCTTTAGGGGAATCCACCTATGGTCAAACTCCGCCCCGGAAGCCACAATGTCGGCGTATCCATGGCTACCAACGCTTTCGGAACCAGGAGCAAGAGACCCTCATGACCACAACCAAGCAATCAACTTTCGGAGCAACCCTGCGGACGACGATCCTGCTGGCGACCCTCTCGGGCCTGCTGGTCGCGATCGGCTTCGCGATCGGCGGCTCCCAGACGGCGCTGCTCTTCCTCGGCTTGGCCGTGCTGATGAACTTCGGCTCCTACTTCTTCAGCGACAAGCTGGCGCTGAAGATGAGCGGCGCCAAGCCGATCGATGAGTCCGAGGCGCCGCGGCTCTACCAGATCGTCCGGGAGCTGACGACGCGGGCAGGCCTCCCGATGCCGCGCCTCTACATGATCCCCCAGGACCAGCCCAACGCCTTTGCCACGGGGCGCAGCCCCAAGCACTCGGCGGTGGCGGTGACCCGCGGGATCACCCAGCTGCTCTCCGAGGACGAGTTGCGCGGCGTGCTCGCCCACGAGCTCGCCCATGTCAAGCACCGCGACATCCTGATCCAGTCGGTCGCGGCGACGATCGGCGCCTGCATCACCTACCTCGGCTACGCGCTGCTTTGGTTCGGCGGCGATGACGAGTCGCCGGTGGGCCTGCTCGCGTCCCTGGCGCTGGTCCTGCTGGCGCCGATTGCGGCGACGATCATCCAGCTCTCGATCTCGCGCCAGCGCGAGTTCGCCGCCGACGCCGGCGGTGCCGAGATCTGCGGCAACCCCGAGTCGCTGGCCAGCGCCCTGCTGCGCCTCGAGGAGGGGGCGAAGGCGATACCGATGAAGGTCAACCAGGCCGCCGAGCCGCTCTACATCGTCAAGCCGTTCTCGAGCAAGGGCCTGGCCGGCCTCTTCTCGACCCACCCCCCGATCGAGGAGCGGGTGCGGCGCCTGCGCCAGATGCGCCCCAGCCTCGGCTGAGGTCGCTTCCAAAGGGACGCCCTCGGCTGACTCGAGGACGGGCCGCCCCAGGGCGGCCCGTCCTCATTGTGCGCGGGGGCCAGGGACGTCGAGTGGACGAAATCCTCTCCCTATCTGCTGAAATCGTCCACTCGACGGCTGTTGCGGAGGCGAGGGCCGCGCCCGGTCAGACCGTGAGCCGGTAGAGCAGGCCGACGATCGCCGCGGCGACCAGGAGCGCCAGCAGGATCCACGCCGCGAGGCGGGCCGGGCTTGGGGCGGTACCGGCCGCCCTCAGCGCCGCCTCGCCCTCGAGCTCCGACTCGACGCCCGCCTCGCCCTCGATCTCGGTCCCGGCGAGCAGCTCGCGCGCCCTCTCGGCTCCGGCCTCGGGCACGAGCACGTCACGCGGCCCGGCGGCGAGGAAGTCGGGGACGTCGAAGCCGGCGCTGCGGCGAAGGAAGCTGGGGATGCCCTCCTCCAGCAGCAGCCCCTGGATCAGCTCGGCCTCGGCCTGGTTGCGGGCGAAGCCGACCTTGACCGGCTCGCCTCGCGTGTACTGGGGCTTGATCTTGCGCAGGCGCTCGTGGGTCTCGGTGACCGGGCCCTCGCCCTGCGTCCCGGCGTAGACCAGCGGCATCTCGCAGTTGGGGCAGAAGCGCTCCGAGAGCGGATAGGAGATCGCGCAGCGCGGGCAGACCAGCGGCCCGCCGTCGCTAGCCGCCGACCAGGAGCCCGGCATCGCTGATCTCGCCGTCGCGGATCCAGAAGCCGCGAACGTCGGGGCTCTCGGGTTCCTCGAGGGAGACGATCACGTAGACCGCGTCGGGCCAGCCGGCGAGGTTGACGTCGGTCTGGGAGGGGTAGGCGGCCGACTTGGTGTGCGAGTGATAGATCGCCGCCAGCTCCTCCCCGGCATCCTCGATCTCGCGCATCAGCCGGAACTGCTCGTCCGGGGCGATCGAGTAGCGCAGCGGGCTGGCCTCCGCGTTGGCGGCCCGGTAGACGGTCACTGGGATCCCGTCGCGACCGCCGACCATGCCGCAGCATTCGTTCGGCGCCTCGGAGCGGGCGTGGGCGACCATCTCTTCGATCAGCTCGGGGCTGAACATCATCGGCGCGGCGAGGCTAGCAGCGGGGCCCTGGCGGCACGGGGCCTACCACCAGACGGTCGAATCGATCCCCTCGAGCTCCTCGATCGGCTTCGTGTAGACACCGGAGGAGAGGTACTTCCAGCCGTCGTCGGGAATCAGGAAGACGACGTTGCCGCCGTCCAGCTCGCCGGCGATGCGAGCCGCGATCGCGGCGATCGCCCCCGAGGAGACGCCGGCGAAGATCCCCTCTTCCGAGAGCAGGCGCTTGGTCCAGACGATTGCGTCGTGGTTGGAGACCATGATCTTGCGGTCGAGGATCGAGAGGTCGATGATCGGTGGGATGAAGCCGTCATCGAGCGAGCGCAGGCCCTGCACCAGCTCACCCTGCATCGGCTCGGCGGCGACGATCATCGTCTCCGGGTTCTCCTCCTTGAGCCGGCGCCCGTTGCCCATCAGCGTGCCGCCGGTGCCGAGCCCGGCGACGAACGCCGTCACCTCGTCGAGCTCTTCGAGGATCTCGACCGCGGTGCCCTCGTAGTGGGCGCGAGGGTTGGCCTCGTTGCCGTACTGGTAGGGCATGTAGTACTGCGGGTCATCGGACATCTCCAGGGCCAGCTCGACCGCGCCGTTGGAGCCCTTGGCGCCCTCCGAGTAGACGATCTCGGCCCCGTACATCCGCAAGAGCTGGGTGCGCTCCTCGGTGACGTTGTCGGGCATCACCACCTTCAGCGGGTAGCCCTTGCGGCGGCAGATCATCGCCAGCGAGATCCCGGTGTTGCCGGAGGTCGGCTCGAGCAGCGTCTGCCCGGGCTCGATGGCCCCTTCCTCCTCGGCGGCGTCGATCATCGCCCGGGCGACCCGGTCCTTGACCGACCCGGTCGGGTTGCGGCCCTCGAGCTTGGCGTAGATCCGCACCCCGGCCTTTGGCGAGAGGCGCTGCAGCTCGACCAGCGGGGTGTGGCCGATCGACTCGACGATGTCGCCGAAGCGCCCGCCGCAAGGGCGGTTGAGGAGTTCGTCTTGGAGCATCGGCACGTCTCTGTTGAAGGCTTCGGGGCCGCTACGCAGGACTCTACTTCAGAAAGTGTAGTACGCGGTTCCCACCGGTCCGTCCTTACGCGATAGATTCGCAACCCCCAGTCAATTCTTGTTTCGTGGATCGGAGGAATCCCGTGAGGCAAAAGTCCCGGCTCTGGGCCGTCCCGCTGGCGGCACTGTTCTTCGCTCTCGTCGCCGTCGTCGCGGCTGGCTGCGGCAGCAGCTCTGATACGACCTCGTCCTCGACCAGCTCGGCGACCATCCCGACCAACAAGGTCGATCCGAAGGTCGCCGCCCTGGTTCCGTCGAAGTACAAGAACGGCTCGCTCACGGTCGGCACCGACCCCACCTACCCGCCGATGGAGTCGTTCGCCACGGACGGCAGCACGATCGTCGGAGCCGACCCCGACATCGGCAAGGCGCTGGGTGAGGTGATGGGCGTCCCCTTCAACTTCGTCAACGCCAACTTCGACAGCATCCTCCCCGGTTTGAGCTCCGGCAAGTACGACCTCGGGATGTCGGCCTTCACCGACACCAAGGACCGCCAGAAGGTGGTCGACTTCGTCACCTATCTGACCGCCGGAACGGGCTTCTATACCAAGGCCTCGGGCGGCACCTCGGTCAACGGGCTGAGCGATCTCTGCGGCCACAGCATCGCGGCGGAGAAGGGCACCACGCAGCAGATCGACGCGACCGCGCAGGACAAGAAGTGCAAGGCGGCCGGAAAGCCGGGCGTCAACGTCACCGTCTTCCCGGACCAGAACGGCGCCAACCTGGCGGTCTCCAGCGGCCGGGCGGAGATCGGCATGGCGGATTCCCCTGTCGCCGAGTACATCGTCGAGCAGTCGAACGGTCAGTTCAAGGTCACCGGGAACGTCTACAACACCGCCCCGTACGGGATCGCGATGGCGAAGGGGAGCGGCCTCACGAAGCCGGTTCTGGCGGCGCTGAAGGCGATCATCGCCAACGGCACCTACGAGAAGATCCTCAAGAAGTACGGCATCGAGAAGGGCGCAATCGACAACCCGCAGATAAACGGCGCGATCAGCTAGCGCAAAGGGCCGAGGCTGATGGCCTCAACCGAGACAATCGCAGCGCCCGAGCCACAGGGGCAGCCTGAGGCCATAAAGGCCGTCCCTGTCCGGCACCCCGGGCGCTGGGTGACGGCAGCGCTGGTGGCGCTGCTGGCCGTGGTCATCATCAACTCGATCGCGACCAATCCGCGCTTCGAGTGGGGGGTCGTCGGGGACTACCTGTTCAACAGCCGGATACTCGACGGCCTCGTGGTGACCCTGGAGCTGACCGTGATTTCGATGGTGATCGGGATCGTGCTCGGCACCATTCTGGCGGTGATGCGGCTCTCGGGCAACCCATTGGTCAGCAGCGGCAGCTGGGTCTACATCTGGATTTTCCGCGGCACGCCGCTGCTGGTCCAGATCCTCTTCTGGAGCTTCATCTCGGCGCTCTACCCGACGATCTCCCTCGGAATCCCCTTCGGCGGGCCGGTCTTCGTGTCAGGCAGCGCCAACGACGTGATCACCCCCTTCGTCGGCGCGGTCCTCGCCCTGGGGCTGAACGAGGCCGCCTACATGGCGGAGATCGTGCGGGCCGGGATCATCTCGGTCGACGAGGGTCAGACCGAGGCGTCGCAGGCTCTGGGGATGTCGCGGCTGCAGACGATGCGCCGGATCGTCTTGCCGCAGGCGATGCGGGTGATCGTGCCGCCGACCGGCAACGAGACGATCTCGATGCTTAAGAACAGCTCCCTGGTCGCCTTCGTCGCAGTCTCGGACCTGCTCTACTCGGCGACCCTCATCTACTCGGTCACCTTCCAGCAGATCCCGTTGCTGATCGTGGCTAGCATCTGGTATCTGGCAGTGACCAGCGTGCTGACAGCCGGCCAGTACTACATCGAGCGTTACTTCGGTCGCGGCGGGACCCGCGATCAGCCGCCAACGCCGTTGCAGCGACTGCGGAAGAACGTGTTCTCGTTCAAGCACGCGACGGTGAAACCCCCTCCGGAGGAGCAGGCCGATGGCTGAGCCGATGCTCAGAGCCGAAGAGGTCCACAAGCGCTTCGGGCTGCTCGAGGTGCTGAAGGGGATCACGCTGACGGTCCAGCCGGGCGAGGTGATGTGCCTGCTCGGGCCCTCCGGCTCGGGGAAGTCGACCTTCCTGCGCTGCATCAACCACCTGGAGAAGATCAACGCCGGCCGCCTCTTCGTCGACGGGCAGCTGGTCGGCTACGAGCAGCGCGGGGACAAGCTGCATGAGCTGCGCGACAACGACGTCTGCGCCGAGCGGGCGCAGATCGGGATGGTCTTCCAGCGCTTCAACCTCTTCCCCCACATGACGGCGCTGGGGAACGTCTCCGAGGCGCCGATCCTCGTCAAGGGCGAGCCGAAGAAGGAGGTGATCCCCAGGGCGAAGGAGCTGCTGGACAGCGTCGGCCTCGGGGACAAGATCGACGCCTATCCCGGCCCAGCTCTCGGGGGGCCAGCAGCAGCGGGTGGCGATCGCCCGGGCCCTGGCGATGGACCCGAAGCTGATGCTCTTCGACGAGCCCACCTCGGCGCTCGACCCAGAGCTGGTGGGCGAGGTCCTCGACGCGATGCGAAAGCTGGCGGAGGGAGGGATGACGATGGTCGCCGTCACCCATGAGATCGGTTTTGCCCGCGAGGTCGGCGACACGCTCGTCTTCATGGACGGCGGGGTGGTGGTCGAGTCGGGCGATCCCGCCGAGGTGATCGCCAACCCGAAGCACGCCCGGACCAAGGACTTCCTGGGCAAGGTGCTCTGAGGCCGGTGGCCGGTCCGATCGGAGCTCTCTGCTGACGAGGCGACTCGGAAGCCTGGTCCGCGACATCCTCCTGATCCCGCTGCCGCTGGGGGCGCTGGCGGTCGCCTACTTCATCGCGGGAATCGTCGAGGCGGGGCTTCTGATGCTCCTGTTCACGCTCGCGGCGGCCTGGTTCATCCGACCAAGAGCCTGAGGGCCGCCACCCCGGGCCCGCTCGCATGCCCGGATCCGGGCACCGGCAGATCCCCCAGCCCCTGCCGCCGGGGAGCGCCGGTGCAAGTCCCTGGCTACGTCGCGCGAGACTCGGAAGCCGCGTGGCCGAGGATGAACTGCTCCTGCGGCGCCCGGACGTTGAACTGGACGCCGCTCTGCAGCGAGACCCGGACGTTCTCGATCAGGATCAGCAGGTCGAAGTAGACCGAGCGGTGCTTGAGGTAGAAGAGGTCGTGGCAGAGCTTCCAGCCGGTGCCCTCCTCCGATCCGCCGTAGCCGCAGCGCGCCTGGGCCCAGCCGGCGATCCCCGGCTTGACCAGGTGGCGGCGGTCGTAGTAGGGAAGGCTGCGCTCGAGCTCGGCGATCAGCTCGGGCCGCTCGGGCCGGGGACCGACGATCGTCATCTCGCCGCGGATCACGTTCCAGAGCTGGGGGACCTCGTCGAGATGGGTGCGGCGCATGGCGCGGCCGACCGCGGTGACGCGATCGTCGTCGGCCTGCGACCAGCGGGCGCCGTCGTCCTCGGCGGCGACCCGCATCGAGCGAAGCTTGATCATCTCGTAGTCCTCGCCGCTCTCGCCCATGCGGCGCTGGCGGTAGAAGACCGGGCCGCCGTCGGTGAGCTTGATCAGCAGCGCCAGGGAGGCGATCACCGGGGCGAGCAGGACGAGCATCAGGCTGCCGATGACGACGTCGAAGGCGCGCTTGGAGCCCGGCAGGCCGGGGCGGTAGCGCGGGTGCAGGAGGTACTGGAACCAGGCGGAGTTCGACTGGCCCAGCGGCACGTGGCCGAGAAGCTGCTCGTAGAGCTGGCTCGCCTCGATCAGGCGAACCGGGAGGTCGAGGCAGCTTGCGGCGACCCGCTCGAAGACCTCGAGGCGGGAGTGGCGCGGCTCGTCGCCGGACGCCTGCACGCTGGCGTGAACGAGAAGATCGATCGAGTGGCTGGAGACGACCTCGCGGACCTCTTCCAGGGAGCCCAGGCGCCGGGGGCCGTTCCCCCCGGGCTCGGCCGTGGGGGCGCTGCCGGCGATCCAGCCGACCACCGAGTAGGCGCGGATGCCGGCGCTGCGCAGCTCCTCGTGGAGCCCGCGGGCCAGCCCGGCCGATCCGATCACGGCCACGCGGACCTGCCGCGAGGTCTCGAAGCGGACCTTGCTCCAGCCGGCAAAGGCCATCACCGCCCAGGCGCCGATCACCGGGGCGACCATCGCCGAGACCGCCTCGGGACGCCCGGCGAGGGCGAAGGTGGCGAGCGCCAGGCCCACACCCAGCACCGGCACGAAGGCCCGCAGCAACCCGCCCGCAAGGGGCATCAGATGAATCGGGTAGCGCTCGCGATCGAGCGCCATGCTGACGAGCAGGACCGCGGCGAAGACGAGGATGCCGTGGCCGACGCTGTGCAGATGGTTCCCTGCCATCAGGCCGGCCACGGCAGCGGGGGCGAGACGGAATGCGGACACGCCCAGCAGGCGCTGCGCACGCAGCGCCGTCAGGTACGGCGGCTCCGTCTCGCCCCGGTTGATCACGAGCTGCGCTCGCCTCCGCCGACAGTCAGGCGCCGCAGCACCAGTCCTGCGCCGGTGAGCGCCGCGGCGATCGCCAACAGGGAGATCACATCGAGGCCGGTGAACGGCAGCGAGCCAGAGCTGCTGGTGCCGTCAACGGCCGCCGAGCCCGAGGCGCTACCGCTGCCGATCACCTTGGTCGGCGGGCAGTACTGCGAGGCGGTCGGGTCCGTGGTGGAGCAATTGTTGCCTGCAATGGCCTGCGCGGGCAGCGCCAGCACGGCGGTAACCGCCAGAGCCAGCATCGCCATGCGCAGACCGGTTCGCTTCTTCATCGCTTCTCCTTTTCCTCTGCCATGGCCAGAATCAGGTCTGCCGGCATCTCCGCGCCGAGATCCGGGTGGAACTCGGCGAAATGGAGCCTTGCCAACTCGACCAGGCGCCGCTCTCCATAGGCGATCACGATTGCTCCGCATTCACATCGGAGAATCAACTCTGGCCCTTGAGTGTCGAGGGTCAAGCTGTCATTCATTGTGGCCGATCTTGATGGGTGCGTGTTGCCCTCCCGTCTTGACAGCGTTTCCGAATCGTTTCCATCGATGCCGCCCTCGGATTCGGGCTCGACCCGGATCCAGCTCTGCGGACGGCTGAAAGCCGATGTCGAGGGCAGGCATGTGACGCCTGCCCTTCGTGGCAGGCAGGGTCGGATCCTGCTTGCCTACCTGGTCCTAAACCGCGGCAGGCCGGTAAGTCGCGATGAGCTGATCGCGGCGATTTGGCCCGAATCTCCTCCCTCCGATCCCCCGGCCGCGCTGCGCACGCAGCTCTCCCGCCTCCGCACGGCTCTCGGCTCCGGGGCGCTGGCGGGCCGTGACGCGGTCGAGCTGCGCCTGCCGGAGAACACCTGGATCGACGTCGAGGCGGCGGACCGGGCGATCGTCGCCGCCGGGTCGGCGCTGCGGGCCGCCGACTGGAAGGACGCCTGGGTCCACGCCCACATCGCGCTCAACATCTCCGGGCGTCCCTTCCTCTCCGGCTCCGAGGCCCCCTGGGTGGATGAGGCCCGGCACGAGCTCGAGGAGCTCCACCTTCGCGCCCGGGAGATCATCGCCAGGGCGGGGATCGGTCTGGGGGGCTCCGAGCTGGCCGGCGCCGAGCGTTCGGCCCGGGCGCTGATCCGGGAAGCGCCTTTCCGGGAGTCCGGCTACGTGCTGCTGATGCGAGCTCTGGTCGCATCGGGGAACACCGCCGAGGCGCTGCGAACCTACGACGATCTCAGGAACCTGCTCGCCGAGGAGCTAGGCAGCGCGCCCGGCGGCGAGGCCCAGACCCTGCATCGCAAGCTGCTCGGCGGAAGCGCCGACGAAGGCGAGGGGTTCGAGAGCCGAGGCGGCCATCGGGGTGGCCGGGACGGAGCCGGCCGACGAGGCGCCCAGCCGGCTTCCCCTGCCCACCTGGCTCGTCCCGCGCCGGCGCAGCCCCTTCATCGGCCGCGCCGCCGAGCTGGAGCGCCTCGAGTCCCTGTGGAGCGAGACGCGAGCGGAGGGCGTCCGCAACCTCGTCTTTCTCGGCGGCGACCCCGGAGTCGGCAAGACCCGGCTGGCGACCGAGTTCGCCGTCCGCGTCCACGATGGCGGGGGTGGCGTCCTCTACGGCCGGGCCGACGAGCAGGCGAGCCTCGACTTCCAGCCCTTCGTCGAGGCGCTGCGCCACTGGGTGCTCAACTCCCCGGCCGCCGAGATCGAGCGCGACCTCGGAGCGCACGCCGGCGCCCTCGCCAGCCTGGTACCGGAGATCTCGGTGCAGACCAGCCAGTCGCCGTCGGTCCCTTCCGACGTCGGCAGGGAGCGACTCTTCGAGGCGGTCGCGGGATGCTTCGCCGCGCTCAGCGCCCGGCGGCCGCTGCTGCTGGTCCTCGACGACGTCCACTGGGCGGACCCTGGCTCGCTGATGATGCTTCGCCACATCGGCCGCTCGTCCCACCGTACGGCCCTGATGGTGCTCGCCGCCTACCGCGAGACCGAGCCGAGCGAAGCCCTGGCCGAGACGCTCGCGGACCTCGGGCGGGAGGGCCTGTTCGAGCGCCAGCACCTCTCGGGCCTGAGCACGGCGGAGGTGCGGGAGCTGATCGCCTCGATCCGGGGCTCGGCGCCCGAGCCGGGCCTGACCGAGGCGATCCAGGCGGAGACCGGCGGAAACCCCTTCCTGATCGAGGCCCTCGTCAATCACATCTCCGCCTCCCGCGAGGGAGGAGCGATCGGGCGACGCCCGGGAGCGATCTACGCGAGCGGCGTCCCGGACCTGGTGCGGGAGGCGATCGGCCACCGCGTCGGGGAGCTGGGCGAGGGTCCGGTCCGGGTGCTCGAGGTCGCCTCGGTTATCGGCAGCGAGTTCGACTCCGAGCTGGTGATCGAGGTCTCCGAGATGCCGGGCGAGGAAGTGATCGCCGCACTCGAGGCGGCGGTCGCCGCCGGCCTCTTGGCGGACGTGCCGGGGACGCTGGAGAGCTACGCATTCTCCCACGCGCTGTTCCGCCAGACCGTCTACGCCGGGGTCCCGCGCGGCCGCCGGGCGGCGCTGCACCGCCGCCTTGCGGCGGTCCTCGAAGGCCACCACGGCAACGACCCGCGACATGTCTCCGAGCTGGCGCGGCACTACGCCGGGGCCGGGCCGGCCGCCGCCGCCAAGGCGCTCGAGTTCGGGGTCCGCGCGGGCGCTGGTGCCCTCGGGTCGCTCTCCTTCGAGAAGGCGATCGAGCACTACACCGAGGCCCTCGGAGCTCTGGATGCATCCGGCCGCGACGACCCGAAGCTGCGGCTTGAGCTGCTGCTGGCGCTGGGGGAGGCCGAGTGGCGCGGCGGTGAGGTCGAGTCCTCCCGCGAGACGTTCTCCTCCGCGGGGCGCATCGCTCGCTCCAGCGGCGATTCGGAAGGCCTCGCGAGAGCGGCCCTCGGCTTCTGTGGATTCGGTTCCGAGGGCGCCGAGGGGCGCCGCGCCGACGCAGCGGAGCTGCTGGAAGCGGCGCTGGCCGCGGCGCCCGCGGCCGCCCTACGCTCGCGGCTGAAGCTCCGCTTGGCTCAGCTCTCGTGCGCCGAGGGAGAGGACGAGCGCGCCGCGCAGCTCGGCCGGGAGGCGCTCGAGCTCGCGGAGGGAACCGGCGACCCCGACACCCTGGCCCTCGCCCTGATCGAGCGCTGGGAAGCCGAGTCGGGCCCGGCCGGATCGGAGCAGCGCCTCGCGGTCTCGGAGCGGCTGGCGGAGATCATCCCCGAGCTGCGCGACCGCGACATCGAGATCCAGGCCCGCTTCCTGCTGGTGCTGGCGGCGCTCCAGTCGGCGGACTTCGCCGAGCTGGACGTGGCGATCGCCGAGCACGCGAGGATCGCGGAGAGGATGAAGCAGGCTCCCGGGCGCCTTCGCAGCCGCGCCCTGATGACGACCCGCTCGCTGATGGAAGGGCAGTTCGCCGACGCCGAGCGGCTCACCGCCGAGGTCCTCGAGCTCGGCACATGGGCCGAGGTGCCCGACGCTCTCACCTACACGAGCTTCGAGCTGGCGGTTCTGCGCTGGGAGCAGGGGAGGCTGGGCGAGACCGAGGAGCTGCTGCGCGACCTGATCAGCAGGCGCGGTCAGGGGCCGGTCTGGCACTCGTTCCTCGCGCTGCTGCTCACCGAGGCCGGGAGGGCGGAGGAGGCGCGGGAGGAGCTGGACGCGGCCGGCGAGCGCGCCGCCGCGCGGGGCGGGTTGGCCGCGCCGGCGATCGCCGCGATTGCGGTCGCTGCGCTGGGCGATCGCGAGCGGGCGGCGAAGCTCCATCGCGAGCTCCTGCCCGGGGCCGGGGGGATCGTCGTCGGCGGTGCCGGTGCCGCCTACCTGGGGCCCGTCTCGCACCATCTGGGAGTGCTGGCGACGCTGGGGGGCCGCGCCGCCGAGGCGGTCGAGCAGCTGACTGAGGCGGTCGCGGTCAACGAGCGGGCCGGTGCGCTTCCCTGGCTGGCGAGGTCGCGCTTCGAGCTGGCGCGAGCGCTGGCCGCGCGACGCGAGCGGGGTGACTCGGAGCAGGCCGGCGGCCTGCTGGCCGACGCCAGCCGCACCGCCGAGGAGCTCGGAATGGCATCGCTGCTGCGCCGGATCGGCGGCGAGGAGGACCCCCTGAGTCTGCACCCCTCGCAGCCGGCCTGAGGGAACAAAACGCGGCCTCCTCTGCTCCGCGGGAGGCCGCACCCAGAGTCACCGGCTATCTGCGGCCTCCCACTCCGCGTCCGGGGGCCGCTCTTGCACCCGCCGGAATAACTTGCGGCCGCTTCGCGGCCTTACATGCCGCTGCCGGCGCTAACACCGCGCCGGCAATCGAACAACTTGCGGCGGCTTCGCCGCCTTACATGCCCCTGCCGGCGCTAACACCGCGCCGGCAATCACAACTGCGCTGCCCCCGGCCATCGCAGGCAGGATGACGATCGTGTCGTCCTCGGAGACCGGGGTCTCGAGACCGTCGAGCACGCGGACGTCCTCGTCGTTGAGGTAGACGTTGACGTAGCGGTTGAGATCGCCTTCGGCGCCGAACAGCTGCTCCTCGGTGTCGGGATGCAAGGCGGTCAGCGCCCGCAACGCCTCGCCCACCGTGGAGCCGTCGGCGCGGACCTCAGAAGCGCCGCCGGCCTGGGCGCGCAGAACCGGTGGGATCCTGATCGTCGACATCTGGGCGGACTCTAGTCAGATGGGCGCGGACGCGACCGGCTCAGGCGGCGCAGAACAATTCGTAGTCGGGGAACTTGCCCATCTCCGACTCGGGGATCTCGGGCGCGTTCTCTCCGCAGATCGGGCAGTCGGGGTCGCGGCGGACCTTCAGCTCGGTGAACCGGGTGCCGAGCGACTCGTAGAGGAGCAGGCGGCCGATCAGCGGCTCCCCGATCCCGGCGGTCAGCTTGATCACCTCGTTGGCCTGGAGCAGGCCCATGATCCCGGCCATCACGCCGAGCACGCCGGCGGCGCCGCAGCTCGGAGCCAGCTCGGGCGGCGGCGGCGTGGGGTAGAGGCAGCGGTAGCAGGGCCCCTCGAAGGGGACGAAGGTCGAAATCTGCCCGTCGAAGGCGAGGATCGAGGCCGAGACCACCGGCTTGCGCAGTCGCACCGAGGCGTCGTTGAGGAGGTAGCGCGTGGGGAAGTTGTCGACCCCGTCGACGATCACGTCGTAGTCGCGGATCACCTCGAGGACGTTCTCGGCGCTGATCCGCTCGCGGTACTCGACCACCTTCACGTCGGGGTTGAGCGCCTCGATCTGGATCCGGGCCGACTCGGTCTTCGGCATCCCGACCCGCTCGGTTGTGTGGATCACCTGGCGCTGCAGGTTCGACTCATCGACCACGTCGTCGTCGATGATCCCCAGCGTGCCGATCCCGGCCGCCGCCAGGTAGAGCGCGGCGGGGGAGCCGAGGCCGCCGGCGCCGATCAGCAGCACCTTCGAGTTGAGCATCTTCACCTGGCCCTCGACGCCGACCTCGGGCAGCAGCGTGTGGCGCGAGTAGCGCATCCGCTGCTCGCGATCGAGCCCCTCGGGCTCGACCACCGGAAGGCCCTGCTCCTGCCACTCGAGGATCCCGCCAGAGACCGAGGCGACGTTCTCGTATCCGAGCTTGGAGGCCAGCTCCAGCGCGGAGAGTGCCGAGCGGTTTCCGGAGCGGCAGTAGAGCAGGACCCGCTGGTCGGTGTCCGGCGCGACCTCCTCGATGCGCTCGGCGAGCGTTCCCTGGGGGATCAGCACGTCACCCTCGAGGTGGGCCTCCTGATGCTCGTGAGGCTCCCGGACGTCGATCAGGCTCGACCCCACCCGCGGCCGAGCTCATCCCTGGCCTCCGCCGGGGTGACCTCCTCGATCCTCTGCTTCACCTGCTCCAGCTCAAGCTCGGCGCTCGTCGCCATCGTCTTCTCAATCTCCTAAATCCAGGTCGGAATTCAAGGCAAAGGATACTACTTCAGAAAGTATAGTAACGCCAGAGAGGTCCCTCGGCAAGGCGACCCCACTTGCCGCGGGGGCGTGCTCAGGCGCTGGTCGGTCGCGCCGTCTCGCGCAGGTAATCGCGCCAGCCCGACTCGATCTCCCGCATCCGGGCGTCGAACGCGGCCTCGAGGTTGGCCGCCGGTCCCTCGCGATGCAGCCGGGAGACGAGCAGCTCGCAGGCCCCGCTGCCGCGCTCCTCCTCCAGCATGTCGAAGATCGTCCCACCGAGGAGCACCGCGTCCCGGCGGGAGGGCGGGAAGGAGGGCCGCGACCCCTCACGCAGGCGGTGGATCACCGCCGCCCGGTAGAGGCCGACCTGGCGGGCGAAGTACTGGGCGCCGCCCTCGACCAGCCAGGCCCAGCGCAGGTAGCGAACGAATCTGCGCGGCGTCCAGGACGGAGGCAGGGCTGTGTTGTTGGCGGCGACGACGAGCTGCGCGTAGAGGCGCTCGGCGGTCCCGCGCAGCGCCTCGCGCGAGTCCTCCCCGGCGGCGCGGCGATCGATGTGGGGGTCGTTGAGCACGTGCAGCTCGGTCGCCATCGGCCAGCCGGCCAGGTAGCGCCGCCCGGCCGGCGCTGCAGACCAGCGGGCGGCGGGCAGGAAGGGGTGGGCCATCGAGAGCCAGGCCGGGTTGGTGTGGACGACGACGGTGATCTGGCCCGGGACCACGTCGAAGCGGTCCTCGAGCCGCAGCCGCAGGTTCTCGAGTCGGTCCAGGGTGCGCTCGGCGTAGGCGGCGTCGCCGCTGTCGTGGCGGGCGGTGAAGCTGAGCGATTCCGTCTCTACCCAGGGCACGTCGGGGCAGGCTAGTGGGCGGGTCTAATACGGCGGCAGCTCACCACGGGCCCGCGCCTCCTCGAGGTCGAGCTCGGTGCGGATGCCGAGCGCGGCGAGGGCGTCGCGCGCCTCCGTCAGGCTGCCGGCCTCGCGCACCGCGCCGGCCAGGGGGACCTGCCCCGCGTCGGCCGCAGCGAGCGGGTCGAAGTAGTAGGTGAGCGCTCCCGCGGCGGTGAGCTCGACCGAGCGGCGCCCACCGCGGATCTCGACCGTTCCCCGCTCCCCGCGGGCGCAGCGGACGCCGAGCGCGCTCGCCTCGGTGGGGACGATGCCGCAGGCGGCCTCGATCTGCTCGCAGAGCGCCGGGGTCAGCCCCCAGCTTCCGAGCAGCGACCCGTCGCGTGCGAGGGCGGCGATCAGCTCGTCCACCTCGGCTGCGCTGAGCTCGCCGTCGCAACCCGCGCCGTGGACGCCGCAGAGCACCGGCAGCTCGGCTGCCAGCTCGATCCCGGCGGCGAGCATCACGGCGTCGCAGAGTGGGCTGGCGAGGCCCGGCTCGTGCCCGTGGGCGAGGACGTCGCCGCCGACGTCGACCAGGGCGATCAGGTCGCAGCCGAGGGCGGAGGCGGCCTCGCGGAGGCCGGCGGCGGTGGCCGCGGGGCCGCCGCAGATGTCCACCAGGACGGTCTCCGAGCAGAGGAACTCGGCCATCCCCGACTCGGCGAAGCGGCCGCCGAGCGGAGTCCGCGTGCGAGCGCCGGCGAGCACGGTCGCCCCGCTCAGCGCCCGGCCGCCGAGGATCTCGTCGAGCCGGCGGGGGCCGGGATGGGGGTCAATCGGCCAGCGCTCCCAGGCGACCCCTCCAAGGACGAACTCGGCGCCGAAGGACTGGCAGAGGCGGGCGGTGGCCAGGGCGCCGACGACGTCGCCGCCCCCGCCCATGCCGAGGACCAGCGCCTTCGATGCGCCGCGGAGGACCTGCTCTAGGGAGTGCTCGGGACTCAGCCGGTCAGGCGAGCGCCGGCTCAGCTTCGGCGGCGCAGAGCGCTTCGATCTCCTCGCTGGCGCGGTCGAACTCCGCGTCGGCCATCACCGGCGTGCCCTCGAAGGGCAGGTCGCGGTCGATCTCGACCCAGGAGCGGCAGCCGTGGTACTCGTCGCGGACGCGGACGGTGACCGGCCGCGGGATCCGATGGACCCGCAGCAGCAGCACGTGCAGCGGGTGGCGGCGCTTCCAGTTGAGCCGCTTCTCGGCGTAGTCGGGGGTCCAGATGTAGAAGGGCGAGAGGGCGTCGACGACGCGGCGGTCGGTTACCGTGAAGTGGTCGGTGACCTCCGCCCAGGCCCGGATCCTGACCCGGTCGGGCTGCGGGATGCCGCCGTCCTGGATCAGGGCCCGCGGGGGCGGCTCCTCGTCGGGCCAGACGCCCTCCTCGAGGGCGCGTCGCAGCTCGGGGTGGTGCGAGGGGCGGACGAGGTCGTTCCGCTGGTGGTCGAAGGTCGGGTAGAGGAAGAAGCGCTCGTGCTCGAGGTCGAAGTGCTTGTTCTCCTCGCGGATGCCGCCCTTGCGGAGCGTTACGAGCTGCTCGCCCTCGGCGAGCGCACGCACCGTGACGGCCCATTCCTTGAATGCGATCGGCATTGGTGGTCTTACCTGTTCAGGTCGATGTACGGGCTGGGGAGGGCGGTGGAGGGGCCTGAGTGGCCGCAAGAACCACCCTCGGGGCGCCGGATTGTAGGAGGAGTGACGGCCGATCGCAACTAAGTGAAAGCTGTCACAAAGTCGGCTTATGCTTACCGGTAAGTACCTGGAACCGCTTCAGAGTGGGAAATTGGCTGCTCAGCCAAGCGTTTCGAGGAAGCCGAACAGGACGTTGTTCGTCGCCTTCGGATCCTCGATCTGACACCAGTGCGCCGCGCCCTCCACGATCCCCGTGCGGCCGTCGCCGACGGCGGCCGCGATCCTCTCCGCCGCGGCCGGCGGGGTCACCGGGTCGGCGGAGCCGCAGAAGGCCAAGACCGGGCACGCCACCTGCTCCGTGCCCTCCATCGTCGCCACCGCGGTCGCCGCCGAGCATTCCGCATAGGCGGTGGGGTCGTTTGAGGCGATCAGCTCTCGCATCAGACCGAGAAGGCGCGGGTCCTCGGCCCGGCAGTGCTCCGAGAGCCCTGTCCTCGCCACCACCTCGGCGATCTCATCCATGCGCCCGGCGCGGGCCTGGCGAACGCGCTCCTCGAACACCGGCGCCGCTTCCGGACGCCAGGTGAGCGCGCCGCCGCAGACCGCGAGAGCCCGGGCCCGCCGCCCGAGATCGACCGCGGCCCGCTGGGAGACCATGCACCCGACCGAGTGTCCGACCAGGGCCGCGCGCTCGATACCCAGGCCGTCGAGAACTCCGACCATGTCTTCGGCCCAGATTTCGACCGAGTAGGGACCCTGGGGCTTGTCCGAGCGCCCGGCCCCGCGCTGGTCGTATGCGACCCCCCGCCATCCCCGCGCGCGGCAGGCCTCGAGCTGGGCCAGCCAGGCGTTCGCCGAGCCGCCGAGGCCGTGGGCGAATACCACGGCCGGGCCGTCGCCGCCGGTGTCCTCGAAGGAGAGGGTGATGCCGTTGATGTCGATTCGCTGAGCCAAGGTCGAAAAGGGTCAGTCCCGACCTCGTTCCTACCGTACCCTCCTCCCCCCGGCGTCTCGATCCGCAGCCTGTCCCCGGGCATCAGCTCGCCCTGGCACTTCGAGGGCAGCTCGCGGCCGTTCAGCAGGTTACGCCCGAGGCTGCCGTCGCCCCCTCCCTCGCGGCCCCGCGGGGGATGGCGGCGCCGCTCGGTGATCAGCGTGAAGCGCATCGGCGCCAGGGCCTCGATCTCGCGGGCGATCCCGTCCCCGCCGGGGTGCTCGGACCCTGCCCCGCCGCTGCCGCGGCGCAGCGCCAGCGCCCTCACCCTGAGCGGGAACTCGGACTCGAGCGCCTCGACCGGAGTGTTGAGCGTGTTCGACATCGCCACGTGGATCGCGCTCGGCCCGTCGGCGTCCGGGCAGCCGCCCTGCCCGCCGCCGATCGTCTCGTAGTAGGTGAAGCCCTCCGAGGAGAGCGTCAGGTTGTTCATCGTGCCCTGCCCCTGGGCGGGTCCCCCGCGCGCCTGCCCCAGCGCCGCCAGCACCAGGTCGGCGACGCGGCTCGAGGTCTCGACGTTGCCGGCGGCGACCGCGGCCGGCGGGCGGGCGTTCAGCAGGCAGCCCTCGGGCGCGCGGATCTCGACCGGCCTGTAGGCCCCGGCCGAGGGCGGGAGCGTCGGGATCGGTGAGGACGCGGACCGCGAACAGCGCCGCGGACCTGGTCACGGGCAGCGGGCAGTTGAGGTTCCCGGCCGACTGCGGGTCGGTGCCTTCGAAGTCGAGCAGCAGCTCCTCGCCGCTGACCGTCGCCCGGAGGCGCAGCGAGAGGTCGCGGGCCTCGCCGCGGGCGTCGTCCTCGAGCACGTCGGCCGCGTCGTAGGTGCCGTCCGGCAGCTCGGCCAGGGCGGCCCGGGTGCGGCGCTCGGAGTAGGCGAGGATCTCCCTCGTCCCCTCGGCGAGCGCCTCCGCGCCGAGGCTCTCCGCAAGCTCGCCCAGTCGAGTCTCTCCCACCCGGTTGGCGGCCCTCTGGGCCCGCAGGTCGGCGAGCCGCTGGCTCGGGTTGCGCATCTGCGAGGCGAGCGCCATCAGTGTCTCCTCGTCGGCCTCGGTGGGGGCGATCACCACGCCCTCCTCGGAGAGCTCGGTCGAGTCGGCGGGCATCCCCCCCGGGGTCGGGCCGCCGACGTCGGCGTGGTGGGCCCTCGCTGCCGCGAAGCCGATCAGGGCGTCCCCGGCGAAGACCGGGCTGATCAGGGTGATGTCGGGGAGGTGGGTGCCGCCGCGGAAGGGATCGTTGAGGATCCAGGAGACCCCGGGGCGCAGCTCGAGGCCGATCACCGCCGCGACCGCGTCGGGCATCGAGCCGAGATGGACGGGTATGTGCTCGGCCTGCATCACAAGCTCGCCGGCGGCGTCGAAGAGCGCCGTCGAGCAGTCGCGGCGCTCCTTGATGTTGGCCGAGTGGGAGGCCCGGATCAGCACGGCGCCCATCTCCTCGCAGGCGGCGTGCAGCGAGCCGATCAGGACCTGGAGGGAGATCGGGTCGAGGCTCATCCGCGCCTGGCGACGATCGTCCCGGCCGGATCGACGCTCGGCGGCCCATCCGGGGGGGAGGACGAGGGTGGTCTCGGGAAGCTCGAAGATCGCCGGGCCCGCGGCCGCGGTTCCGGCGGGGGGTTCGCCGCGAAGCACCTGTGCCCCGACCCACTCGCCCCCGAAGCGCGCCCGGCGCGAGCTTCGCGCCAGCCCCGCCTCCGAGGGGGCGGCGACCGGCCTCGGCTCGGGGCCGGGCGCGACCATCGCCAGGCGAATGTCGACCAGCTCGACCTCGGCCTCGGGGTCTCGGTAGCCGTAGCGCTGCTCGTGCGCGGCCTCGAAGCGCTCCCGCAGCTCCTCGGGGTCGGGCCGCGGCGGCCCCGGCACCGAGAGCTCGAAGGCCTGGCCGCGGTAGCGAAGCTCGTAGACGACCCGTGGCTGCGACTCCTCGCCGAGGCCGCCGCGCTGGGCGGAGATCAGCTCGGCCGTCTGCGCCTCGACCCTCTCGGCGCTGAGCTCGGCGACCGCTGAGCATCACGGTCCTCGCCGTGTCCCGCCTTCGCTCCGAGGCACAGAGGCCGAGGGCCGAGAGCACCCCGCCGGCGCGGGGGCAGAGGACCCGGTCGATCTCCAGCTCCTCGGCGATCGCCGCCGCGTGCATCGGTCCGGCTCCCCCGAACGGCATCAGCGCGTAGCCGCGCGGGTCGACGCCGCGCTCGACCGTCACCACCCGCAGCGCCTGCACCATCCCCTGGTTGGCGACCCGGACGATCCCCTCGGCGATCTCCATCGCGGAGAGGCCGAGGGTCGCGCCAAGCCTCGCGAGGGCCTCCTGCGCCGCATCGATCTCAAGCGCGACGCCGCCGGCCAGCCGCGAGTCCGGAGCCAGGTAGCCGAGCGCCAGGTTGGCGTCGGTGACGGTCGGCTGCTCGCCGCCGAGCCCGTAGCAGGCCGGGCCCGGCTCGGCGCCGGCCGAGCGGGGCCCGACCCGCAGCGCTCCGCCGGGGTCGGCCCAGCCGATCGAGCCGCCGCCGGCGCCGACCGTGTGGACGTCGACCATCGGCAGCTGGATCACCCTTCCCGCGATCAACCGCGCGTCGGTGCGCCGCACCTGGCCCTCGTCGACCACGCAGACGTCGCAGGAGGTTCCGCCCATGTCGAAGCCGAGGGCGTTGCCGTCGCCCGAGATCCTCGCCAGCAGGCCGGCCCCGACCGCCCCGCCGGCCGGGCCGGAGAGGACGCTCCAGGCGCCCGCCGTGGCGGCCTCCTCGGCCGGGGCGACCCCGCCGGAGGACTGCATGACCAGCGGCTGCGGCAGCCCCTCGCCCGAGGCGGCGTCCCCGAGCGACGTCAGGTAGCGGTCGAGCAGGGGGGAGAGGTAGGCGTCGATGACCGTGGTCGAGCAGCGCTCGAACTCGCGGAAGCGCGGCAGGACGCCGCTCGAGGTGGAGACGTGGGCGCCGGGGAGCAGCTCCCGCAGGCCGTTCCGCCAGGCGCTCCTCGTGGGAGGCGTCGAGGTAGGAGAAGAGCAGGCAGACCGCCACCGACTCGGGATCCGCCGCGGCGACCGCGGCGGCGACCCGATCGACCTCGGCGTCGGCCAGCGGCTCCAGCTCCCCCTCGGGCCCGATCCGCCCCGCCGCCTCGAAGCGCATCTCGGCCTCGACCAGCGGAGCCGGCTTCGGGGTGCAGAGGCGGTAGAGCTCGGGGCGGTCCTGGCGAGCGATCTCGAGCAGGTCGCCGAAGCCCGCGTTGGCCACCAGGGCGGTGCGCGCCCCGCGCTCCTCCAGCAGGGCGTTGGTGCCGACGGTCATCCCGTGGGCGAAGACCTCGACTCCGTCGGCGTCGCCGTCGGCGCGGCTCGAGCACCTCCCTCACCGACTCCATCACTCCAGCCGACTGATCCTCCGGGGTGCTCGGCACCTTCGCCGTGTGGATGCGCTCCCCGTCGATCAGGACCGCGTCCGTGAACGTCCCGCCGACGTCGACTCCAAGGAGCACGGCAGTGACGCTATCCGGTGCGCAACGTCGCGGGTCCTGTCACGGGATGGGACCCACCCTTGCCTGCGCTCCACGGCGGGTGCTCGGCATTGGGTCCTCCGATCCGTGCCACCCGCGGCCGGCGAACCCGGACCCGCTCAGGTCGCGCCTCAGAGCCAGATCTCGCCGCGCAGCTCGCCATCCGGCCCGAGCACATAGTGGGTGCCGTCGAGCTCGGGGTCGGGCTCGGGGTGGTCGGCGCGGCGGTGCCCGCCGCGGGACTCCCGCCGGGCCAGGGCGCAGGCGGCGATCGCACGGGCCAGCGGATAGGGATCATCCTTCAGCTCCTCGAGCTCTGCGGGACGGCGGATCGGGCCGGCAAGGCGCCACACCGCCTCCCGGGTCTCCTCGGTCGGGGGATCGAAGCGCCAGCTCGGGCGATCAGGGGCGGCCGGCCGGCCGGGCTCGCCGACGGCTGCGAGGGCCGCCCGCTTGCCGAACACGAAGCACTCGCTGAGCGAGTTCGAGGCCAGCCGGTTGGCGCCGTGCAGGCCGGTGCAGGAGCACTCGCCGACCGCGTAGAGCCCGGCGAGCGATGAGCGCCCGTCGAGATCGACGGCGATCCCGCCCATCACGTAGTGGGCGGCAGGGGCGACCGGGACCGGGTCGCGAAGCGGATCGAGCCCCGCCTCGCGCAGGGTGGCGAAGACGTTGGGGAAGCGGCCCGGGTCGACCCCCCGCAGATCGAGGGCGACGTGATCGGAGCCCTCGGCCCGCATCCGCTCGAGGATGTCGGCGGTGACCGCGTCGCGGGGCTCGAGCTCGGCGGTGAAGCGCTCGCCGGAGGCGTCGAGCAGGGTCGCGCCCTCGCCGCGCACCGCCTCGGTGATCAGGCGGCCGTCGAACGGGGTGCCGGGCATCGCCAGGGCGGTGGGGTGGAACTGGCAGAACTCGAGGTCGGCGAGATCGGCGCCGGCGGCGCCGGCGAGAACCGGCCCGGCGCCGATCGCCCCCCACGGGTTGGTGGTGCGGCTCCACAGCGCCGCGGCGCCGCCGGTCGCCATCACCGTGGCCGCGGCGAGGATGTCGCCGCGGTCGGTCAGCACGCCAGCGCAGCGCCGGCCGTCGCTCCACAGCGCCAGCGCCGAGGTCTCCTCGCGCACCTCTATGTCCGGTTGCGCGGCGACCATCCCCGCCAGCCTCGCGGTCAGCTCGCGTCCGGTCTCGCTCCCGCCGGCGTGGACGATGCGGCGGTGGGTGTGACCGCCCTCCAGCCCGAGCGCCGGCTCGCCGCCGGGGTCGAGGTCGAAGCGAACACCGCGAGAGCGCAGCTCGGCGACCAGGCCGGGCGCCTCGGCGACCAGCACCTCGACCGCGGAGGGGCGGCAGAGCCCGCGACCGGCGGCGATCGTGTCTGCGGCGTGCTGGCGGGCGCTGTCACCCTCCTCGAGCACCGCGGCCAGGCCGCCCTGGGCCCAGAAGCTGGCGCTCTCGGCGAGCGGCTTCCGCGAGACCAGGCAGACCGAGCCGCCGGCCTCCGCGGCGCACAGCGCCGTCCACAGGCCGGCGGCGCCGCCACCCACCACGGCGACGTCGAAGCGGTCAATGTCGTCGGGGGCCGCGGCCAAGTACGGCGGTTACGGTATCTGGCGATGCCTCTCTATTACCGCCACCCCCTCTCGCTCGAGCACGACACCGGCGCCCACCCCGAGAACGCGGGCCGGATCCGGGCGATCGAGGCCCTGCTGGAGGCCGAGGGCTGGCACGGGCTGGAGCTCGTCGAGGCGCCGGCAGCGAGCCTCGCCCAGGTCGAGCGGGTCCATCCCAGCTCCCACATCGAGGCGATCCGGGACCTATCGGATCGAGGCGGCGGCAACATCGACCTCGACACGATCGCCAGCCCCGCCTCCTTCGAAGCGGCCCTGCACGCGGCAGGGGGCGCCGCCGACGCCGCCGGCCGGCTGCTGAGCGGGGAGGAGCGGTTCGCCTTCTGCGGCACCAGGCCGCCCGGCCATCACGCCGAGACCGCGAGGGCGATGGGGTTCTGCCTCTTCAACAACGTGGCGATCGCCGCCGCGCACGCGCTCGCCGAGTGCGGCGCCGAGCGGGTGATGGTGATCGACTGGGACGTCCATCACGGCAACGGGACCCAGGAGGTCTTCTACGAGACAGACCGGGTCCTCTTCTCGAGCATCCACCAGAGCCCGCTCTACCCGGGAACGGGCGATCCGCGCGAGACCGGCTCCGGCGCCGGCGAGGGCTACACGGTCAACTGCCCGGTGCCCCCCGGGGCGGGGCCGGACCAGTTCCTGGCGATAGTGCAGACGGTGATGGCCCCGATCGCCCGCGACTACCGACCGGACCTGCTCGCGGTCTCGGCCGGCTACGACGCCCATCGCGACGACCCGCTGGCCGAGTGCATGCTCGACGAGGGCGCCTTCGCCGAGATGTCGGCGACGGTTCGCGACCTCGCCGCCGAGCTGGGGGTGGGGGTGCTGGTCTGCCTCGAGGGCGGATACGCGCCGGCGGCGCTGGCAGCGTCGGTCAGCGCCACCCTGCGTGGCTTCACCGACACTTCGCTCTCCGCCCGGGAGGCGCCCGCCGAGGCGGCCTCCGCCCAGCGCCGCAGCCTAGGAGGCCGCTGGAGCCTCGTCTGAGCCTGGCGAGCCGGAGGCCTCGGACTTTGCGAGATCCTCGAGCTGGGCGATCGTCAGCTTCTCCTTGAGGCCGCGATGCACCAGCTCGGCCTCGTCCTCGGCGGCGGCGGCCTCGGCCGCCTTCTCCCAGAGTCCGGCGCGGTCGATCCTGCCACCGGCCTGCATCGCGGCCGCCGCCTCGCCCAGCTCGCGGAGCTTCTCCTCGCGGAGCTCGCCGAGCTCGCGGAGGTGGCTGCGGAGCTCCTTCCGCTCGCCAGAGGTCTGCTTCTCCTTGTCGCCGCCGAACAGCGCCATCTAGAGCTCCAGCCTCTCACGCAGGTCGGCGAGCAGCGCGTCGGGCATGCCCGGCACCTGCCGCAGGTCGTCGACCGCCTTGTAGCCGCCGAGCCGCTCGCGGTAGGCGATCACCCGGTTGGCCTGGGTCGGGGAGAGCCCCAGCTCGCGCAGTTGGTCGAAGGTCGCCAGGTTGAGGCTGGTGCGCCCCGTGGCAGAGGTCGGGCTGCCGGCGGCGCCGGCGTCCTCGGCCGCAGCGGCCCGGCGCTCGGCCTCGGCGACGTGGACCTCGATCTCCGAGAGCCGCTTCTCCGCCGCCTCCAGCGCGCGCGCCTTTGCCTGGCGCTCCTGCTGGAGCTCCTCATCGCGGGCCCGCAGCTCCTTCGAGAGTCGCCGCTCCGCCTCGCGCCGTCCCTGCTCCTGCGCCTCGGACACCGCGTCGGCGAGCTTTCGCTCGGCCTCCTGGGCGCGCGCGTTGGCCTCGTTGGAGCGCTCGGTCATCTCGGCGAGCGCGGTCTCCGCAGCGGCGCTCGACGGCGATCGCGCCGTCGCCGGCTCGGCGGCGCGGGAGGTGGGGCCGGTGGACGCCGCCAGCTCCTCGCGGACCTGTCGCTCGGCCTCGCGGCGCATCGCCTCGGCCTGGCCGCGCAGCCACTCCGCGGCGGCGGTGCGGTTCTCGGCCTGCTGGAGCTTGGAGCGCTCCTCGGCCTGGTCGGCCCGGGCCTGCGCCTGCTCGAGCTGGTCCTTGAGCGCCTCGAGGGCCTGCCCGGCGCGGGACTGTGCCCGCTCGAGGTCCTGCTCGAGGGCGATCATCGCCGCGGCCGATCGCTCGTCCGCCTCCGCCGTTCGCGGCGCGGGGGGCGGGGGCTCGGGCGCCGCCTCGGCCACCGGCTCTGCCTGCACCGGCTCAGCAGGTGTGGGCTCGGGCTCGGGCTCGCCACCCTCACCGGGTTCGGCCTCGGCGGGGCGCTCCTCGGTCTCGGGCGCTCCGGGCCCGGGCTCCGGCTCTTGCGCGGCCACTCCAGCGAGCGGCGTCGGGGCGACCTCGGTCTGCGGCTCGGAGAGCGGCGGGGCATCCCCGGCGGGCTCGGGCGTCTCGGGCGCCTTCTCCGCCTCACTGGCCGTGGAGGCGGCGGCGGGCTCGGCGACGCCGAGCGCCTCCTCGGTCTCGGCTATCTCCGCGGCCGTCTGCTTCAGCTGCTCCCCCGCGGCCTCGATCGTGGCCCGGTCGAGCTCGTCGGCGCGGTACATCGCCAGCACCGCGACGCCGAGGTCGCGGCGCTCCCGGGCCTGGCGCTCGGAGAGCGATCGGAGCTTGCGCTTGAGGGAACCCTTCCTAGCCATCTCTCATTCCTGAGGACGCATCATTACCGAGGATCTCGTCGTAGGCGATCACGACCCTCTCGGCCATCCGCCCGGCCGAGAACCTACGCGCTCGGGCGGCGCCATCGACTCGCGGTTCATCGGCCTGCAGATGGGGCTCGACGGCCTGCGTCCAGGTCGCGGTGTCGTACTCCGCGCAGAGGCAGCCGGCCACGCCCGAGAGGGCGCTGGGGGCGATCCCGACGGGAGTCGAGAGCACCGGCACCTCGCAGGCGAGGGCCTCCAGGCAGGCGAGACCGAAGCCCTCGTTCTCGGAGGTGACCAGCACGGCGTTGGCAGCGTTCAGCCAGAGGCGCATCCGGTCGGGCTCGATGTCGCCCCCGGCAAGCAGGTTGGCCCCGGCGGCCTCGGCAAGCGCGGCGGCGCGATCGTGGCGCTTCTCCGGCCGGGTCGGGTTGGCGGGGAAGAGCAGGTAGCGCCCGTCCGGCTCGAGGCCGAGCTCGCGCCGCGCCTCGGCGCGCGGGATCGGCCCGAAGCGAGCGAGGTCGATGCCGCAGGGGAGGACGGCGCTGGCTCCCGGCACCCGCGGCAGCCCCGGCCGTCCACCCTCGGGCCCGAACAGGGCCCGCGAGACGCCCGCGACCAGGTCGGTGCGGTGGGCCAGCGTGCGGGAGATCCTCCCGGCGACCGGATGGCGGACGTCGGTACCGTGGAAGGTGACGAGCAGGGGGCGGGCCCCGGCGAGCTTGGCGCAGGCGCCGGCCAGGCCGTAATGGGCGTGAACGAGATCGAAGCGACTCCGCCGAAGCAGGGCGCGCAGCCGCCGTGTCGCGGGCGCGTACTCGCCGCGACCCATCGGGAAGCTGAACGTCTCGACCTCGACCCCGAGCCTGCGCACCCCTTCGACCTGGTCGGCGACCCAGCGACCGCGCTGCGGGGCGCCGGGGTCGGGGACGAAGTTGGTGACGACCAGGACCCGCATCGGCGGGCAGCGTACCTGCGAGATCGGCACCTCCCGCACCTCCAATACCGGCTATTGACTTTTCGTTACCCGCGGGCCTAGGATCGTCCTGGCATCGGTAGGGATTCATCAGCGGGGCCAGCGACCCGATCGGCGTCGCGGTGGACGCCCGACACGTCTACTGGGCGAACGTCAGAGACGACACGATCGGTCGCGCCAGGCTCGACGGCTCGCAGGTCGATCAGACATTCATCACCGGGCTGAGCCATCTGTTCGGTATCGGGGTCGATCCATTACCGGAACCCAACACGACGATCTCCTCTGTCTCGCTGAACCGGGCGAAGGGGAAGGCGACGATCAGATTCGGCTCCTCCCAGCCCGGCTCCACCTTCACCTGCAGCCTCGACGGCAGGCCGTTCAGCCGCTGCGCGTCGCCGAAGACGTACAGCAACCTGAAGAAGGGCCGGCACGTCTTGAAGGTGAAGGCGCGCAACTCCGCGGGGGCCGTCGATCCTTCCGCTGCGAAGAGGCGATTCACGATCTGAGTGACGAAGGGTCCATCCGGCGGCCCCCGGGATTGCGTGCGAGAGTGGGCCAAATTGCCGCTGTCGCCCTTCCGCCCGATCCGCCGCGCGCTCGAGGGCGACCGGCCAGGGCACGGTCGAGATGTCGGCCTGATCCTGCTCGTTTCGCTGCTGATGGTCGGGATGGTGGCGGCGATGAAGGGTTCAATAGCAGGCGCAAGCTAGAGGCGAACAGCACCCCGATTTCGGGCGAGACCAGTCGACCTGCCCACAATAAGACGGGCGGACCGTAAGACCCCTCCCGCATGCGAAGCGGAGTGTCGCGGCTCCCCTGGCTTCAGTTCTCCTCGCGGCAGCCACGGGTTCGATCGATGGATCGCTTTGGTCCGCAGGTCCCACACCCGATCCCCGAGTTCCCGTATTTGGTCCAGCACGACGTTCGGCGGCTTCGAGGGATCCGACGGTCCGAGAAATGGGCAAGAAACTCCCTCGGTCCAGGGGGTTCCGGGCCGAACAGGGTTCAGATTGGCGCAAGCGGGACCGAGCCGGGTGCGTTCTTCTTGAACTCAGCGAGGGGGGGTGGTGCGCTGAGTTGGATCACTCCGGAGCCCCCGAAACGGGGGATGCCATGGTCAGCTCAATGCTTCAGGCGGGCTTCTCGCCAAAGGCGTTGGCCCTAGCCAGTCTGATTCTGGCAGCGCCATTCGTTCCCCTACGCAAGGTCCCTCGCCGCACGGCACTCGTCTCCTCCGTCGCCCTCGTGGCCTTGACTATCGCCACCGGAGTTCCTATGACCGCACTTGCTCACGACGCATCCGTGAGCACGATTCAAGGCCATCTCGAGGAGGACTCCGTTGCGCCGCTCAGTCCTCACAAACAACGGCGGCTCGACCGGCACACACTCGCTGCCTCAGCGACGGACGCCGCTGCCGCGGCGTCGTCAATCACCGGTAATGAGGGTGAAGTAGGCCAATGGGGCCCCGTTGTCGACTGGCCCGTGGTGGCCGTGCACGCGGCGCTACTCCCGAATGGGAAGGTGCTCGCCTACGACTCGCTGGGCGATAAAGCGACCGAGACATATCCGGTTCAGGATCACACCCGCGCCACGGTCTGGGATCCCGCCAGGGGGACGCAAACTCCGGTGAACGTGAACACTGGCTTCAACATCTTCTGCAGCGGCCTCGCC
The DNA here is from genome assembly GCA_963725315.1 of uncultured Actinomycetes bacterium. GTDB lineage: Bacteria > Actinomycetota > Thermoleophilia > Solirubrobacterales > 70-9 > JBBRHQ01. The sequence goes on along the minus strand of CAVRYA010000001.1, from coordinate 168,827 downwards.
CATCTCATGGGCGGATCGCTGTTCGTCGCCGGCGGAACCAAGAACGCCCAGCTCGAGGGCATCGTCCAAACCCACATCTTCGACCCCAGCTCCAACATGTGGAGTCTCGGGCCCAACATGTCGGCGGGCCGCTGGTACCCGAGCGTTACTCCCCTGAACAACGGCGAGATGCTGATCACCGAAGGGCGTCCCGACATGCCCGAAGTGCGCAAGACCGACGGAGCCCTGCGCACGCTCGACACGGCCTCGCTCAATCTCCCGCTCTATCCCTGGATGGACGCTAGCGCCAGATGGCCGTGCTTTCTACTCGGGTCCCGATCAGGCGATGCGGAGCCTCGACACCGCCGGGGGCGGCACCTGGCAGAGCTTCGGCCAGCGCGACACCTACGCTCGCGGCTATGGCAGCCATGCGCTCTTTGACGTTGGCAAGATCCTCGTCGCGGGTGGAGGTGACTCACTCAACGATGCCCGCGTCATCGACTTGAATGGATCGACCCCACAGGTGTCGAGCACCTCTCCGATGGCGACCGGTCGCCGTCAGTTCAACCTCACGGTGCTCGCCGACGGCTCCGTTCTTGCCACCGGCGGCAACTCATCCGGGGCTCCACTGGTGGATCTCAACAACGGCGTTTACACGGCCGAGCAGTGGAACCCGACGACGGGGAATTGGAAGACGCTCGCGGCGGAGCAGGTGACTCGCCAGTACCACTCGACGGCGCTGCTTTTGCCCGACGGACGCATACTGTCGGCGGGGGGCGGCATCTGCGGCACCTGTGATTCGGTCGGCTACCTGGCGAAGAACGCACAAGTCTTCTCCCCGCCCTATCTGTTCAAGAAGGACGGCTCGGGAGAGCTCGCCCCGAGGCCTGTGATCAGCTCCGCGCCAAGCGATCTCACCTACAACGCGCAGTTCTCGATCGCGACGCCGAACCCGGCATCGATCAGCAAAGTCGCGCTTGTCCGGCTCGGGGCGGTGACGCACTCGGTGAACATGGAGCAGCGCTACGTGCCACTCTCAACCACCACCGGCGTCGGGGCCGTCAACGCCGTTGCCCCGAGCAATGCCAATATCGCCCCTCCGGGCGTCTACATGCTGTTCCTCGTCGACGCGAACGGCGTGCCCTCGGTGGCGAAGATGGTGCGGGTTGGCAGTGCCAACGTACCGCCGCCGCCCACAGTCTCGCTCGTGAGCCCGACCGTGGAGGCGACGGGAATCCCCCGCACCACGCCGATCGTCACGGTCTTCGACCAGGCGATGAATAGGGCCTCCGCCGAGGCCGCGTTCTCGCTCAAGCGCACCAGCGACGGTGCCCCAGTGGCCGGCAAGCTCGACTGGCGCGGCAACGCGCTGATCTTCCTCCCCAACTCGCCGCTAGCGAACGGCACCAGCTACACCGCGAGCGAAGGGACCGGGGCATTGGGCCCTTCTGGGATTGCGCTTGAGGCACCGAAGAGCTGGCAGTTCACGACCGCGACACAGCCGCTGATCGCCGCGGTCGTTCCCGCGGAAAACGCCACCGAGATTTTGCCGAACGCGCCGATCGTCGCTGCGTTCGACACCGCGATGGACAAGCCCTCCGCCCGAGCCGCCTTCTCGCTCAAGCGAACCAGCGACGGCACGCCGATAAATGGAAGCTTTGGCTGGAACGGGAGCGCGCTTATCTTCAAGCCCCATACCGACCTCGCGGGCGGTGCCCAGTACACGGCGCGGGTGTCCACCGCAGCGAAGGACCTGGCCGGAAACCCCTTACCGGTGGCAAGGACCTGGCACTTTACGACCACAGACCACCCGATCATCGATCTGGTCGATCCCGCCGACGGCGCTAGCGACGCCTGGCGCACCTTCGTTCCCCTTGCCAACTTCAACAAACCGATGGAAAAGCCCACAACCGAGGCCGCCTTTTCACTGGAGAAGACCAGCGATGGGGCGCCGGTCAGCGGGAGTTTCTCTTGGTCTGGCAACACTCTGATCTTCATCCCGAGCTCACCGCTGGCCGCGAGCACCCAATACACGGCAGCCGTAGCCGGGACGGCGAAGGACCTCGCCGACAATACGCTCTCCAACCCGACCACCTGGCGCTTCGCGACAGGGTCCGAGATACATCCGCCGACACCCCAGACAAGGATCACCTCGGGGCCGAATCACAAGACCCAAAGCCACCGAGCGAGCTTCCAGTTCATTTCAAACGTGGCGGACTCGACCTTCGATTGCAGACTTGATCGCAGGCAGAAACCGTGTGATTCGCCCAAGACCTACAAGCACCTGAAATCCGGACCACACGTGTTCAGCGTCCGTGCAATCAGCTACTCGTTCAACACCGACCCGACGCCGGCGAAGCGGAGGTGGAGGATCCGGTGAAGCGTGCCTACGTCACCATGACCGGTCCAGGCCGTGCTCCCAGGCTGGAGCTGCTTCAGCAGGGGCCCAGATCGCGGCCGCGGTGGATGGGCTCGAAGTCGAGCAGTTCCTGCATTTCCTCGCCTCAGAGTGTCCGTCGGCCGCTAGCAGCGCCGGGACGCCGTCTCGTCTGAATAGGGCCTCTCGCCCAAGGGTCGTCAGTGCGGAGATCTCGCCATCCGCCGGCCCGGTTGAGGCTTCGAGTTCTTCGCGATCTCGCGGGGCCTTGCCCAACGCCGGCCGGAGCGCTCCATCATCGCTCGCCGAGCTCCTCGACGGTGTGTTCAGCGACGCCCCCTCGCCAGCTCCGCCCTTCGACCCGCCGAGGCTGCGAGGGCGGGATTGACTAGCCGCCCTTGCCGTAGTGGCAACTCTTGACTCTCCTGCCCGGGGAAAGACTCGTTTCCGTCTGGTTCGCTGAATCGCTACCTCTCACGATCGGATCGCAACCAATCGAAGGAGGTCCAGATGTTCCACGCGCTTCTCGGCAGGGCCCACGCCGCCATCCACCTCAGGCTCGAGACGATCCGCCGCGCCCTAGAAGGCGAGCGCGGCCAGGGAACGGTCGAGTACGTCGGCCTGATCCTGCTCGTTTCGCTGCTTATGGTCGGGATGGTGGCGGCGATGAAGGGGTTCAACGGCAAGCAGGGCACCGAGCTGGCCGACGTGATCGTCAACAAGATCAAGGAGGCGGTCAACAAGGTGTCCTTCAAGTAGGGCCACGCCGGGCGGCTGCGTGGGCGGGTCGCCCGGCGTTGAGTTCCCTGCCGGTTGGTACGACCACGACGCTGTATGCTGTATAACAGCATGAGGCATAGAACGCAGCTCTATCTCGACGAGGACCAGCACCGCTGGCTGCGGCAGCGGGCGGGGCGATCAGGGAGCATCGCGGCCGTGGTCCGGGACCTGATCGACCGCGAGCGCACCCGGCGGGGGAGTGGGGAAGACGATCCGCTGATCCGTTATCTGCTCGAGGATCCTCCGGCGAGCGGGTCCGGCCCCTCAACCGTGACCGATCTCGACCGAGACCTCTACGGCACTTGAGAAAGGTCTTCCTCGACACGGGGGGCTTCGTCGCCCTGCGCAACCGGGCCGAGCGCGAGCACGAGCCGGCGCGCCAGGCGCTCTCCCGACTCGTCGCCGACCGCGCCCACCTGTTCACCTCCAACTACATCTTCGCCGAGACCTACACGGCACTGCTGGTGCGGGTGGGCAGGCAGGAGGCGATCGAGTGGGGTCGCCAGTTCCGCGCCGGCGAGGCGGTCGAGCTGATCCGGATCGAGGACGAGGTCGAGGACGAGGCATGGGCGATGCTCGAGTCCCACCCGGACAAGGGCTGGAGTTACGTCGACGCCACCTCCTTCGCGCTGATGGAGCGGGAGGGATCCTCGGAGGCGCTGACCTTCGATCGTCACTTCGCGCAGCGGGGGCTTCAACCCCTTCCGGGCCTCTGAGAGACTGCGGCGATGCCCGCAGCCCGCAGCCATGACCGCGAACCCGCCGATCTTCGCCCGGTATCGATCGAGCCCGGCTATGTCGCCACCGCCGACGGCTCGGCGCTGATCTCGGTGGGCGAGACCAAGGTGATCTGCACCGCCTCGGTGAGCTCCAAAGTGCCGCGCTGGATGGAGGGACGGGGCACGGGCTGGGTGACGGCCGAGTACGCGATGCTGCCGGCCTCGACCGGCGATCGCAAGGCCCGCGACATCTCCCGCGGCAAGCAGGACGGGCGCGCGGTCGAGATCCAGCGGCTGATCGGCCGCTCGCTGCGGGTGGTGATGGATTTCGAGGCGCTCGGGGAGCGCAGCGTCTATGTCGACTGCGACGTGCTGCAGGCGGACGGCGGCACCCGCTGCGCCGCGATCACCGGCGGCCACGTCGCCCTGCGGTTGGCGCTGCAGGGGCTGCTCGACGCCGGGGAGATCGAGGCCTCGCCGTTCACCGGCTCGGTCGCCGCGGTCAGCGTCGGGGTCGTCGACGGGCGGGCGCTCTGCGACCTCGACTACGCCGAGGACTCATCCGCCGAGGTCGACGCGAACGTCGTCATGACCTCCGACGGCGGCCTGGTCGAGGTGCAGGCGACGGCCGAGCGGATGCCGCTCTCGCGAGCCTCGCTCGACGAGCTGCTCGAGCTGGCAGAGGGCGGCATCGCGATGCTGCGGGAAGCGCAGGAGCGGGCCACGGCGACTTGATCCTCGCCAGCCGCAACGAGCACAAGCTGCGCGAGCTGGCCGAGATCCTGCCCGATGCCGGGTTGAGACCGCTGCCGCCCGAGGTCGAGATTCCCCCCGAGGACGGCGAGACGTTCGCCGCCAACGCGCTGCTCAAGGCGCGGGCGGCGAGGGAGGCGACCGGGGAGGCCGCGATCGCCGACGACTCCGGGATCGAGGCGGCGGCGCTGGGGGGGCGCCCCGGGGTGCGCTCGGCCCGCTACGCCGGCCCCGCGGCCTCCGACGAGGAGAACCTGGAGAAGCTGCTGGCGGAGGTTGGAGCGGCCGGCGACGATCGCCGGGTCGCCTACGTCTGCGTGATCGGCCTGGTCGGCGAGGACGGCACCGAGCGCCTCTTCGAGGGGCGCTGCGAGGGAACCCTCGCCGAGGAGACGCGGGGCGCGGGGGGCTTCGGCTACGACCCGGCCTTCGTGCCCGACGACACCGGGCCCGGCGACCTGCGGACGATGGCGGAGCTCGAGCCGGCCGAGAAGAACGCGATCAGTCACCGCGGGCGCGCCGCGCGGGCGCTGGCGGCGTGCCTGTCCGGCGATCGGGGGCAGCCGTGATCAAGACCAAGTCGGGGGCGGCGGCGCTCTCGATCGCCTCCAACTCGCTGCTGATCGCGCTGAAGCTGGCGGCCGGGGCGATCACCGGCTCGATCGCGATCATCACCGAGGCCGTGCACTCGCTGATCGACCTGGTCGCCTCGGTCGTCGCCTTCGTCTCGGTGCGAAAGGCCGACGAGCCGGCCGACGCGGAGCACCCCTACGGGCACGAGAAGGTCGAGAGCCTGGCGGCGACGCTGGAGGGGATGCTGATCCTGGTCGGCGCCGGGATCATCGTCTACGAGGCGACCCATCGCCTGGTCGTTGGGTCCGAGGTGGAGCGGCTGGGTGTCGGGATCGCGGTCATGGCGATCTCGCTGGTCGCCAACCTGGCGGTCTCGGCCACGCTCTCGCGCCAGGCACGAGCCCACGAGTCGCTCGCGCTGGAGGGCGACGCCGCGCATCTGCGCACCGACGCGATGACCTCGGCCGGCGTCCTCGTCGGCCTGGCGCTGGTCCAGGTCACCGGCCTGGACGGGTTCGACTCGATCACGGCCCTGATCGTCGCCGCGGTGATCGTCGTCGCTGGGATCCGCATCATCCGCCGCTCCTCCGGCGTCCTCGTCGACGAGGCGCTGCCGGCAGAGGAGATGGACCTGATCGAGGCGGCGATCGCCTCCGCCCGCACCCCCGAGGTCGCCGGCTACCACAAGCTGCGCGCCCGCCGCGCCGGCCGCCGCCGCTACGTCGACTTCCACGTCCAGTACCGCAAGGGGACCAGCCTCGAGCACGCCCACCACCTCGCGCACGAGATGCGCAATGCGATCGAGGCCGAGATCCCGGCGGCCGAGGTGCTGATCCACGCCGAGCCCGAGACCTCGCTGATCGACCCCCGCGAGGGGCAGGGGCCGTTCCGGGCCGGTTGAGCGCCCGGCGGCCTTGACTATCGGGGGGGCAGCAGGTTGACGGCGGCGGCCAGGCCGACGGCGGCGACCGTGATCGAGTAGCCGGTGTAGTCGCTGAGGGCGAAAAGGACGGCGGCGATCGCGCAGACGGCGACGACGGCGATCCACGATGCTCGCGCTAGGGGCACGGGCCGGTATTTTCACGAAGATGGCCGATGACAGAGCCCCGGGGGCGATTTCGAGCGAGGAGGCAGCCAGGGCGCTGGCCTTCCTGGCCGAGATGTCCCCCGACCTGCGCGGCGGGGCGATCCTCGGTCCCGGGGACGAGGTCCTGGCCGCCGACGGTGATCGGGCGGAGTGGCATGACGCGGCGACGGCCCTGCTGGCGGCTGCGGACCGCGCCGGCGAGGAGCCGGCCGAGCAGATCCATATCGCGACCGAGCAGGGCGAGGTGTTCGCGCTTCGCCACGGCGGGCTGACCGCGGTGGCCGTGACCGAGCGCTTCGTCCTCTCCTCGCTGATGTCCTTCGACATGCGCTCGATCCTGCGTGATCTCTGCGCCGGCGACGCGTCACCGGAGGGCGGCTGATGCCGAAGGCGCACCGGGTCCTGCTCGACCGCGTCTCCGGCTACGCCGACGAGGCGGCCGCTTTCATGCGCCGCCGACGCCACACCCGTCAGCCTTTCGCCCGCATCCACTATCCCGGCGGGCGCAGCCGCGACCACGCCTCGAGCACGGCCGCCGGGGCGGAGCTGTTCACCGCCGGCGGGAGGGTGATCGAGGCCGCCTCGAGGCTCGAGGCCCGATGAGCGACGCCGGGCCGGAGCTGCTGATCGAGCCGGGGGTGGCGGAGTGCGTTATCCGCCGGGCGCTGGAGACCGGCGGCGAGTTCGCCGAGCTCTACTGCGAGCGCCGCTCCGGGCTGACCATGGCGATCGACGAGTCGCGGGTCGAGTCGGTTCAGTCCGGGTTCGAGGAGGGGGCCGGGATACGGGTGATCAGCGCCGGGACCACCTACTTCGCTCACGTCGACGGCCTCGCCGCCGAGGACCTGGAGCGGGCTGCCGCGGAGGCCGCCGCGGCGCTGCGGGGCGCGCGCAGCGAGCCGCGCCCCCTGCGGGCGGCACGGAGCGATCCGCAGCGGATCGAGCAGCGCCCCGAGGAGGTGAGCGCCGAGAGCAAGGCCGAGCTGCTTCGCGCCCTCGACGAGCGGGGGCGCTCACAGGGCTCGGAGATCGTCCAGTTCCTCGCCAACTACGGCGAGGCCCGTCGCCGGGTCACCGTCGCCAACTCCGAGGGGCTGCTCGCCGGCGACGATCGCACCAGGGTGCGGTTGGCGGCCCAGGCCGTCGCCCGGCGCGGCGAGAAGGTCGAGACCGGCCTCGAGACGCTCGGCGCGCACCGCGGCTACGAGCTGCTCGGCGACGATCCGGGCCTGATCGCGGAGCAGGCGGCGCGCAAGGCGCTGACCCTGCTGGATGCCGACCCGGCGCCGGCGGGATCGATGCCGGTGGTGGTCGGCGGCGGCTTCGGCGGGGTCCTCTTCCACGAGATGACCGGCCACGGGCTCGAGGCCGACCACGTGCAGAAGCAGGCCAGCGTCTATGCCGGCAAGCTCGGCGAGCGGGTGGCGGAGCCGCTGCTCAGCGCCTACGACGACGGCCGGATGCCGAACGAGTGGGGGACGGACTCGATCGACGACGAGGGCACGCCGACGCAGAAGACGCCGGTGATCGAGGAGGGCAGGATCGTCTCCTACCTCTATGACCGTCTCCGCGCCGGGGCCGACTCGGTCGCCTCCACCGGCAACGGCCGCCGCGAGAGCTTCCGGCACCTGCCGATCCCGCGGATGACCAACACATACATCGCCCCCGGGGACGCCGATCCCGAGGCGATCATCGCCGAGGTCGCCAAGGGCTTCTACGCCGCCTCCTTCGCCGGCGGCCAGGTGGAGCCGGCGACCGGCGACTTCGTCTTCGGGGTCTCCGAGGGTTATCTGATCGAGGACGGGAAGGTGACCCGTCCCTGCCGCGGCGCCACCCTGATCGGCAACTGCCTCGAGGCGCTGGGGGCGATCGAGGCCGTCGGCAGCGACTTCGAGATGAAGACCGGGATCTGCGGCAAGGGCGGCCAGAGGGTGCCGGTCGGGACCGGCCAGGGGCACGTGCGAATCCGCGAGATGACCGTGGGGGGGACCGCGGTCTGATGGACCTCGAGGGTGCCGCCACCCGCGCGGTCGATGCGGCGCTCGAAGCCGGCGCCGCCGACGCCGAGGCCTACGTGGTCGAGGACGCCGGGCGGGAGGTCCGGGTCCACGGCGGCGAGGTCGAGAGCCTCACCGCGGCGACCGAGCGCGGCGTCGGGGTCCGCGCCTGGAGCGAGGGGCGGGTCGGCTACGCCTACGGGACCGATCTCAGCGAAGCGGGCCTGGCCGGGGTGGCCGCGCGCGCCGCGGAGGGCTCGCGCACCGCCGACTCCGACGAGTTCGCGGCGCCCCCGCAGCCCGGATCGGCGCCCGGGGGGATCGAGGGCCTCAGCGATCCCGGGATCGCTGAGGCCGACGCCGGGCAGGTGGCGGAGATCGCCCTGGCGGTCGAGCGCGCCGCCCTTGGGGCCGACGGCCGCGTGGTCGGCGTCGAGCAGGCCGTTTACGCCGACAGCGCCGAGAAGGTGGCGATCCGCTCCTCGACCGGGGTCGGCGGCGGCTACCAGGCCTCCAGCTGCTACGCCTTCCTGCAGGCGATGGCCGAGGGCGAGGGAAGCCGCGAGACCGGGCTCGGGTTCGGCCTGGCGCGCGGCCCCGGCGGGCTCGAGCCGGCAGAGATCGGCCGCGAGGCCGCGCAGCGGGCGGTTTCGATGATCGGCGCCCGCAAGCCCGACTCCCGCGCCTGCCCGGTGGTCCTCGACCCCACGGTCGCCGCCAGCTTCGCCGGCCTGATCGGCTCGACCCTCGGTGCCGACTCGGTCCAGCGCGGCCGCTCGCCGTTCGCCGAGTGCCTCGGCGAGGAGGTCGCGAGCCCTGCGCTCGTCCTCGCCGACGACGGGCTCGACCCCTCGGGCCTGGCCTCCTCGCCGTTCGACGGCGAGGGGATCGCCCGGCGGCGCATCGACCTGATCGACGGCGGGCGCCTGCGCACCTTCCTGCACGACAGCTACACGGCTCGGCGGGGCGGCGTCGAGTCCACCTCCAGCGCCGGCCGCGGCGGCTACCGCTCGACCCCCTCGGTTGCGGCCTCGAACCTGCTGATCGGGGAAGGCGAGCACGATCTCGACGCGCTGCTCGCACTCGCCGGCGATGGCGTCTACGTCAGCGACGTAGCCGGCCTTCACTCGGGGGTCAACCCGGTCTCCGGCGTCTTCTCCGTGGGTGCGTCGGGCCACCTGATCTCCGCCGGCGAGCTCGCTGGCCCGGTGCGCGAGTTCACGATCGCCAGCGACCTGGTCAGCATGCTGCGGGCGGTCCGCGAAGCCGGCGCGCAGGCGCGGTGGGTGCCCTTCGGCGGCTCGGTCCGCGCCCCCCACCTGCTGATCGGCGAGATGACCGTGAGCGGCGCCTGAGACCGCGCCCCGGGCCGCATCCGCAGCCGCTGTTAGATTGCGCCGCGTTCTCGACTCGAGGAGGATTTCCGACGTGACCAAGGCTGAGTTTCTCGATCAACTGGCGAGCGATGAGCGGATCGGCTCCAAGAAGGCCGCCGCCGAAGCCGTCGACTCGGTGCTCGACGCGATCTCCGACGTCCTCGGCGGCGGCGGCGACGTCAGCTTCACCGGCTTCGGCAAGTTCCACGTCGCCGAGCGCGGCCCGCGCCAGGGCGTCAACCCCCGGACCGGCGAGCGGATCACGATCCCCGGCGGAAGGGTTCCGCGCTTCTCCGCCGGCTCGGCGCTGAAGTCCAAGGTCAAGGGCTGAGCGAAGGGGCGAAGCCGTTCGCGGACCGGCTCGCGGCGCTCGTCGAGGAGCGCCGCAGCCAGGTCTGCCTCGGACTCGACCCCGACCCGGCCGGGCTGGCCGCCGAGCCGTCCCCGGCAGAGGGCGCCTCGGCGGGGCCGCTCGACGCCGCCGAGGCCGCCGCCGCGGCGGTCTCGGCGCACTGCCGGAGCCTGATCGAGCGGGCCGGGCCGGCCTGCGTCGCCGCCAAGCCCCAGCTCGCCTGCTTCGAGCGGCTCGGGGCCCCGGGCTGGGCCGCGCTGGCCGAGGTCTGCGAGGCGGCCCGCGATGCTGGCCTGCTGGTGCTGGCCGACGGCAAGCGGGGCGACGTCCCGGTCAGCGCCCGCGCCTACGCCCAGGCCCTGCTCGGGAGCACCGAGACTCCCTGGGGGCCGGTCGAGGGGCTCGGCGCCGACGCGGTGACCGCGAACCCGCTGCTCGGAAGCGACTCGCTCGAGCCGCTGCTCGAGGCCGCGGCGGCAGCCGGCGCCGGCGTCTTCGTCCTGGTCCGGACCAGCAACCCGGGAGCCTCCGAGATCCAGGACCTCGACGCGGGCGGTGCGCCGCTGCACGAGCGCCTCGCCGCCCTGGTCGACGGGCTCGGCCCGCGGCTGGAGGGGGCGGGAGGGCTCAGCGGGGTGGGTGCGGTGGTCGGCGCCACCGAGCCCGGCCACATCGCTCGCCTGCGCGATCTGATGCCGCGCTCCGTCTTCCTCGTCCCCGGGGTGGGCGCCCAGGGCGGGCGACCCGAGGAGCTGGGCGCGGCGTTCGCTCCCGGGCGCGCCGCGGCGATCGTCTCCGCTTCGCGCAGCATCGCCTCCAACCCCGATCCCGCGGCCGCCGCCGCGCGCCTGCGCGACGCCGTTTGGGAAGTTTCCGCCGCCTGATCGGAACCGGGGCGTCTATACCATCACCCGCTCCCATCCGCCGAGCAGTCCCAATCGATGAACGAACGCAGCAAAGCCCCGGCCCGGGTGTTCGCCCTCCTCGCCCTGATCGGGGCCGCCGCCGCGATTGTGCTGGTGGTCGCGGCGACGACGGGCGACGAGGACGGGCACTCGAAACGCAACCACCCCGCCAAGCACCAGAAGCACGGCAATCAGGGCAAGGGCAAGAAGCCGGCGCCGAAGAAATACACGGTTCAGGAAGGCGACACCCTGAGCGCGATCGCCCACAAGACCGGTGTCCCGCTGGCGCAGATCGAGCGGCTCAACCCCGACATCGACCCGCAGATCCTCGTCGCAGGCCAAGAGCTGAAGCTGCGCTGAGGCTGTTGCGCCGCCGCGGGGCAGGAGCCGCTGCCCTGGCCGCGCTGCTGCTCGCCCTTCCCTCGGCGGCGCGCGCCGAGCCGAAGGGGGAAACGGGTTCGGCCGGACCACCCCGCCTCGAGGCCCGCGCCTGGGCCCTGATCGACGCCCGCACCGGCGAGACGGTCGTTTCGCACGGCGCCTCGCAGCAGCTCCCGATCGCCAGCACGACGAAGTTGATGACCGCCTACCTGACGCTGCAGGAGCTGCCCCTGGCGAAGCGGGTCCGGGCCGCCCCCTACGCGGCGATCCCGGGCGAGTCGCTGCTCGGGCTGCGCGCCGGAGAGCGGATCAGCGTTCGCGACCTGCTCTACGGGCTGATCCTGCGGAGCGGCAACGACGCGGCCGAGACGCTGGCGGTGGCCGCCGCCGGGAGCGAGCCGAGGTTCGTGCGCCAGATGAACCTGCGCGCCGCAGCCCTCGGCCTCGCCGACACCCACTACTCGAACCCGATCGGCCTCGACGAGCCGGGCAACTACTCGAGCGCCGCCGATCTGCTGACGCTGAGCCGCCGCCTGCTCGAGATCCCGGCCTTCGCGCGCATCGCCCGCTCGCGCAGCGCCGTGCTCCGAAGCCTGCGGCCGCCGGAGGCGATCTACACCCGCAACACGCTGTTGCTGCGTGCCGGCTGGGCCAACGGGGTGAAGACCGGGCATACCCTCGGCGCCGGCTATGTCCTGGTCGGCTCCGGCAGGCGGGACGGGGTCGAGCTGATCTCGGCGGTCCTCGGAGCACCGAGCGAGGGCCAGCGGGACACCGAGTCACTCGATCTACTCGACTACGGCTTCTCGCTGTACCGGACCCGCCGGCCCCTGCGCAAGGGCAGGGAGGAGGCGAGTCCCTCGATCCGCTACTCGGGCGGAGAGCTGCCGCTTCTCGCGGCCCGCACGGTAGCGGTCGGGCTGCGTCGCGACCAGCAGCTCAGCGTCGAGGTGCGCGCCCCTGACGAGGTCGAGGGGCCGATCCGCCGGGGGGCGAGGATCGGCTCGGCGATCGTCCTCGTCGATGGCCGGCGCTCCGCCCGCGTGCCTCTGATCGCCTCGCGCTCGATCCCCAAGGCCGGGGCCTTCGACCGGGCGCGGGCATGGGTCTCGGAGCATGCGATACCGCTCCTGGCCGGCGCGTTCGTGATACTGATTGGCGCGGCGTCATTGCGGTGGCTGCTCCGCCGGCGGCGCCGAGACCAGTGATCCTCACAGTCACACTCAACGCTGCCCTGGACCGCACCGTCGCGGTCCCGAACTTCCACCAGGGCCACCGCCACAGGGCGGTCGAGAGCCGCAACGCAGCCGGCGGCAAGGGGGTGAACGTGTCGCGGGCGCTCGGCCTCCTGGGGCGGCCTGTGATCGCCACCGGCCTCGCCGGAGGCCCGACCGGAGCCCGGGTGCTCGAGCAGCTCGCCGAGGAGTCGGTGCTGACCGACTTCACCCAGATCGCCGCCGAGACGCGGATCAACCTCGCGGTGATCGATCCGACCTCGGGCGAGCAGACCGAGATCAACGAGCGCGGCCCGGAGGTCACGGGAGCGGAGATCGGGACATTTCAGGAGCGGCTCAGCTACCTCGCCGGCGGCGCCCGCCTCTGCGTCCTCGCCGGCAGCCTTCCGCCCGGCGCCCAGCCCGACCTCTACGCGCGGCTGGTCAAGGACCTCCGCGCCCGCGGCGTCACGGTGATCCTCGACTCCGAGGGCGAGCCGATGCTCGCCGGCCTGCGCGCCGGGCCCTCGGTCGTGACCCCGAACGAGCGCGAGGCCGAGGAGCTGGTCGGGCACGAGTTCGAGGAGGCCGGCGACCTCGCCTCGAGCCTGGCGGAGCTGGTCGAGCTGGGCGCCGACGAGGCGATCATCACGCGGCCCGACGGATGCGTGGCGGTGGTCGGCGAGGGCTCCGAGCGCGGCTTCTTCGAGGTCTCGACCGAGCCGCTGGAGCCGGTCTCGGCCGTCGGCTCGGGCGACGCCTTCCTCGCGGGCTACGTCGCCGCCCGCTACGACGGCAGCGCGCCGGCCGACTGCATCGCCTACGGGGTCGCCTGCGGGGCCCAGTCCACCCAGCATTTCGGGGCGGGCACCGTCGACCGCGACCAGGTCGAGCGGATCCTGCCCGGGGTCGAGATCCAGGCGCTCGAGGTGCCGGCGGAGGTGAGCTGACGGCTACTATCGTGGGGTAGTGGATTTTCGCGCCGGAAAGCCGCAAACAGGGTCTTTCTCGCCCCGCCACGGCGGGGCTTTCTTGTCCGCGGCGCTCCATACGCTGCCCCCTCAACGCCACCCTCGGAGGATCTGAATGGAGATCGACATCGGTCGAGGCAAGAAGGGTAGGCGCGCCTACGGGTTCGACGACATCGCGATCGTGCCCTCGCGCCGCACCCGCGACCCCGACGACATTGACGTCAGCTGGACCCTCGGCCCCTACCGGTTCGAGCTGCCGCTGATGGCCTCGGCCATGGACGGCGTGGTCAGCCCGGAGACGGCCGTTCTCGTCAACAAGCTCGGCGGCCTCGGGGTGCTCAACCTCGAGGGCATCTGGGCACGCTTCGAGGACGCCTCCGAGCAGCTGGAGAAGATCGCCGCCGCTCCCAGGCACCTGGCGACCCGGATGATGCAGGAGATCTACGCCGAGCCCGTCAAGGCCGAGCTGATCGCCAGCCGGATCGCCGAGATCAAGGAGCAGGGCGCGGTCGCCTGCGGGTCGCTCACCCCGCAGCGCGTGCGCGACTTCTGCGACGTCGCTGTGGAGGCCGGGATCGACATCCTGGTGATCCAGGGCACGGTGATCTCGGCCGAGCACGTCTCGACCAGCGTTGAGCCGCTCAACCTCAAGGAGTTCATCGCCGAGGTGCCGGTGCCGACGGTGGTCGGCGGCTGCGCCTCCTACTCGACCGGCCTGCACCTGATGCGGACCGGCGCGGTCGGCGTCCTGGTCGGGGTCGGTCCCGGCGCCGCCTGCACGACGCGCGGCGTGCTCGGGATCGGCGTCCCGCAGGCGACGGCGATCGCCGACGTCGCCGCGGCCCGCTCCCAGCACATGCTGGAGACGGGCGAGTACGTGAACGTGATCGCCGATGGCGGCATGCGCACCGGCGGCGACGTCTCCAAGGCGATCGCCTGCGGCGCCGATGCGGTGATGGTCGGCTCGCCGCTGGCTCGGGCGAAAGAGGCCCCCGGCCGGGGCTTCCATTGGGGGATGGCGACCTTCCATCCCTCGCTGCCGCGCGGCACCCGGGTCTCGACCACCACGGACGGGACGATGGAGGAGATCCTCCTCGGCCCGGCCCAGGAGAACGACGGCACCTTCAACCTGATGGGGGCGCTGCGCACCTCGATGGCGACCTGCGGCTACGAGGACATCCGCTCCTTTCAGCGGGCCGAGGTGATGGTGGCTCCGGCGCTTCAGAGCGAGGGCAAGAGGCTCCAGCAGGAGCAGTCGGTGGGGATGGGCTCCAACGGCCGCGCGGCGGTCAGCGCGGGAGTCGCCGTCAGCGATGACTGAGGCCTCCCCGGGGGCGGGCGTGCGCGACCACGTCCCCGAGATCCCCGTCGAGAAGGCGGCGGGGGTCGGCGCCCCCGGGGCCGAGGAGGTCCCCGCGCACGAGGAGGTGCTCGTGCTCGACTTCGGCGGGCAGTACTCCCAGCTGATCGCCCGCCGGATCCGCGAGTGCGGGGTGTTCGCCGAGCTCCTGCCCTCGACGGTTGCGGTCGCCGAGATCGAGCTGCGCCGCCCGCGCGCGCTGGTGCTCTCGGGCGGGCCCGCCTCGGTCTATGAGCCGGGTGCCCCGCGGTTCCCGACCGAGCTGCTCGATCTCGGGATTCCGGTGCTCGGCATCTGCTACGGGATGCAGGCGATGGTGGCGGCGCTCGGCGGCAGGGTGGAGGCCGCCGAGGCCGGCGAGTTCGGCCGCACGGAGCTGGTCGTCCTCGACGGCGGTGGCGAGCTGCTGGCGGGCCTGCCGGCCGAGCAGCACTGCTGGATGAGCCACCGCGACTCGGTCTTCGAGCCCCCCGAGGGATTCGCCGCACTGGCCTCCAGCCCGGGCTCGCCGGTGGCCGCCTGCGAGGCTCCCGAGCGCGGGCTCTACGGGATCCAGTTCCACCCCGAGGTCGTTCACACGCCCTACGGGAGCGAGATCCTCACCCGCTTCCTCCGCGAGGTGGCCAGGTGCACCGAGCAGTGGTCCCCGCAGTCGGTGATCTCCGAGCAGGTCGCGGAGGTCCGCGCCCAGGTCGGCGAAGGAAGGGTGATCTGCGGGCTCTCCGGAGGGGTCGACTCCTCGGTGGCGGCGCTGCTCGTCCACCGGGCCGTCGGCGAGCGGCTGACCTGCGTCTTCGTCGACCACGGGCTGATGCGGCAAAACGAAGCCGAGCAGGTGGTCGAGGCGTTCAGCCAGTTCGGCATCCCGCTCGTCCACGTCGAGGCTGAGGAGCGCTTTCTCGCCCGACTCGCGGGGGTGGATGACCCCGAGCGCAAGCGCAAGATCATCGGCGAGGAGTTCATCAGGGTCTTTGAGGAGGAGGCCGGCAAGCTGGAGGACGTCGGCTACCTCGTCCAGGGCACCCTCTACTCGGACGTGATCGAGTCCGGCGGCGGCACCGGCACCGACACGATCAAGTCCCACCACAACGTCGGCGGCCTGCCGGAGGAGTTCGACTTCGAGCTGGTCGAGCCGCTGCGGATGCTGTTCAAGGACGAGGTCCGGGCCGTCGGCGCCGAGCTCGGCCTCCCCGACAGGATGGTCTGGCGCCAGCCGTTCCCGGGGCCCGGCCTGGCGATCAGGATCGTCGGTGGCGAGGTCAACCGCGAGCGGCTGGGGGTGCTGCGCGCCGCCGACGCGATCCTCCAGGAGGAGGTGCGGGCCGCCGGGCTCTACCGCGAGCTGTGGCAGTCCTTCTGCGTGCTTCCGGTGGTGCGCTCGGTCGGGGTGCAGGGCGACGGCCGCACCTACGCCTACCCGATCGTGATTCGCGCCGTCACCTCCGACGACGCGATGACCGCCGACTGGGCCCGCCTCCCCTACGACCTCCTGGAGCGCGTCTCCGGCCGGATCATCAACGAGATCGCCGAGGTCAACCGGGTGGCGCTCGACGTCTCCTCGAAGCCCCCGGCGACGATCGAGTGGGAGTGAGCCGGGGCCGGCTCAGACGCCGGCGACCCGGGAGACCGCGAAGATCGCGGCGAAGCCCGAGGCGGTGAGCGCCACCCTTCCCCAGGAGGCGTGGGCGTGGGCCTCGGGCAGCAGGTCGGTCGCGCCCATGTAGAGGAAGAAGCCCGAGTACAGGCAGAGGATGTAGCCGAGGGTCTGGTCGGAGACGGTGACCAGGGTGCCGACGATCGCGCCGAGCAGCGGGGCGGCGGCGTCGATCCGCAGCCAGCGCCGCGCCTGGCGCTGGTCGCCCGACTGGCTGAGGACGAAGCTGACCGTGTTCAGCCCGTCGGCGAAGTCGTGGCTGATCACCGCGACAAAGACCAGCAGCCCGGTGGCGGCGTCGAGGCCGAAGGCGAGCCCGATGCCTAGACCGTCGATGAAGCTGTGGATCGAGAGCCCGAGGGCGCCGAGCACCCCGACGTGGCTGTGGGCCCTCGCCTCGGAGGGGTCGTCGCGATGATGCAGGGTCAGCGCCCGCTCGGCGAAGAAGAAGGCGAGGAAGCCGACCGCGACCAGCGTCGTGGCCCGGTTGGCGTCGTCGATCAGCTCGATCCCCTCCGGGAGGACGTCGAACAGCGCCACCGCAACCACGACCCCGCCGGTCAGAGCGATCACCGTCGGCAGCGAGTGCTGCAGGCGCAGGGCCACGGACCCCCCGGCGAGGGTCGCCAGCACGGTCAGGCCCGCCAGCGGGATCGCGATCCAGCTCATCGCCGGGGCATCTCAGGCCCCCGACGCGCACGCGGGGCACTCGCCGCGGAGGACGACCTCGTGGCCGGTGACCTCGAACTTCGAGGCCTGGCTGATCGACTCGATCGCTCCCTCGAGGCGCTCGTCGCTGAACGGGGCGACGGCGCCGCAGCCCTCGCAGAGCAGGTGATGGTGGTGGCGCCCGCCCGGGTCGACCCGCTCGAACCCGGCCGAGTCGGCGCCGAGATCGACCCTCTGCACCAGACCCAGCTCCTCGAGCTGCTCGAGGGCGCGGTAGACGCTCGCCCGCCCGACCCGCTCCAGGCGGCGATCCATCTCCAGCGCGGTCAGCGCGCAGCTCTGGCCCGCGAGCAGCTCGACCACCCGCCGCCGGGCGCCGCCGCTGCGGTAGCCGGCCTCGCTCAGCGAGCGCAGCGCATGCTCCGCCCAGCCGAGCCGCTCGCCGGCGCGCGATGCCTGCGGTGAGTGTCCGGAGCGGACGCCGCCCACGGAGCGACCCTATCAGTAATGGGAGTCATTCCCATTACTAGCCACCGGGGCACCGGGCGTCGAGTGGCCGAAAACCGGCCCATGGGTCCGGAAATCGTCCACTCGATGGGGTGGGGGTCAGCTGTAGCGGTCCCAGCGCCTCAGCGAAGGCGCCGGGTCGAGGAAATGGCCGCCCTCGTACCAGCCGGGGGCCGACCACATCTCGAAATGCAGGTGGCACCCGGTCGCATCGCCGGTCTGGCCGACGTTGCCGACCCTCTGCGCGGTGTGGACGACCTGCCCCTCCCGCAGCGGCGAGGGCTGGACCAGGTGCATGTAGACGAAGTCCTTGCCGGTGTTCTTGCCGTCGATCACGACATAGTTCCCCGCGGCGCTCTGATAGCCGGCGTACTGGACCCTGCCGCCCCTGGCGGCCAGCAGCCTGGTCCCGCAGGCAGCGCCGACGTCCTGGCCTTGGTGGGTGTGGCCGGCGCGCGGGGCGCCGATCCCGTCCCAGTACTGATGCGGCCCCCTGACCGGGAAGATGTAGCCGAAGAGCTTGAAGCCCGTGGTGGCCGAGGCGCCGGCGGAGCGCCTGGCCCGGGCGCCGCTCTGGGCCCGGATCGAGAAGGAGTAGGCGCCGTTGGGGGCGGGCCGGCCCGACGAGGTCCGTCCGTTCCAGCGCAGGCGCTGGGTCGAGTTCGCCGGGACGTCGTCGCGGAAGTAGCTGCGGACGATCGAGTTGTCGCGGCCGACCACGTCGATGCGGAGGTCGTTGAGGCGCTTGTCGCTGCGGATCACGTAGGTGAGGTGGGGGTAGTGGACGCCGAAGTAGTAGGCCCTGCGCGGGCTGGTCTCGGCCTCGGCGACCTCGAGGTCCCCGGCGCTCCCCAGCTCGCTCCTCGGCCTGATCACCAGCTCGGCCGTGGAGAGGTCCGAGGAGTTGCCGAAGTTGTCCTTGACCCTGACCTTGCCGTCGGTGGCGCCGGCCGGCACCTGGGCCTCGGCCGTGGTCGAGGTCGAGTCGGTGATCTCGGCGACCACCCTCTTGCGGCGTCCGTCGAAGGTCATCTTGCTGACCCGCCCGAGGTTCGAGCCGGTGACCTGGACGGTCCCGCCGACGGTTGCCTGCCGGAGGCCGACGCAGTCGCTGATGCAGATCACGTCGCGCACCGAGGGTGCGCTGGGGGCGACCGCGCCGCCCCCGGAGTTCGTCGCCGCCGAAGCGCCGCCCGCAAGACCCGTCAGGGCCATGATCAGGACCGCTCCTATCGCTGTTGCAGCCGGCTTGCGCCGGACGCCCTCGCTGCGGGCCAAGCGTTGCCTCTCTTTCTTCGGCCTGCGGAGTTAGCTGTCGGGCTCGCGCTGAAAGAGCTGCGCTACGGCCAATGCTTCGGCCGATTCGCCCCGGAGACCTGCAACGGTCTCTGCGGTTCCTCCGCTCCCGACCGGCCGACCGGCCGGGATTCGGCACAACTGGCGGGGCAGTATAACCCCGGCGCCGGTCAGTGGTTGCACCCGGTGCGACCTGCGCGGGGCCGCCGCGGCGGCTATCATCCGCCAGCCGCGCCGGGGCTGGACGTGCCTGCCTGCGCGGCTTTTTGAGCGAGATGACGAAGACCTACGTTGCCACCCCGAGCACCCGCCAGCGCGACTGGTTAGTCGTCGATGCCGAGGGCCAGACCCTGGGGCGGCTGGCCACCCGGATCGCAAACGCCCTGCGCGGCAAGCGGAAGCCCGAGTACACCCCCCACATCGACACCGGCGACTTCGTGATCGTCGTCAACGCCGAGAAGATCCGGGTCACAGGGAACAAGCTCGAGGCCAAGAGGTACTGGCGCCACACCGGCTACCCCGGCGGGATCAAGTCCCGGACCCTGGGCGAGATGCTGGAGCGCCGGCCCGAGGAGGTGATCCGCAAGGCGGTGAAGGGGATGCTTCCGCGGAACCGCCTCGCCCGCCAGCAGCTTCGCAAGCTCAAGGTGTACGCCGGCCCCGAGCATCCCCACCAGGCGCAGACCCCCAAACCGATGGAGACCGAGAAGTAGATGGCCGACGACGAGACGCCCGAGAGCCCCGAGAAGAAGGCAGAGGAGCCCGAGGCCGCCGAGGCCGCTCCGGCGGAGGAGGTCCCCGCCGAGGAGGCCCTCGCCGAGGACGCAGCGACCGAGGCCGACGAGCCGCAGTCCGAGCCCGACGAGCCGCAGTCCGAGCCCGCGCCGGCGGACGAGGAGCCCCAGCCCGCCACGAGCCCTGACGCGCCTGCGGGTGAAGCGGAGGGGGAAGGCGGTGATTCCGAGGAAGCACCGGACCCCGAGGTGGCTCTCGCCGCCGACGCCGCCGCGGAGGGCGAAGTAGCCGAGCCTAAGCCCGCCGCGAGCCCCGACGCCCCCCCGGGCGCCGACCTGGAGCCGATCGCGGTCGAGCCCGACGCCCAGCTCAGCGCCGAGGAGAAGGCCCGGCTCGAGGCGGAGGAGGAGGAGCGGGCCAGCCGCGAGGCGGAGCTCGAGGGCAACGGCGCAACCGAGGAGGGCGCAGCGGCGAGGGCGCCGGCGCAGATGGAGAGCGGCTCGAGCTTCGCGGCCACCGGCAAGCGCAAGCGCTCGATTGCCCGGGTGATCCTCACCCCCGGCGAGGGCCGGATCGAGGTCAACGAGCGCACCCTCGAGGAATACTTCCCCCGGCCGCTGCATCAGACGATGGCCCGGCAGCCGCTTGCCTCGGCAGGTTATGAGGACAGCGTCGACGTCCGGATCAGGGTCCACGGCGGCGGCATCAGCGGCCAGGCGGGAGCGGTCCGGCACGGGATCGCGCGGGCCCTGACCGAGATCGACCCGGAGCTGCGGGGGGATCTCAAGCGCAGGGGCTTCCTGACGCGCGACGCCCGTGTCAAGGAGCGGCGCAAGGCGGGGCTGAAGAAGGCTCGCAAGAAGCCGCAGTTCTCGAAGCGCTGACCGGCGAACGCAGATACTTCGGCACCGACGGTGTCCGCGGCGAGGCGGGGACGACGATCACCGCCGAGCTGGCGACGTCCCTCGGCCGCGCCGCCGCGGCGGCGACCGCTGCCGATCGCCCCGGGGTACTGATCGTCCGCGACACCCGCGAGTCGGGACCGATGCTGGAGGCCGCACTCGCGGCCGGCGTCGCCTCTGCCGGGGGCGACGCCCTGATGGCGGGGGTCCTGCCGACCCCCGCGGCCGCGGTGCTCGCCCGCCGTCACGGGCTCGAGCTGGCGGCGGTCGTCTCCGCCTCACACAACCCATACGGCGACAACGGGATCAAATTCTTCTCCGGCGACGGCTACAAGCTGGACGATGAGACCGAGGAGCGGATCGAGGCGCTGCTCGAGCACCCGGGCCCCGGCGCCACCCGGTTCGGCCGGGTCCGGGAGCTGAACGGCGGCCTCGGCGACTACCTGCGGGCGCTGGAGGAGGCGTTCCCGCTCGATCTCTCCGGAGCCAAGGTGATGCTCGACTGCGCCAACGGCTCCACCTACGCCGCCGCCCCGGCGATCTTCGAGCGGCTCGGGGCCGAGGTGGAGACGATCGCCGCCGAGCCTGACGGGCGCAACATCAACGAGGGCTGCGGCTCGACCCATCTCCCCTACCTGGCGCAGCAGATCGCCGGCTCGGGAGCGAGCGTCGGCTTCGCGTTCGACGGCGACGGCGACCGGGTGCTGGCGGTGGATGGCTCCGGGACGGCGCACGACGGGGACGAGCTGATCGCGCTGATCGCCGAGCACCTGTCGGAGCGGGGCGCCCTCGGCGGTGGTGTCGCGGTGACCGTCATGACCAACTTCGGCTTTCACCGGGCGATGAAGGAGGCGGGGGTCGAGGTGGCGACGACGCCGGTCGGCGACCGCAACGTCCTCGAGCAGCTCAAGGAGCGTGACTGGAAGCTCGGAGGCGAGCAGTCGGGGCACATCATCGCCATGGACTACGCGCCCACCGGCGACGGCATCGGCGCGGCGCTGCTGGCCATGCAGGCTCTGGCGGGGCGCGAGCTTGGCGCCGTCGCGGCGATGGAGAAGCTGCCGCAGACGCTTCTCAACGTCAGGGTCTCCGACCTCGATGCGGTGGCCGGCGCGGCCGGCGTCTGGGAGGCGGCCGAGGCGGAGAACGAGGCCCTGAGCGGGCGCGGCCGGGTCCTGGTTCGCCCCTCGGGCACCGAGCCGCTGGTCAGGGTGATGGTCGAGGCGCCGGAGGCGGCCGAGGCCGAGGGGGTCGCTGAGCGGCTGGCCGAGGTGGTACGGCGGGAGCTCTCCTAGCCCCGCTGCAACCGGTGCCGAGCCAGCGGTCCTCAAGGACGCTCTACCCTTTGCCGACCTCTTTCTCATGTGTGGGATCGTCGGATACGTGGGCGCCCGACCGTGCCGCGAGCTTCTCGTGGCGGGCCTGGAGAAGCTCGAATACCGCGGCTATGACTCGGCCGGCGTCTCGGTGGT
This sequence comes from uncultured Actinomycetes bacterium, assembly GCA_963725315.1. Lineage (GTDB taxonomy): Bacteria > Actinomycetota > Thermoleophilia > Solirubrobacterales > 70-9 > JBBRHQ01. Next base: position 146,768 of record CAVRYA010000001.1, on the reverse strand, counting down.
CGCGGACGGCCGGATCGAAACCGTGCGGGCCGTCGGCAACCTCTCCAACCTGCGAGCGGCGGTCGAGGCCGGATCCAACGGCGGCGCCGTCGCCGTGGCCGAGCGCCCGCCGACCACGGGGGTCGCGCACACCCGCTGGGCAACCCACGGCCGGGTCACCGAGGAGAACGCCCATCCCCACAGCGACTGCAGCGATCGCATCCACATCGTCCTCAACGGGATCGTCGAGAACCATGGGGAGCTCCGCAGGGAGCTTCAGGCCGAGGGGCACCGCTTCAGCTCCGAGACGGACGCGGAGATAGTCGCCCACCTGATCGAGCGCAACTACGACGGCGACATCACCGAGGCGGTCAGGACGTCGTTCGCCGAGCTGCGCGGCCATTACGCCTTCGTCGCCGTCTGCGCCGAGGAGCCCGATGTCCTGGCGGGCGCCCGCAAGGAGTGCCCCCTGATCGCCGGTCTCGGGGACGGGGAGACGTTCCTCGCCTCGGCGATCCCTGCCTTCCTCTCGGAGACGAGGCAGGTGATGCTGATCGAGAACGGCGAGATCGTCACGGTCGACGCCTCCGGGATCCGGATCACCGACGCGGCGGGCGCCCCGGTGGAGCGCGAGGCGGAGGAGGTCACCTGGGACGAGGATGCCGCCGAGAAGAGCGGCTATCCGACCTTCATGATGAAGGAGATCCACGAGCAGGCGGAGGCGGTGGCCGAGACGATCGGCGACCGGCTGCCGACGGACGACGGCGTCGACCTCTCGGACGTCGCCCTCTCCGACGAGTTCCTGCGCGGCGTCAAGCGAATCGTGATCGTCGCCTGCGGCACCTCCTACCACGCCGGCCTGGTGGGCCGCTACGCGATCGAGGAGTGGGCCCGGCTGCCGGTGGAGATGGACATCGCCTCGGAATACCGCTACCGCAACCCGGTGATCGGCGATCGCGACCTGGTGGTCGGGATCACCCAGTCCGGGGAGACCGCCGACACCCTGGCGGCGATGCGCCTCGCCCGCGAGAGCGGCGCCACGGTGCTGACGATCACCAACATCATGGGCAGCCAGGCGACCAGGGACGCGGACGCTGTCCTCTACACCCGGGCCGGGCTGGAGATCGGTGTCGCCGCGACCAAGACCTTCGTCGCCCAGGTGGCGGCGATGTACCTGCTCGGGCTGCGCCTGGCCGAGCTGCGCGGGACGCTCTCGCCGGGGCGCATCGCCGAGCTGGTGGCCGAGCTGAAGGAGATCCCGTCGAAGATCGAGCAGACGATCGAGAACGTCGACAAGCGGGTTCAGGCGATCGCCCGCAGCCATTACGAGCAGCGCTTCTTCCTCTACCTCGGGCGCCACATCGGGCTCCCTGTCTGCCTCGAGGGTGCACTGAAGTTGAAGGAGATCTCCTACATCCCGACCGACGCGTACGCCGCCGGGGAGATGAAGCACGGGCCGATCGCGCTGCTGGACACCTCGACCCCGGTCGTCTGCGTTGCCACCGACAGCCCGGTGCTGGAGAAGGTCCTCTCCAACGTCGAGGAGGTGCGCGCCCGGGGGGCCGACACGATCGGGATCGCAACCGCCGGCAGCGGCAGGGTGGCGGAGGTCGCCGACCAGACGATCGAGGTGCCGAGCAGCGACTGGATCCTGCAGCCGATCCTGGCGATCGTGCCACTGCAGCTGCTCGCGTACCACATAGCCCGGCTCAACGGGCTCAACGTCGACCAGCCGCGGAACCTGGCCAAGACCGTCACGGTCGAATGATCGGCCGCAGCCGCGGTTTGGCGTCGGCTGCGCCGCTACGATGCCCCGCCTATGACTACTCGAAGTCGTGTCTCGACCGTCCTGTCCAGCGCCGCCCTGGGGGCCATCGCGATCGCCGGCTGCGGGGGCTCCAGCGGCAGCGGAGGCGATGATCCCGCCAGCCTGGCGCCGTCCGGCTCGCCGCTCTTCGTCGAGGCGACGGTCAAGCCCGAGGGCGACCTGAAGACGAACATCGAGGACCTCTCCAAGACCCTCGCGGGGATCAGCGACCCCGGCTCGCTGATCGTCAACCAGATCGACTCCGGCCTCGCCGACTCGGGCAGCAAGATGAGCTTCGAGGACGACGTCGAGCCGTGGCTGGGCGAGAAGGCGGGGGTCTTCTTCCAGCGCTACGACGGCCAGGACTTCTCCGGCGTCGGCGCGATCGTGGAGACCACCGACAGCGCGGCGGCCAGCGACTTCGTCGACAAGCTCGCCCAGGAGTCGGACTCGCCGGTGACCCAGGGCTCCTACGAGGGGTCCGACTACACCACCGACACCGAGGACGGCACCTCGGTCGGGGTGGTCGGCGACTTCCTCGTCCTCGCCGAGGACAAGCAGACCTTCGAGACGGTGGTCGATACGTCGAAGGGCGACTCGCTCGCCGACGAGAGCAAGTACGACGAACACGGTCTCGGGCGCCCCCGACGACAGCCTCGCCGACGCCTACGTCGACATCGGCGCCCTGATCAACTCCGCCGGCGGCCAGGCGGACCAGCAGGTCCTCGACTTCTACAAGTCGCTCGGCTACAACCTCAACGGCTCGACCGCGCTGGCCAGCGTCGTCGCCGGCTCCGACCAGGTCGAGATCGACGTCAGCACGGACGTCGGGGGCGGCATCGACGCGGCCGGGCTGACCGACTTCATCGGCTCCTTCCCGGCGGGCTCCTGGGCCGCTTTCGCCAGCCCCGACGTCGGTGAGCAGGCGCAGAAGGTGATCGACAGCATCGATCAGAACGGGATCCCCGGCAGCATCCCGCCGGGGCAGTTGAAGAGCTCCCTGGCGCAGCAGGGGATCGACGTCGACAAGATCGCCTCGGCGATCGGCGACGTCGGCCTCTTCGTCGAGGGCACCGGCCGCTCCAATCTCGGCGGCGCCCTGGTGATCGAGTCGAAGGACCCGCAGGCCGCCTCGGACGCGCTCGGCAAGCTGACCGGCCTGCTGAGCAACTCGGGGACCGCCGGCTTCAGAGCAGATCCCGGGCGGGTTCTCGATCACCGATCCCCGCGAGCTCGGCCAGCAGTCGGTCGAGGTGGTCGCCAAGGGCGACCGGATCGTCATCGGCTACGGAGACGCCGCGACGCAGCAGGCGCTCGCCGGCGGCGGCCAGACGCTCGACTCGAGCTCCGCCTTCGATGACGCCGCGAAGTCGCTCGGCGGCACCGATCTGGCCGGCTTCCTCGACATCGCCACCGTGCTGAAGTTGGCGGAGTCGATGGGAGCGGCCTCCGACCCCGACTACCTGCAGGCGCGGCCCTACCTGCAGAAGCTCGACTTCGCCGCGATCGGCGCCGGTGCTTCCGGCGATACGACCACGTCGAAGATCGTGCTCAAGGTGGCTGACTGAGCTCGCCTAGCGAGTCGGCCTTGTAGGAGCCGTCCTCGAAGAGCATCCCCAGCCGCACCCGCTGCTCGGCCGAGTAGCCGCCGCGGGGGAGGATGGTCGCCAGGGCGTAGACGCGGTCGATCCCCCGCAGGTCGTCGATCTCGACCGCGCGGGCGGCGCCACGGGGCTGTCGCTGGCGGCGACGGCAGCGCCGCGGGTCGCCGAACTGGGAGCGGACGAAGTTCGCGGTGAAGCGCTCGCTGCACAGCGCCGGGTCCGGGCTGGTGGCGATCCTCGTGATCGCGGCCCTCACCGCCCGGATCGCTCCCCGCGAGAGTCGCTCCGCGCAGGCGAGGAGGCCGGCACGGGCGGCGCTCACGTCAGCGCGGCGCAGGACCCGATCGCGGCGGTCGTCGATCGTCGCGTAGGCTGCGCTCGCACGGCGTCTCGCGGCCCGGCCGCGGCGCTCGCTGAGCTGCAGGGCGAGCCCTCGGGCGGCGAGAAAGTCCCGGTAGGCCGCTCGGGCGCCGCCCTCCGGTGCCTCGATGGCGCGCAGATCCGAGACCGCATCGCGCTCGATCGGCAGCAGCTCAGCCGTCTGCGCCGCCGCCTCCGGGGCGTTCTGCGGGGTGCCGCCGTCGTCGAGCACCGCGTTGACGCGGATCGCCTGCTCGGTGCAGACCCCGTCCGCCTCCGAGACGAAGTCACCACCGCCGCCACCGCATGAGATCGCCGCCAGCGGGCACAGCAGCAGGGTTGCGATCGCGGCGCCCAGCGGCTTCGGCGAGCTCGGTCCCGTCATCTACCCGCGCCCAGCCTAGGCTCTGCGGCGGTCGCCGGAAGGCGCCCGGCTCGCCGGTACGCTGGCGGCGATGGAAGCGTGGCTCCACCCGCTCTATGACGCCGCTTCGATGCGCGAGATCGATCGCTGGGCGATCGAGGAGCGCGGCGTCCCCTCCCTGGAGCTGATGGAGACCGCCGGGGGCGCCGTCGCCTCGGCCGTTACCGAGCTCTCGCCGCAGGGCCCGGTGCGGGTGATCTGCGGCAAGGGGAACAACGGCGGCGACGGGCTGGTCGCCGCCCGCCTGCTCGCCGAGACCGGTTTCGAGGTCGAGGCCCTGTTGCTCTGGCCCGGGGAGGAGCTGCGCGGGGACGCCGCCGCCAACCTCGGGCGTTTCGCCGCCGAACCGGTCGACTCCGCCTCCCTCGGCCGGCGGCTGCAGGGCTCGGGGGCGGTCGTCGACGCGATCTTCGGCACAGGCTTCAGCGGGGCCGCCCGTGAGCCCGCCGCCGCCGCGATCGCGGCGATCAACGACTGCCCGGCGCCGGTGATCGCCTGCGACATCGCCTCCGGGGTCGATGCGGCCAACGGCGAGATCGGGGGCGCCGCGGTAGGCGCCGATCTCACCGTCACCTTCCACGCCGCCAAGCTCGGGCACCTGATCGCCCCCGGCAAGGAGGCGAGCGGCGAGCTGCGGATAGCTCCGATCGGAATCCCCGAGGGAGCGCCGGTCGAGCCCAGCGCCGGCGTGATCGACGCCGGGGTCCTGCGGCTGGCCCCCCGGCGCGGGGCGGGCTCGAACAAGTTCAGCTCCGGCCAGGTGGTGCTGGCAGGCGGCTCGCGCGGCCTCACCGGCTCGATCTGCATGGCCGCCGAGGCGGCGATCCGCGCCGGGGCCGGGTACGCGACGGTCGCGGTCCCGGCCGAGCTGGAACCGATCTTCGAACAGAAGCTGACCGAGGTGATGTCGGTGGGCTGCCCCAGCGAGGGCGGCCACCTGACCGCCGCCTCGGGGGAGGGTGTGATCACCGCCTACGAGCGAGCCGCCGCGGGGGTGCTCGGGCCCGGCCTGGGACGAGATCCCTCCTCGGCCGAGCTGGCGCGCCAGGTCGCCGGGGCGATCGAGGCGCCGCTGGTGATCGACGCCGACGGGCTGGGCGCCTTCGCGGGGAGGCTCACGCAGATCGCGTCCCGCCGGCACCCGACCGTGCTGACCCCTCACGCCGGCGAGCTCGGGAGGCTGCTCGAGCGCTCCTCAGAGGAGGTCTCGTGTCACCGCCTCGCCTCGGCGCGGGAGGCCGCGAGCGCTGCCGGGGCGATCGTCGTTCTCAAGGGCGACGACACGATCGTCACCGACGGCGAGCGGGTGGCGGTCAACGCCGTGGCCGCCCCAGGGCTGGCGACGGCGGGCACGGGCGACGTCCTCTCCGGGATGGCCGCCGCCCTCCTGGCCCGGGGCATCGAGCCATTCGCTGCCGCCTGCGCTGCGGTCATCGCCCACGCCAGGGCGGGGGCCGAGGCGGCGGCGAGGGTCGGGGCGGCCGAGTCGGTGATAGCGACCGACGTGATCGACTCGATCCCGGCCGGGCTGGCGGCGGATGCCTGAACGCGCGCTGGCCCGAATCGACCTCGCCGCGGTGGAGCGCAACTGCGCCCTCCTGGCCGAGCCGGCTCACGAACGGCGCCCGGCTCTGCGCGGTGGTCAAGGCCGACGGCTACGGGCACGGCGCGGTCGACTGCGCGGAGGCCGCCCTGAGGGGCGGCGCCGGTTGGCTGGCGGTGGCGACGGCCCGCGAGGCTGAGCAGATCGGGCGCCGCCTCCATCACATCCGTCTGCTGACCATGGGAGCACTGACCGCCTCCGAGGTGGACGTGGCTCTCGGAGCGGGATCTGAGATCGGGGTCTCGAGCGAGGGATTCCGGGCCCTGCTGGCGGGACGGGCCAGGGCCCAGGGTCGGGCAGCGCTGGTCCACGTCAAGCACGACAGCGGCATGGGCAGGCTCGGTAACCGAGACCCGGGAGAGGTGCTGCGCCTGGCCCGCGCCTGCGCCGCTGACCCCGACCTCGAGCTGGCCGGCGTTTGGACCCACTTCGCCACCGCCGACGAAGCCGAGGGGGGCTTCTTCGAGGAGCAGCTCGAGCGCTTCGACGCCCTCGCTGGGGCCGTGCGCGCCGAGTTCGGTGGGGTGATGCTGCATGCCGCCAACAGCGCCGCCACCCTGCGCGAGCCCCGCTCGCATTTCGACATGGTGCGCTGCGGGGTCGCGATCTACGGGCTCGATCCCTTTCAGGGCGACCCCCGAGCGCACGGGCTCGAGCCTGCGATGGAGCTGCGCTCCTACGTCGCCGACGTCAAGCGGTTCAGGGCCGGGGACAGCGCCGGCTACGGCCGCACCTGGGCTGCGGCCGCCGACACCTGGGTCGGGGTGCTCCCGATCGGCTACGGCGACGGGGTGAGGCGGGGTCTCTCCAACAACGCCGACGTACTGGTCGGCGGGCGCCGCCGTCCGCTGGTGGGAACCATCTCGATGGACAACCTGACGATCGACCTGGGCCCCGAGACCGAGGTCGAGCCGGGGGCGCCGGCGGTGCTGATCGGGGCCCAGGGCGGAGAGGCGATCCGCGCCGAGGAGCTGGCCCGCCGGCTGGGGACGATCAACTACGAGATCGCCTGCGGCGTCTCCTCACGGGTGCCGAGGGAGCTGCGGTGAGCGCCGCCGGCGTCGCCGGGCGCCTGCGGGGCTCGGTCCTCGCGTCGGCGGTGCGCGAGGCGCTCGGCGCCGACGCCGCCGGGCGAGCCTGGGTCGTCGGCGGCGCGGTCCGCGACGCCGCCCTCGGGCGCCCGGTCAGCGACCTCGACCTCGCCGTCGCCGGCGACCCGCGCGAGGCCGCGGCGGCGATCGCCCGCGGCGGCGGAGGCAGCTCGTTCGAGCTCTCGGCCGAGTTCGAGACCTGGCGGGCCGGCGGGGGCGAGTGGCAGGTGGACGTGACGCCGCTTCGGGGGGAGGGAATCGAGGACGACCTCGCCGCCCGCGACTTCACGATCGGCGCGATCGCCGTGCCGCTGAACGGCGGCGAGGCGCTCGATCCGTTCGGCGGGCTCGCCGACCTCGAGCGCGGCGTCCTGAGGGTGGTCTCCGAGCGGAGCTTCGCCGACGACCCGCTGAGGCTGCTGCGGGCCGCCCGGCTCGCCGCCGAGCTCGGCCTCGAGATCGAGGCGGACACCGAGGCCTCGGCGTGGGCGCTGGCCGGGCGCGCCGCCGAGCCGGCCGGGGAGCGCCTGCTGGGCGAGCTGCGGCTGCTGATCGCCGGCCCGGACCCGCGCCGGGGGCTGGACCTGATCGAGCGGCTCCGGATCATGAAGTCGCTGCTGCCCGAGGTCGAGGCCATGCGGGGGGTGGATCAGACCGCCAACCACCACCTCGACGTCTATGACCACACCATGGCCGTGCTCGAGCGGCTGCTCGAGGTCGAGTCCGACCTCGAGCGCTTCGCGGGCGAGCGCGCCGAGGAGGCACGCGAGCTGCTCGACGAGCCGCTCGCCGACGAGCTGACCCGCGGCGAGGCGCTTCGCTTCGGCGCGCTGGTCCACGACCTCGGCAAGCCGGTCACCAGAAAGGAGTCCGGAGGCCTGGTGACCTTCATGGGCCACGACCGGGCCGGGGCCGAGATCATCGGCGGGATGCTGGCCCGCCTGCGGGCGAGCCGGGCGCTGACCCGCCACCTTCAGGCGCTTGCCCTTCACCACCTGCGTCTCGGATTCATGGTGCCCGAGGCGCCGCTTCCCTCGCGCCGCGTCCACGACTACCTGCGGGCCACCGAGCCGGTCGGCGCCGACGTCACCCTGCTCACCGTCGCCGACCGCCTCGCCGCCCGCGGCAGCGGCCCGCTGGCAAGCGAGGAGATGATCGAGGCGCACCTGGATCTCGCCCGGGAGATGCTCGCCGCGGCGCTCGACTGGCGCCGCCAGGGCCCCCCGGCGCGGCTGATCGCCGGCGACGAGCTGGCGGCAGAGCTGGGCATCCCCGAGGGTCCCGAGCTGGGCCGGCTGCTGGCCGAGCTGGAGGCGGCGCAGTACGCCGGAGAGGTGAGGACGAGGGAGGAGGCCGTCGCCCACGCCAGGGCCGGCGTATAAGCTGGCGCCGCGATGGCGAGCGACGAGGACTGCCTCTTCTGCGGGATCGTCGCTGGGAGGGTCCCCGGCGAGATCGTCGACTCCGACGAGCACACCGTCGCCTTCATGGACATCAACCCGGCGACCCCTGGCCATGCCCTGGTCGTCCCCCGAGCGCACGCCGTCGACCTGACCGATGTCCCCGACGCCGATCTCGAGCGCACGATCCTCGCCGCCCGCCGCCTGGCGCGGCGCATGGACGAGGTGCTCGAGCCCGACGGCTTCAACATCCTCAATTCCTGCCGGGCGGCGGCCTGGCAGTCGGTCTTCCACTTCCACGTCCACGTCATCCCGCGCTACGCCGACGATCCGCTGGAGCTGCCCTGGGTGCCGGGGCCGGGGGAGGGATCGGAGATCGCCGAGGTCGCCGGGAGGCTGCGCGGCGATGGCTGAGCCGGTCCGCCTGGAGCGCGACGGGGCGGTGGCCGTCCTCGTCCTCTCCGACCCGCCGCTCAACCTGTTCGGCAGCACCACCTTCGACGCGCTCGCCAAGCACGTCACCGAGGTCGCCGCCTCCGACGCGCGGGCGCTCGTCTGGCGGGCCGAGGGAGACGTGTTCAGCGGCGGGGTTGACGTCCACAACTTCGACGGGATCGGCCTCCGCGACGCGGAGCACATGTTCAGCGCCCTGGTCACGACCGTGCGCAAGATCGAGGCTCTCCAGATGCCGACCCTGGCCCTGATCCACGGCCTCTGCCTGACCGCCGCCTGGGAGGTGGCGCTCGGCTGCGACCTGATCTGGGCAACCAGGTCGGCCCAGGTCGGCCTGGTCGAGGCGGTGGTCGGGCTGACGCCCGGCGCCGGCGGCACCCAGCGGATGGCCGAGCGGGCCGGCCCCTCGCGCGCCCGCGAGTTCGTGATGACCGGCGGCCTCTACGACTCGCCGACGATGGAGCACTGGGCAGTGGTCAACCGGGTAGTCGAGGACGACGAGCTGCTGGAGAAGGGAATGCGCTTCGCACGGCGGCTCGCGGCCGGGCCGACCAGGGCCCACGCGGCGACCAAGAAGCTCATCCGCGCCCAGATCGAGGGCGGCGTGGACAAGGCCGACCGCGAGACGCCAAAGGTCGCGGGGTCGCTGTTCGGCACAGAGGACCTGAAGGGCGCCGTGCGCTCCTTCCTCGACGAGGGCCCCGGCAACGCCACCTTCGAGGGACGGTGAGCACGTCCGCTACCCTCTCCGGCCGCATGGGCAAAGAGGAAAAGATCGAGATGGAGGGCGAGATCACGGAGGCCCTCCCGAACACCATGTTCAGGGTCAAGCTCGACAACGGCCACGACGTCCTCGGCCACATCTCCGGCAAGATGCGCCGCCACTACATCCGCATCCTCCCCGGCGACCGCGTCAAGATCGAGCTCTCCCCCTACGACCTCGACCGCGGCCGCATCACCTACCGCTACAAGTAGCGACTCAGAGGTGGCTGCGCTCTGCGGCCGGGTCGGGGTCGGCCAGCTCGGCGATCAGCGCCGACCAGGCGAAGTCGACGGCGCCGAGGCCGCTGCCGTCGCGCGGGTCGTAGTACTCGCGCAGGCGCTCGCGCTCGACCGCGCCGAGCAGGCCTGTGACCATCCGCTCGGCCTGCTCGTGGTAGCCGAGGCGGCGCATGCCCAGCCAGATCAGCCAGGCCGTGTTGATCCAGGTCGGCCCGCGCCAGTACTGGCGGAGCAGGCCGCGGCTGCCCCCGGGCTGGTAGCTGGGCTCGGCGGCCGAGACCGAGGGCGGGGCCACCGGGGTCCAGAACTGCCCCTGGTCGAGCAGGTGCTCCTCGACCAGGCGCCGGCCGATCTCCTCCGGCAGGTCGGGGAGGGCGAGCGGGGCGAGCGCGGTCCAGGTCGCTACCTGCGGCTGCCGCCCGCCCGGCTTGACCTCGTCGAGGAAGAGGCCGAGTCGCTCGTCGTAGAGGCGCTCGACCAGCGCCGGGGTGATCGAGGGGCGCCCCAGGGCCAACAGCGAGAGGCACCAGAGCACGTTGACGATCAGCTCGCAGAGCAGCGGCCCGCCGCGCTCCAGGGTCCGGCGGGCGTCGAAGCCGAGGCGGCGGTTGTGCTGGACGAGCAGCGGGAACCCGAGCCGGCCGCCGATCTTCCAGCCCCAGACGGGGTCGAACTTGGGCGAGGCGTCGAGGCCGGACTCGTCCGGCTGCAGGATCCACAGCAGGCCGTCGCCGTCGAGGTCGCGGTTGGCCGCCAGCCAGTCGGCCTGGGCGGCGATCCGAGGCTCCGCGGCAGGGTCGCCGACGGCGATCCGCCAGGCCCAGGCGAGGAGTGGCGGCTGGATCGTCTCGGTCTGCATCGAGCGGCGTGAGCTGACGTTGTAGAAGGGAAGGCGGGCCCAGGAGACCGGCCGCTCCCAGAAGATCGTGTGGCCGATGAACCCGTCGGGGCGCTGGGCCTCGAGCAGGGTCTCCAGCTCGGCTCGGGAGCGGGACGGCTCGAAGCGGCGCCAGACGATCGCCGCGAAGCAGGAGTCCCAGTACCACTGCCATGGGTAGCGGCCGGGGCTGGGGCGCGTGTAGCCGAAACGCCGGCCGTGGCCCGAGCCCTCGGTCCAGTTGCGGCGCAGGGTCCGCTCGGCGATCTCGACCGCCCGCTCGCCGCCGCCTCTCACAGCGCGGTGCGGCGCATCCCGCGCAGCGAGAGCGCCCCGAGCACGGCGAGCAGGCCGGCCAGCGCCAGGATCCCCGGCCAGGTATCGGTCCAGCTGACGCCGCCGAGGAAGGCCTGGCGGGTGGCGTCGATCACCTGGGTCACGGGATTGACCCGGGCGATCGCCCGCAGCCACGGCTGCAGCAGCGCCAGCGGCGCGTAGGCCGTGGTCAGCAGCACCGCGGCCAGCATCCCCGACTGCATCAGCGGCGCGGCCGACTGGCTGCGGAACTTCAGCGCCAGCATCGAGCCCCAGCAGGCGGCGACCGCGGCCATCGCCGCGACCATCGCGAAGGCGATCACGATCCCCAGCGGGGTCGGCACGTGGGCGCCGAGCGCGATCGCGACGGTGAAGACGACGGTCGCCGGGATCATCGCCCGCAGGCTGGCCGAGAGCACCATCCCCGTCAGCAGGACCCAGCGGGGAGCGGGGGAGACGAGCAGGCGGTCGAGCCAGCCCTGCTCGATGTCGCGGGCCAGGTTGACCCCGGTGGCGGCGCCGGTGAAGCCGGCGCCCTGAAGCATGCTCACCGGGATGATGAAGCTCAGGTAGCTGCTGGTGTCGAAGCCCCGCAGATGGGTGAGGGCGCCGAAGACTCCGTTCAGGCCGAGGAAGAAGATCGTCGGGGCCAGGACCCCGGGGATCGCCGCCCCCGGAACCCGCACCAGTTCGTTCTTGGAGCGCGCCACCAGCGCAGCGATCGTCGCGCGGTTCGCTTGCCAGCCCGGCTCGGTCGCAGCCCTCATCCGCCCGTCCTCAGCCGGTGGCGGAGCGCCGAGGCGCTCATCGCCAGGCCCAGCAGCCCGATCCCGGCGATCGAGAGCACCGCCTTGAGCACGTCGGTCCCGGAATTGCCGTAGACGATCGGGTCGCGGATCCCGTTGACGATGAAGCTGAGCGGGTTGTAGGTGGCGATCGACTTGGCCGGCTCGATCATCAGGTCCTGGGGAAAGAAGGCGGTGGAGAGGAAGAGGACGACGAAGACCAGCGGGAAGAACCCCTGGACGACGCTGGCGCTGCCGGTGCGCAGGGCAACCGCGGAGCCGAGGCCGCCGATCGCGATCGCCGATGCGGCGACCAGGGCCAGCGCCACCACCGCGCCGAGCGGCCCTCCTTCGATCGTCACCCCGAAGACCAGCCCGATGGCCAGGAACCAGGCGCCGGCGAACAGCCCCAGAGCCGCGACCCCGGCAAGCCGGCCGAGGACGATCGAGAAGCGCGAGATCGGCGCCGCGAAGAGGCGGTCGGTGAAGCCCATCTCGATGTCGACCGCCAGCGCGATGCCGCCGCTGTTGCCGGCCAGCATCAGCGACTGCATCATCGCCCCGGCGAGCATGAACTGCAGGAAGCTCTGCACCGGCGGGAAGCCGGGCAGATCGACGGCGGCGCCGGCGCCGCCGGTCTGGATCGCCAGCAGCAGCGTCGGGAAGAGGATGATCGGAGCGATCAGCTGTGGGCGGCGAAAGGTCTGGCGGATCGAGCGCATGCCGAGCGAGCGGATCACCCTGAGGTTCGCCGCCGGGCCGCTCAAGCCGTCGGCCTTCCCCTCCGCCTTGGCCTCGGGCTTCCCCTCAGGCTTCCCCGTCATCGGGGCCGATTCGTCGCCATCGTCGTCCCCCTCGAGGTGGTAGCCGGTCTTCTCGACGAAGACGTCGTCGAGGGTCGGCTGCACAAGCTCCAGTGACTCGACCGCGATCCCGGCTTCGTCGAGGGCGACGACCACCCGGGCGATGTCGGAGGGACCGTGGTCGACCTCGACCAGGACCTTGCCGTCCCTGGCGGGGAGCACCCTGCCGACGCTTTCGCAGACCTCTCCGGCGCGCTCCGGGGAGCCGTCGGCCAGCGACAGCTCGATGTGAGGCTTGCCGAGGTCGGCCTTCAGCGAGCCCGGAGTGCCCTCGGCGACGATCCGTCCCTGGTCGATGATTCCGACCCGGTTCGCGAGCTGATCGGCCTCCTCCAGGTACTGGGTGGTGAGGAAGACCGTGGTGCCCTCGCGGTTGAGGTTCGAGACCTCCTCCCAGATCGATTTGCGGCTGACCGGGTCGAGCCCCGTGGTCGGCTCGTCGAGGAACAGCACCCGGGGCTCGTGGACCAGCGCGGCCGCCAGGTCGAGCCGGCGCTTCATCCCTCCGGAGTAGGTGCCGACTCGGCGGTTTGCGGCGTTGAGGAGGCCGACCCGGTCGAGGAGATCGTCAGCGCGCCGCTTCCCCTCGTCGGTCGGGATGCCCTGGAGCGTCGCCTGCAGCCGGATCAGCTCGCGGCCGGTCATCAGCGGATCGAGCGCCGCCTCCTGGAGGGCAACGCCGATCGTCTGCCGCACCGCCCGGGCGTCGGCGACGACGTCGTATCCGGCGACGGTGGCGCTGCCCCCGGTCGGCAGAAGCAGCGTGGTCAGCATCCGCACGGTGGTCGTCTTGCCCGCCCCGTTCGGTCCCAGGAAGCCGTAGATCTCACCCTCGGCGACCTCGAGGTCGACGCCCTGCACCGCGAGCACCTCCCCGAAGGCGCGCTCCAGCCCCTCTACGACGATCGCGGGCATCGGCGCTGATCCTAGTTGGGGCGCGGGATCGGCTCTGTGACGCGGAGCACCGGGGGCGGAGGAAAAGCCTGGGGGGGATCGTGCAGGCCGGGCCTCTGCGGGCATCGCCCAGGCGCGATCGGCAGAATCCGGGGCCGCAACACTCGTAGCCGAGCGGTGTTGGTAGCTGAGATCGTGATCCACGGATCCCGCACACGCATGCCCAGTCGCGCCCGCGCGCTCCTCGCCGCGGCCGCCGCCTGCCTGCTCGGCGCCCTCGCGGTGGTCGCCTGGCCGGGCAGCGCCGACTCCGCGCCGCTGTTCAAGGTGGTGCTGGGGAAGACGTCGAGCAGCGCCGAGCCGGCATGCCCGGCGAAGAGCAGGGTGATCGGCGGCCGGACGATCGTCGTCAAGGAGTGCCAGGCGGTGGGCAAGGCGACGATCTTCCAGTCGCTCGCCGGCAACGATGTGAAGCCCTACCAGGTGCCCTTCGCCGGGAAGATCGTCGCCTGGTCGATCACCCTCTCGAGGCCGACCCCCAAGGAGCGCAAGTTCTTCAACGACTTCTACGGCTCGCCGTCAGAGGCCCGGATCGCGGTGCTTCGCAAGGTGAAGAAGAGGAAGAAGAACCCTCCCGTCTACAAGCTGGTCCGTCAGAGCCCGCTGGAGCAGCTCAACGGGTACTTCGGCCAGACCCCGACCTTCGTGCTCGACCACCCGCTCAACGTGATCCCGGGCCAGATGGTCGCCCTCAGCCTGCCGACCTGGGCGCCGAACTGGGCAATCAACCTCTCGGACAACAACACCTGGCGCTCCAGCCGCAAGTCCACCCGGTGCGCCGACAACGAGATCAAGAAGTACAGCCACGCCCAGGTCCGGGTCGGATCCAAGCGCCAGTACGGCTGTTACTTCACCAACTCGCGCATGCTCTACACGGCGACGTTGGTCAAGAAGCCCCGCAGCCGCTGAGCCCTCGGCCGTTGGGCGGCTAACCGCAGGCGCCGGGGTGCTGCTTGCAGTACTGCTCGAACTTGGACTGCGGCGTGCCGGGCTTGGGCGGCAGGTCGTTGCCGGCCGAGTCGGGCTTGCTCGGGTCGGGCTTGCCGGGCCCTGAGCCGCCGGAGCCCGAGCCTCCGGAGCCGCTGCCGGAGTCGTCGGGGCCGACGCCGCCCCCGTTGTCCTCTGCGGTTGAGGTCGTGGTCCCGGCCGTGCTCTCCGTGGTGGGGCCGACGCCCCCGCTGTCCTCGCCGGTCGTCGTCTGGGTCGTCGTCGGCTCCGAGGTTGTGGTCGGCTGCGAGGTCGTCGCCGGCTCGGTTGACTCGGTCACGGTCGTCGTCTCGCTGTCGCTCCCGCAGCCGGCGAGAGCGAGCGCCAGGGCTGCGACGAGGACCGCGGCGAGGCCGCGGGCGTTGCTGGCGGGGCGGTGCATCAGGCGCTGCCGTCCAGGGCCGGCTGGCGCAGCCCGCAGTAGGGGCAGTCGCTGACGTCGAGGCCGATCAGCTGGTCGCAGCGGCGGCAGGCGCGGAGGTTGTCGGGGGTGCGCGGCAGGGCCGAGGCAGACGGAGCCAGCGGCAGGGTCCGAGCGACCGGGTAAAGCTCCTCGCCGGTCTCGCGGTCGACGTAGCTGGCGCCCGGCTCGACGGCGGCGATCGCCTCGCGGCCCGAGGCCGGGGCGCGCAGCCGGTAGGTCTGCTCCGAGTTCATCGCCGCACAGACTAATAGCTTGCCCGGCAGCGATGCGGGTCCTGATCTTCCACGGCTACCTGCTGCGGGGAACCGGCAGCAACATCTACAACGCCAACCTGGCCCAGGCGCTGGCCGGGCTCGGCCACGAGGTCCACCTGCTCTGCCAGGACCTCGAGGCGGACCGACTCGAGTGGGTGGACGCGGTCGGCCGCTGGGGCGCGGACGGGCTTGAGGTGAAGGCGCTCCGGGAGCCCTCCTCGGGCGGGATCGGTCACCGCCTACCTGCCCGGAGATCGGCGGTCTCCTGCCCCTCTACGTCCAGGACTCCTACGAGGGCTTCGAGGCGCGGGTCTTCGACGAGCTGAGCGACGCGGAGATCGAGCACTACCTGAGCGCCAACGTCGCCGCGGTCGGCGATGTCGTCGCCGCCGCGGGCGGGGTCGATGTGGCCCTCGCCAACCACCTGGTGATGGGCCCGGCGATCCTCGCCCGCTCCGGCCTCCCCTTCGCCGCCAAGGTGCACGGCTCCGCCCTCGAGTACACGGTCAAGGCCAACCCGGGGCGCTTCGTCCCCTACGCCCGCGAGGGGGTCGAGGCCGCCGCGGCGGTGCTGGTCGGCTCCCGCCACACGGCGGAGAGCCTCTGGGCGGCGCTCCCCGGGCTGGGGCTCGAGGCCCGCACCCGCCTCGGCCCCCCGGGGGTGGACGTCCATCGTTTCCGCCCGCTCTCGGAGGCCGGGCCGGTCGAGGCGCCGGCCGGGCTGGAGGCGCTGGCGCGCCGGGTCGAGGGCGAGCAGGGGGAGGGCGCCTTCGGGCGCGACCCCTCGCTGGCCGCCCCGGCGATCCGCGAATACGCGGCGGCCGAGGGCCCGAGGGCGATCTTCGTCGGCAAGCTGATCGTCTCCAAGGGTGTCGATTTGCTGCTCGCCGCCTGGCCGCTGGTCCTTGCCGAGAACCCCGGCGCGCGCCTGCTGATTGCCGGATTCGGCGAGTTCGACCAGGGTCTCCGCCGGCTGCTCGCGGCGCTGGCGCGGGGCGATCTCGCCGACGCCCGCGAGGTGGCCCGGCTCGGCCGCGGGCTCGAGGGAGGCGAGGCCGCCCGGCTGCCGATCCTCTCGGCCTTCCTCGAGGAACCCGGAGCCGACTACCTGGAGGCTGCGGCCGCCGCGGCCGGCTCGGTCTCCTTCGCCGGCCGGGTCGAGCACGACGAGGTCGCCGAGCTGATCCCCCACGCCGAGGTCCTGGTGATGCCGAGCACCTTCCCGGAGGCCTTCGGCATGGTCGCCGTGGAGGCCGCCGCCTGCGGGGTGCTGCCGGTCTCCGCGGCCCACTCTGGGATGGCCGAGGTCTCCCGCCAGCTCGCCCCGGCGCTGCCCGCCGAGGTGGCTCCGCTCGTCTCCTTTCCGGTGGCGGAGGGGGCGGTCGAGGGCATCGCCGGCCGGCTCAACTCCTGGCTCGGCCTCGACGAATCGACCCGCCAGCGGGCCCGCGAGGCGCTGGTGCGGACGACCCGCGAGCTGTGGAGCTGGGAGGGGGTCGCAAGGGGGGTGATCGCGGCGTCCGAAGGCCGCCTCGACGAGCTTCCCGAGCCGTGAGTGATCGCTTGTGCGATCAGTCACGCGAGGCGCGTGGCCTCGCGCCGCCGGATCATTAGAATCACGCTCGCCTGATGGGCCGCCTGCCGATAGCGAAGATGCTCGCCGCCACGGTTGCGCTCGCGGCCGTGATGTCGGCCGTGATGCTCAGCATCAGCTGGGACGGCCAGCAGGGCTCGACCGCGGCGCCGAAGATCGACACCCTGCTTGACGTGATGATCGTGCTCTCGTGCTTCGTCTTCGCGCTGGTCGTGGTGATGCTCGCCTACGCCCTGTACAAGTTCAGAGCCAAGCCGGGCGACGAGTCCGACGGCGAGCCGATCCACGGCAACACCCGTCTGGAAGTCGCCTGGACGCTGATCCCGACGATCATCGTCCTGTTCGGCGCCGGCTACAGCTGGGACGTCCTGCACAAGATCGAGAAGCGCAACTCGAACGCGATGACGGTCGACGTCTTCTCCCAGCAGTACGCCTGGAGCTTCGGCTACCCGGGCACGGGCGACAAGTGGTCGCAGGGCGAGCTCCACGTCCCGGTCAACCGCCAGGTGCTGTTCAAGATGCACGCGCAGGACGTGATCCATTCCTTCTGGGTCCCCGAGTGGCGGATCAAGAAGGACAACGTGCCCGGGATCACCACCACCGCGGTGATCACCCCCGACAGGATCGGGACCTACCAGCTCGTCTGCACCGAGCTCTGCGGCTTCGGCCACTCGACGATGCGCGCCAAGGTCGTGGTCGAGCCAGCGCCGAAGTTCCGCAAGTGGGTCGCCGGGCTGCCGGAGAAGGTGCCCGCCGGGCTGGCCCAGTCGATCACCGAGACCAACGGCGAGCGTCGTGCCGGCGGTCGGCGCCGGAGGGGCATAATGGGGCCCCTCATCTAGATGGCGGCGGCAATCAGGCAACCGGGCTGGTATCGGGGCGCGATCGGCGCGCTCCTCGCCGCGGCCTTCGGGTTCGGCCTGGTCGTCGCCTTGCGCAAGCTCTCCGGGCTGCCCGCCTACCAGACCGAGCAGACCGGTTACCCGCAGCTGATGGTGCCGGTGATCCTCGCCCCGCTCGGCTTCCTCGTCGGCTTCGGCTGCTTCGACTACTGGTTCCGCTGGGCCGCGGGGCGCCCGACCGTCCCCGAGGACCACTCCCAGCACGGGGCGACGAACTGGAAGGACTACTTCCGCTTCAACACCGATCACAAGGTGATCGGGATCCAGTACATCTGCACCACCTTCTTCTTCTTCTTCGTGGGCGGCCTGCTGGCGATGCTGATCCGGGCCGAGCTTGCCCAGCCCGGCACCCAGATCGTCGACGCCGGCACCTACAACGGCCTCTTCTCCACCCACGCGACGCTGATGATCTTCGTCTTCGTGATCCCGGTGTTCGCCGGGATCGCGAACTACGTCCTGCCGTTGATGATCGGCGCCCCCGACATGGCCTTCCCGCGGCTCAACGCGCTCAGCTTCTGGATGCTGCCACTGGCCGGGCTGCTGTTCATCGGAAGCTTTCTGGCGCCGGGCGGCGCCTTCGACGCCGGCTGGACCGGTTACGCGCCGCTCTCCACCGGGGCACCGCTGGGGCAGTCGTTCTTCAACGTCGGGGTCCAGTTTGCGGGCGCCTCCTCGATCGCCACCGCGCTCAACTTCGTGGTCACGATCGTCACCATGCGGGCGCCGGGGATGAACTTCTGGCGGATGCCGCTGCTGGTCTGGGCCAACCTCTCCACTTCGCTGCTGGTGATCGCCGCGACCCCGTTCATTGCCGGGGTGCAGTTCATGGTCTTCTTCGACCGCATCCTGCACACCAACTTCTTCCAGTGGGCGATGGGCGGCGACGTGATCTCCTACCAGCACATCTTCTGGTTCTACTCGCACCCCGCCGTCTACATCATGATGCTGCCCGGGTTCGGGATCATCTCCGAGGTCATCTCCACCCACTCGCGCAAGCCGATCTTCGGCTACCGGCTGATGGCCCTGGCACTGCTCGGGATCGTCGTCCTCAGCTACTCGGTCTGGGCTCACCACATGTTCGTCGCCGGGATGTTCAGCTGGCTGCGGGTGCCGATGATGATCACCACGCTTCTGATCGCCGTCCCGACCGGGATCAAGATCTTCTCCTGGCTGGGGACGCTGTACTTCGGCAAGATCCACACCTACTCGACGGCGATGCTGTTCGCGCTCGCCTTCATCGTCACGTTCACGGTGGGCGGGATCAGCGGGGTGATGCTGGGCATGGTGCCGCTGGACATCCACGTCTCCGACACCTACTTCATCGTCGCCCACATCCACTTCGTGCTGTTCGGCGGCTCCGTGTTCACGATCTTCGCCGGCATCTACCACTGGTTCCCGAAGATCACCGGGCGGATGTACGACGAGAAGCTCGGCCGGGTCCACTTCTGGGGCACCGTGATCGGGACCTGGGGGACGTTCATCCCGATGCACTGGATCGGCATGGATGGGATGCCGCGGCGGGTTGCCGACTACGCGACCCAGTTCGGCGAGTGGAACCTGCTGATCACGGTCTTCGCCTTCATGCTCGGCGCGGTGCAGCTCGTCTTCCTCTACAACATGATCATCAGCTGGCGCTTCGGACCGCGGGCTGAGGCCAACCCCTGGCGGGCGAAGACGATCGAGTGGCAGGTCTCCTCGCCGCCGCCGATCTTCAACTTCGACGAGATCCCGCGGGTTGTCGGAGGGCCTTATGAGTACGGCGTCCCCGGCGCCCGGCACGCGATCATGGCCGGCGAGGGGGCGGAGGTCCCGGCGCCGCAGCCGACCGTGGCGGGGAGCACGTGAGCGAGTCGCCGAGCCCACCCGAGGCGCCGGTCGTACCCGACGACCCCGGTTCCCCTGGGGCCGCCCCCGACGCACCCGACGCGCCGGTCGAGGATCTGCCGCGCACCACCGAGGGCGGGGTCTCGCCCGACCCGGGCCTGCAGGAGCCTGTCCCCTCCGGGCAACCCGAGACCGTCGCCTCCCCCGAGGCCCCGGAGCCCGCGCCGCCGCCCGACGGGCGCCCGCTGCTGATCTTCCTGAACGAGGTGGCGGGGGGGCGAAAGCTGCTCGGAGCGGCCCGCGAGCGCGCCCCGCAGGTGCCCTACATCGCGGTGGTGGCGCCCCAGAACCAGCCCGCCGCCGGACAGCTGATCGACACCGGCGAGATCCGCGACGCCGCCCGCAGCCGGGTGGACGTGACCATGGCCGTGCTCTCGGAGTTCGGGCTCGATTCGGTCGGCGAGGTGATGGACTCCGACCCCTCGCTGGCGCTCGATGACGCCGTGCGGGCGCACGAGCCGGGGGAGGTGCTGCTCTCCTGCCTGTACGAGACCCGCTTCGGGCTGACCCGCAAGGACCTGGTCGAGTGGGCGCGCGAGCGGTTCGAGCCCGAGACCGCCTTGACCCACATCCCGGTGCGGATCGAGGACGACTCGATCCGCTGGGACGTGATCCACACCCTGGTGGTCGCCACCCAGACGGTGGCCACCCCCGACCTGGTGGCGCGGCTCAAGGACCGCGCCGCCGAGCGCCCCCACCGCTACACGATCGTCTGCCCGCGCTCGGAGGAGATCGAGCGCGAGCAGGTCTGCCGCGACCTCGCCTCGACCCTGGCCGAGCTCTACCGCTCAGACATCGACGCCACCGGCCAGCCGATGAGCCCCGACCCCTTCCACGCGGTTCGCAACGCGATCCATCATTACCGGATCGACGAGGTCTTGATCTCGACCTTCGCCGGAGAGGAATCCCGCTGGCTCGAGCAGGATTTGGTCGGGCGGGTGCGGGAGATCACCGAGAAGCCGGTCGAGCACGTCGAGGCGGGGCGGCCCGCCGAGAAGGTTGCGGCGGCCGTCGCCGAGGGCACGGAGGCCTAGGGATGGAAAGCGCCAGCATCGCACTCGGCCACGCCGACGAGCACGAGCATCACGGCCCGCCCGAGGCCAACCACAGCTCGCGGATCGACAGCCAGACGCTCGGCATCCTCCTCTTCATCGTCTCCGAGGTGATGCTGTTCGGCGCCTTCTTCGCCGCCTACTTCTTCCTCCGGGTGGTCGTCGACCCGCCCTCCTGGCCGCCGCCCGGGATGCACCTCCCGGTCGGGATCGCCGGCGTCAACACCGCGATCCTCGTCTCCTCGAGCTTCACCGTCCACTACGCCCTGGAGGGGATCCGCCGCAACAACCGCCGGGCGATGAAGCTCGGCCTGATCGCCACCTGGCTGCTCGGCGCGACCTTCCTGTTCATCCAGCTCAACGAGTACGTCCACCTCGGCTTCAGCATCCGCGACGGCTCCTTCGGCACAATCTTCTACAGCCTCACCGGCCTGCACGGCGCCCACGTATTCGTCGGCCTGCTGCTCCTCAGCTTCGCCAACATCCGGGCCTGGCGCGGCCACTTCGGCCCCGCGGCGGAGGACCACCTCGGGGTCGAGGTGGCGGGGATCTACTGGCACTTCGTCGACGTGATGTGGATCATCGTGTTCACGACCGTCTACATCCTCTGATCGTCCGCTTCAGTACCTGACGCCTTGCTTCGCCCTCGCCGGGCGGGTACGGTGGACCGGTCAACCGAGGAGGGATACCGATGCTCAGCAATGATGCCCGCGGCTTCCGCGCGACCGCTGTCGCGGCCGCGATCGGCGCAACGGCGCTGATCGCCTTCGTGGCAGCGGCGCCGGCGGCGACCTTCAAGTTCGGCTCCAAGCTCAACCCGACCGTGCAGCCCTCGAACTCGCTGCCAGCCCGCGACTGCCGCCACCAGAATCCAGGTCAGTCGTGCACATTCGTGCAGAACGAGGCCTACGGTCGCCCCAACGGCGGCGAGAAGTCCCCCGTGAACGGTGTGCTGAAGCGGGTCCGCGTGATCGCCGGTGGCAAGGGGCACTTCCGCCTGCAGCTCACCAGGGCGCGAAAGGTCAACGGCAACTGGGAGGCGAAGGCTGTCCACAACGGCCCGTTGATCCGCTACCAGGGTCAGAAGCCCTCGAACTTCAACAGCGACCACTACAAGGTCGAGTCCTTCGGAGTGGGGATCCCGATCCACCGCGGAGAGCGGCTCAGCATGCGGGCGACGAAGACCAGCGCGATCCGCTGCTCCTCGGGGGGCGACAACACCCTGATCCTCCAGCCCCCGCTGCTCGCCGGAGGAGGGTTCAAGCCTGCGGTCAGCACCGACGGATGCTGGATGCTGATCGAGGGCGTGATCCGCAAGTAGTCGGCGGCCTGC
Organism: uncultured Actinomycetes bacterium; assembly: GCA_963725315.1. Lineage (GTDB taxonomy): Bacteria > Actinomycetota > Thermoleophilia > Solirubrobacterales > 70-9 > JBBRHQ01. Next base: position 124,821 of record CAVRYA010000001.1, on the reverse strand, counting down.
CTCGATTTAACGGTCTCAGCGCCGCGGGGTGCTGAGACCGTTCACGCGCGCAGGCGCGGAGCGCAATAATCGCCGTGAGGAGGCTCCATGCACAACCCGCTCCGCTCCGAGGCAGATGCGTTTCGCTGGGTGATCGTGATCGGCGTCGGCGCCGCCTCGGTGATCGCCCTGGCGCTGCTGACCCGGCCGGCGATCGGAGCGGTCTGGGGGGCGGCGCTGATCGGCTTCGGGCTTGGCGTCGCCTACCGCAGCTCCCGCGGCTCGCTGCCGCGCCGGGTCGACCTGACCCGGGGCGGCGACGGCACCTACCGGCTGCTGGCCGTCGCCAACGAGACCGTCACCGGGCGCGCCCTGCTGGAGGAGATCGCCCGCCGCTGCCGCGGGCGGGAGGCCGAGATCCTGGTCGTCACCCCGGCGCTCGCGGGCTCCCGGGCCGCGCACTGGGCATCGGACGTCGACGAGGGGATCGAGCTGGCCCGCCAGCGGATGGAGCTATCGCTGATCGCGATCCGCGATGCCGGGCTCAAGGCGCGCGGGGAGGTCGGGGACTCGGACCCCAAGGTCGCGATCGAGGATGCCCTCGGGTCCTTCGCGGCGGACGAGATCATCATCTCGACCCATCCGCCCCAGCGATCGCGCTGGCTCGAGCACCGCGTGGTTCAGCGCACCCGCGAGGAGATCGACTTGCCGGTGACCCATGTGGTCGTCGACCTCGAGGCCGAGCGGGCCTCGGCCTGACGGGGCACGAGCCGGCCGGCGACGGCCACCGTCCACAGCATCGCCAGCCAGGTGACGGTGGCGATGGCGATGTGCAGCCAGACGATCTCGCCCGGGAGCTCCAGGCTCCACTGAACCGCGCCGACCAACCCCTGCACGGCCAGCAGGATGATGACTATCCCGAGCGGCCGCATCGCCCGGTGATCGCCGCCCCGGCGGCGGAGCAGCAGCCAGACGGCGATCGCGCCGATGCCGAACAGGGCGGCGATCGCGGCGTGGCGCTGGACCACCCACTCCAGCGTCCCGTTGCCCTCGAAGTCGAAGCGCTTGACGAGTTGGTTGCCGTTGGCGCCGGCGTGGGGGCCGGAGGCGGTGGTGATCGTCCCGACGAGGATCGTCAGCTGACCGAGCGGAATCAGGGCCCTGACCGCCCAGACGCCGAGCCGGTCGGATGAGGCTCGCCGCTCGCCCGGCTCGTAGCTCGCACACCAGGCCAGGGCGAAGGCGGCGTCGAGCAGGATCATCGAGAGGATGAAGTGCCCCATCACCAGGCCTGGCGCCAGGTGGTGCTTGACGACCAGGGCGCCGAGGATTGCCTGCCCGATCACCCCGAGCGGCAGCAGCGCCCCGAACACGGCCAGGTGCCAGCGGAAGGGAAGGCGGAAGAAGGCGAGCAGGCTGGCCGCGATCACGGCCAGGCCGACGAAGCCGGTGAAGAGGCGATTGGCGTACTCGATCACGGCGTGCGTGTCGAGCGGCGGCACGGTCCCGCCGTAGCACTTGGGCCAGTCGGGGCAGCCGAGCCCGGAGCCGGTGAGGCGCACGGCGGCGCCGGTGAGGACGATCAGCGATAGCGCGGCGAGGGCGACGATCGCGACCCGCTGGTACTGGCTCGGGGTGATCTGGAGGTGCTTCCGCATCGCTCGCGGATGATGCCAAGCCGCAGGCGCGGCCTGGCGCTGTCTGTCAGCCGCCCTTGCTGGTGGAGTCGATCAGGTACTGGACGAGCTGATCGATCTCCTTAGAGCTGATCGTGGTTGCGTAGTTCTGCGGCATCACGCTGGGCGGATAGCCCTTGGCGATCGTCTTGTTGGGGTCGACGATCGACTCGTGGATCTCGGCCGCGCTCATGCCCGGGAGGACCTTGTCGAGGTCGGGGCCGGTGACGCCGCCGGACTTTGCCGCGGCGAGGGTGTGGCAGCCGCCGCAGCCGTTCTGGGCGAACACCTGCGCGCCCGGGCCGCCCGGGACCTTGGGTGGAGCCGCCCCGGGGACGCCCGCGTACTCGCCGACGTAGGCGGCGACGTCCTCGAGGTCCTGGCCGCTGACGATGTCGGCCGGCATCGAGACGACCGGATCCCCGTTGCTGGGCCGGGGGTTCTCGACCTGGGACTTGACGATCCCCTCGATCGTCTCGCCCTTCTCGCCCACGGCGCGGGCGGCGGCAAAGGCGTCATCGAGGTTAGGCCCCACCTGCGCGGTCGTTCCCGCCTGCGCCATCTGGTGGCAGGTGCCGCAGTTCTGGACGAACAGGACCCTGCCGCGATCGACGCTCGCTGTGGTCGTCCCGCAGCCCGAGGCCACGGCCGCGAATGCGCCGAGGAGGGCGAGGAGGAGGAGCAGGCGAATGGGGTTCAGCGACTTGGACATCGGGGCGCGGTGCGGGAGCGATTCTATATGTCGCGATAGCCGTCGAAGCCCCCACCCGGGCCGCCCCGGGTGGGATAAGCTTGCGCCAATCGCCACGAAAGCCACAACGATCTCGACGGAGGGCACCGGGTGCAGGTGAGGGAGGGGATGTCGGAGGTGGTCCTCTCGGTCGGCACCTCCCACACGCTGCGCCAGGCGGCGACCATGATGGTCGAGCGTGGCACCGGCGCGGCCCTGGTCATCGACGACGAATCCCCCACGCCGCGGATCATCACCGAACGCGACCTCCTCCTCTCCCTGGGCGCCGGTGAGGACCCCGACAGCGAGATCGTCCGCGATCACATGAGCGACAGCGTGATCGCCGCCGCCCCGGACTGGAGCCTGGAGCGCGCGGCGGCGGAGATGTCACGCCGCAACATCCGCCACCTCGTGATCTACGACGGCGCCGAGCTGGTCGGGGTGCTCTCGATGCGCGACATCGTCCGCGTTTGGACGAGCGAGGGCGCCACCTCGGGCATGACCCCCGGCTGAGGGGCTGAGACTGCCTCAGGGCGCTTGAACGGTCTTCAGCCGCGCTTCGCTGAGTGCAGCGATGCGGCCGGGAGAGCGGCGCCGCGGACCCGCTGCTTGCGCGGCAGGCTGTAGAAGGCGCGAATCGAGCCGCGGACGATCGCGAAGATCGCGAAGACGAAGAAGACGGCGCCGATGACCGAATAGATCCAGCCGCGAACGAGGAAGCCCTCGGCGAAGATGCCGCAGACGAGCATCGCAACCCCGAGGGCGAGGAAGGCCGGCGCCCAGGATGGCCTGGGCTCATAGATCGACTCCGTGGCGGCGGGGATCTCCTCGGGTGCGTTCATCTCGGGGTCGTCAGGGGGCGATGTAGAGCATCGCGGCGAGGAAGGCGAGCGCGAACATCGCCGCCGCGAAGGCGCCGATCACGAGGCCGCCGCCGATGCTTCGCTTTGCCGAATCGCGGTCCACGGTTGGTTTCTATCAGGGCCGGCGGGCTCTCAGCGGTTGCGGGTTTCGATCAGAGGACGCTGTCCACGGCCATCGCGACGAACAGCAGCGCCAGGTAGGCCAGGGAGGAGAGGTAGAGCCGCAGGGCGGCGCTGCGGCTCTGCTCGGCGCGCAGTCGCAGCGCCAGGGCGCAGAAGCCGGCGCCCAGCAGGACCGCGGCGGCCAGGTAGATCGCTCCGAACAGGCCGGTGATCGCGGGTGCGATCGTCACGGCGACGAGGATCAGCGAGTAGATGAGGATCTGGCGGCGGGTCTCGGCCTCGCCGCGGACGACCGGGAGCATCGGCACGCCGGTGCGGGCGTAGTCGTCCTTGATCATCAGCGAGAGCGCCCAGAAGTGCGGCGGCGTCCAGAAGAAGACGATCGCGAACGGCCACAGCGCCTCGGCGCTGAGGCCTCCGGTCGCCGCCGCCCAGCCGACCAGCGGCGGAACCGCTCCGGCGGCGCCGCCGATGACGATGTTCTGCGGGGTGAGCGGCTTCAGCCAGAGGGTGTAGACGAAGACGTAGCCGAGCAGACCGGCCATCGCGAGGCTGGCGGCGGCCGGGTTGACCGTGAGCCAGAGCTGCAGGAAGGCGGCGGCGCCCAGCGCGATCCCGAAGACGAGGCCGTGCACCGGCTCGATCCGGCCGCTGACCAGCGGCCTCGAGCGGGTGCGCGCCATGCGGGCGTCGCGCTCGCGGTCGATGTAGTGGTTGATGGCGCCGGCGCCTCCCGCGGCGAGGTAGCCGCCGAGCATCGTCCAGAGGATCGTCGCCAACGGCGGCCCGGCCGGGTCGGCGACGAACATCGTCGCGACCGTGGTCAGCAGCAGCAGCGAGATGATCCGCGGCTTGGTCAGGCTGATGTAGTCGCGCAGCATCGCCAGGGCCAGCGAGCCGTCGACGCTGGGAGCCGCCGCCCTGGGGCGGGTCCGGGCGCCGGCGGCCCCCAACCCCGCTTCAAGGGGGCGCGTCTCGAAGGCTCTGGTCTCTGCTTCCACTCTGGTCGCTAGGTCGTCACGGGCAGGGCCCAGCGGCTCCGCTGGTCCACTGCCGCCGAGGGGCGGTGGGACGGCTCCGCCGTGCTCAGGCTACCGATTGCGGCTCGCCTTCAGTCGAGGGGGCCGGTCCGTCGCGGTGGGCGATCGCGTCGCGGATGTCGCGAAGCGGCTGATCGCTGCGCACGTCGGGGAGGACGTCGAAGTTGTGGGGGGAGGCGGCGAGAGCGTGAACCATTCGAGCGTCTCCCCGCCCCAGGGGTCGTGCCCGGCATGCGGCCCTCCGCGGAGGCTGGTCAGGGCGTTGACGAGGGTGAGGACGATCCCGGTGGCGAGGATGAAGGCGCCGACGCTCGCGATCAGGTTCTCGGCGCTGACGCCGGTGCCCGCGAAGTACTTGTAGGCGTCGACAACCTGGCCGTCGAGCCCGGCGAGGAAGAGCGGGAAGAAGGTCACGTTGACGCCGACGAACATCGTCCAGAAGGAGAGCCGCGAGAGGCTCTCGCCCATCGTTCGCCCCGTCATCTTCGGGAACCAGTAGTGGAGCGCTGCAAAGCCGCCGAACACGGCCCCGCCGACCAGCGCGTAATGGGTCGCCGCGGTGGCGTCGGTCGTGTTCTTGAGCTGCCACGCGACGGCAACCAGCGAGTGGAGGATCTCCGAGCCGAGGCCGATCGAGGCGATCGAGATCGCTCCCAGTGCGAAGCGCAGCGGCCCGCGGATGCGCAGCGCGCCGCCGGCCATCGTCGCGACCAGGTTGAAGAGGACCAGGCCGAAGGGGACGATCAGAGCCAGCGACATCAGCATCGCGAAGTACATCCAGCCGACGCCGATCGGCGCCGTCAGCATGTTCTGCATCCAGGCAAGCGTGCCGAGCACGCCGATCGCGACCAGCGAGGAGATCACGGCGTTGCGGCTGAACAGGGGCCGGCGGGAGAGCGCCGGGACGATCTCCGCGATCGCCCCCAGGGCGGCGATCAGCACCAGCATGTAGGTGCCGCTGAAGAAGATCCAGCTCAGGTGCTGCCAGAGCAGCGGCGCCCCGCCGCTGCCGTCGCTGAAGAAGACGCCGTCGAAGTTGCGGTCGATGATCAGCATCGTGATCGCCGCCAGCATGATCGGGCCGGTGACCAGCATCAGCCAGGAGCCGATCGCCCCCGCCCATGAGAAGACGGGCATCCGCCTCCAGGCCATGCCCGGCGCCCGCAGGTTGCGCATCGTCGTCACCAGGTTGATCGAGAGGAAGACGAAGCCAAGCGTCGCCATTCCGGTGCCGGTAAGCCAGGCATCGACGCCGTTGTTGGCGAGGAAGGCGACCTCCGACAGCGGAGGCAGCGGGTTGACCCCGGCCTCCGACGGCGTGAACAGGTAGCCGGCGTAGATCACCAGCGCACCGCCGATGAACAGCCACAGGCCGCTCTGGCCGAGGCGGGGCAGGGCCGTGCCGCGGGCCCCGATCTGCAGCGGGACCACGTAGTAGAAGAGTCCCAGGCAGAGGGGCAGCGCGAAGAGGAAGATCGCCGTCACCCCGTAGAGCGAGAGCATGCGGTTGAAGGTCACCGGGCTGAGGAAGGAGTTCTCGGGAATCGCCAGCTGCAGCCGCATCAGCAGGAACTCGACCACCGCGACCGCGAGGAAGCCCAGCGCCGCGGTGATCAGGATCCGCGCGACGTCCTTGTGCTCGGCGCTGCTCGCAAGCTCGCTCCAGCGCGGGCGGCTGGCCGGAAAGCCTTCGCCGATCAGCTCCGGCCGGGCAGGGGCGACGGTGGAGGGGGGAGGGGTCATGGGGTGGCGGGGGTCGCGTCGATCAAGTACTGCACGAGGTCGTTGAGCTGGGTCTTGCTGAGGCTCTTGCCGTAGTCCTGCGGCATCACGTTGGGCGGGTACCCGGGGACGACCTCGGCGTTGGGATCGGTGATCATCTCCTCGATGTCGGCGGCGTGGTCGTCGGGGGCGAGCGACTTGTCGAGGTCGGGGCCGATGGCGCCGGTCGAGCCGGCCGCGGCCAGCGCGTGGCAGCCGCCGCAGCCGTTCGCGGCGAAGACCTGGGCTCCGGCGTCGGAGGCGGGGTTGGGCACGTTGGTCGGCGTCGGTTTGACCTGCCCCGCCGGCTCGTTCGACTTCGGGGTCGAGCCCGGCGGATTCGCGGCTTGCTTGACGACGATGTCCTGCGCGGCCTGGATCTCGTCGCGCTGGCGCGAGACGAAGGCCTGGTACTGATCGGGAGTGACCACGTCGACCTCGGTCCGCATCGCCGCGTAACCCTGGCCGGAGAGCTGCGCGGAATCGCCGCCGTAGATCCCCACCTGATCGGCGCGGAAGTAGGTCGTGTTCACCTTGCCCGGGACGGCGTCCACCTTTCCTCCCAGCTCCGGCACGTACCAGCTGTGGATCACGTCGGTGGAGGCGACCCGCAGCTGCACCGTGGTGTCCACGGGTACGACCAGCCGGTAGTAGGAGAAGGCGGTGTTCGGGTAGTCGTAGCGCCACAGCCACTGCTGCCCGGTCGCCGAGATGATCAGCGGGTCGGCGCCGGTCGGGTTGGAGCCGCTGCGCGCCAGCTTCAGGCCCTCCGGGCCGGTCGAGGGGACCTCGCGTGCCTTCTCGGTGAAGACGACACCGGCGATGAACAGGAGCAGCGCCAGACCGGCGAGGCCGAGGCCGACCCGGCGCTGGATGCCCGGTCCGCTGCGCACCTGGCGCGGCTCGGCGCCGCGCTCGGATCGGAACCGCCTGACGACGTAGATCAAGGCGGCGTTGACCGCGACGATCGCGATCACCGCGACGATCAGTCCGATCCAGTACAGCGTCGTCGCGTCCTCCGCACCGGGGGAATGCGCGGGCTTGGGCGAGATCACGCTCGCGCCCGCCGGCGCGGCCGCGAAAGCAAGCGCCATCAGCGCCGCTGCGGCTGCGATGACGAGACTCCGGCTCAGGGTGCGTTTCCGCGGCGGCGCCAAGGCGCGGCCATTCTATGTATTCAGAGCCGGCGCGGTGTTAGCGCCGGCAGAGGCATGTAAGGCGGCGAAGCCGCCGCAGGTAATTCCCGAAGAGCCGGCGCGGTGTTAGCGCCGGCAGAGGCATGTAAGGCGGCGAAGCCGCCGCAGGTAATTCCCGAAGAGCCGGCGCGGTGTTAGCGCCGGCAGAGGCATGTAAGGCGGCGAAGCCGCCGCAGGTAATTCCCGTCCGCCCGACGCGGTGTTAGCTGAACCGCGTCGGCTCCGAACGACTGCCCAACATGGGAGAATTGGCTGGCTGGCCAACGAGCGAGGAGGAGTGAGATGGCGACGCGGGTCGAGACCGGGCAGCAGGCGAACTGGGGCAATGGCACGATGGCCGAGGCGCTGCGCAGGATGGCCGAATCCGAGCCCGAGCTGGCGGCGAGGCTCGTGGTGCAGTCGCTTCCGGTAGCCGCGGCGCCGCTGCCGGCCGATCTGAGCTGGCGTCTCGACGTCGACGGCGTCGGCGCCTGGGAGGTGACGGGAAGCGGCAACGGCGGTGCCGCCCGGGTCGTTCCCGCAAACGGCGCCAATGCTGCTCGGGGGGACTTCTCGGTCGAGACCGATCCCGCCGGCCTCGCCAGGCTGGCCGCGGGCTCGAGCCCGCTGGGCCTGATCCTGCGCCGCAGGGTGCGCCTGCGCGGGAAGCGGCGCAAGGCGCTCGTGCTGCGCTCGATGGACTCCGAGGCCGGACCGGGCGAGCTGGTCAGGCTCGGCCTGCCGATCGATCCTGACCTGCTCTACCGCGCACTCGCCTATGCCTTCGAGCCGGAGTGGACCCGCGGGGAGCGCTTCGCGATCGCCTTCGAGCTCTACGGCGAGGGCGGGGGCCGGTGGGTGCTCGAGGTCGACGACGGCGAGGTCGGGGTGCGCAGGGAGGCCCTCGGCGGCGCGCCGGGGGCCGAGGGCGCCGGGTCCAACGGGTCCACCCCCGAGGTTGAGACGACCGTGCGGGTCTCGGTCGAGACCTGGAGACGGCTGCTCAGCGGCGAGCTGGCGCCCACGGCCGCCGCCGAGCAGGGCTTGACCCAGATCGACGGGGAGATTCATCCCGCGAACCTGTTCGGTCGCTGGGCCGACCGCGCCGCCGGGATCGACGACCCCGAGCTGGAGCGCGAGGGCCGCCAGGGCGAGATCCAGCAGCGCCGCGCCGGGTCCTGGGGGTCGGCTGGCGACGGCAAGCCGTCCTCAGGCGACTCGCTGATGAGCTACGAGCAGCTCTACGCCCTCTGGGAGCAGCGCAACTGGCGCGCCCACGAGCTCGACTTCTCAGTGGACCAGGAGCAGTGGCTGGCCACGCCGACGGAGTCCCAGCGGGAGACCGCCTGGTCGATGTCGAACTTCTACGTCGGCGAGGAGAGGGTCGCCGCCGATCTCGCCCCCTTCGTGCTCGCCGCTCCGAGCGGGGAGGCGGAGGCGTTCCTTGCCACCCAGCTCGTCGACGAGGTCCGCCACGCCGTGTTCTTCGACCGCTGGGCGGGCGAGGTGATGGCGTTTTCGGCCGACGACATGCGCTCGCGCCTTGCGGAGGCGGAGGCGACGATGGGGGGTGCCTGGCACTTCGTCTTCGACGATGGACTGCGCGATGTCGCCCAGCGTCTGCTGAAGCACCCCGACGACCTCGGCCTCTTCGTCGAGGGGATCGTCATCTACCACATGGTCACCGAGGGGGTGCTGGCGATGACCGGACAGCGCAGCATCCTCGACTACCTCGGAAAGCACTCGCTCTACCCCGGGTTCCAGCGCGGCTTCTCGCTGGTCGAGCAGGACGAGCACCGTCACATCGCCTTCGGCGTTCGCTTCCTGCGCGACGTCGTCAGAGAGCGGCCCGAGATGGAGAAGGTGATCGTTGACACGCTGACGCGCCTGCTGCCCGAGGCCGCCAGGGTCTTCTGCCCGGTGGGGCAGGACCCGAGGAGCTTCATGTCGTACGACTACAGCTCCGAGCAGATCTACGGCTTCGCCTACACGGCGCTGAAGCGGCGGATGGACATAGTCGGGGTCGAGATCCCCCCAGCGGACGAGCTGATGCCGGGGGCGATCGACCCGAGCGGCTTCGAGCATCCCTTCGTGCTGCCCGTGGACGTCGACGCCGCGCCCTCCCCGGTCGCGGCCGGCGGTCGCTAGGGGCTCGGCAGCAGGCCCTCGGCGCGAAACCAGGCCTCGGTGCGCCGCATGCCCTCCTCGAAGGAGACCCTGGGCTCCCAGCCGAGGGCTCGCAGCTTCGCTGCCGAGACGCTGCCGCGGCGTCCGATCAGGACGACCGAGTGGCGGGTCATCGAGGGTGGCTGCCCGCGCAGCGCAGCGACTCCTTCCATCGCCCGGCCCACGGCCCGGAGCGCCGGCGCCGGCAGCCGCCGCGCCCTGCGCCCGCCGCTGATCTCGGCGAAGCGGTTGAAGAACTCCTCGAAGGTGACCTGCTCGGCGTCGTTCCAGGCGGTGTAGGCCTCGCCCGGCTCGCCCTGCCGCAGCGCGAGGACGATCGCATCGGCGAGGTCGTCGATGTAGACGGGGAGCATCAGGGCGTCGCCGCCGGCGGGCACCGCGAGCTGACCCGCCTTGGCCAGCTCCAGTGGGCGCAGCGCCCAGGGCACCGAGCGTGGCCCGTAGACGTCCCCGGGGCGGACCACGACCGCGCCGCGGCCCCGCGCCAGCCGGTCGGAGGCGCTCTTGGTGTCGATGTAGGGGACGCCGCAGTTGCGCAGCTGGGCGCTCTCGTCCTGGGTCGAGGGATCGTCGTAGCCGTAGACGACGACGGAGCTGACGTGAAGGCAACGCTCGAGGCCGGCATCGGCGGCGGCGCCGAGCAGGGTCGCGGTTCCGCCGACGTTGACCCGGACGTGCTCCGCCATCGAGCCGGCGTCGCTGACGATCGCCGCCGTGTGGACCGCCGCCTCGGCGCCCTCCAGCGCGGCCCGGCTCGCCTCCGCGTCGGTGACGTCGGCGATCCGCGCCTCGGCCCCCGCGGCCTCGATCCGCCCGGCGGAGTCGGGCGCGGCGTCGATCCCGATCACTTCGGCCCCGGCATCCCGCAGCCTCCCGGTCACCGCGCCGCCGATGAATCCCCCCGCCCCGGTGACCGCGACACGCTTTCCCTCGATCTCGATCGCTCCGGCGCCGACCATCGCGTCCGAGCCTATACTCGCCGCCGCAATGCGCCGCTCGCGATCCCGGCCCTCCCCGGCGCTGCGCGCGACGGTGCGCGCCGGAGCCTGCGCCTGCGTCGCCGCGGCCGTCGTGTTGCCGCTGCTGCGCCGCCGCCTGCGGATCCCGGCGCCGGTCACGGTCGCGGCCTGCGTTTCCGGGCCGCTGGCCCTGGCGGTGCTGCGGCCCCGCTCCAAGCGCCGCGACGTCGCCCTCTTCGCGATGCAGATGTGGGCCTTCACCGTTGTCCACGAGATCCCCTACGACGACCCGCAGGCGCTGCGGGCGCGGCTGAGGATCCGCTACCCGGTCCGGATCGATCGCCTGCTCGGCGGCGGCCGCCTCCCCAACACGCGGATCCAGGAGGCGCTGGCGGCGCGTCCGGGGGTGGGAGCGCTCGACCGCGGGCTCTCCTGGGTTCACTGGCTGTGGTTCTTCGAGCCATACCTGGCGCTGCTGCTGATCCTGGCGCGCCACCGCGACCGCTTTCCTCGGGCGGCCCGGCAGATGGCCGCGGTCTTCGACCTCGGTTGCGCCGCCTACATCCTCGTTCCCACCGCCCCGCCCTGGTGGGCGGCGGAGCAGGGCGAGACCGACGGCGAGGAGGTTCGCCGGATCATGGTCGAGGTCGGGAGGGAGACCTGGGGCCCGGCCTGGGAGCGGATGTACGGTGCCCTCGGGGGCAATCCCTGGGCGGCGATGCCCTCGCTCCACTTCGCCACCTCGCTGCTGGCGGCGCTGCTGCTCTCCGAGGCCGGGCCCGGCGAGGGCGCCCTGGGCTGGTCCTACGCGCTCAGCCTCGGCTTCGCCCTCGTCTACCTGGGGGAGCACTACGTCACCGACCTGATCGCCGGCGCCGCCCTGGTCGCCCTGGTGCGCCACGGGGAGCCGCTCGCCGAGCCGGCGGTCGATCGGGTCAACGCGATCCTGCGGCGCCTGGAGCGGATCGCGACCGGTTAGCCCGGCTGGGCGCACGGGTAGCATGGCCGCCAGGAGGAGGTCCTGGCCCCTATGGACAAGTCCTTTGTGGAGGAGCCGGTCTCCGACACCGGCAAGGAGGCGACCCCGCCGGGCGGAGGTGGCGGCTATGCGCTGCCGATCTTCACCCGTCGCGGCGTCATCCAGACGCTGGTCATCGTCGCCCTGCTGATCGTTGCGATCTACGTCCTCCTGCCCAAGCTGGTCGGCCTGGGGGAGGCGACCAGCAAGCTCGGCGACGCCGAGCCGGTCTGGCTCGCGGTTGCCGTCGCCTTCGAGGTTGCGGCCTTCGCCACGTACGTGGCGCTGTTTCGCGGCGTCGTCGGCGGCGACGTGCTGCCGCTCACCTGGGGGGAGGCCTACCAGATCAACATGGCGGGCCTGGCGGCCACCCGCTTCTTCTCCGCCGGCGGCGCCGGGGGCATCGCTCTCACCTACTGGGCCCTGCGCAAGGCAGGGATGCCGAGGCGCGAGTCGGCGATCCGGATGGTCGCCTTCCTCGCCCTTCAGTACATCTGGTATCCGCTGGCGCTGATCGTCTGCGGGGTCCTGCTTCGCACCGGCGTGCTGAACGGGGAGAACTCGGTCGAGGTGACGATCGTGCCCGCGGCGATCGCGGCAATCGCGATCGTCCTGGCGATCGCGATCGCGCTGATCCCGCACGACATAGAGCGCCGCATCGCCCGCTTCGCCCAAGGCCACCGGCGCGCCGGGCTGGCCCGGCGGCTGGCCACGGTCCCGGCGACCGCGTCGCATGGGCTGAGGACAGCCTTCGACCTGGTCGGTCATCCCTCCCGGGGCGGGCTCGCCGTCGCCGGCGCGATCGGCTTCTGGGCGGCCAACATCGCGATCCTCTGGGCCAGTTTCCGGGCCTTCGGGGTCAGCGTCCCGGTCGGGGTCGTCGTCCAGGGCTTCTTCCTCGGCATGGTCGCCAACCTGATTCCCTTCGCGCCGGGGGGCGTGGGCGCGGTGGACGCCGGGATGATCGGCGCCTTCCTGCTCTTCGGGGTGCCCGAGGGCGAGGTCTTCGCCGCGGTGCTCACCTACCGGGTGATCGCCTTCTGGCTGCCGATCCCGCCGGGCCTGATCGCCTTCTTCCAGCTTCGCCGCACCGTCGCCCGCTGGGAGCAGGAGGGCCGGCCGGCCGAGACCGACGAAGCGGCGATGCCGGCCTCGCCCCGCGCCGAAGCCAATACTTCACAAAGTGAAGTAACATCCGAGAGAGCCGAGAGACTGAGAAGCAGAGCGCAGAAAGAGCTGAAAGCGGAGAGCGAGACCTGATGGCAGAGCCGAAGACCGAGAATGTGATCATCATCGGCGGGGGGCCGGCCGGCTACGCGGCCGCGCTCTACACCGCCCGCGCCAATCTCGAGCCGCTCGTCTTCGAGGGCTTCCAGTGGGGCGGGCAGCTCCAGAACACGACCGACGTCGAGAACTACCCCGGCTACCCCGAGGGGATTATGGGGCCGGAGATGATGAACCAGTTCCGCGCCCAGGCCGAGCGCTTCGGGACCCGCTTCGTCACCGACGATGTCGATCGGGTCGAGCTCACCGACGGCGGCGTCCAGCGCGTCTTCCTCGGCGACGAGGAGCACCTGGCGCGCACCGTGATCCTGGCGATGGGAGCCGAGCCGCGGCGCCTGGGGATCCCGGGCGAGCTCGAGCTCGGCGGGCGCGGGGTCTCCACCTGCGGCGTCTGCGACGGCGCCTTCTTCAAGGACCAGAAGGTGGTCGTTATCGGCGGCGGCGACTCGGCGATGGAGGACTCGATCTTCATCTCCAAGTACGCCAGCGAGCTGACGATCGTCCACCGCCGCGACGAGTTCCGCGCCTCGAAGATCATGTTCGAGCGCGCCGTCGAGCGCCCCAACATCAGCCTCAAGACCCCCTTCGTCCCCGAGGAGTTCGTCGCCGGGGAGGACGGCAAGCTGGAGCGGGTGCGGCTGCGCCACGCCGAGACCGGCGAGACCGAGGAGATCGAGGCCGGCGGCGCCTTCGTCGCGATCGGCCACATCCCCCGCTCCGAGGTCGTCGCCGGCGCCGTGAGGACCGATGAGGATGGCTACGTGGTCACCGAGCCCGGCTCGACCCGCACCGACCTGGCCGGGGTGTTCGCGGTCGGCGACCTGGTCGACCACACCTACCGCCAGGCCGTCACCGCCGCCGGCACCGGCTGCATGGGCGCGCTCGACGCGGAGTGGTATCTGCGCGACACGCCGCCCTCGCCCGAGGCTCACTGGATGAAGGGCGGCGAGCCGGCCGAGGTCGCGCCGACCCCTAACGCCTGAGCCGGGGCGCGCGGGCGGCGCGGGGTAGAGTTGATCGCCGCAAGCCGGCGATCAATGGAGGATTTGACATGGCCGCGATCGAGAGCCCCGAGAAGGTCGGGCTGAGACCCTTCAACGAGTTCGAGGAGGCGAACGAGACCTGGCCGAGGGGAGACCGCCCGGCGGCGATCCGGGAGGCCGCGGCGGTCTTCCGGGAGCGCTTCGCGGTCCCCGAGAACCGGGTCCGCGGCATCCGCACCGTGGACATCGCCTCCGCCGGGTACCCGCTGAAGTTCGCCTTCGGCGGCGCCGCGATCGGCCCCAACCCCTACATCAACATCATCAACCGCCTCCAGGTCGTCCAGTACGAGGACTTCGAGGGCGAGCTGCGCACCCTGGCCTATGAGCCGACCGTGACCGAGGGTCCGCAGGAGGCGCCCTTCTACCAGCAGATGATCGAACGCATGGAGCGGCTGCCGGGCAACGCCGGCGACTTCCTCACCTACAAGGTGCTGTCGACGATCTGGAACACCGTGCCGAGCGCCCTGGCCGAGGCCGGGCTGCGCCCAGAGGACGTCGACTTCGTCAGCTTCGACCACCTCCACGTCCAGGACGTCCGCTTCATCCTCGGCTCCAGCGAGCCGCCGCCCGGCCACCCGGAGGCCGCCGCCCCGCTGTTCCCCAACGCGAAGCTGCTGGCCCAGCGGCGCGAGTGGGACACCTTCTCCTCGATCCACCCGATGCAGTGGGCCTGGTACGTCGAGGAGGGGATCGCCGGCGTCGACGAGGACAGGGTCGTGCTGCTCGACGGCGACGTCGAGCTCGGCAAGGGCGTCGCCCTGGTCTGGACCCCGGGCCACACCGATGGCAACCACTCCCTCTGCGTCAACACCGAGGACGGCGTCTGGGTCAGCTCCGAGAACGGGGTCAGCGCCGACTCCTGGCACCCGCACCTCTCGAAGATCCCGGGCGTGCGCCGCACCGCGGAGTTCTTCGGCCGCGAGGTGATCCTCAATTCCAACACCCTCGAGGACTCGATCGATCAGTACGACTCGATGGTCAAGGAGAAGGCCCTCGCAGACCCCAACCCCCGCGACCCCCGGTTCCTCAACGTCCTTCCCTCCTCGGAGATGGCGAACTGGAAGCGCCAGTGGCCGGTGCTGCCGGCGTTCTTCTACGGTGGCATGAGCTACGGGCAGCTCGAGCGGCCGAAATCGGCGGGCGTTCCGGGCTAGTCAGGTCGAATCAGCGAAAGAAGGCGATGTAGAAGCCTTCCGGGTCGTTCTCGGTGACTCCGCCCGGGGCGCTGGAGGTCGTGATCACCGCGAGTTGTGCAGGTGGGCCACAGTCCCCGGTGTTCTCGCCGCCGCCGACCCCGACCTGGGCGCCGACGTCGATCCGGTTGTCACCCTTGTCGTACTCGGGGGAGACCTCGACGTGCTTGAACCTGAATCCCAGGCCGCGGAAGCAGAAGGCGTTGAAGTTCTCGAGACGGACATTGCGCGAGCTGACGCGCTTCGATCTGCGGGCGACGACGTTGCCCTGGTCCTCGACCTGCGCGTAGGCGATCAGTGCGCCGGCCGGCCTGCGTGCCGCGCCATTTCCCCCCAGCGCCACGGCACTGCCCCCCGCGACTGCGACGAATAACGCGATCAGGGCGATGACGAACGACGGTGAGATGCGCCTCCGGGACGAGCCATGCATCGGAACCTTCCTTTGGTCGTTTCCAACCCACCCTATGCCGCCGCCCGCCCGGGCGATGCGGCCGCCCTGCGCAGCGCCGGCGCGGCCCGGTAGCGCTCCTCGCCCAGCTCGGCGTGCAGGGCGTCGAGGATCGCCAGCACCCGCGGGGCGCCGATCGCCTCGCACCACTCGAAGGGGCCGCGCGGGTAGTTGAATCCGAGCCGCATCGCGGTGTCGATGTCCGCGGCGTCGGCGACCCCGGCCCCGAGCGCGAAGTGCGCTTCGTTGACCAGCTGGGAGACGATCCGGCCGAGGACGAGGCCCGGGGCGTCGCCGACCCACTCGACGTGCTTGCCGAGCGAGGTGAAGAAGGCCTCGGCCGCCTCGGCGCATTGCCCGCTGGTCGCCTCGCCGCAGGTCAGCTCGACCAGGATCGCCGAGTCGAGCTCGGGGAGCGCCAGGAAGCCGACGGCGTCGGCGCCCGGCGCGAGGGCGTTGAGGCTGCCGCGCTCGAGGCGCAGCGCCCGGAAGCCGGAGCCCTCGATCGTCTCGGCGTCGGGGTTGGGGCCGGCGCTCTCCGCCGCCTCGGGCCGTGGCGGGTCCTCGGGACGGTGGGTAGGGGCGGAATAGTCGTAGTAGCCGCGCCCGGCCTTACGGCCGAGCCGGCCCGAGGCGACCATCCGCGTCTGGATCGGGTGCGGCTGCCAGCGCGGCTCGTGGAAGCTCTGCTCCCAGAAGGAGGTGGCGACGTCGAGGTTGACGTCGATCCCGACCAGGTCGGTGAGCTCGAACGGGCCCATCCGGAATCCGCCCCCGAGGCGGCAGATGCGGTCGATCTGCTCGTGGCCGGCGACCCGGGCACCGAGCAGCCTCAGACCCTCGAGCGAGTAGGGCCGGGCGCAGCGGTTGCCGATGAAGCCGATCTGATCGGCCGCCCGCACCGGGGTGCGGCCCATCCGCCGGGCGACCTCGGCCGTCTGCTCGAGCGCCTCCTCCGCGGACTCCTCGCCGGCGATCACCTCGACCAGCCGCATCAGCGCCGGGGGGTTGAAGAAGTGCATGCCGACCACTCGCTTGGGCCCGGGCACCCCGGCGGCGATCTCGGTCACCGAGAGCGATGAGGTGTTGGTGGCGAGGATGGTCTCTGGGCCGCAGATCTCCGCGAGCCGCGCGAACAGCTCGCGCTTCAGGGACACCTCCTCCGGGGCCGCCTCGATCACCAGCTCGCACCCGGCGAGGCCCGCCGGCTCGGGGACCGGCTCGAGGCGTTCCGCGGCAGCCTCGGCCTCAGCGGCGCTCCAGCGGCCCCTCTCCGTCCCCTTCTCCAGCGCCGAGCGCAGACGGGCCGGGCCCGAGTCCAGCGCTTCCGAGTCGGGGTCGTGGAGGCGTGTCTGGTAGCCGCCGAGGCAGGCGAGCTGGGCGATCCCGGCGCCCATGGTCCCCGCCCCGACGACCCCGATCCGCTCCACCATTCGCAGCCCTACCGGCCGCGGAACTCGGGCCGGCGCTTCTCGGTGAAGGCCTGCATGCCCTCGACCCGGTCCTCGGTCGCCATCGCCAGCTCATAGAGGCGGCGCTCGGTCTCCAGCCCCGCCGAGAGGGTGCCCTCCTCGGCGGCGATCACGGCCTGCTTCGCGAGCCGCGCCGCCAGCGGCGGGCGGCGGGCGACCGTCTGCGCCAACTCCATCGCCGCGTCGAGCCAGTCCTTCTTCTTGGTCACCCGGTTGACGAGCCCCAGCTGCTCGGCCTCGAGTGCGTCGAAGCGCCGCCCGGTGAGGATCAGCTCCATCGCCCGCTGCTTGCCAAGCGCCCGCGCCAGGCGCTGGGTGCCGCCGCCTCCGGGGATGATCCCGAGAGTTATCTCCGGCTGCCCGAACTCGGCGGTCTCCGAGGCGACGATCATGTCGCAGGCCAGTGCCAGCTCGCAGCCGCCGCCCAGGGCCCAGCCCGAGACGGCGGCGATCATCGGCGTCTTTACCGCTCCGAGCCGCTTCCAGAAGGCCGCCGCCGGGTGGTAGAGGGCCTCGGGAAAGGTGCGCTCGCTCATCGCCTTGATGTCGGCGCCGGCGGCGAAGACCTCATCGCTGCCGGCGATCAGCACGCAGCGAATCTCGGGATCCGGGTCGAGCCGCTCCAGCGCCCCGGCGATCTCCTCCATCATCTCCGGCGATAGCGCGTTGCGGGACTCGGGCCGGTTCAGCCGCAGCAGAGCGACGTGCCCGTCGATCGTCGTCTCGACGAAGTTGGCGACGGCTAGTCCGCCCCTTCGACCAGCGGAAGCATCGCGTTGATCCCCGTCGCCGCCCGGCCGATGATCAGCTTCTGGATCTGCGAGGTCCCCTCGTAGAGGGTCGTCACCCGGGCGTCGCGCAGGTATCGCTCGACCGGGTAGTCGTCGACGTAGCCGGAGCCGCCGTGCACCTGGATCGCCAGGTTGGCGCACTCGACCGCCGACTCGGTCGCGTAGTACTTGGCCACCGAGGTCTCGGTGGTGTTCGGCAGCCCGCGGTCCTTGAGGTCGCCGGCGCGCCAGACGAGCATCCGGGCGGCGTCCCGCTTGACGATCATCTCGGCGATCATCTCCTGGACGAGCTGGAAGCGGGCCAGGGGAACGCCAAACTGCTTGCGCTCAGTCGAGTAGGCGACCGAGGCGTCGACGCAGCCGTCGCAGATCCCGACGCAGCCGGCGGCGACGCTGTAGCGCCCGGCGTCGAGGGCGCTCATCGCCACCTTGAACCCGTCGCCGACCTCGCCCAGCAGCGCATCGTCGCCGACCTCGACCTCGTCGAGGGCGAGCGAGGCGGTGTCGGAGGCGCGCAGCCCCAGCTTGCCGTGGATCTCCTGGGTGCTGAAGCCGTCGCTGTCGGTGGGGACGAGAAAGCAGGCCAGGCCCCGGTGCTTCTTGTCCGGGTCGGTCTGGGCGAAGATCAGCGCGGTCTCGGCGAAGTTGCCGAGCGAGATCCACATCTTCTGGCCGCTGATCGACCAGCCGCCGTCGGTCTTCTTCGCCCTGGTGCGCAGGTTTGCGGCGTCCGAGCCCGTGTCGGGCTCGGTCAGCCCGAAACAGCCGAAGGCCTCGCCCGAGCAGAGCCGCGGCAGCAGGCTGCGCTTCTGCTCCTCACTTCCCCAGCGCTCGATCGAGCCGCAGACGAGCGAGGTCTGCACCGAGACGACGGTGCGCGCGGCGGAGTCGGCGCGGCCGATCTGCTCGACGATCAGCCCGTAGCCCATGTAGTCGAGTCCGCGGCCGCCGTACTCCTCGGAAACCGGGGCCCCGAGGTAGCCGACCTCGCCGATCTTGCGGGCCAGCTCGATGTCGAAGCGCCCGGCGCGGTCGTTCTCGCGCACGCGGGGCAGGATCTCGCGGTCGGAGAACTCACGCGCGGCCTCGGAGATCAGGCGCTGCTCGTCGGTGAGCTCGAAGTCCATCCGCCGCGAGGCTATCCGACGCGGCGCGCCAGGCGGGACGCGGCCCTCGCCTCAGCTCCCGAGCTGGCGCTCGAGCACCCCGCCGAAGGCGGCGGCGGCCTCCTCGGTGCGGGGCCCCCGGACGGCTGGGTAGGGGCGGCCGTCCAGCGAGGAGACTGCCTGCACCTCGCGCACCGTGGAGGCCAGGAATGCCTCCCGGGCGGCTCGCAGGTCGTCGATCCCGAAGGAGCCCTCCTCGACGTGCATCTCCTCGATCAGGCGCTCGCGGGTGATCGACTGAAGCACGCCGGCATCCAGCTCGGTGGTGCGCAGGGTCCCGTCCTCGGCCGAGACCCAGAAAAGGGTGGAGGTGGGGGCCTCGAGCACCGTCCCGGTGGGGGTGATCAGCACCGCCTCGTCGCCCCCCGCCTCCTGCGCCAGCCGCGTCGCCTGCATGTTGGCGGCGTAGGAGAGCGACTTGACCCCGTTGAGGATCACGGACGGGCTGTAGGTGACTGCGGCGAGGGCGACGGTCTCGGCGTGCTCGGGCAGCGGCTCGGTGGCGGCGATCCGCCGGCCCGCGCGGGTGACGATCAGCCTCAGCTGTGCCTCGCCCTCGCCGTGCTCGGCCAGCAGCGCCGCGATCTCGGCCTCCAGGGCGGCTCGGTCGAAGGCGAGCCGGACCGCCTTCGCCGAGCGCTCGAGGCGGTCGAGGTGCTCGCCGAGGGCGAACGGCGTGCCGCCGTAGAGGCGGATCACCTCGAAGGCGCCGTCGCCGCGGTAGAGGCCGTCGTCCTTGAGCGGCACCGTCGCCTCGGCCGTGGGGAGGATCTCGCCGTCGACGCTCGATAGGTCCTGCGCAGGCATGCCCGGGCGAGGCTAACCAATACTGTCCGCCGGCGCGGTGTTAGCGCCGGCACAGGCATGTAAGGCGGCGAAGCCGCCGCAAGTTGTTCCTCGCCCCGCCACGCCCTATCCTGGCCCCGTGGGGTTCATTCTGGCGACGCTGGCGATCCTCGCATTCCTGATCGGCGTGCTGCTCCTGGTTGGCCACTTCTACCCCGGCAGCGGCGCCGACCTGGTCGACTGGAAGCCGACCCGCTCGCCCGAGGTGGAGGCGGAGCTGGAGCTCGACGACATCCAGCAGATGATCGACGCCCAGAACGAGATGCGCCGGCGGCGGGGGGCTCCCGAGCTGACCGAGCGCGAGCTGCGGCAGAAGGTCGCCGAGGACGAAGTCAACCGCCTGCGCGGTCGCGGCCCCTTCGGAGCGGCCTGAGCGGCAGGTGGCGCGGGCGCTGATCGTCGGCTGCGGCTGCCGCGGCAGGTCGCTGGGGGTTCAGATGGTCGAGCGCGGCTGGGCGGTCCGCGGCACCTCGCGCACCGAGTCCGGGCTGGCGGAGATCGCCGCCGCCGGGATCGAGCCGGCGCTCGCCGATCCCGAGCGCCCGGGGACCGTTCTCGACCTGGTCGGCGACGTCGCCGTGGTCGCCTGGCTGCTGGGCTCGGCGGTCGGGCGAGGCCGAGGAGGTTGCCGCGATCCACGGCCCGCGTCTGGAGGCCCTGCTCGAGCGCCTCGTCGACACGCCGGTCCGCGGCTTCCTCTACGAGGCGGCCGGGACGGTCGCGCCGGAGGTGCTGGAGGGCGGGCGGAGATCGTGCGGGCGGCGTCGCGGACGTGGCGGATCCCGGTCGAGATCGTCACCGCCGACCCCGCCGACCCGCGGGGCTGGGCGGGGGAGATGGCCGCAGCGGCGATCGGGCTCACCGGGTAGGAAGTCGGCCGTCGATCGTCCAGGCCCCAGCCCGGAATACGGCGGAGCGCCCGCGATTCCAAAGGACTAGGCTCGGAAAGGATTCGGTAATCAGCGATCACACGACTTCGCGGAGGTTCGGGATGGGCTACGCAAACGACGTGCTGGTGGAGACCGATTGGGTCGCCGAGCACCTCGATGACGACTCGATCCGGATCGTCGAGGTGGACGAGAACCCGGCGCTGTACGCCGAGGCGCACATCCCCGGCGCGATCGGCTTCGACTGGAAGCTCGACCTCCAGGACCAGGTCAAGCGCGACTTCCTCGACCCCGAGGCCTTCGGCGAGCTGATGGGCAGCCGCGGGATCACCAACGACCACACCGTCGTCCTCTATGGCGATCGCAACAACTGGTTCGCCGCCTACACCTACTGGTACTTCCTCTACTACGGCCACGACAGGGTGAAGCTGATCAACGGCCCGCGCGAGAAGTGGATCGCCGAGGACCGCGAGACGGTGACCGAGGTCCCCGACTACGGCGCCGCCACCTTCACGCGCCCGGGCGGGCGACGAGAGCATCCGCGCCAAGCGCGACGAGGTCGCCGGGGCCCTCGGCGCCTCGACCAATCTGGTCGACGTCCGCAGCCCGCAGGAGTTCTCGGGCGAGCTGATCGCGATGGCCGGCTACGAGCAGGAGGGCGCGCAGCGGGCCGGCCACATCCCCGGCGCCGCCTCGGTCCCCTGGGCGCAGGCGGTCAACGAGGACGGCACCTTCAAGTCCGCCGAGGAGCTGCGCGACCTCTACACCTCGAAGGGCGTGATCTCCGACGGCAAGCCGATCATCGCCTACTGCCGGATCGGCGAGCGCTCGGCTCACACCTGGTTCGTCCTGCACGAGCTGCTCGGCGAGGGCGACGTCAAGAACTACGACGGCTCCTGGACCGAGTGGGGCAACCTGGTCAGCGTCCCGATCGAGAAGGACGTCTAGGAGCTGCTCGGCCGGGCGTCGAGGCGCTCGAGCAGGTCGCCGAGGATCCGCGCGGTCGCGCCCCAGATCAGGTGCTCCTCGACCGTGAAGGTCGGGGTGCGGATCGGGACGCCCCGTCGGACCAGGCGGCGCATGCCGAACCCTTCGCGCAGCACCTCGAGCGAGAAGGTGAGCACGGTCTCGACCTCCGCCGGGCTCGGCTCGAGGCCGAGGTCGCGGGGGTGGCCGACCAGGCCGACGAAGGGGTGGACCTTGTAGGAGGTGACGAAGGTCGCCGATCGGTGGCAGCGCCCCGATCACCTCGACCGCTGCCGGGTCGAGGCCGATCTCCTCCTCGGCCTCGCGCAGGGCGGTCTCGAGCAGGTCCTCGCCGGGGTGGTCCTGGCGCCCGCCGGGGAAGGAGATCTCCCCGGCGTGGCGGCGCAGGTCGGCGCGGCGCTCGGTGAAGATCAGGCCCGGGTCGTCGGGCCAGCCGTAGAGCGCCAGCAGCACGGCGGCGTCGGTGGCGCCGTGGGCCTCCATCGTCGCGGCCTCCTCGGGTGAGAGAAGCAGCCGGCGGAGGTCGCTCGCTCAGATGATCACCTGCACGGTGCCGCCGTCGACGCTCCAGGCGGCGCCGGCGACGTATGAGGCGCGCTCGGAGCAGAGGAAGACGATCGCGGCGGCGATCTCGCCCACCTCGGCAAGGCGGCCGATCGGGCGCTTGGCGCCGGCCTCCTCGAGCGCCGCCTCGCGGCTGCCGGCGCCCGACATCTCCTGTGACTGGTCGAGCAGGCCGCCCGGCTCCATCCACATCTCCGAGGTCGTCGGCCCCGGGCAGACCGCGTTGACCAGCACCCCCTGGCCGGCGTAGCGGTCGGCGAAGAGCCGCGAGAGCGAGAGCTCGGCCGCCTTCGCCACCGAGTACTCGGGCATCGCCGCGGAGGGACGCTTGCCGGCGGTCGAGCAGACGTTTACGACCCGGCCCCAGCCGCGCTCGGCCATCCCGGGCAGGGCCGCGCGCATCGCCCGCAGCGGGGCGATCACGTTGAGCTCGTACTGCAGGCGCCAGTCCTCCTCCGGCACCTCCTCGAGCCGGCGCCACTTGGCGACGCCGGCGTTGTTGACGAGCACGTCGAGGCCGCCGAATCGCTCACTCGCCGCAGCCAGCATCCGCTCGCCGGAGTCCTCTGCGGTGATGTCGAGGGCAAGGGGCGCCGCCTGGCCGCCGGCGGCTCCCGCCTCGGCCGCGGCCGCGGCCAGCGTCTCGGGGTCGCGCGCGACGAGCAGCACGTTCGCTCCCTCGGCGCAGAGCTGGCGGGCGGTCTCGAGCCCGATCCCCCGGCTGGCCCCGGTGACGACGCAGCTGCGGTCGGCCAGGCCGAGGTCCATCCGCCTAGACGAGCTCGATCCGGTCGCGGATCTCGACCCCGCCCTCGGCCTCGAGGGCGCGGTGGACGGGGCACTTGCCGGCGATCACGCGGATCCGCTCCTGCTGCTCGTCGCTGAGCTCCTTCGGCAGGCGCAGGGTCACGGTGAACTCCGTGGGCACGACTCCGCTGAACTCCATCCCGACCTCGACCTCGACGTCGCCGACAGCCCACTGCTTGCGGTCTGCGTACATCTCGAGGGTGATCGCGGTGCAGGCGGCGAGCGAGGCGGCCAGCACCCTGGTCGGGGAGGGGCCCTGATCGGTGCCGCCGCTCTCGAGCGGCTCGTCGATCACCAGCGTGTGCCCGCCCTCGATCTCGACCTCGTGGGCGTAGCCCTGGCCGCGCCGCGCGACGACGGTTACCAACGCTCAGCCCTTCTCCGCGGCCCGCGAACAGGGCCGGGTCGTCGGTGTCGGCGGCACGGGCCATCGCGTAGGCGAGGTCGGAGGCGCGGTTGACGAAGCGAATCACGGTGTCATCGGCCAGCTCGCCCGCTTCGGCCAGCGCGGAGACCCGCCGCTCGGCCCGGCGAATCGTCGCCCGGGCGACGTCGAGCGCGGCCGACAGCCGGGTGCCGCCGGGGATCACGAACTTCGGCGGCAGCTCGACCTGCGCCATGTATTTGTCGATCAGCCCCTCGAGCTCGGTCACCATCGCGTCGGTGACCCGGCTGACGCCGTCCTCGAGGCGCTCCGCCGCCTCCGGCGCGGTCGCCAGCTCGGCGCCGGCGACGAACAGGGCGTCCTGGAGGCCGAGGATGTCGCCGGCCAGCTCCTCCTCGCCGGGACCGCAGAGGGCCCGCGCCGCGCCCAGCGCCGAGGTCGCCTCGTCGAGCGAGCCGTATGCCTCGGTGCGGCTGTCGGACTTCGGCACCCGGCCGCCGTACCAGAGCGAGGTCGTGCCGTCGTCGCCCTTGCGGGTGTAGATCTTCACCACGTGCCCATCCTATTCGGGGTTCGCCGCGGCCCGGGCGGCGGCGGAGCGGGCTCAGTCGAGCGGGTTGAAGACCAGGCCCGAGAGCAGCTTGGGAAAGAAGTAGGTGGACTTCGGCGGCATCGTCTCGCCGGAGCCGGCGACCTCGCGGACCTGCTCGACCGGGGTGGGTCGGAGCAGGAAGGCGACGTCGTAGGCGCCCTCGGCGAGCCGCTCGAGCGAGTCGGGGATGCTCTTCGCGTAGCCGATCCCGCGCTTGGCGGCGATGTCCTCCTCGCTCATCCCGAGGATCCCCTTCAGCACCAGGGTCTCGAGGATCACCGCGTCGAGGTGGCGGTAGGCCTGCGGCTTGCCGGGGAGCAGGCGGTCGAGCTCGCCGGTGTCCTTGAGCCGCAGGCGGAAGCCGCGGCGGTGGTGGGAATCGTAGGAGCCGAAGACGCCGATCCCTGACTCGCCCGCGGGGTCGAGCTCCTCGAGGGAGACCTCCTCGGCCTCGAACAGCTCGCGCAGGCCGTTGCCGAGGCGCTGCTGGCCCTCGGTATCGCCGGCCAGCCCGGAGATCAGGCGATGGGTGGGGAAGACGGTGAGGCCGGGATCGTCGAGCCCGGTCAGCGCCATCAGCGTGTAGCAGTGGGCCCCCTCGCCTCCCACCTCCTCCATGAAGGCGCGGGCGGTCTCGTAGCGATGGTGGCCGTCGGCGATCAGCAGCTCGGCATCGGTGAGGCGGGAGGCGACCGCCTCGTGGATCTCCGGATCGGTGACCCGCCAGACCCGGTGCACGGTGCCGTCGTCGTCGCGGACCTCGCCCCAGGGCGCATCCCCGGTTGCGGGCTCGACCAGCGGCCAGGCGTCCTCGCTCGAGAGGGAGAAGATCGGCGAGAGGTTGAAATGGGTGGCGCGGGTGAGGTTGAGGCGGTCGAGCTTCGGGCCGGGCTGGGTCCGCTCGTGCGGGCGCACCCGCCCGGGGCCGTAGTCCTCGACCCCGACCCGGGCGAGGATGCCGTGGCGGGTGTGCTGGGCGCCGTCGGGCGACGTGTAGTCCTGGGTCAGCGCCCAGATCGAGGGCTCGCGGTCCTGGGTGAGGATGCCCTGGAGCGTCCACTCGGCGATCGTCTCCGCCGCGTGCTCGTAGGGGTCGCCGCCCTCTCCGGTCTGCGGCAGATCGACCTCGACCACGTTGAAGGGCGACCGGGCCAGCAGCTCGGCCCGCTGCCCGGCGTCGATCACGTCATAGGGAGGAGCGGTGACGTCGGCCAGCGAGGAGACGCGCTCGAGGTCGTAGTGCAGGGCGGGAAAGGGGCGGACGTCGGCCATCGGGAGCGAAAGCTACCCGGTAGGTCCGTCCGCGGCGGATGCGAACATATGTTCGTCCATGGCCCACCCGGCCTACATCCGCGAGAAGGCCCGCGAGATGCGGGTCAAGAAGCAGCTGACGATCGACGAGCTGGCGGAGCGCCTGGCGCTGTCCAGGACGACGATCTACTACTGGGTGCGCGATCTACCGATCCCGACCACCAAAGATCAGACGCTTGCCGCGCGCCGGGCGGGTGCGGCGATGCATCGCAGGCATTTGGAGCTTCGCCGCGCCGCCTACCGGGAAGGCGAAGGGCTTTTCGATCGGTACGAACAGGACCCCACCTTTCGCGATTTCGTGTGCATGTACATCGGAGAGGGGTACAAGCGGGATCGCAACCGGGTGTCCTTGGCCAACTCGGATCCGGCGGTGATGGTTCTCGCGAGGAACTGGTTCGATCGATGCGCCAGGAACCCGGTTCGGTATTCGGTGCATTTCCACGCCGATCAGGATGTTGGTGAGCTGCGCCGGTTCTGGGCCGATACGTTGGGAATCGATCCCGATGCCATCGAGCTGCAGCGCAAATCAAACAGCGGTCAGCTCTCGGGGCGAGTCTGGCGCTGCAAGCACGGTGTCCTGACGATCCGCGCCTGCGACACTCGATTCCGATCCCAATTGCAGGCATGGATCGATCGCCTCCGGCGGGAATGGGCCGTAGACTCCCATCGCCTCGGGGCGTAGCGAAGCCTGGTCATCGCATTCGGTTTGGGGCCGAAAGATCCCCGGTTCGAATCCGGGCGCCCCGACTCGTTCAGTCTCCCCGTCAGATCGCGACAAGCCGCGACACGGCGGGAGATCGCCGCCTGAGGCCGGGATTCGCAAGCACGGCGACACACGCCTGGGAAACCCGGCCCCGCTGAGAATCGGTAGCTGATCGGTAGCAAGCGGGGTGGTAGCCGGGGGGCGAATCGGTAGCAGCGACATGGCGAGGGGCAGCGTGAGCTCTCTCCACAGAGAAGTTCCCCGCCGCCGGGTGGTGATCTTTCGGATAGGGTCGCCATGCGACCAACAAGCGAGGGGAGAAGCATGCTTTTCGTGACGACGTACAAGATCAAGCCCTACCTCAGCAACGAGGAGACCAAGCAGCTGTTGGAGGTCTTCGCCAAGGAGGGTCCCGGACCGGGCACGACGGCGCACTACGTGGCTGCCGACGGCAGCCACGGCGTGGTGATTTCCGATACCGATGATGTCGCGGGGGTGTACGCGAACCTGCAGAACTACACGCAGTGGGTCGAGTACGACAGCAAGGTGATGCTGAGGGTCGAGGAGGCCGTGCCGCTCATCATGCAGGCGATTGGTTGATATAGCCACGTTCGGCGACTCACGGGCCACGAAATGGCCTTAGCTCTCGCCAGGCTGTTGATGTGAGTCCACCCGAGGCCGGGCGAGATCCCGGCCTCGGGGCCTGGCCGGTTTTTTGCATCGCTCGAAACACCGCAGATCCACCTTTCGCCGCCGAGGTCGACGCCCGGTCGGGCAAGGGCGCGGGGCCATGTGGGCGGGTGGGGGCGCTAATCCGACAGCCGGCGGCTTTGAGTGCGCTGTGCCTATCGAGGAAGCTTTGCGCCTGGCTGATCATCCCATCCCTGAACGAAACCAGGTGGCACCACAGCCAGTCCACTCTGGGCGCGTCCGGGGGGCAGCGTGGCAGCGGGTGATCCCCGCGCCCTGTCGTCGAGGTCGATGATCTCCTCGACGTCTATCGAGACCTCCTCGTAGATCCATATTTTGTTCAACCACCACCGCACGTTCTCCTTGCCCTTGTGCGTCCCCCCGCCGGGAAACTGTGGGTCGCTGATCCAAACGACGTCCTCCGTCGCGTGCTCCAAGATCGCCTCGACCCCCGTGCCCTCGTCTGTGCATAGGCCGTCCGAAGGACCTCCACGTTCTCCTGCGACATCGCCTACTCCCGCAGCCCGGCGGCTTCGAGGGCAGCCTTCGGATCCAGGTAGCTGCGAACCTGAGTCGCCCTGCCGTGCCTGTAATCGACCAGGTAGGCGATCGGGGACTCGGTATCGGCTCCACTCGCCTCGCCACGCATGCGGATGTGGCCAATCGCGACGATTCGATCGCCCAGGTCTCGGATTTCCTCGACCTCGGTGTGGCGCTCAGTAAACGCCTCGGACACGGTTCGGAACCACTCACGCACGCCATCGTGTCCCCGATAGACCGTCGCTTCCGCTTCCAGCGACGTGACCAACGCTGGATGCCACTCGACCTCGGGGTCGAGTTCCTTCAGCCCGGCTTCGACGTCTCCCCGGTTGTTTGCCTCAACGGCTCGTTTGAACGCCTCCACGTTCTCCTGCGACATCGCCTGCGCAGTATCCGCCCCTCGGGGATGCCTTGCCAAGAAGGGGCGTACGGGAGGGATCCGACCTCCGTCAGCTGATCGACGGCGGAGCGGGGGAGGCAGCCCTGCGACCTGACCGGCCTGAGGCGTCCTGACGGGCCTCCGGCCTGCAGCGTCCGATTACTACGACCCGATTCGGACTCCTCAAGCCCGGCGGCGTCGAGAGCCAACCGCGCCTCTCCGTGTCCTTCAAACGTTGCCGCCGTGTCAGCCAAAGCAACTTTCTGGTTCAGCGAGCGTCAGCCCCATTGGACTCGGGCAGTAGATCGAATAGCTCCCTGGACCCGAACCCGCCGAACGCACGTGGGACCGCCGCAGAGGGGGACCGCGTTAGTGAAGCAGGCGGCTCCAGAACTGTTTGTGACCTATCTTCAAATGCGCCACTTGAGAGGACCGCAGGCAGGTCTTGCAGATGTCGTCCACATCCACCTCGTCCCAGGGGACCGTGCGCTCCGGAAGCGGCCACTCGCGGCCACAGCAAGTCTTGATTGTCTCGGTGTGCCAGTCAAGAGCCTTGGGCTCGGCGATGTGCAACCTGCCCCCGTAGTCGCAGAGGACGAAGAGCAGCAGACCCGCCGGAGTTCTGAATTCGTCCGGAGTTCTCATTCTCCCCGCAGTATCGCGGGTGGGGCACGACCCCTTCATCGCACCGTGGCGGGCGCTGTTTCGGTGCACCGCCAACTTGGTCAACTCCCTGACCGAGCCTTGACCGAGGAGACTCGTCAGGAGCGTCTACAAGGCGTTGGCAGCTCCACCACCCGCCGGGCCAGAGCCGGGTGAGGGGAGCGACGCGGGTGAACTGGCCGTCAAGCAAGTCTCTGAGGTCGCCGGTGGTTGCCACAGCGGTCGTCAGACTAACCGCGCTGAGCCGTCCTCGCTACCGGTCGGCGTACGCCCGTTTGGTGGGCGAATCGGTAGCAACCTGGTAGCGGAACACCCCGCAATCCCGCTCGTGCGGCGAAATTGAACCGTTCGCCCCGACTCGACTGGCTGACGACCAGCGGCAGGCTTCCGATCGTCACACTACAGGTGAGCCAGACGGCGCTTCCCACGCCGTAGAGGCTGAGCCAGATCAGCGAAACGTCGTGGGCAGAGGCCGTTGCGGTTATGCGGGCAGCCTGGGCGAAGGGAGCCAAGGCGCAGACGAGCCCTGTGGCGAGGGCGATAGCGGCGAGCCCGCTCATCAGGGAACCGCAGCCGCCACCCTGGAGATGGCAGTCATGATCGGATGACCGGCGCGAATGCGCGGTCACGGGCATCAGCGCAAGCCGCGCGGTAGACCGACTCGTAGGCGGCCACAGCCGCAGCCGTGTCAACGTTCGGAGGGAACCACCATGGGCCTCCGCATCCTTCCGTATCAGCCCCCCGATTCGCATGCCGGGAAAGCCGCGGGTTCCGCCGGTGCCCGGGGTCGCGATACTGGAGCCGATGAGCGGCATCACGACCCACCCCCGCAACGCGCTGCCGTTCGGAACCCTGTACGCGCACGGCTTTACGCGCGTGGCCGCCGCCGTTCCGCGCGTGCGGGTGGCCGAGCCGACCCTGAACGCCGATCACACCCTCGCGCTCGCCCGGAGGGCTTCCGCGGATCACGTGGCGCTTGTCGTCTTCCCCGAGCTCGGCATCTCCGCCTACAGCGTCGACGACCTGTTCCACCAGGCCGCTCTGCTCGATTCAGTGAACGACGGGCTGCGGCACGTGGTCACCGAGAGCGCCGACGCTTGGCCGGTGATCGTCGTCGGTGCGCCCTTGTTGGTTGACCAGCGCCTCTTTAACACTGCAGTTGTGATCCACCGCGGCGCCGTCCTCGGGGTGGTGCCGAAGAGCTACCTGCCGAACTACCGCGAGTACTACGAAAAGCGCCAGTTCTGCGCCGCCCGCGATGCGGTATCCGACACCGCTACCGTGCTCGGACAGGAGGTGCCGTTCGGCGCCAACCTCCTGTTCGAGTGCGTCGATCTTCCTGGTTTCGTCCTCGGCGTTGAGGTCTGCGAGGACCTGTGGGCTCCGCTTCCGCCCAGCACATACTCGGCGCTCGCCGGGGCGACGGTGCTTGCCAACCTCTCGGCCAGCAACATCACGATCGGCAAGGCGGAGTACCGGCGATCGCTTTGCGCTTCGCAATCCGCGCGCACGATCGCCGCCTACCTGTACACCGCCGCCGACTCCGGCGAGTCGACCACCGACCTCGCCTGGGACGGCCAGGCGCTGATCTGCGAGAACGGCGATCAGCTCGCCGAGAGCGAGCGCTTCGCCGCCGGCGAGGCGCTGATCACGGCCGACGTCGATCTCGATCGCCTGGTCGCCGACCGCGAGCGAACGACGAGCTTCGCCGACTGCGCCCACGACCACCGGGAGCGGCTTCTTGGGATTCGGAGGATCGGCTTCGAGCTCGGCCTGCCGGCTGCTGTGGTGCCGCTGCGGCGAGCGGTGGAGCGCTTCCCCTACGTGCCCGCTGATCCGGTTCCGCGCGACGAGCGCTGCGAGGAGGTCTACCGGATCCAGGTCCAGGGCCTAGCGACGCGGCTTCGCGCGACGGGAATCCAAAAGGCCGTCATCGGTGTCTCCGGCGGGCTCGACTCCACGCAGGCGTTGATCGTTGCCACGCGGGCGATGGACGAGCTCGGGCTGCCGCGCTCCAACGTCCTCGCCTACACGATGCCGGGGTTCGCGACGAGCGAGCTGACCGTGGGCAACGCGCGACGCCTGATGGCAGCCGTGGGCGCGACCGCGCTGGAGATCGACATCCGCCCGTCGGCAACCCAGATGCTTCGCGACCTCGATCATCCGGCCGCGGGCGGAGCGGCCGCCTACGACACGACCTACGAAAACGTCCAGGCCGGGGAGCGCACCTCGCACCTGTTCCGGCTCGCCAACCGCCATGCGGGCCTGGTGGTGGGCACCGGCGACCTCTCGGAGCTGGCGCTGGGCTGGTGCACCTACGGGGTAGGCGACCAGATGTCCCATTACAACGTCAACGCCTCGGTGCCGAAGACCCTCGTTCAGTTCCTGATCCGCTGGGTCGCGGATTCCAACGAGCTGGGGACGGAGGCGAGCGATGTCATGCGCTCGGTCCTCAACACCGCGATCTCCCCGGAGCTGGTACCGGCGACCGGCGGGGTTCTGGAGCCGGGGCAGGACTCGGAGAGCGTCGTCGGGCCGTTCGAGCTCCAGGACTTCTTCCTCTACTACGTCCTCCGCTTCGGCTACCGGCCGAGCAAGGTCGCCTTCCTCGCGCACCATGCCTGGTGCGACCGGAGCTCCGGCCGCTGGCCCGATCTGATGCCCGAGGAAGGGCGCAACGAGTACTCACTCGGCGAAATCAAGCGCTGGTTGGGGGTCTTCTGCGAGCGCTTCTTCCAGACGAGCCAGTTCAAGCGCTCCGCCCTTCCCAACTCGCCAAAGGTCGGTTCGGGAGGATCGCTTTCGCCGCGCGGCGACTGGCGAGCGCCCAGTGACGGCTCGGCAGCAGTGTGGCTGAATGAGCTACAGGAGAACGTGCCAGAGGTTTCCTAGTCGAGGCACGCACCTCGATTCAACGGTCAGCTTCATGCTTCGCGCCGACATCGGCGTGGCGAGCGATCAGCCCCTTATGCTGACCTCGGCAGTAAGAGAAGAGTAGGAACCGCACCTCCGACCGCGAGGCCGATGGTGACGGTGGTGCTGGGTAGATCTGGGCGGCGGTGAGGTAGTTGGCCGCCTTCCACCGGCCGATCAGGCCGTCCATCTCTCCGTAGAAGCTGGAAAGAACCAATCTTTTTGCTCCCGCAACCGGTTCGTAGTCGCCCTCGCTCGCGCTGCGGAGCTTCGTGATCGCGGTCTAGAGCGGTACGTAGTTTGCCGCCACGAAGACAGGTGGCGAGACCTGATGCGACCTCGCCTGGGTGACCCTAGGTCATGTCGGAAGTCGATCTGATCGATCGCAGCGTCGAAAAGACGAACGTCTGGCTGAACGAGCTTGCCCGTGAGCTCGGAACCGAGGACCGCCGGTCCGCCTACCATGTCCTGCGTGCCTACCTGCACGCGGTTCGAGACCGGCTGACAGTGGACGAGGCGGCTCAACTCGCAGCCCAGCTGCCTGAGCTGATCCGAGGGATCTATTACGAGGGATGGGTACCGAGCAGGACCCCGATGAGCTACCGCTCGGTCGACGAGTTTCTGAGACGAGTAGCCGAGGAGGCGCTATTGCCCGGCGAAACGGAGGCATCGTATGCATGCGAGGCGGCAGCACGGGTGCTCCGCCGCCACGTCTCCGAGGGAGAGATCGAGGACGTGATGGCCGTCTTCCCGAAAGACCTCAAGACGGTGCTCGCCGGATGATCCAAGCCAACGGCTTTCGCGACCGCACCGAAGCGGGCGCCAGGCTCGCCGAGCGCCTGATGCCTCTCCGCAACGAGCAGCCGATCGTCGTGGCCCTCCCCCGCGGTGGCGTGCCCGTTGCGCGTGAGATCGCAACCGCCCTGGGGGCGCCGTTAGAGGTGCTCGCCGTCCGCAAGCTGGGAGCACCCCACAATCCCGAGCTCGGCATGGGCGCTGTCGCCGAGGATGGGACGGGGGTGATCAATCAGGCGACCGTTAGGGCGCTGGGGGTCAGCGATGAGGAGCTCCGGGCCATCATCGACCGCGAGACAGCCGAGCTCCGGCGTCGGGTGGCGCTGTACCGAGGCGAAAGGCCACCCGTCGACCTGAGCGGGCGAACCGTGATCGTGGTGGACGATGGCGTCGCCACCGGAGTCACCGACGCTGCGGCCCTTCGGGCTGTCAAGGCCCGCAAGCCGAAGCGGCTCGTGCTCGCCGTACCGGTGTGCGACTCAGGGGTCGCCCAGCGGCTCGGCACGGAGGCAGACGAAGTCGTGACCCTGCTCACGCCTCGCTCGCTCGATGGCGTCGGCCGCTGGTATCGCGACTTCTCCCAGGTGCCCGACGAGGAGGTTCTCCGCCTGCTCCATTCCTCCAACGGAAACGGCGGGCCCGACACCCGTGAGGTGATGGTCGAGGCTGGCGAAGTGAGCCTGCCGGGTGAGCTCTTCGTGCCACGCGACCCCATCGGCATTGTCCTCTTCGCCCACGGCAGCGGCAGCAGCCGGCACAGCCCGCGTAACGTCGCCGTGGCGCGCAGGCTGCACGGTCTCGGGCTGGCGACTCTGCTCTTCGACCTGCTTACCGAACGGGAAGCGCGGGATCGCGCCAAAGTATTCGCTGTTGAGTTCCTCGGCGAACGGCTGGTGGAGGCCACCCGCTGGGTCCGAGATCAGGACCCGCTCGAAGCACTTCCCGTGGGCTACTTTGGCGCCAGCACCGGGGCCGCCGCGGCCCTGATCGCGGCGGCGCAGCTCCCGCGGGAGGTCGGCGCCGTCGTTTCACGCGGGGGGCGCCCCGACCTTGCCGGATCCTCGCTGCGGGAGGTCAACGCCCCCACCTTGCTGATCGTCGGGGGCCACGACCCCGAGGTCATGAAGCTCAACCGTCAGGCCGAGGTCCTGATCCCTGCTCACTGCGAGCTCGCCGTCGTCGCCGGTGCCGGCCACCTCTTCGAGGAGCCCGGCACCCTTGCTGCGGCCGCTGAGCTTGCCGGCGAGTGGTTCGTTGAGAAGCTGTCGGCGCTCAAGACCGTCGGCGCCCTGAGGGACGGCTGAGAGTCGTGGATCGGCTGGCGACAAGCAGCGATCGCGGGGAAGCGGTTGATGCGCTCCTGCGCCTGGCCCACCCGCTCTCGGGCTCGGCGCGAGACTACGACCCGCTGCTGGAGCAGATCGGCGAGGCGAGACTCGTCCTACTCGGCGAGGCGTCGCACGGCACACATGAGTTCTACCGCGAGCGGGCCCTAATCACACGCAGGCTGATCGAGGAGAAGGGTTTCTCCGGGGTGGCGGTCGAGGCTGACTGGCCGGACGCCTACCGCGTCAACCGCTACGTCCGCGGCGCTCGCGAGGACGCCGACGCGGAGGAAGCGCTGCGCGGGTTTCGGCGCTTCCCGACCTGGATGTGGCGCAACGCCGAAGTGCTCGACTTCGTCGGCTGGCTTCGCGCCCACAACGAGAGCAGCGAGCCTGGGCAGCAGGCTGGGTTCTATGGCCTCGACCTCTACAGCCTCTACACCTCGGTCGAGGAGGTGGTTGCCTACCTGGAGAAGGTCGATCCGTCGGCGGCCGAGCGCGCCCGGGAGAGGTATGCGTGCTTCGAGCACTTCGGCGGCGAGGCCCAGGAGTACGGGCGAGCCGTCAGCCTCGGGATCAGCGAATCCTGCCGCCTTGGCGTCGTTGAGCAGCTTGTGGAGTTGCACCGCAACTCGCTCGGCTACCTGCGGCGCGACGGGCTCGCGGCCGAGGACGATCAGTTCTACGCCGAGCAGAACGCGCTCCTGGTCGCCAACGCCGAGGAGTACTACAGGACGATGTTTTCCGCACACGTTTCCTCGTGGAACCTGCGAGATACCCACATGGCGGACACCCTGGACAACCTCATCGCCCACATGGAGCGCCACGGCGAGCGCGCCAAGCTGGTCGTCTGGGAGCACAACTCTCACATTGGGGATGCGCGGCGGACGGAGATGGGCGCGCGCGGAGAGCTCAATGTGGGCCAGCTCACTCGCGCTCGACACCCCGGCGACGCCGCCTTGGTCGGGTTCACCACATATCGGGGGACCGTTACGGCGGCTTCTGCCTGGGACGACCCAGCCGAGCTCAAGCGGGTTCGCCCGGCGCTTCCGGAGAGCTATGAGGCTCTCTTCCACCAGCTCGGAGAGCCGCGCTTCCTGCTGCGGTTTGCGGGCAGCGAGGCGGGCTCCGCCCTGCGCAAACCGCGCCTGGAGCGGGCGATCGGCGTGATCTACCGACCCGAGACCGAGCGTCAGAGCCACTACTTCGCAGCCCGGATCGCCTCCCAGTTCGACGCGGTAATCCACCTTGACGAGACCCGCGCGGTAGAACCGCTCGAGCGGACCGCCGGATGGGAGCTGGGCGAGCCGCCCGAGACCTACCCGTCGGCGCTCTAGCCGTCGGCGTGGGGAAACTAGCGCGGCGGTGCTAGCGGCTGAATGCGGACCGGATCTGCGGACCAGTACGGATGCTGGACCCCACTGCAGCGAGTGCGGGAGCGTTTCCTTGCCGATCGCCATTTCCTCGAATGGACCCGCGCTCTTGAAGAAACCCTTGCCGAGGTGCCCGTGGCGACGAGAGCCTGAGCACACCGGCGCATCAAAGTCAGGTCAGTCGCTTCGGGCGGTCATGCCCCGGACCCTCGGCGGGATCGGCTCTTATCAGCTGAATGTATGCGAGAACGCCAGGAATAATCGGGATCCAAAAAGCGAACAGTCGGTAGCTGAGGACGCCGACAATCGCCAGCCCGCTGTCGACGCCAAACCCGATCAGGGCGCCGATCATTCCGCCGTCGACCGCCCCGATGCCGCCGGGCACGGGCAGGGTGTTTGCCAGCATGCCGACGAAATAGGCCATGACCACGACCGCGATCGCCGGATCGCCCCCGAACGCCTTCAGGCAGGCCAGAAGTACCCCGACGTCGAAGGCCCACCATCCCAGCGCTCCGAGCAATGCGGGGTTTCCCGTCTGACTCAAAGACAGAGTTCCCCTGACCCCCTCCGAAAGCGTTGCGGGAACCGTTGCCGCGCCACGGAGCCACCGTGCGGGCGGTGCTGGAGCACGCTCGAACCTCGCGGCGGCGCTCCCCAGGTCGCGCGAGAAGAGCGCTGCGGCGAGCGCGGTGACGATCACCGCCGCGCCGAATAGCGCCGGAACCACCGTGAGGCCGAAGTCCGAGGGGCCGGACAGGACCCCGGTTCGCAAGGCGATCCCGCCGGCAACAAGGGCAGCCATGTAGATGCCGTAAAGCAAGACGAGAAGAGTGGCCTCCTTGGCGACGATTTCGCGGCGCGCCATGCCCGCACGATCAAGCGCCCACACCGTGAGGACGACGCCTCCGGCGCCCGCTGTGGCGAGCAATCGCGTGGCGACGACGCCTGCCATCGTGATCAAATAGCTCTCGCGCCAGCCGATCGGCGTGAGTCCCCCCGCGAACACCGCTCGGAACGCGATCACATAGGAGAGAAACGAGAGGGCCTCGAGGGCAAAGGCGGCTATTAGCCAGCGGGGGTCACCTGCGGAGAGCCGGTGCCACGTGTGCTCAAGCCCGGCTAGGGCAGGCAGCACGACATAGAGGGCGCTGAGGATTGCGACGACCGCAATGGCCGCCAAGGCCAGCCGCCGCCCTCTCGGCACAGCGAACGTCTGGCGCCCATCGCTCACCGTCTGATCCTTTCATCGGGAAATCTTCCGCCGCAGCCGTGTCGGGGTTTGGGCCGGCGTCCGCGAATTGCGCCCGGCCTTCGGGAGGTCGCGCACCCGGGCGCTCGAGACTAAACTCAGACCGCTGGGACGGCGACGACGCTGAGTCCGGAGGCTCCATGGGTCTGGGATATGACAGCAAGCTCTACATCCTCGCTTTCGACCATCGCGGATCGTTCACAAAACGCTTCGGGATCGAGGGCGATGCCACCCCCAAGCAGATCGAGCGCATCGCCGACGGCAAACACCTGATCTTCGAGGGCCTCGCGGCGGCGCTTGCGCGCGGCGCCGATCCGTCGGTGACAGGCGCCCTGGTCGACGAGCAGTTTGGAGGCCCGACCCAGGTCCCAGAGCAGGCGAAGGCGAGGGGGATCAAGCTCGCGATGCCGGTGGAGAAGAGCGGCCAGACCGAATTCGACTTCGAGTACGGGGAAGAGTTCGGCGCCCACATCGAGCATTACGACCCGGATTTCTCAAAGGTGCTCGTCCGCTACAACCCGGACGGCAACGCGGAGATGAACGAGCGACAGACTCAGCGACTGCGACGCCTGTCGGACTGGCTTCACGAGCACGACCGCAAGTTCCTCTTCGAGCTGTTGGTCCCGGCCGAGGAGTCGCAGCTCACCTCCGTGGACGGTGACTCCGACCGCTACGACTCGGAACTGCGCCCCGAGTTGATGCTCCGCACTATCGCCGAACTGCAGGAAACCGGCGTGGAACCGGACGTCTGGAAGATCGAAGGCGTGGACGAGCGCGCCGACTGCGAGAGGATTGCGGCTCAATGCCGCACGGACGGACGTGAAGGTGTGGTCTGCGTGGTGCTCGGGCGCGGGGCAGATAATGACAAGGTCGATCACTGGCTGCGTCAGGGGGCTCCCGTCGAGGGCTACGTGGGTTTCGCGATCGGCCGCTCGAACTGGGGCGACCCGCTCAAGGGATTCATCGACGGCAGCCTGTCGCGCGAGGATGCCGCCGAGGAGGTGGCAGACAACTACCTGCGCTTCATCGACGTCTACACCACCGCCGAGTCGTCGGTCGGCAATTAGTCAAGCCGGGTATCAACGACTCCCGACTCTGTGCGGACTACGCACTCTGGCGACCCGTGCCTGGATTTGGCGGATTTGGCTTAGGCAAGCCAAATCGGGACCGCTACGAACCGCTGTGAACCGCCTGACTCAGGTGCTGACTGGCGCACCATGGCGCACCAAATGCGCGTGGTCTGGGCCCGTATGTCGATGATCCTCTGGACCAGATGCCGACAGGCGAGCCGCGGCCTGTCTCTCGTTCCGGGGAACGGCGTTTCGGTCTTGAGTGCGAGACTAAGCTGGCTGCTTGGCTACCGTAGACCCATCGACTTAGAAGTTGGGTCAGCCAGAGGGCCTTGTCTTGAGCAGAGCGCTGGAGAAGGTCATCGTCGGCCACGAAGACACGCCCCAGGGGCGCGACGCGTTTGCGCTGGGTTAACTCCTCGCAGGGATCGCGGAAGCGCCCCTAGAGCTGGCCACGGTCTCCCTGAAAGAGCGTGGCTTCCGACCCAAACGGAAGCGAACGGCTCAGCAGGCGGCCGAGCGCCTCGTCTCGCAGATCACCCCGGCCCCATGGAGTTCGGGACTGGCGATCGAGGGCCACGGTCTGATCGGCGGCTCCGCCGTCGCGAGACCGCCGAGGCCGCTCGGTGACGGTCGATCCCGCACTGCTGCTGGCCGCCGAGCGGGCCGTCGACTCGGGAGCCGCGCTTCTCCGCCGCGGCCGGCGTAGCGTTGGCACCGTTATCTCCAAGGGCGATCGTGACTTTGCCACCGAGGTCGACCTGAGGATCGAGGAGACGATCCGGGCGACCCTCGAGGAAGCGGCGCCCGGGCTTGCCTTCCTGGGAGAGGAGGAGGGCGAGCGCGACGGCAGCCTGGAGGCGATGTGGGTCCTGGATCCGATCGATGGGACCGTGAACTTTGCGAAGGGCAGCCCCCTCTGCGCGATCTCACTCGCCCTGGTGGAGCGGGGCGAGCCCACCCTGGGGCTCATAGACCTGCCGCTGATCGGGGAGCGCTACGTGGCGACCCGGGGCGGGGGCGCCTCGCTGAACGGTCGCACGATCACGGTCCTGGAACCGGGCGGGTTGGACGAGGCGATGGTCGGTTTCGCCGACTTCGCCGTGGGTCCGAGGGCGAAGGTGGAGAATCCGATCCACCGTGAGTTGATGGAACGCTTCGTCCCGAGATGCCTGCGGGTTCGGGTGCACGGGTCGGAGTGCCTCGACCTGGCCTGGCTCGCTGCCGGCCGCCTCGATGTCTCGGTGATGCTCTCGAGCCTTCCCTGGGACGTCACCGCCGGCGTGCTGATCGCCCGAGAGGCGGGCGCCGAGGCGTTCGACCATGGCGGTTCCCCGTGGACGCCCCAGGCCGAATTCACCATCTGCTGCACGCCCGGCCTGGTCGATGAGCTGCTGCCGCTTGTTCAGGAGGCGGTTGAGGCGGCGGACGCTTCGCCACCGGCCTCCAGCTGATCGAGCCGCAGCGAATCCACGCGGACCTCCTCGGCGAGCCTCGCTACCTCGCGCATGTGGCCGGTCCCGAGCCCGTGACGGGCGACGTTGAGCGCCCCCGCCGCGACGCCCAGCTTGACCGCGGCCTCGATCGGCAGTCTTGCACCCATCCCCACGCCAATCCCGGCGAACAGCGAATCCCCGGCGCCGTGCTCGTCGACCGGCGCGAAATGTGGGCCGTGGACGGCGAACACACGCCCTCCCGCATGGAGCACAGCGGATTCCGCCGACCGGGTGACCAGCACGTTCGCCGCACCCTCGGCATGAAGCGCGCCGGCGGTTTCGACCGCTGCCGGCAGACCTCGGCCGTCCAGACGTTGATCGTCCAGCAGCTCCTGATCGCTCACCTTGAGGAAGTCGACGCCGCCTCGAAGCGCGGCGGTCAGCGGCTCGCCGCTTAGGTCGGCGAGCACGAGGCGGCCGTTGGTCCGTAGGTCCCGGCAGAGTCGCTCGAACACATCCGCCTGCAGGACACCCTCGTTGCGCGGCCCGGTGACCAGCACAGCGTCCGAGTCCAGGCCCGAGGCGAGGGTGATGCCGTAAAGGTCATCGAGCTCATGCCTTGCGAGGGAGGGACTCGAGGTCTCTGCGATCACCCTGCGCTCCCCACTGCGCCGATCGTGCAGGTACGCGCCATTGGCGCCTTCGGTATCGACCGATAGGACCGAGATCCCATCCACCGCCAGCAGCGACTCGAGCACGGTGCCGGTCTCGCCCCCCAGTGGGGCGCAGAGACTCACCCTGGCGCCGAGCCGTGCGGCCATGTGCGCAACCCAGAAGCCCTGGCCGCCAGCGTGGAGGTGGATATCGGGCTCTTCGCCAGGGCTCGGCTCGACCGTGATCGTCACCGCCGGCGACGGGGCGAAGACGGCCAGCGCGCACGGCACCTGGGGCAGCTCTGCCAAGCTGGTGCTCTCGGGCATTCAAGAAGCCTACGACTGCCATGCTGGACCATCTCCGTGGTCAGCCCGGATGCCGTACTCGTAGTCAGCCGGATGCCGGCCTCGCCAGACCGAGCACGAAATCGCGGGCGCCACCGACCCGTTACGGTTTAGGCCGCGGACGGGGCGACCATGGACGACGAGGCCACGCACGCCGAGCACCCCAGGGCCGAGCCCGAAGCAGCCGCCTGCCGGACACGAGCTATGAGGCACTCCTCGTATCTGCGCCTGACGCGATTGTGATCGTCGACCAGCGCGGCCAGATCCAGATGGTCAACAGCGAGGCCGAGAGCATGTTCGGCTACGCAAGAGGCGAGTTGGTCGGCCACGAGGTGGAGATGCTGGTCCCCGATCGCCTAGAGCAGATCCACGTCAAAAACCGGCGCCGATACACGGCCAACCCCAAGAGGTGCCCCATGGGTATCGGCTTGGACCTGTCTGCTCGGCGAAGTGACGGGAAGGAGTTTCCAGTCGAGATCAGCCTAAGCTCGGTCTGAACCGACGACGAGCTGCTCATCACTCTTCGCAGAGGTCGGCCACGCGGGCTTCGGCAACTCGGACGATCTCGTCGGGTTCGAGGAGCAAGCCGTGCGCGTGATCCCCGGCACTGCAGAGCACACGGTCGTGCTCGAGCAGACGCCGGTCGACGATTTGCGGGATCCCGTGCAGGGGCCCGAACGGTGGAATCGCACCGACCTCGAACCGCTCGAAGTCACGGCCGATCTCGTCCTCGGTCGCCAGGCGCAGCGACTTGCCCGCTTCCAAGAGCTGGCGGGCCTTGCCCAGGTCCAGCCTCTGAGAGGCGGGGATCACAGCCATCACGTAGCTCTCGCCATCGCGCAGCACGAGGTCCTTTGCGGCGTCGCCCGGCTCGATCCCCGCGGCCTGAGCCTCGCCCGCGGCCGTGAAGCGCTCCGCGTGCTCGACCAGCTGGTAGTTGGCCCCGTGTTCGTCGAGGTAGGCGGTGACCACATCGACGCCTTCCTTGGACATGTCTCCTCCTCGCGGGTAGTCCTCCGCTCACTCTAAGACTCCGCCGCCTGCGCCGCAGAGGCGTGGGATTGGCGGGCTCAAACCTCTTTGAATGACGCGGCCGTCGACACTAGGCGTCGAGCACGGCCCGCGCCCTCCAGAGGCCGCTCCAGGACCAAGCACCTGCATCGAGGAGGCGCAAAGCGCTCGACGGGGGCGGCGCCGTGACCCGGGCCCAACTAGCCCTGTGGCCGGTCGGAGCGTCGGGGATCGGACCCGGCGGAGGTCAGCCGCGAGGCCCGCAGGGCCCGCTCGACCTCGGTCACCGAGATGATCCCGATACGGCCGCCGGCCCCCGTGACGATTGCGCGACCGACGCGCTGGAAGCTGGGGCGGACAAGCAGCTCGGCGATGTCG
Organism: uncultured Actinomycetes bacterium; assembly: GCA_963725315.1. Taxonomy (GTDB): domain Bacteria; phylum Actinomycetota; class Thermoleophilia; order Solirubrobacterales; family 70-9; genus JBBRHQ01. The sequence continues at coordinate 84,011 of CAVRYA010000001.1, read as the reverse complement.
CCGCGCTCGTCGACGAGCAGCGTCGGGTCAGGATCCGCAAGGGCGAAGACCGGCGTGCGTTCGAGCTGGTCTCGTGGAAGATGCTCGAGGCGGTCGATGGTCACCAGGCCGACCACGCCGGTGGGGTCGAGCACCGGAAAGGACTGGAAGCGGTAGCGGCTGAAGTAGTCGCCGGCGGCCTCGGCCGCCGAGGTCGCGCCCGGGATCGTCACCGCCGGGAAGGAGGCCAGCCAGCCCACCTCATGCCCGGCGAAGGCCTTACGCAGCTCGAGTTGGCTGAGCTCGGCACGCCCGGCGAAGATCAGGAAGAAGCCGATCAACCCGAACCAGATGCCGGTCGGGGCCCCGGCCAGCAGCGCCAGTGCCCCGAGGGCGATCAGGACCCAGCCGAAGCCGCGGCCGATCGCGGCGGCGGTCGACGTGGCGCGGACCATGTCCCCGCTGCGCGCCCAGAGGAACGCTCGCAGCAGCCGCCCACCGTCGAGGGGGAAGGCCGGGATCAGGTTGAAGCCGAGAATGAGGACGTTGACCAGGAGCTGGTAGCCGATCAGTGCCCGCAGGGCCTCGGGGGTCCCCGCTGGCAGCGCCACCAGCACGACGCCGAATAGGGCGGCGATCACCGCGGTCACCAGCGGGCCTGCGGCCGCGTAGCGGAACTCGTCGGCCCCGCTTCGGGGCGTGCCCCTCATTTTGGCCACCCCGCCGAGCAGCCAGAGGTCGATCCCCTCGATCGCCACCCCGCGGCGCCGGGCGACGACCGCATGGCCGAGCTCGTGAACGACGATGCTCGCGAACAGGAGCAGGGCGCTGGCCAGGCCGAGCAAGTAGGCGGCTCCGGGAGCGATGCCGTTGACCTCCTGCGGGTAGTAGCTGGCGCCAAGCGAGACCGTGATCAGGGCCACGATCAGCAACCAGAGCGGGCTGATGCCGATCGGGATTCCCGCGAGGTGGCCGATTCGCAGGCTGCGGCCGGTCACGGTCCCGCCGCCCTGCGCCGGATAGGGTCACGGCGATGACGATCCGCGACGTGATCGAGAGGCACGGGCACTTCGCCCACGGCGGCAACCCCGACGACGCCGCCGAGACCTGGACCGAGTCGGGCTTCTCGGCCGACGAGGCCGACGAGTGGCTGAAGGCCCGCTGCTTCCATCCGAGTGCGGCGCGCGACCTCGCGGACGCCGGCGTCACCCCGGAGATGGCCGCGACCCGAACTGAGGCCGGATCGGGCGACTTTGTCGACACGGTCGGCTTCAAGGTCGCCGACGGCGACCTCGAGGTCGAGGAGGCCCGCGACCTGCTCGGGGCATTCTGAGGCGCAGCCTTCGGCCCGGCTCGTGCGCGGAGGTCTGGGCAATCGGCCCTCGATCAGTAGCGAAGCAGCGCGGCGACGCCGCCCTGGTCGGATAGCTCGGCGGCGCTCTCTTCCTCCACCGGCGTGATCGCGGCACCGGTGGTGACGGCCAGCTCGATCATTTGCTCGATGTCCCCCTGCTCTCCCTCGGCGTCGAAGAGCAGGTGCTCGACGCGTCCCTCCTCGAGAGCCTGGAGCGTCTCCTGCTTGCCCAGCGCGCTGCGCGCTTCGGCCGAAGGCAGCTTCCTTGACTCGCTCTATCAGCTCTCGTTCGCGGCTGCGGTTGAGCGCCGGGCGCCGGGCCCCGACCCGGTCTGAGATCTTGTGGGTCGGCAGGCCGATCAGATCGGCGGACTCGATCTGCCGCAGCTCGCAATCGCCGGCGAGGCCCTCCTCGAACTTGCGGACGTAACGCTCGTCGCCGAAGGAGAGGACCTGGGGCCAGTCGTATTTTCGGGCGCTCTCTCGCGCGAGGCCACCCGTCTGATGCGCGAATCGCTCGCGGTTGGATTCGAGTCGCTGCTCGTATTGGTCGCGACCGGCCGAGGAGACCATCTGGCCGGCCCCGGGATCCCGGGAGACCGGCGCCTTACGCTCGCGCCAGTCGAGGCTGAGCAGCTCCAGCTCCCAGTCGTGCAACTGTTCGAGCCGGCCGAGAAAGGAGTGGAACAGCCGAACGCGCTCTGCCGAGACCACCGCGATACCGACCGGCGCGCCCTCGTCGAGAAGTGCCACCAGCGGCCCCACCTGCGGCCTGGGGCCGTAGAGGACCTCGGTCCGCCCCAGCGGGAGCTGCGCCGAATACCAGCGCACCTCCGGGTCCCCGCGGTCGATCTGGGCGAACCCGATCAGGGTGCGGGCGGCCGTTTCTCCCGGCTCGGCCAGGAGGGCCTGCTCGAGTCGTCTCGCCGTCGCCTCCGCGGCCCCCGACGCGTCGGCGGCCTCGCCAGCGGCCTCGGCCGCGCGCTGCAGGCCGTTACGCAGCTCGATTCGCCAGCGACCGCCCCTGTCCGCCGGGTCGGCATCCACATAGACGGATAGAACGCCGTTCGCGGGGCGCCAGCTGAGCAACTCGGAAACGGTCTCAGATGTGGGGAGCTGTGCTTGGTCGATCACTTCGGGGTCGGTCACAGGCGGTCACCACCGGATATCTGTGGTCGGATCTCGCCGATGCTACGGACTCCGGGCCGCCCCCGGCCACCGAGGCTCTCGTGGTACCACTTTGGTACCGGATGCATCGTGCGATGTGTCCCGATTGTCCCGCCGCGGGGACGATGGGGACGCGGGGGACGCGTAGGGACGCATTGAGCACCAACGTCCCCCGGCTGGGGCCGAGCGGTCGCTGGTTCAAATCCAGTCGCCCCGATTCGTTCAGTCTCCCCGTCAGACCGCGCCAAACCGCGTCAAACCGCGACACGGCGGGGGAATCGCCGCCTGAGGCCAGGATTCGCAGGCACGGCGGCTCACGCCCGGGAAGCCCCGCCCCGCTGAGAATCGGTAGCTGATCGGTAGCAAGCGGGGTGGTAGCTGGGGGCGGAATCGGTAGCAAGCGACATGGGCAGGGCCGCTGAGCGAGGGGAAGGAGGGCCGGGCCAGGTGCGGCGGCTGCGGGCGCTACTCCGACAGCCCGGCGGCTTCGAGGGCGGTCTTTCTGTCAAACCAAACTTCGGCCCGCAACACCTTGCCTTCGCGGAGCGCAAAGACGTAGGCATCTTCTTGGGCCACCGATACCCGGCTGAGCTGACCGTGCCCGTGGTGGGACGCGACGAGGAATACGCGGTCACCAAGGTCCCTCGTCTCCTCTTGCCGGTTTCCGTGGTCTTCACGGGACCTCCGTGGACAATAAGCGTTGCGTCCTCTGCGTAGGGATCCAAAGCAGCTGCGAAGTCGCGTGCGTTCACGGCCTCGAAGATGCCGGTCACGATCTCCACGATCTCATGCGACATCGCCTGGGCAATATCCCGCCCCACCAGATTCCGGGGGGTACTGCCGGGCCTACTTGCCCCGCTCGCAACCGCCCTGGGAAGCGCGTCGAGCACATCCCGAAGCCAGGGCAGGAAGTACAGCCGATCCATCGTCTTGAGGAACCGCCAGCGGGCGTTGGTGGGAAGCATTCCCGCCTCCACCTCGACGAAGGTGTCGTCTTGCGCAGGGGTAAGAGCGAATCGGGTGTAGGTCCCGGACACCGTGCAGCGGAAATGCGCCTCCTTCAGGTGTTCGAGTCGCTCTACGACCCAGACCGCGTCGACCACGTCCAGGAAGCCGAGTCGACGCGAAACCCGCGTGTATTCGCCTCCCTCCGAGAGCTCGCCCGAAGCTCTGACCTCGTACACGTCGGGCCACCAATCGGAGTGGGTTCTGGGATCACTGACGATCGCCCAAACCTCTTCCGGCGGTGCCTCGATCATCACATGACGCCGGTATACATCGGCCATGCTTCGATCGTAGCGCGGCAACCACGCTCTGTCGTTGCTCCGACGTTCTCGCGACATCGCCTAGTCCTTAAGCCCGGCGGCTTCGAGGGCTTTCGGTAATCATCGTGGATGTCTACCCGCCCGATCCCATCCTCCCCGATCCAGAAACCTAGCGCCCACCGCACGTCCACCGGAACGCCGCTGCCAGCTCCCCGCCCCTGAGAGCGGACTGCGGCCACGACTCGTCGGCCCCTGGTACGAAGGTCCTCGATTTCCATCGAATGGTCCTCAGGATCGAATGACTCGATAAGCGATTTCCAGAACTCGATAATTGCCGCTGGACCCCTGAATCGTGCGCTGTCCCGGAAAGGCAGTCGTGTTGTTCCACTCCACTTCCGGAAGGAGGCAGGAGAGCGCCTCGTCGTAGTCGCCTCGTTCGAGCGCTCCGAGAAATCGCCGCACAATCCCCTCCGCATCATCCTGCGACATCGCCTGTCAGTATCGCCCCTCGGGGACGCCTCGCCAACGAGGAGCGGACGGGAGGGGATCAGACCTCCGGCGAACGACGCGGCTGTCAGGCTGGCTCGGTTAGGTCAGGCGGCCAGCAGACGCTCCGGTCGGCACGGGCAGATCCACGACCCGCGTCGCGAGGCAGGATCTAGACCATCGCGCGCGAACCACGCTCCCGGTGGAACCGCAAGAGGCATTGAGATCGCTACGTGAGGCGCTCAGCGCCCGCCAAGTCTTCGGTGAGCCAGTAGAGCGCGACGGCGTCACGGTAATCCCGGCTGCCACCGTGATCGGCGGAGGAGGAGGCGGTGGCGGCAGCAAGGGATCCGGGGAACGCGAAACTGACGCGGGTGAGCCGACTACTGGTGCTGGCATGGGACTCGGCTTGGCTGCCTGGCCCGCGGGGGCATTCGAGATCCATGAGGGCCGGGTGGCCTGGCGACCGACCCTGGACATCACGCGCATCCTCCTTTCGGCACTCGGCGTCGGGCTCGTCCTGGGCGTGGGGCTGATCACCACCCGCCACCGCTCCTGATCGTCGCACCGTCCCACGAGGGACAGCGCCGAGTTCTCGAAGGCGGGACGGCCTCTGTGCCGCAGATAGCGAGCGACGGTTGCCGACTGACCAGGAGGGCACCTGATCCTGCCGCCCTTGGAAGTGGCCGCCGCCGCGCCGGTGAGCCTTCGCTGCGAACTACCCCTTTGTGCTGGTGCGCTTGACCACCGCGTCTTGCGCGGCCTTTTTGATCGCACCGAAGAAGCTTCGCCGTGTTGGGACGGGCTTCTCGACCGGCTCGCCAGGCTTGGTCTTCTGTTCAGGCTGGGGGGCGTCGGTCATGGAACGCGACTGTAGTGGTTCGCGGCCCATCGCTGGCAGCTCCACCACCACCGCCGAGGATCGCCGCCGCGCTACTCCGACAGCCCGGCGGCTTCGAGGGCTTTGTTGTTATCCAGGTAGGTCCAGACGCGAGTCGCCTTGCCGTTCGCGTAGTCGGCGACGACGCCGTAGGGCGATTCCATCTCGATACCGCTGCCCCTGCCACGCATGTGCAGCCGACCGGTGGCGACGATCCGGTCGCCAAGATCGCGGATCTCGGCGAACTCGATTCTGGTCTCGTCGAGTGCCTCCCATATCTCGCGGATCAGATCGCGGATGCCGTCGTGTCCGCTATACACGGTTGCCCCGCCTCCGAGCAACATCGGAGCCGCGTCGTACCACTCCACCTCGGTGTCGAGCTCGGCCAGTGCCGCCTCGACGTCCCGGCGGTTATTCGCGTCAGCCAATCGCCGGAAGCTGTCGACGTTCTCCTGCGACATCGCCTACTCCTGAAGCCCGGCGGCTTGGAGGGCTTCGTTGGGGTCGAAGTAGTCGCGGTAGCGAACAGCCTTGCCGTTCTTGAAGTCGATCACATACCCGATAGGGGACTCGACCCGGGCCCCGCTTTCCTTGCCACGCCCGTGAAGGTGGCCGATCGTCGCCTGGACGCTTGACGGTCGCCACTCAGCGCCTCCTCGCAGCGTCGGCACGCCCTCCCTATTCAGCCGATCCGCAATCGCCTGCAGGGTCATCCCTCGCTCCCGCATCCGCTTGATCCGCCGGTGGCACCTCGACCCCATCGCGGCCCAGGAGACGGTTTGTGAAGGGCGTTACCACGTGCTCCCCGGCCTCAACTCATCAGCCTCGTACCGAACGGAGTCCCAGCTCTTGCCAAACTCCTCCGCGAGGCGTCGAAACTGGTCGATGCGATACATGCCGCGGTCCAGACCGACCGCTCGCGAGAGGTCAATTTCCGCGTCCCGGGCAGCGGCTTTGAAAGCCGCCTGCCAATCCCCCCGGTTCATCGCGGTCAGGGTCGCCTTGACGATTTCCACGTTCTCCTGCGACATCGCCTACTCCGACAGCCCTGCGGCTTCGAGGGCTTCTTGCTTCGTCTGATAGAGCGTTAGCGAGGTCTGTTTCCCGTTCCGGATCGTCGCCAGCCAGGCGCTTCGAGCCTGAACTTCGATGCCGTCTCGTCCTCCAAAATATGTGACGTTTTCCGCGATCACGAGGCCATCGTCGATCTCTACCGGATGATCGACTAGCTCTATTCGGGCGTTCTCGAACGACCCGATGAGACGCTGCATAAACACCCTGATCTCGTTGTGCCCCCGAAAGACACGAGCATCGAGCCCGCGAGAGTTGGACCAGTCCAACACGGCGTCGGGCGCCCAGTCGGCCAACATCCCGTCGAGGTCACCGCGGTTGTATGCCTCGATACCCCGGCGCACGATCTCCACGTTCTCTTGCGACATCGCCTGCGCAGTATCCCGATGGATGACCGTCGGGGCGGCGTAGGGCGTTTACCTGATCGCCTTCAGATAGGGGCGCAGGTGCAGCTTGCGGATCACCTTGCTGCGACTGAGCTTCGCCTTGGCGGCGATCGTCTTCACCGAGACCATCTGCAGCAGAACCTCGACCTGGACCCTGCCTACGTCTGAGAGCCACTTGTCGTTGAGGTGGGCGAAGGTCTTCGCGGTGGCCAGGTTGAACGTGGTCGTCCTAGCAAGGCCGAGGCTTGTGGTGATCTGGCCCAGCGGGCCGGGTGCGGGAGATGTGCCGCCGTCGCCAGACGGGACAAAGATCGTCCAGATGTCATGTGCGTTGCGCGGGCTCGCGGGGGCGACCCCCTTGCCTGTTGGGGCATAAACCTCGCTGTTCGGCGAGCCGCGCTCGTGAGTATTGAGGAAGACCAGGGCGAGGTCGTTCATCTGTCGGGATAGCTCCGTGCCGGTATAGGCCATCTCCGGGTGCCTGCTCAGCACCTGGAGGTACGTCATCGCAGAGAGCGAGTTGAGGACCGCCTCCTCGCTGCCCGGGCCAGAGACGTCATCGTGGAGGGCCTCGTGGCCGATGATGCCCACCAGATATCGGAAATCCTCCCGCTCATAGCGGTTGTTGAAGATGATCGACCGCGGCCCGGATCCTGCGGTGATTGCGATCAGGCCTTGCTGGGGGATCGAGCCAAAGCGCACGGGAGAAGCGAACCTGCCGCTGTTGAGCAAATGGCTGATCGACGGTTGGAGCAACGTCCCCCTCATGCCGACGAACGCCGCCCTGAGGGTCGGGTCGGGAATCATGTCCTTGGCCTGCTGGCCGTCAAAGAGCGCCAGCGCCGAGTGAACCTTTGCGGTGTTGTTCGGGAACTGCTCCACTAGGTAGCTCTTCAGCTTGGCGCGGGCTCGGGCCTCGGTCGGGTCGGGTCCTGATGCGGCGTGCATCGCGCTCCCCTGCGGATAGAAGCCATCGGCACCGTTCGCGTACTTGGACGTGAACAGGTCGATGTCGGCGGGCTTGCGGGGGTCAAGCCGCAGGACCTTGTTGGCGGTCTGCTTCGCGGTGAGGGCCTTCGACCAGGCCGGGTTGGCCGATACGGCGCAGAGGGCGAGGGCGCAGAGGGCCAAGGCGGTGATCCGTGCGGCGGCTCCAGATACGCTCCAGTCCGACACGGTTAACCGCAAGCCCCCTTCAGGTTTTTCTGCGCGTTCTTGAGCTGCCTCTGGGCTCGCCTGACCGCGTTCCAAGGCCAATGCGGCGAGCGCAAGGGCCAGCGGAACTCGGACGCGGGGCAGCCGCCTGCCGAGGCGAGCCGGGACGACGTGCATGCATGAAAGGGGACTCAATGACATAGACGAGCCTCGGGGCCCCCTGTCGCCTACCGCCCGGCACTCCACCCCTCCTCACCTAGGCGATCTGAGCCTACCCGCGCTGGCCCCGAGAGTCCATCCCGAATTCTTGGAGAAGGCTCCACGTTCTCCCGCGACATCGCCTGGGGAGCATCACCCTCGGGGACGCCTTGCCAAGGAGGTGTGGACGGGAGGGGTCAGACCTCCGGCGAACGACGCGGCAGTCATGCTGGCCTCGGTCGCGGTCAGCGGCCAGCAGACGCTGCGGTCGGCACCGGGAGATCCACCACCCGCCGCCGACGTCGACGCCGCTTGCTACCACCCCTGCCCGCACGCCAGCCGCCCCGAATCGGTAGCAACCTGGTAGCGGAACACCCCGCAATCCCGCTCGTGCGGCGAAATTGAACCGTTCGCCCCGACTCATTCAGTCTCCCCGTCAGACCGCGACAAACCGCGATATATGGGCCGAAACCCGCCTCTGGCGCGGATCGCCAGGCACGGCGACTCACGCCTGGGGAAGCCCCCGTCGCCGAGAATCGGTAGCTGATCGGTAGCAAGCGGGGTGGTAGCTGGGGGCGAATCGCTCAGCAGGAGCGGCTCGATGGATCGCTTCCGGCTGACCCGGCCAGACCGCCTGACGCGCCTCCTCCGCCCTGCTGCTTGCGAACCTGGTCCGCAAACCCGGCTTGGGATGAAGACTCACTGCTGGGTCCGTAATTGGCCACCTCAGATTGTGGGGCCCCCCGGTTGTCCCCGTGCGCGCCTAGTCGTATCGTCGCGTTGACGGAAGTCAGGAAAGGAGCGCGCAATGACAGCAGTCAAGGAGCATTTCGCGCATCATCGTCGGCAGATGTTTGGTTGCGGCGTCGCAAGCTTGATCTTGGTCACGGGAATCATCCTCAGCATTCCGGCCCTGGCCGTAGTCGGCGGGCTGGCGTGCGCAGCGATGTGTGTCTCGATGATTTGGATGATGATCGCCCCAAGCCGCTCGCACTGAGTTTCGCGGGCCAATCCCCCCGCTTTCGCTGCGAACTACCCTTGGTGCTGGTGCGCTTGATAAGGGCGTCTTGCGCCGCCTACTTGATCGCACCGAAGACGCTTCGCCGTGTCGGGACGGGCTTTTCGGCAAACCACCGGCGAAATCCGTCGTGTCCGCGGAACACCTTGGCCTCGGCGCCGCCGATGATCGCCGAGTGAAGCTCCCCCTCCGGATCGATGTACGAGAGCATCTCCTCAACCTCGCCGCGTGTATATGCCTCCAAAGATTGGCGCACGATCTCCACGTTCTCCTGCGACATCGCCTACTCCTGAAGCCCGGCGGCTTCGAAGGCCTGGGTGCGTTCCTGAAATGTCTCGATCCGGGCAACGACGTCGGCGCGAAACGTCAGCACCTGCCACCAACGGCCCTCCACCACGGTTTGGCTTCCGCGTGGGCGGCCCCGTTGAAAGATTGCGATGACTACCTTCTCGCCCGCATCGATGATCTCGGTGGCCTCGATCGTGTGCCCTTCGAAGGACTCCACCCACGCCCTCAACCACCGCTGTGCGGCCTCTCCGCGATAGGTCCCCGCGTCAGGATTTTCTGGGGTGGTTACGAGCTCGAAGTCGTCGGCGACATCCGCCATTTGACTGAAATCTCCGCGGGCGAACTGCCCGTACCGTGCCCGAACCGCCTCCACGTTCTCCTGCGACATCGCCTGCGCAGTATCGCCCCTCGGGGACGCGTCGCCAACGAGGAGCGGACCAGGAGGGAGCAGACCTCGGGCGAACGACGCGGCTGTCGGCTGGTCTCGGTCGCAATCAGCGCCCGCAGACGCTTCGGTCGGCACCGGCAGATCCACCACCCGACGCCGAGGTCGACGCCGCTTGCTACCACCCCTGCCCGCACGCCAGCCGCCCCGAATCGGTAGCAACCTGGTAGCGGAACACCCCGCAACCCCGCTGGTGCGGCGAAATTGAACCGTTCGCCCCGACTGATCACCAGCGACATCGCAACGGCCCCGGGGCGGACTTTCCGCCGCTCGGTCAGAGCCGGTCGTGCGGGAATTCGGCCGAGCGCCGCTGGAACGAGAGGATCTTCGGATTCTGGATCACGCCGTCGCGGATCTCGATCGCCCGCCTGATGGTCTTATCGGCCTCCCACGCCCGGGGTCCCGAGATGACGGTCCCCAGATGCGGCACCAGAGCCTGGCTGATCTCCCACGTGGCGGAGTCCCACAAAAACGACGGGCTGTGATCGACCGCATAGCAGCAGAGGCCGTCGCCGATCGTGAAGATCGGATTCGCGAATGACGTCGGCCGAGCCCATTCGAAGCCCATCCCCGCATCGCAAGCCACGTCGACGAAGAGGGTCCCGCGCCGGAAGAGCCCCAACTCGTCGTTCATCACGAAGATCAGTGGCGCGTCGGTGTCCTGAAGGGCGCAGTTGACGATGATGTCGTGCTCGGCAAGGAATGCGGCGACGGACTCGTGCTCGCTGTCCAGCTCCAGTGTCTGACCGGGGTGATCCGGATCCCGCTCGAAGGTGATCATCCTCGCCGAGTGGATCGGCGCCGCGACGGCCGCGACCTGACGCCGCGTCAGTAACGAGATGTCCTGAATGCCCATGGCGCCAAGTGCCGTCACCGCACCCCGCCCGGTTGACCCGAAGCTGATCACCACAGCTCGCAGCCGGCGCCCGTACTCTCCGGTGATCCCCATCAGCTCCATCGCGTGCAGGGTCGAGCAGTACCCCGCGAGCTCGTTGTTCTTGTGGAAGATGTGGATGCCAAAGGATCCATCGTCCGCCCAGTAGTTCATCGCCTCCCAGGCAATCAGGGTCAGCCGCCGATCGATCGCCAGCTGGGTGATCGTCTCGTCCTGGACGCAGTGCGGCCATCCCCACAAGACCTGCCCCTCGCGCATCTCGGCAAGGTCATCAGCCATCGGCTTGGGAAGCACCAGCACGTCGCACTCGTAGAGCTGCTCGTGCGAGCGCAGACCGCCGATCAGCGGCGCCAGATCCGCGTCAGCGAGGCCGAAGCGCTCGCCGTACCCGTGCTCGAGAAAGATGTGACGCCGCAAATCGCCGTCGACGTCAGCGAGCTGCCGCGGATGGATCGGCAGTCGTCGCTCGTGCTCCTTGCGAGAGCCGGCGAAGACTCCGAGGGAGAGTTGGTCCATGGCCCCTATTCCTGAAGCCCGGCGGCCTCGAGTGCTTCGCGCTGGTCAAGATACCCGCGCAGATTGGCAGCGCTCCCATGTCTACATTCGATGATCCACCCCCATCGGTCGTCGACCTCGACCCCGCTGACGCGCCCGCGACCGCGCACGTCGGCGAGGACCAGGACGGAATCGCCGAGGTCGCGGAGGTCCGTGGCCTCAAAGCGGAAGGATTCCCAGCTCTCGGCCACGTCGCGGAAGAACTCCCGGATCCCATCCGCCCCCGCGTAGTGGGCGGGTCCTCCGCCCATCCCCACGAGGTGCATCTCGAAGTCCGGACCGCTGGCCGCAATCATCGGTCCAGGATCGCCGGGAATCGTCATCACCGCGAAGGCCCCTCGGACGAGCTCGATGTTCTCCTGCGACACGGCTACTCCCTCAGGCCGGCGGCCTCGCGGGCTTCATCAAGAGTCAGGTAGGACTCCAAGCGGACGAGCTTGCTGTCACGGACCGTCCAGACTTGGAAGATCCGGAACTCCCCAGCTATGCCGCTGGCGCGGCCAGAGGCGCGGAGGCTCAGCGCCACCAGGAGTCGCTCGCCGTTCTCGACGACCTCCTCAGCTTCCCACTCAACCTCCCCGAAGGTCTCGCCGACCTTCTCAAACCATGCTCGGACGCCGGCCCTTCCGTGGTAGTCCTCGGCGTCGGGCAGGAATCCGGGAATCGCGATCCATTCGATTTCCGGATCACACATCCGAAGCACGGCCTCGACCCCACCTCGATTCACCGCGTCAAGTCCTGCATGGACAAGCGCCACGTTCTCTTGCGCCATCGCCTACTCCTCCAGCCCGGCGGCTTCGAGGGCTTTCCCGGGGTCGAGATAGGTCCGAACCCGAATTGCCTTGTCGTTCTCATAGTCGATCACCGATGCGAGCTGTGACACGGTCTCGGCACCGCTCCCCGTGCCACGCATGCGAATTCTGCCGATTGCAACGATCCTCTCGCCGAGGTCGCGGATCTCCGAGTAATCGACATGGATATCGGCGAACACTTCGTCCAGGTCCCGGACCCACATGCGCACTCCCTCGTGGCCGCGGTACACGGTCGCCTTTCCTTCCAACGGCCCCAGGATCGCCGGGTGCCACTCGACCTCAGGGTCGAGCTCCTCCAGCATTGCCTCGACGTCTCGGCGGTTGTAGGCCTCCACAAAGCGCTTGACCAGATCGACCCTCTCCCGCGACGTAGCCGACTCCTCACGCCCGGCGGCTTCGAGGGCGATGCGCGCCTCTCCGGCTTCGATGTTCTCCCCCGACATCGACTGTCGAGTATCCCTTCTCGGGCCAAGCTGGCGCTTTCCTCTACATTCTTTATTGGATCAGTCCACAAGGAGGAAAACAGGAATGGCACTGAGAATTGGCGACACCGCCCCGGACTTCGAAGCCGAGACGACCGAGGGCCCGATCAGCTTCCACGACTGGATCGGCGACAGCTGGGCGGTGCTCTTCTCGCACCCCAAGGACTTCACGCCCGTCTGCACGACCGAGCTGGGTTACATGGCGAAGATCAAGCCCGATTTCGAATCGCGCAACGTGAAGATCATCGGCCTCTCGGTCGACCCGTCCGACCGTCACGAGGATTGGGCGAAGGACATCGAGGAGACCCAGGGCACGGCTCCCAACTATCCGCTGATCGCCGACACCGACTTCAAGGTGTCGAAGCTCTACGGGATGCTCCCCGCCGAGGTCGAGGGCGATCCCGTGGACCGCACCCCGGCCGACAACCAGACGGTGCGCAATGTCGTCGTCATCGGGCCCGACAAGAAGGTGAAGCTGATCCTCGTCTACCCGATGACCACCGGGCGCAACTTCGACGAGGTCCTGCGGGTGATCGACTCACTGCAGCTGACCGCCAGCCACAAGGTGGCGACGCCGGTCAACTGGAAGCAGGGCGAGGACGTGATCATCGCCGGCTCGGTCTCCGACGACGAGGCCAGGGAGACCTATCCGGACGGCTGGGAGTCTCCCAAGCCCTACATCCGGATCGTTCCCCAGCCGAGCTGAGGGTCATCGAGACCTGAGCGGCGAGGCCGTTCGCGGCGCCGGCGCCCGACTCAGGCGCTGGCGCCGCGGTCGCGCCGCAGCCAGCGCGGGCGCAGGTCGCGCCCGAACAGGACCCGGCCGATCATCGCGAACAGGGCGAGGACCCCGATCGCGATTGCGCCGGCGATCGCGCCGAGGATGAGCAGGGCGAGGATCGCCACAGCGATGAACACCGGCAGCAGCAGGGTCTTCAGCAGCGAGGCCAGGGGGAGGAGGACGGCGAGGGCCAGGAGCACTGGCCCCGAACCTAGCGCCTCTGTAACGTCGGAGGGGGCCGGAGGACCGTTCTACATGAGCCGAGTCGGAAAGCTGATGATGATGCTGAACCCGCAGAAGACCCAGATGCCGGAGCCCGAGGACGCCCTGCCGGGGCGCGATCGGCGCGCCTTCGACGTCCCCGAGCGCCACGCGGTGCTCGGCACTCCGCTGGAGCCTCCCTTCCCCGACGGGATCGAGACCGCCTACTTCGCCCTCGGCTGCTTCTGGGGCGCCGAGCAGCTCTTCTGGGAGCTCGACGGCGTCTACACGACCGCGGTCGGATACATGAACGGGATGACGCCGAACCCCACCTACGAGGAGGTCTGCAGCGCTCGCACCGGCCACGCCGAGGCCGTCCTGGTCGCCTTCGACCCCGCGAAGATCTCCTACGGCGAGCTGCTGAAGACCTTCTTCGAGGAGCACGACCCGACCCAGGGGATGCGCCAGGGCAACGACGTCGGCACCCAGTACCGCTCCGGGATCTACTACGTCGACGAACAGCAGAAGGCGATGGCGGAGGCGATGCTGCGCTCCTATGACGAGGCGCTGAGCGAGGCGGGCAAGGACCCGGTGACGACCGAGATCGAGCCCGCCGGGCCCTTCTACTACGCCGAGGACTACCACCAGCAGTACCTGCACAAGGTCCCCGACGGCTACTGCGGGCTGGCCGGCACCGGGGTCGCCTGCCCGATCCCCACCGGGGTCTCCGCCGGCGGGAGCTAACCCGGGGTCGCGCCGCCGGGCGCTCCCCTCCGAGGCCCGGGCGCCGCCGTTCGGGGCGCCCCCTCGTCTAGCATTCCGCCGCTGTGACGCCGACCCTGGGCTCCTACATAGGCGGCTGCCTCGCGGTCGTGGGAATAGCCGCCTCGCTCGGGCTTGGCGGCTACTGGCTGCGCCGCTGGATCGTGCCCGAGTTCTCGGGCGCGCTGGCCCGCCTCGCCGACGCGACGATTGCGGTGGCGCTGCTGATCGTCTCGCTGGAGCTGCTGGGCACGCTCAGCATCCTGCGGCTCGGCTGGATCGTCGTCGTCTGCATCGCGGTCGGCCTGATCGCGGCGCTGATCGGCTGGCGCCGCGCCCCGGCCGAGCCCCACGAGATCGAGGCCCCGCAGGTGCAGAAGATGGCCCTGCTGATCGCCCTCGGAGTCGCCTCGTTCACGGTCGCCGAGTGGACCTTCCCCTCGCTGCTCAGCCTCGATCAGGGGATGTTCGGCGGCGACACCACCTGGTACCACATGCCGTTCGCGGCGCGCTTCGCCCAGGAGGGCTCGATCTGGCATCTCTACCTGACCGACCCGCTGCGCCTCGCCGCCTGGTTCTACCCGCAGAGCTCGGAGCTGGTCCACGGCGCGGCGATCGTGCTGATGAAGAGCGACTGGCTCTCGCCGCTGATCAACCTCTTCTGGCTGGCGATCGCGCTGCTCGCCGCCTACTGCATCGGGCGGCCCTACCGGGTCGGCCCGGCGACCCTTGTGGCGGCCGCGATCGTCCTCGACTCCGGGGTGATGATCGAGACCCAGCCCGGCGAGGGCCGCAACGACATCATGGGCCTCGCCTTCCTGATCGTCTTCGTCGCCTTCCTGATCAACGGCCACCAGCGCCGCGCCCCGGCCGCCGGGGCGGTCGAGGAGGCGCCCGACCCGACCGCTGCCCTGCTCGACAAGGGTCCGCTGATCATGGCCGGGATCGCCGCCGGGCTGGCGATCTCGGTGAAGCTCACCTTCCTGGCGCCGGTCGCCGTGATCACCGCCGGGGTGATCGCCTTCAGCGGCCGTGGCCGGCGGCTGACCACCGCCTGGGTGATGCTGCTCTCGATGTTCGTGGTCGGCGGCTACTGGTACGTGCGGGCGGCGATCAAGACCGGCGGCAACCCGATCCCCCAGATCGGCTGGGGGCCGCTGCACCTGCCCCGGCCGGACCAGATGCCGCTCGACCCGCGACCGCGCTTCAGCGTTGCCCACTACCTCACCGACCCCTCGATCTACCGCAAGTGGTTCTTCCCCGAGCTCGACAATGCTCTCGGACCGCTCTTCCCGTTGATCCTGTTGATCGCCTTCGCCGCGGCCGTCTACCTGCTGTTTCGATCGCGGAACAGGATCCTGCGGGTGATCGGGGCGGCGGCCTTGCTGACCGCGGTGGTCTACGTATTCACGCCGCTGACCGCCGCCGGCCAGGAGGGCTCGCCCACCGGCTTCTTCACCAACACCCGCTATCTGATCCCCGGCCTGGCGCTGGCGCTCGGGCTGCTGCCGATCGTGCGGCCCCTGCGGGCGCCGGAGAAGCGCGCCCGCATAACCCTTGCGTTCCTGACGCTGATCTACGCGATCACCGTGCTGAGCACGCCGAAGTGGTACTCGAGCTACATCGCCGGCGCGATCTTCTTCACCCTGGCCCTGGTCTGGGCGCCAGGGGTGCTCGAGTACCTGCGCGGCCAGGGACGGGTTGGCGCGGTGGCGATCGGCTCGGTGATCGTCGCCGTGATCGTCGTCGGGATCGCCCTCGGCCGGGCCCAGGAGGTCCAGTACTTCGAGGACCACTACACAAATTCGAAGCTATTCCTCCAGGACGGGGGTCCGCAGAAGGCATACGACTTCGCCCGCAGGCAGCGCGACCGGCGCATCGGCATCTCCGGCTCGGGCGAGATCTTCTTCGGCCAGTTCGGCTACTTCGGTGCCGACCTCTCCAATCGCGTCCAGTTCATCGCCGTGCCCGGCCCCGACGGCCAGTACCGGCTGGCCGCGAGTTGCCGGGCATTCCGCCGCCAGGTCAACTCCGGCGACTACGACTTCCTGATCATCAGCCAGTACACCCAGGACTCGCCCGACTCGCCCTACCGCTACCCGATCCGCGCCTGGATCAAGACCGACCCCGCGGTGCAGGAGATCATCTCCGAGGACGACATCACCCCCCAGCCCGACTTCGTCTACAAGGTCAAGGGCGAGCTCGACGTCGCCGGCTGCAAGAAGCTCGGCGGCGGCGGCAATTCCTAGCCCGGGGGCCTCAGAGTGACTCCAGCCCCCGTAGCTGCTCCGGTGGCCCGGCCGCCAAGGCGGTGCCGAGGCGAGATACTGCGCAGGCGATGTCGCAGGAGAACGTGGAGATCGTGCGGAATGTCTACGCGGAGTGGGCGCTAGGGAACGTGTCGGCAGGCGTCGAGATGTTCGACCCCCAAATTGCCTTCCGGGCATTCATGCCCGATGCCCGCGAGGAGGTTGTCGCCGACGGCCCGGAGGAAATTGCGAGCTTCATGCGTGAGTTTCTCTCGCAATGGGTCGATTGGCGGCTGATCGGTGACGCTTTCCAGGATGCGGGTGACAAGGTCTTCGTTGCCGGACGACATCAAGCACGCGGAAGGCAGAGCGGGGTCGCCGTTGAACAGCCGGTCTTCTCTGTCTGGACCTTCCGGGGCGAGAAGGTGGTTCGACTCAAGTTCGTTCGTTACCGCGAGGAGGCCCTCGAAGCCGCCGGGCTCCAGGAGTAGCCGATGTCGCAGGAGAACGTGGAGATCGTCCGAGAAGCGCACGACCGCTTCACAAAGACCGGTGAACCGATCTGGGAGTTGCTCGATTCTGAGATCGAAGTCTTCGATCACGACATCCCCGACGCAAGCAATCCCTACCGAGGTGTTGAGGGAGTCAGGAAGTGGCTGGCCGACTTCGCCGAGAGCTGGAGCCACTACGAGATGGAGCTCGAACGGCTCCACGATGCCGGCGACCGGGTGGTCTCGCTGTTTCGCATCCACGCTGTCGGAGCAGGAAGCGGCGTTGCGGTCGAGCGGGGGACGGGATGTTGTGGACCTTCCGCAACGGAATGCTGATCCGACTGGACTACTTCAACGATCAGGGGCAGGCCCTCGAAGCCGCCGGGCTGTCGGAGTAGGCCCAGGAGGCACCCTCGCCTCGCTGCGACATGCCTGCGGGGATGATCGAAGCTCTCCGAGCCCTATCTGTCAGCCTTCGATGCGGCCCTTGATTGGGCAGCATTGGGGAGCGGACGCCCCGAGGAGGAGATCGAGGCCGCATCGGAAGGCAAATGCCAGGAACCAGGAAACGGCTACCTAGAGCCGAAAACTAGGAATCCCGCCCCCGTAGCTCAGCTGGATAGAGCGCCGGCCTTCTAAGCCGGATGTCGCAGGTTCGAATCCTGCCGGGGGCGCTCCCTCCACTAGCCTCCGGCTCCTTGGCAGAGAAACCTCAGCAGCCGGACGGGGCTCAGCGTGGCGAGCCCACCCCGCCGCAAGGTGAGGCGCGAGCTTCGCGCGATGACGGTCAGCCGGCGACCCGCCGCGGCCTCTTCGGCGTCCTCAAGCAGGCCGCCAAGGACGAGCTGCTGCGACGCACCAGCGCGAGCAGACGGCACGGGTGAGACCCGATCGGCTAGTTGAGAGTGGTGCCGATGACGAGGTCGTGGGCGTCGCGACCGCTGCGTCCGCTCGAGCAACTGCCTGAGGCGTACGATCGGAGGTCGTGCCCAGGCGATCAAACGGGATTCGGACGACCTGTCCCCGCGACTGCTACGACGCCTGCGGGGTGCTCGTCACCAGCCGGGAGGGTGGTCGGACTCAGGTTCGAGGCGATCCCGATCACCGTGTCAGTCGCGGCAAGCTCTGCCGAAAATGCGCTGTCGGCTACAACGGGGCGTTCCTTGATCCGAAGCTGCGGCTGACTTCACCGCTTCGTCGGATCGGAGCGAAGGGAAAGGGCGAGTTCGAAGCGATCTCCTGGGAGGACGCACTGGCGGAAATCGCTGAACGCCTGAGTCGGATCGCGGCTTCCCCGGGACCCGAGGCAATCCTCAACGCGCACTACACCGGCACCTTCTCGGTCATCGGATACCACTTCGGCCTGCGCCTCTTCAACCGGTTGGGCGCGACCGAGGTCGAGCCGGACACGATCTGCAACAACGCGGGCCATGTCGCCCTCGACTACACCTACGGCACCTCGATGGTCGGGTTCGACCCGCGCTCCGCCGATGACTCCGCCTGCATCATGGTCTGGGGGGCCAACCCGTCGGCCTCGGCTCCGCACGCCCACGAGCACTGGCTGCCCGAGAGCGGCGCGCGAATCGTCGTCGTCGACCCCGTCCGGACTCCCACTGCCGAGATTGCCGACCTTCACCTCCAGCCTTTCCCAGGTAGCGATGCGGCGCTGGCGTTTGGACTCCTCCATGTCGTCCAACGCGATCGGCTTGTGGACATAGACTTCGTCCAGAACCACACCGTCGGATTCGAGGAGCTCGAGGCCTCGATCGCAACCTGCTCACCCGGTTGGGCCGAGGAGAAGACCGGTGTCACTGCGGGGCTGATCGAGGAAGCGGCACACGCATATGGAGAGGGGCCGTCGCTCCTTTGGCTTGGTCAGGGCTTCCAGCGCCAGGCACGGGGGGGCAATGCGATGCGCAGCTGCGCCCTGTTGCCCGCCGTGACCGGCAACATCGGTAAGCCCGGCACCGGCTTTCTCTACCTGAACGGGCTCGGTCAGCGCCGGATCGACGAGGCCTATCTCTGCGCGGACCATCTTCGCCGGCGACCGCCGAGCTCGGTCAGCCACATGGACCTCGCGGCCCGGTTGGAGGATCGCGCGCGCGCCCAGGCACTGGTCTGCTGGAACATCAACATCGCGGCCTCCAATCCCCGAACAGGCACGCCTGCGTCGCGCTCTCGAGCGGGAGGATCTGCTGACGGTGGCGATCGACCTGTTCGAGACCGACACAACCGACCTCGCCGACTTCGTGCTGCCGGCGGCGAGCTTTCTCGAGTTCGACGACCTGGTGGCCTCCTACTTCGCCCTTTCGCTCTCGGCCCAGGTTCAGGCGATCCCTCCGCTTGGCGATTCACTCCCCAATCAGGAGATCTTCCGGAGGCTGGCGGCGAGCATGGGCTTCACCGACCCGGAGCTGTTTGAGGGTGACCGCGAGATCATCTCTGCGGTGATCCGCCAGACAGGGCTCGAGGAGGACTTCGACTCCCTGGCCGCCAAGGGCACGGTGCCGATCTCAGCCGAGCCCGTCGTCCAGTTCGCGGATATGGATTTCCCGACGCCGAGCGGCAAGATCGAGCTTGCCTCCGCCCAAGCGGAGGCCGCCGGTCTTCCCCGGATCCCGCAGCCCCACTTCGACGCTCGTCCGGAGAATGGCCGGCTGCGGTTGCTGTCCCCCGCCTCGCCATGGACGCTGAACACCACCTTTGCGAACGACAGGAAGATCACCGCACGTCTGAACGAGGCAACCGTCACCCTGCATCCCCTGGACGCAGCGGACCGGGGCCTGAAGGACGGCGAGGAGGTCGTGCTCGAGAATGAAACGGGGCGGCTGCTGCTCGTGCTCAGGGTCGCTGAGACCGTGCAGCGTGGAGTCGCCCTCTCTCACAAGGGACGCTGGCCCAAGCGGGAGCTGGTTGGTGCCAACGTGAATGTGCTGAACCCGGGCCATCAAGGCCGACATGGGCGAGAGCACCTCGGTGCACGGTGTCGAGGTGTCCATCAGCAAGTCTGCAATAAGAAGGGGACCAAGAGTTGAGGCCCGGTGAGCAATTCCGCGTGACTTGAGCTCGCCATCCGCGAGTGACTTGATAGGACGATTCCATCAATTGCTCCTGACCTGCGTGCGGGGTCAACCGTGAAGCACCGCTCCCGCCTGCGGCGAGACCTAAGCCAGCCGAACCTGCGCCAGGTCCACCTGATCCACTTCGAGCTCCACGACTGGCTGGGGGGGAGGCCGGCATCCCGGTAGGTCTTGGGGGAGATGCTCGCCCTCCCGAGGGGAGCCCGCCTTCGCCTCGGTGTTCCAGCCGTCGTGGAGGTGACCGGTTTGCGGAATCCCTGCTCCCAGCTCGACTCCCGCAGCGGCTGTCCGAACCCGTCTGAGTACTCGGAACCGCTCAGCAGCAACCGTAGGTCCGACACCAAGGGCCCCGTGTATGAGGACTTTCTCAAGATCAGCGGGAAGCATGACCTCGACTTCGACCAGGACCAGCTCGAGGGCCACACGGGGACCGGCGCCGCGGAGTCTGCGAGGTGGGATTGGGACTTCAAGTAGCGGGGGCGAGCGACTGGCCCGTCGGGGTCCTAGCCCGGAATCAGCCGAGGATCCGCAAGACTCCGGGCGTGACCGAGTTCGCACTCTTCCTCCACATCCTCGGGGCCCTCGCCTTCGTTTCCGGCGTGGCTGTCGCCGGGGTCTCCTTCGAATCGGCCCGCCGGCGCGAGGCTCCGGCTGAGATCGCGCTTCTGCTCGGACTGAGCCGGATCGGTGCGGTCTTGGTGATGGTGGGCGGCACCCTGGTCTTCGTCTGCGGGCTCTGGTTGGTCGGCCTCGGAGACTTCAGCTTCGGCGACGGCTGGATCAGCGCCGCCCTCGGTCTCTTCCTGCTCGCCCTCGCCCTCGGGGCCCTGGGCGGGCAGCGACCGAAGCAGGCCCGCCTGCTGGCGACGCGGCTGGCCGGGGAGGGGCGCCCGGCGAGCCCCGAGCTGCGTGAGCTGCTCGACGACGGCCGCTCGATGGCGGTCAACTACGTCGCGGCCGCGATCGTGGTGGCGATTCTCGCCCTGATGGTGTTCAAGCCGTGACGCCCGGCCATGCCGGAGGCCTCAGCAGAGCCTGCCGCTCGGCCAGTCGGGCCCCGGACCCAGGCGCTGGATGAACTTCCCGCCCAGCGATCGCAGGAACCGGCCCATCTCGCGCCCCGAGTTGGTCGGCATGCCTTCGTAGTAGCACGGCGCGGCGCGGGTCTCACCGCTACGGGTCGCCCAGCCCCATTCGGTCCAGGGCGAGCCGGGAATGGCGGTGGCGATCCGCTCGCCGGCGCGGACCACGGTGCCAGCCGGGACGAGCCGTCGCAGGTGCTCTGCGACGAAGACGATGTCGCCGGCATGGTCGCCGTTGAGCAACCGGTACCAGATGAAGTGCCCGCCGGGCCAGCCGCTGCGGCTGTCTGAGCCGAGGACCTTCGCGTCGCCGATCGCCACAACCGGCTCGCGCCGCAGGGGTGCCAGGTCGATGCCCATGTCGATCCTGCCCGGGCCCCATCTCTGGCCGGCGAACGGATTGACGTAGCCGCCCGTGCGGCAATTGCTTCCGGAAGTGCCGATCCCGCCCGAGCTGCTGTGGCAGGCCGGGGCTGCGGCGGCCGGGGCCAGTGAAACGAGCGCCGCCGTCGCAGCGCCCGCCGTCGCGATCGCTGCCTTGATGCGAGTGCCGAACAAACCAGTCTCCTTATTCGGCCTACGGGGTTAGCTGTCGGGCTGGCGCCAAAGGAGCAGCGCCCCCACGTTCCGGTGGGTTCGCCCCAAACGCTCGGTTCCCCCGCTCCCGAGCGTTGCTCGGGATTAGGCAATGCCGGTGGTCAGGGTCGCGACAGTGTAGACGTCAATGTTGACGTTTGCTCACACAGATCCGCAATTGGCTCCGTCTTGCGCGGAGACCTGCTGCCGCCGTCAGCAGCGGCGGCCAGGCGGGCTCGAGCAGGCGTGACTGGCCAGGCGCTCGAGGCTGGCGAGGAAACGACGGCGCTCTGCCGGGGCGAGCGGGGCGAGCAGCTCGGCTTCAGCCTCGGCCGACGCCCGCTTGGCGCTTTCGAGCCGCCCGTGACCGGCGTCGGTGAGGCCGACCAGGTGGCGGCGGCGATCGGCGGCGTCACGCGCCCGCACGACCAGGCCGTCTTGCTGCAGCGCGTCGAGCAGGCCAACGAGGTTGCTGGGATCGATCCGCAAAGCTGCTCCCAGCTCCTGCTGGGAGATCGGGCCGGCCCGGTCGAGGTGGTCGAGGACCCCGAACTCGTGGGTGCGCATTCCCAAGTCCGCCAGCGCTCGACCGATCCGGTAACCGGCCATCCGCGCCAGGCGGATGACCGTGAGCGCGCATCCTCCTGCCGGAGCCTGGGCTTCGGATGAGGCGCTGTCGCTGCCTGCCTTGACGGTTGTGGCGCTCCTCACAAGGAGCAGTCTAGCCGAGTTAATGGGCGGAGCAAATCATTGGCTCCTACCACCATTGTCCGCTATAGTGATTCCAGGCTTCAAAGGCGATGAAAGAGACCGAGATGGAAACCCTGTTGCTCGTCCCCCTCGACGACGTCCTGATCTTCCCGGGCATGACCGCGACCCTCGCCCTCGACCTCGGCGAGGAGGACCGGGTTCTGCTCGTGCCGCGGACCGATGGCGAGTTCGCCTCGGTCGGGGTGGTCGCCGAGGTGCTGGAGCGGATGCGCGTCCCCGGCGGCGGCCAGGCGGTCACCGTCCAGGGCCTCCACCGAGGCACTCCCGAGAACGCCCGTACCGACGGCGCAGGCGACCTCCGGGTCGAGGTCACGGCCCATCCCGACTCCGATCCCACCGGCGAGCGGATCGAGGAGCTGCAGCGGGAGTACCGCGCCGTGGTCGAGGAGATCCTCGAGCTGCGCGGCGCCGACGACCGCATCCGCGCCTTCCTGCGCTCGATTTCCCGGCCCGGGGAGCTGGCCGACACCTCCGCCTACTCTCCCGACCTCGGCCAGGCCGAGAAGATCGAGCTCCTCCAGACCCTCGACGTCACCGAGCGCCTCGAGCTGGCCCTGAGGCTCCAGCGCGAGCGGCTGGCTGAGCTCCAGGTCCGCGCCCGGATCCGGGACGACGTCCAGTCCGGCGCAGAGAAGCAGCAGCGCGAGTACTTCCTGCGCAAGCAGATGGAGTCGATCCGTAAGGAGCTGGGCGAGGACGACGCCTCGGTTGCCGACGAGTACCGGACGAAGATCGAGGAGGCCGGAATGCCCGAGGCCGTCCGCGAGCAGGCCGAGAAGGAGCTCTCCCGCCTGGAGCGGATGGGCGACGCCACCGGCGAGTCCTCGATGATCCGCACCTACCTCGACTGGCTGATCGCGGTGCCCTGGGCCGAGCGCTCCGAGGAGCGCCTCGACCCGGCTGGAGCTCGCGAGGTCCTCGACGCCGACCACGCCGGCCTCGAGGACGTCAAGGATCGGATCACCGAGTACATCGCGGTGCGCAAGCTCCGCCAGGAGCGCGGCGCCGCCGAGGAGTCCAGGGGCGCCGGCGCAATCCTCACCCTGATCGGTCCCCCGGGCACCGGCAAGACCTCGATCGGCGAGTCGATCGCCCGCGCCACCGGGCGCGAGTTCGTCCGCATGTCGCTGGGCGGCGTCCGCGACGAGGCCGAGATCCGCGGCCACCGCCGCACCTACATCGGCGCCCTTCCCGGCCGCCTGGTGCGGGCGCTGCGCGACGCGGGGACGATGAACCCGGTGATCCTCCTCGACGAGGTCGACAAGGTCGGCGCCGACTGGCGCGGCGACCCGAGCGCGGCCCTGCTCGAGGTGCTGGACCCGGCCCAGAACCACAGCTTCCGCGATCACTACCTCGACGTCGACCTCGACCTCTCGGGGGTGCTGTTCATCGCCACCGCCAACGTCGCCGAGACGATCCCCGGCCCGCTGCTGGACCGCATGGAGGTGGTCGACTTCGACGGCTACACGACCGAGGAGAAGGTCGCGATCGCCCGCGGTTACCTGCTGCCGCGCCAGCTCGAGCGAAACGGGCTGCGCGAGGACGAGGTCGAGCTCGGAGACGACGTGATCAGGGCGATAGTCACCGAGTACACCCGCGAGGCCGGGGTGCGCAACCTCGAGCGCGAGCTGGGCAAGCTGCTGCGAAAGAGCGCCACCAGGATCGCATCGGGCGAGGCCGAAGCGCCGCAGAGCGTCGATCTCGACACGGTCCGCTCCGACCTCGGGCGCCAGCGTTTCTTCCAGGAGTCGGTCGAGCGCACCGCTGTTCCCGGCGTCGCCACGGGGCTCTCGGTCACGGGTGCGGGCGGCGACGTGCTGTTCGTCGAGGCGACCTCGATGCCCGGCAAGGAGGGGTTCGTGCTCACCGGCCAGCTCGGCGACGTGATGAAGGAGTCGGCGCGGATCGCCCTCTCCTACGTTCGCGGCCACGCGACCGACCTCGGCGTCGACGAGAGCGCCTTCGGCGACCGCGAGTTCCACCTCCACGTACCGGCTGGGGCGATCCCCAAGGACGGCCCCAGCGCCGGGATCACGATGACCACGGCGATCGCCTCGCTGATCAGCGGCCGCCCGGTCCGCCACAGCGTCGGCATGACCGGCGAGTTGACCCTGCAGGGCAGGGTGCTGCCGATCGGCGGTCTGAAGCAGAAGGTGCTGGCGGCGCACGCGGCCGGGCTCACCGACGTGGTGATCCCGGAGCGAAACCGCGGCGACCTCGACGACGTCCCCGAGGAGGTGCGCGAGCAGATGCGCTTCCACCCGGTGATGACGATCGACGAGGTGCTGGAGCTGGCGCTCGAGCCGGCGCCGGTTGCCCGGGCCGCGCAGGCGGCGTAGGCCCCATCCGGGACAGAACGCGTATGCGCCACGGAGCCGGCTGGTAAGTTCGCTCCGTGTCGGGAGCGTCGTCCACTCGCGGCCTGATCGTGGGGGCCCTTGCCGTCGTCGGCCTGCTCGGCCCGGCGGGCACGGCGACGGCCGCGACGAGCTGCACGTACTACCCGCCGCCGACGGGACTGATCGACGTCATCCTCACCTCCGACGACGCGATGCGCCTCGAGGTGGTTGGTGCTCAGATCCAGGTCCAGGATGGAACCGGCACGCCGATCTCCTGCTCCGGAGGCACGGCGACGGCGGCCACCACTAAGACGATCGACGTCACCGACGGCTCTGGCGGAGGGGTTGGTGTCGCTCCGTCGCTGGTCACGATCGACGATCCCGCCAAGCTGGCGAAGGCGGCGATCGACCTCGATCTCAGGGGAGGCGACGACGCGGTTGAGCTGAGGGCCGTCTCAGCGTCGCTCGACCTCCGCTTCGGTGCGGCGGGCGTGAACACGAATCCCGCCGACCTCAAGGGCTCCTCACCCGACGTCGACATCACCCCCGGCGGAGTCGATCTGTTCAGGGCCGAGGGATCGTCGCGTGGCGACCGGGTCCGGGCCAATGGAGCGGTTCCGGGGGACACCTTTGCAACGGTTCCGCTCGAGGTCAACGCCAGGGGTGGAGACGACCTACTCGGTGGCGGCGACGTTGCGCCCGACGCCCTCAACGGAGGTCCCGGCGGGGACACCGTGTCCTACGGCGCGGCCCTCGAGAGCGTCGCCGGCAAGATCAACGGGCAGATCTACGAGAACAACACGGTCACGGGCCTGGACACGTTGACGGGCATCGAGACCCTGATCGGCAGCTCGCAGGGCGACGAGCTATCCGGCGACGGCGGCCGTAACACGCTCAAGGGTGGGCGTGGGAGCGACCTGATCCACGGCATGGGAGGCGGGGACAGAATCATCGGCGGTCGCGGTCGCGACAAGCTGTTCGGCGACTCCGGCATCGACACGCTGCTCGCGGTCGACCGAACCCGCGACTCGGTGATCAACTGTGGCAACGGCTCGAACCGCAAGGAGCTGGCCAGGGTCGATCGCTCGGATCCGGCGCCCCGAAGCTGCTGAAGGCAGGGGAAGCGCGCGGACTTCCTCAAGAGCTGGCGCCGGCCTCGGTCAGGTAGGGCTCCAAGCCGGCGCGGATCGCGTTGGGGATCGGGACCTTCTCGCCCGAGCCGACCGCGACGAATACGTGGCGCAGGTCGCCCTCGCTACGCAGCTCACCGTGCTCGGCGATCGTCAGGTGCGAGGACATCGCCGTGGTCCCGAGCCTGGTCACCGCCACGCTCACGTCCACCTCGGAGTCGAAGCGGACCGGCGCGATATAGCGGATCCCGGCCTCGGCGACGACGATGTCGACCCCGCCATCGGTCATCGCGTCGTAGGACTCGGTCGCCTCACGCCAAAGCTCGGTGATCGCGACGTCGAAGTACTCGAGGTGGTTGGCGTAGAAGAGGACGTTCTGCGGGTCGCAGTCGGAGAAGCGGACCCGGATCCGGTGGCTGAACTCCCTCGCCATGGCGGGAGTCTAGATTCGGCAGGCGATGAAGGGCGAGCGGCAGAGCGGCACGGCGTTCCCGGTCGCGCTCGTGCTTGGCGCAATCGTCACCGTGCAGTCGGGCTCGGCCCTCGCCACGACGCTCTTCGACCGGGTCGGGCCGGCAGGGGTGGTGCTGCTGCGGACGCTCTTCGCCGCCGTGATCCTGATGGCGATCTGGCGGCCGGCGCTACAGGGTCACTCGCGCCCGGCTACCCGGGCGGTGGTCCTCTTCGGGATCTCCCTGGCAGGGATGAACCTCTGCTTCTACGAGGCACTCGACCGCCTCCCCCTGGGGGTCACCGTCACCCTGGAGTTCGTCGGCCCACTGGGTGTCGCGGTCCTCAGCTCCCGCCGGAGGATCGACTTCCTCTGGGCACTGCTCGCCGCCGCGGGCATCGTCCTGCTCTCCGGTGGGCTCGGTGGCGGGGGCATCGACGGGACCGGCGCCGCCCTGGCGCTCGTCGCTGGCGTCTTCTGGGGCGCCTACATCCTGATCGGCGGCGCGCTGGGAAAGATCTTCGAGGGCGGCACCGGCCTCGCCCTCGGGATGGCGATCTCCGCCCTCCTCGTCGCCCCGATCGGAATCGCGGGGGGCGGGGGAGACTTCCTCGACCCGCGCCTGCTCGCCCTCGGGGTGGCGGTGGCGGTGCTCAGCTCGGTGATCCCTTACTCGTTCGAGTTCGAGGCCCTGCGCCGGCTGCCGCCCGGGGTCTTCGGCGTCCTGATGAGCCTCGAACCGGCGGTGGCGGCGCTGATCGGCCTCATCGCCCTCGGCCAGGACCTGGCGCCGCGGGAGATCGTTGCGATTGCTCTGGTGGTCGCCGCCAGCGCCGGGGCGCTGCGCACCAGCGCCGGGCCGCCGCCGATCGAGCAATGAGCGGGTGCTGCGAGCGCTAGATTGGAGCGGCGCGGTGGGCGTAGCTCAGCTGGTAGAGCTCCTGGTTGTGGTCCAGGCGGTCGCGGGTTCGAGTCCCGTCGCTCACCTTCAAGGAATTGGCTCAGCGAGCCAGGTTCAGGCCTCACCTCCAGTCTTGCCCCTCAGTGCCCTGGGCCCAGCTCGCAGGTGTGGGACTTCCCGCGCCCCGGTCCGCCGTTGCAGTAGTCGCGCCCGGCCTGGCCATAGAGCTGGTCGGGGTCGGGGCCCCCGTAGAGGCGGTCGTTGCCCGGGCCGCCATGGGCGCCGTCCTTGCCCGGGCCCATGACGCAGACGTCGTTGCCGGGAGGTCCCTGGCGGGGATCGTCGGGTTTGGGGGAGTAATCGCCCCAGCATCCATCGCTGCCGGTACTGAACCTGGCATAGTCATCGCCCCCGTCGCCGACGCAATCGCTATTGCGCGGCCCGGTGATGCAGCGGTCGTTTCCTCCCCCTCCGTAGCAGCGATTGCGCCGCGCGCCTTGCGGATAGCAGGTGTCCGGTTCGGCGTTGCCGATGAACTTATCCGAGCCGTTTCCGAGGTGGACGGTGAGCGGGACTGGCAGCGGATTCTTGACCTCTACCTTGTCGGGGTAGGGCCCCATCTGGACCAGGACACGGCTGACCGCCCCGAGCCAGCATCCGGCCCTGGTCGCCTGGTCGCATCCCTTGACGTCGCCGCCGGTGACCTGGAGATAGTTGCGCTGCTCGTAGATACGCACGTGGGCGCTGCGGTTGCCGCCGGAGATCGTCACCGGGCTCTTGGCGACCTGCCCCCTTGGCGAGGCGCTGCCCGGAGCCAGGAGCGCCGCGCTCGCGGCCATCCCGCAGCAAGCGGCGAGCGCGATCGCTGCCCTGCTCCTCCTGCCGCTGAGCCGGGTTCCCATCCTGTTCCCATGATCGTGCATCAGCGCCTCCTGTCAATGGGAGAGGTGTGGCTTGGCGCCGCCCGGACGCGCCGATCAACCCGGCCGGACGCCGCCTCCGCCGCCCGGGCCGGCTCCCCTGGTGGGTCGGAAGCCCCGCGGCGCGACCCAGACCGCGCGCCCGGTGATGGTCCGGCCGGCGCTCGGGTGCCTGGGCGGGCTCGCGGGCGGGCTTCGGCGCGGTCACGGGCTCGACGATGATCGCGGTAGGGATCGCTGGACGTCATTTGCGTCCATCTGCAGTCCAAACCGTGCTTGGCTACAAGCGACCCCCCTCATCACGAACGATGGGACTCCCTCCTGCACCGCCAGGACGGGTTGATGCCCTGATTCGGCGCTCGGGAAAGGTGCGTCGTGGTAGCAGCCGAGGTAACTCAATGAGCGAATCTCAGCCGATCTGAGAGCACCTCAGCGAAGGTCACCGTACCTGAGCGACCTCCCCTGACCACGAGACCTGAGGTTGTGGTCCAGGCGGTCGCGGGTTCGAGTCCCGTCGCTCACCTTCATCGAAACTGGCTCTGCGGAGCCGATCTCAGGGGGGAGCCGAGCCCGGGGCGCCGAAACCTTGGTCCCAATCTGGTTCCAATCTGTTCCAAAACCTCGGTTGGCAAGCACCTGCAATACGGCTAGGCGGTTGCCGTAGCTGGGGCAATCGGTAGCAGTGTGCGGCCAGGGCCGCTGATCGAGGAGGGAGGAAGGTCCAGGCAACGTGTGGCGGCTGAGGGCGCTACTCCGACAGTCCGGCGGCTTCGAGGGCGTCTTGCAGCTCTTGATAGAGGCAAAGCCGCGTGATGACTCCGTCACGGATCGTCCAAAGCCAGGTGCCGCGAGCCTGCACCTCGACCCCATCGCGGCCCAGGAGACGGTTTGTGAAGGGCGTCACCACGTACTCCCCGGCCTCAATGAACTCATCAGCCTCGTACCGAACGGACTCCCAGCTCTTGGCGAACTCCTCCGTGACGCGTCGAAACTGGTCGAGGCGATACACGCCGCGGTCCAGACCGACTGCTCGCGAAAGGTCAACTTCGGCTTCCGGGGCCGCGTCTTTGAAAGCCGCCTGCAAATCCCCCCGGTTCAACGCGGTCAGGGCCGCCCGCACGATCTCCACGTTCTCCTGCGACATCGCCTTTGCAGTATCCCGCTCTGGCCTTGGCCTAGTTGAGTAGGAGCTATGGAATGCCCAGAACGCTGCCTATTGGCCTACTCCGACAGCCCGGCGGCTTCAAGGGCCTGCTCGCGGGACTCGAACAACCGGAAGCGGACGACCTTCGAGTCCTTCAGCTCAAAGACGCCGAAGAAGTCGCGCTCGATCCTGACACCGCTGCCCCGGCCCGTTCCAGCTTGGCGGAAGACAAGCACGACCGCATCGCCCGCGTCGATGCAGTCGCTGGTTTCGATCTTGTAGTCGTCCCAAGGGGCGAGCCAGTCACGGAAGAACCGTCGCACGCCCTGGTGACCGTGGTAGAGCCCCGCCGACCGCAGCGGCAGGGACCGAATCGCCCGAGGTCGCTGCGCTGCCTAATCCACCGGGGTCGACCCGGCGCTGCAGATCTGACGGTGGCCGGGCCTTCCGAACCGCTTCCGGGCCGCCGTGATCGTCCCCCCTTCGGAGCCGGTGAAGTCCCCAACCAAGGCGTAAGCTCCATTGTGGCTCGAACGCCCAGTGTCGAGCACCTTGTGCGAGCCGTTCGGGTATTGGGCGACCATTTTCAGGCTTCGATCCGATTGGCAGAAGCGCTTCGGGGAGTGAACGCGGCCGTACTCGATGAATACGTTGCTCGGGGGCAGCGCCGTCCCTACTCCAGTCGCATCGAGAGTCGTGGGGTAGTGCGTGACGCGCGCCATGGCGACGCCGATGGCGGCGACCGATGCAATGGAAACCACGACGAACGCGATCATGAAGCGCTTCATTCACCCTCCTTCCGGGCGCGATCCGACCCTATCAGCCGAGCGCGCTGGTGCCTCCGCGCTGGCTATCACTGCCCTTGGAGCGCTGGTACTGGTCGCGGGCGCTGGTGACCCACCGCGCTGCTTGCGCTACTCCGACAGCCCGGCGGCTTCGAGGGCCTCATCGGTCGTGCGGGAGCCGTCGATCCTGACGATCTTGCCCTCCCCGAGCGTATGCATCCGGAGCCGACTCCAGGTAACCTCGCCGATGCGCATGGCGCAGCTTTGGTTCGCCGATCGAGAGGATGAGGACGACCAACTTGTCCGATACGCGGCCGAGCAATGCGCGTAGCGAGCGGCGGTTGGCGCGCGCATCCGCCGTGCTGGCGGTTGTAGCCGGCCTGGGATTTGGGGCGCCTGGTGTGTACGCGACCTGGTATTTCGCCTCGCGGGGCCGCGTCTGGATGTTCCTGGGTTTCCAGACCTACGGCGGTGGGCCGTTCGACGAGATCGGCATTCACACTACGGTTCTGCTGCTCGCCGCGTTCGCGATCGTCTGCGGGGCAGAGCTGCTATTGGGGTGGATGCTGTGGCAGCAGCGGCGTGGCGCTGTTGTGTTCGCGCTCGCGCTATTGCCCTTTGAGTTCGCGTTCTGGATCGGTTTTGCCCTCCCGTTCGGATCCGTGTGTGGCATCTCACGAACGTTGCTGGTGCTCCTGTACTGGTTCGCGTTGCGCCGTCGGGCCCGCTCGCCCGAGCCATCGCCACTCACGCCGACATGAGCGGTCGGGTGAGCCAGCCTGGGTTCCTCCTAAGCCTTCGAGATTGGCTCATCGACAGCCCAGCCGAGGCCTATGCCCAGGTCTCCAACTGGTCGTGCCGCGAATCCGGGACCGCCGTGAGGAACAGTCTCTCACCAGGAGCAAGTCGAGTCAACCTCGTGGCGAGCGTCCCTGCGACATCGCCTGCGCAGTATCTCGCGTCAGGGTAGGGGGACGACCCCTTGCGGCGGGGGGAGACACCGCCCGGAGGCGGTCTCGGCGTCTCCAGGGTTGACAAAGCGGGTCAAGGCCGGATGACCGGCCAGCTATCCGACAGCCCCACGGCTTTGCGGCTGCGGCCTTCGATACGCCAGTGGCAACTGAACGATCCTGTCGTGTTTGACCTCGAAGATGTCGGCCTGGGCGGTCGACCGTGCGCCGCTCGAATTGCCCTCGGCGCGCCAACGGGTCACGCAGACCACCAGCCCGCATCTGCACTTCTCGATGACCGCCGAAACTTGGCGACGGGGAGCCACTTTTCGTGCCCGGG
This sequence comes from uncultured Actinomycetes bacterium, assembly GCA_963725315.1. Taxonomy (GTDB): domain Bacteria; phylum Actinomycetota; class Thermoleophilia; order Solirubrobacterales; family 70-9; genus JBBRHQ01. Next base: position 52,622 of record CAVRYA010000001.1, on the reverse strand, counting down.
AAGTTTTGAAAGGCGCCCGCGACACCACGCCTGTGGCGGTGCTCCGTGTAGCAGGCCTGTAGCAGCAGGTGCCCCAATCTGTAGCAGCGGGGAGCCTGCGCGATGAGGGTCTGCGTGCTCTGCGGAGAGTCCCCCGATAGTTCCCGGTGGCGTCGGGGATCGTGCCGCTGGCGACGTACTCGCAATCCGGCGCAACGTCCGCCACCGCCGCGTCGCGGTCGCCCCGGTTGAAGGCGTCGAAGGCCCGCTGCATCATCTCCACGTTCTCCTGCGACATCGCCTACTCCGACAGCCCGGCGGCTTCGAGGGCCTCTCCGCGCTCCTGATAGAGACAGACTCGCACGATCGAGCCCTCGTGGATCGTCCAGACCCAGACGCCGCGGCCGTGGAGCTCGATTCCATCGCGGCCCCGCCCCGCCATCGTAAACGGCATTACAACGTCTTCGCCTGCGTCGATCAGCTCGTCAGCGCCGATCGTGATGGATTCCCAGTTGTCGAATAACGTGGCCTGCAGGCTTCGAAACTGTTCAAGGTCGAACACGCCACGCCAATCGACGCCGATGGCCCGCGTCTGGTCGGCCTCGAAATCCGGACTCGCGTCCTTGAACGAGGCGTCGATATCCCCCCGGTTGAAGGCGTCGATTGAGGCGCGAACGATCTCCACGTTCTCCTGCGACATCGACTGCGCAGTATCGCGCTTCGTGGACGCCCCGCCAACAAGGGAGCGGACAGGAGGAAATCAGACCTCCGGCGAACGACGCGGTTTTCAGGCTGGCCTCGGTCGCGGTCAGCGGCCAGCAGACGCTCCGCTCGGCACCGGCAGATCCACCACCCGACGCCGAGGTCGATGTCGCCTGCTTCCCTAGCCAAGATGCCGGCAGCTGCCGTACGGAAGGCAGACGGCTCAGAGCCCTCCTTAGTGCCGAGGCAGCGGTCCCTTCTAGATGGCTGACAAGAGCCTCGATGCCCGTCGTAAGCGCACACAGCGCCGCTCACAGCCCCGCAGGACCATGTATCCCGACGTGAGTCGTTCTGGACGTTGGTGCGTCTTCGGCGAGGATGATCGCTTACGCCCACTGCATTCCACGCCGCAGTAAGGAGGGCAAGGCACTGACAAGCCAGAGCAAGGCGATAGGCACGCGGCACTGTTTACTGTCCCAAGATCCACAAAAGCAGGCAGCCGGTTCTTTCCCATGAAGGGTGGGTTAGGGTTGTATTGCTATGTATCCGAACGCTAATTCCTAGTGGTCCCAATCCCTTAGCTGCTGCCCCACAAGGAAAATTCCTAGCAAAGGGAGAGATCTTGCCATCCTCTCCGACACAGTCCGGCCCCGAGGGGTGCGGCAAGCGCCCCAACTGGTCACCGAGTCCGTCAATGGCCCGCTCCAGGTCGTGGCGGGCCCTGCTCGCAACCCTCGGCTTCGGGGGCCTTCGAATCAGTGAGGCCTAGCTCTTCGCTGGCGCGACGTCGGGTCGGCCGCTCAAAGACCGACGCCGGAACGGCCGGACGCCGCACAGGCACCGGGATAGAGGACACGATGCCCACGATTCAATTTTCCTCCGCGCGGGCGGCGGCGACCGCCAGTGCTTGGCCGCCGATCAGCCGCTCGAAGTGACCAACGAGCGCCCAAAGCGCACGGAGCCGCATCCCGGCCTGCCGGTCCAGGGGCTGGATCCGACTCTCGCTAACCAGGGCGTTGCGCCCGCTTTGATCAGGCTCAACCCAATGGGCCAGCAGGACGCGGACGGTGCCGGGCTCTTCCCAGGCGCGAAACTCCTCCGGGCCCTCGAGCCGAGGGTAATCCCGCCGCAGTGTCCACAACCGCCCACATAGCCCCGATGCTGACCAGAGCTCCCCTTCCCCCAGGACCGTGAAGGGGTAGCGTCGGAAGAGATCTCGGAAGGAGATCGCTGCCGGGGTGTCGGGAATTCTCCAGCGCACCGCCCTCCCCAACGCGCCCGCGTCGGCAACGCGGACGTCCTGGGCTTCACTCCAAAGGCGCTGGGCGTCGGCGCTTGCAAGACGGCGGTGGCGGGTGCGTACCTGCGGATCAGCCAGCCACTCGTCGAGGTCCAGATCCATCCCTTCACCTTGGCAAACCGGCACACATCGCGCCCGGAAGCCAGCTTCTGTATTCCATCCTTAGCGGTTGCGACCAAAGGGCCGATCCGGCGGCTCGGCAATGCCCACCCACGCGAAAGCAGGCGTTCGTCCGTCTTCGGCGTCCTTCGCTGGGCGGGTGGGAGGCGATTCGCATTGACCGCTCCGACTGCCAGAGCGTCAGCCTACGCGCTGACCTATCACCAGGGACGCAACTACGCGGGCGTGTTCATCAACAGGGCCTACGATGGGCTCTGGCGTCACGCGAGCAGCAAGCATCTCTGGTTCAAGGATCGGGTCAGTGCCTACAAGATCAAGTACGGTTACCGATTCAACCACGGTGCCGGAACTGTGGTCGTTTGGCGGACCAGTTACCCCTTCAGGGGTCCTCTGGAAAGGAAAATCATGAAGCGATTCTGGACAATCACAACGGCACTGGTAGCGACGTTCGCACTTGTCGCCACTGTTGCCTTCGCATTCCATCCGGTCAAGGGTGGCTCCTACGAGGGCCACTTCAACAAGCAGAGCACTACGATCACCTTTACCGTGAGTTCAAACGGAGAGTGGGTTCGCGGCTTGAGGCTGAGGACGTATGTGCCGAACGATTGCGGCAGTGGTGGCCCGCCACCCGCTGAGTTCTCTGCACCCGCCTCCATCAGTAACGGAGGCAAGTTCACCGCCCATCTCAGACAGTATGTCGGCAATGGCCACTACTCCCATGCAACCGTTTGGGGGACGTTCCTGGCGCACGGCAAGGAGAAGGGCACGATCAACTACAAGCCAAGGCCAGGTGAGCCCGCCAAGTGCGGCGGCTGGCTCTCCTACACGGCCCATGTCGTGCGGTAGCTGACCGGCACAGGGGAAAGAAAAGGACCCCCGAAAGGGGGTCCTTTTCGGCCGGTGTCTCCCTTCGCCGGGTCTCCTTGGGCCGGTGTCTCCCTTCGGGCCCCTTGGCCCTGGTTTCAAGCGAGATGTTCTTGATGGCCCGCTGTTTCTTCTGGGTCAAATGCAGAGCCCGCCTGGCGATGCTCGTCGCAGTCCCGCCCGAACCGGCAAGGCTGGAACGGCGTCGGCGACGATAGCTGCGAGTCCAGGCAAGACTTAACGCGTCTTCACGGGGCCTCTTGCACTCTCGATTCGCGTCAGAGAGCACCGAACTCAATGACCTCATCGTGCCAGTTCTTTGAGTGCATCAGCGATCGCAGCGACGTCGGAACTGTCGTTGTATCCGTGCAGTGAGATCCGGATGCCGCCACCGCGGGAGCTGACGATCACGCCATATTCGGCCGCCAGCGTTGCTTGGACCGCCGACGCACTGAGAGTTGCGTGCCGCAAGGAAACGATGTGACCGCACGCGCTGCCTCCGCCAAGCGCTCGAAACGGCGTCCAGCCGAGGGGTTCCACTTGACCGGCTAGCTCTTCAGCGAGAACGCGGGAGTGTTCGGCGAGAGCCTCTGCGCCAGCTTCGGCAAGCAGCGCAAGTGACCGACTCAACCCGACTGCCGAGCAGTACGACATCGTGGATAGTTCATACCGTCGAGCGTCGTCGGCCAAGACAAGCGTCTGCGCGGTGAAGTTGAAGGGGTCGCTGGCTCCCTTCCATCCGATGATCCGCGGCGTGGCGGCGATGAGCTCATCAGATACAGCCAAGATCGCGACGCCGCCGTGCGCAGAGAGCCATTTGTAGCCGCTGCAGACGAGCGCATCCGCGGACCATTCCCGCATGCTGACCGAGGCGGCGCCAGCGAGCTGCGTAACGTCCACGACGATCTTCGCGCCTACCTCGTGAGCCCGTCGTGCGACGGCCGCAACGTCGAGCGCCGTACCGGTTGCATACTGCACCGCACTGACGCAGACCACCGAGGTGGAGCTTGAGACCGCCTCAATCAAGGCCGCGCTTAGGTCCGTGTGCGGGCTGTCCTCCACCCAACGGATCGCGGTGCCCAATCTATCCCGGGCCGCCAGCCAGGGATAGGTGACGCTTGGGAAATCCGTGGGTACTAGGACTACCTCCCCAGAGTTCGTGGCGAGGGCCGCTGCCATTTGGCTGAGACCCTCGCTTGCTCCCCCAATGATGGCGATGGAACGCGCCGGCGCGTCTAGCAGCGTCGCGGCAGCTGCCCGCAGATCGTCGAGCACGCGAGCCTCGGCCACATCAGACATTCGCACGTTGCCGTGCTGGGCAACATCGTGGAGAAAGGCCGTCATGGCCTCGACTGAGTCGCGCGGGATGAGGCCCAACGACGCCTGATTGAGATACCGGCTATGGCTCAATGCCGCGTACTGGTCGCGTGGTATCAGAGCGCGCATGATCTTCCTCTCGTAATGCGTGGCGTTGCGAGCCGCACCACCTCGACCTTCTCCGGCCACATCGCCCGCGCAGTATCTCGCGCCCGCCCACTGGCCGCCAGCGCTACCAGGGCGACCTTCGCCGCTTGAATCCCCACTCCGGTCTGCGACGCTTCAGCAGCGGGGCTCCGAGCTGAGCGCGCGGCCGGGGGCGGACACGACCAAGTGGATGTCGATGAGGTTCTCCTAAGACCTCGTCCACGTAGCATCTCGAGCAAGGTGCTGCTTTCCATGCAAGGCGGCACTTTCGTCCACTGCGGCCACAAAGACGGCATCACCGCAATCGACGACGCGCTCCACGGTGAAGGCGTACTGGTCAAATCCATCGAGCCACTGCTGCCAGGAGCGCAGAACTCCTGCGTGTCCATGATAGGTCTGGGAGTCGGCGCGCTCCGGCGTTTCGATCCCACTCAATTTCCGGGTCGCAAATCTGCTCGATCAGCTCAGGAAGTGCGGCCAAGAGTTGTTCTTTGTCCATGCTTTCCCCAGCGGCGAAGAGGCGAGTCACGAAATCGACCTTCTCCTGCGACATCGCCTACTCCGACAGTCTTGCGGCTTCGAGGGCAACGGCGCGGTTCCAGTAGGAGTAGTAGCGCACGATCTTCCCGTCGCGCAGTGTGAACAGGTCTCCGATCTCGCCTTCGATGGGCACACCGCTCTGCTTGCCACGCGCAGTCTGCCGCGAGAGCACCAGCACTCGGTCCCCGCCGAGGTCGATGATGCGCTCAGCTTCGATGCGCAGGTCCGAGAACGCCCGGAGGTACTCGGGCATCGCGGTCCACAGCTCATCGAGACCGAGCCACCGCCCCTCCATGTCCGGGGTTTCTGCGCCGATGCGCGAATACTCGACATCGGGGTCGAAGAAGTCCGCCGAGAGGTCGCCACTGGCCCACTGCTCGTAGAGCCTGCGGAGTATTTCGACGTTCTCCTGCGACATCGCCTGCGCAGTATCGCTCAGCCTCGGGGGGAGTGAGTGGTCCAAAGCACGAAGACCAGCCGCCCACGCAAGCTGGGGAAAAGAGATGGGCCTCCGGGCGTTCGGGTTTAGAATCGGTGCCGTGCCGTCTTTCAGGGTCAACATCGAGGGACCAGACCTGAAACAGGCAAGTGAAGCCCTGGGGCGGAACGCCGATATTTCGCAGACGTGGGGTCCAGCGTCCAGCCGGTTTATCGAGGGTGCGGGATCAGGGGAGCCAGCACGTCATATCGAGGCGGTGGTTGAGGCCGACACCGCGATGGCTGCCGAGGGTCGAGTAAGGGAAGCCCTGCCCCCGGATGACTACATCGTCACGGCAGTCGAGCCGATGTAGACCCCGCCTCTATGCGTCTAGCCGGTGCCAACCGTGAAGCTTTGGGAGGCTGGCGTCGAGTCGGTGTTGGCGGCGGCGTCGGTGGCGCGAACCTGGAAGTTGTGGGAGCCGTCGGCCAGTGAGCTGTAGAGCTTTGGCGAACCCGTCGAGGTCAGGAAAAAGGCGCGCCACGCGATCACGACGATTAGGGTGTGGCCGTTTCCGCGGGTTCCGCCACCGGTTCGGGTAGGTTCGTCCAATCAGGCGCTCGCACCCCATTCCAGTGCACCGCTCACGCGGATCCGGACTGGCGACCTCGCTGCTCGCGGCGCTGGCGCTGGTCGCGACGCTGCTGCCGGCGGCAGGCGCCGATGCCGTCACGGTCGACGGGCCCCTCGACGGCGACCCCGAGTCCACCTCCGTCGACATCGTCGGCGACAGCGGCCGCGACCAGGTCGTCGCAAGGCTGATCGGCGCCCGTACGCTCGCGGTCCGGGACGAGCGGGGAGGGGTCAAGGCCAAGGGCGACTGCCGGCAGGCCGGCCCCTCCGAGGCGCGCTGCGAGCTCTACGGTCCCGCCGGGCCTTTCGTCGACCTTCGCGGCGGCAAGGACTTCCTTCGCCTCCGCAACAGCCTGGTCGCGTACAGGTACGACCAGAGCTGGTTCATCCTGATGGGTGCCGGCAACGACCGGTTTCGGGGCGCGGCGGCCGGCTTCCTGCCGGTGGACGCCGAGGGGGGACCGGGGCGCGACTCCCTGTCCGTTGGCGGCAGCGGCTACATATTGCTGGACGGCGGCCAGGGGCCTGACCGCCTGGTAGGCGGGCGCGGCCCGGACTTCCTCTACGGCGACGCCGGCGACGACCTCCTCCTCGGGCGGGGCGGCAGCGACCATCACTTCGGTGGCCGCGGCTTCGACACCGCCAGGGGAGGCCGCGGCAACGACTCCTTCAGGCACGTCGAGCGAATCCTCGGCCGCTAGTCGCTCACCGGCGTCATCGGAAGCGTGACGGCGGCGTCAGCCCCGCGGGTAGGACGGAGCTGCTCAGAGGCGGTTTTACGCCTCCGACCCGAGCCGGGCGGTTTGTCACAGGGCCGCCCGGCGGAGACGCGAACCGGCGGCAGTTCGCCGCTGGCGGCCCGCAGACCTGAGGGCAGCCTCCGGCGCGGCTCAGTAACCGTTGAGGTGTTTCGGTTCCCTGACCCCGATGTGGGCGGCCTAGGGAACGCGCGCCGCGGCCCGTGGTCCCGTCGGTGGTCCCGAACTGAGCGAACCCGAGCTAGCTCAGGTGACCTGAGAGCGTCTGACCACGCCTGGCAACGGCTCGCAGCACGCATAGCCTTGGAGTTGTGGTCCAGGCGGTCGCGGGTTCGAGTCCCGTCGCCCACCTTCGAGAGAGCCCCGCAGGCGCGCCGGCTATCGAGGTCGTTGAACCGTAAATCGACTGATCTTGGCCGTGAATGACCTGCCCGCCAACCGAACGTTCGCCCTGCCCGGGAATGATGCCCTCAACGGTCCTCTCCAGCGACCCGAAGCATCGTGTCGGCGCTGCCTGAACCGCCCTCGGCCACGGAATGGCAGCGGTGGGTCGACCACGGCTCGCCTCGATCCAGGGTCATAATCAAACGAGTGCGATGGCGCACCAATCGCGTAGTCGAATCGATCGATCCGCAGCCGGCCGCGATGCTCGCTGATTGAGGCGGAGAAGCGGGCGGGACCGCGCGGCCGATTCTTGCTTGCTGAGAATTCGACCCGCACTCGGTTGGATCTGCGGTGGGCATCGAGCTCCACCCCCGGCCCGCCTGGTCCGGTGGTGGTGAAAAGGGGGCAGCCGAGAAGAGGCGGCGCAAAAAAGCCCGGGTACGCCGGAGCTTTGACAATGGGACCGGCCACGGTGTAGCCCCCTTCCCCTTTGAAACTGAACGACCCGGCGAAATGACCCCGCCGCATCAAAAACCGCTTTCCACAGACATGAATGATCCGCGATGGGCCGCCCGTCGGCTTGAATGACATTGAGACGCTGCCCAGCTTGCCGAAGCTGGCGGCGAAGCTCAGCGGGCCTCCGTCCACGGTTGCCGGAGCGCGGTAGATCGCGATCCGGCCGCGCTTGTAGACGCTGGCGGTCACCGAGTGGTCGTTTCGAATCAAGACGGCGATCGAGTAGCCGTGGGTGCCGTGGACCTTGAATCCCAGTGGGGGGTAGACGACTTCAGCGTTCCCCCTTCGCACAGGCACCTGCCGTAGGCCGAAACCCCCGCCGTCGAGCGCCAGCGCGGCAGTGGCTTTCTTCCCGTCCGGCCAACCTTGAAGGGCGGTGGAGGCGGAGGCTGGGAGGGACACCCAGGCTAGGCCAATGGCGATTGTCGTCAGCGCCGCGAATGACATTCGCCGCCTCGTTCTGACCTTGGTCATTGCGGTCATCGAAACCTCTGCTCGCAATCTATACGGAGTGCGCTCCACCGCGCTTACGCCCGATCGGAGTCGTTGTTAACCAGGGCCCACCCTCGGGAGCGAGTGCGAGGTGGGTCCGCTGGCGAGGCTCGCTGCGGACCCATTGATAGGACCTCTCCCTGCCCTACGCAATCTCTCCGCCCTACGTCAAGCGGGAGCAGGCGGGCGGCGTAACAACTCTCCACTCGGTAGGCGGTAGCGGTCGTCGGCGGTGGAGCAATGTCTAGGTCACGCCTCCACTTCATTAATTCGGCGCGATTCCTGGGGGTGATGCCGAGCCTTGATGCCCGCCCGATGGAGTGCAAGCTGTCGACCTATGGATGTCGCTGGGGCCCAGCCGATCGCGGGTTCTCGCGGCGCTTGGGCAATCCAGCTGGGCGTTCGCCCTGGTCGCCGAACCTAATCGGAGCGATAATTCGAGGACGCGGTCCAGGAGGAACGTTGCGCCTCAAGGCGCACCGTGTCTTGAACGGAGGAGCGATGACTATTGGTCGAGAGAAAGCGGCGGCGTTCGTCGAAGGTTATGGACGCTGCTGGGAGAGTTGGGATGTCTCGGGGTTCGTCGATCTGTTCAGCGACGAGATCGTCTACGTCGCCCATCCGACGCAGGAAACGGTCGTGGGAAAGGAAGCGCTGAGACGCTACCTGCGCAAGGAGGCCGTCGAGCAAGGCGAGGTGAGCGTGCGCATGGGCGAGCCGGTGGTCGAAGGTGATCGTGTTGCCGCCGAGTTCTGGGTTACGGCGACGAGCCAGGGCGAGATCGCAACGATCACCGGGTGCCTCATAGCTCGACTTGCCTCGGACGGGCGATGCGGCAGCTTTCGCGAATACTGGTTCGACGAGGAAGGGCACACCAGCGCATTCGAGGGGTGGGGCGAATAGGCGAAGTCGCAGGAGAACGTGGAGGTCGTGCGGCGCATCCGATGTTGTCGGGCGACGAAGTGCGCGATAGGCTTGCGGCCATGCCTCGCTATCACGTGATCATCAGGGGGAGCAGCCTGGGCGCGGTCGAGAAGGAAATGCCCATCGCCGTGAAGAGACAGGGCAGCGACGTCGTGGTCGACCTTCGCGCAGCAGACCCCCAGGCTGCGAAAGACTCGGTTGTCGCTCGTTTGCCCAAAGGAAGCCACGTCAAGGTTGAGGACCCCCAGGAGGTCCCGGATTAGGGTCATCTAGAAGGACCCTCGAAGCCGCCGGGGCTGTCGGGAGTAGGCGATGTCGCAGGAGAACGTCCAGATCGTGAGGGCGTCTACGCGTGATCGAGCGAAGGCGACTTCCGGGCCAGCTCGACGTAATCGATCACCTTTGCGCTTGCCGTCCTGGGATGTGCCACTCGCGGCTATGCTGGCTAGGTGGGAGTTTCCGGGAGAAGGAGCGTTCGGTGAGGGTCGCTCGGCACCAGTTGACGCTGATCGCGGTGGCGGGAACGCTTGCGCTCTCGGTCGGAAACGCGGCCGCGGCCGGCAACACCTATTTCCCGAACAAGACCGGCGACCATCCCCCGAACGGGTGTACCCATCGGGACTGCACACTGCGGGAGGCCGTGAAGGCCGCGAACGCCCACCCCGGCCGGGACGCGATCCTCCTGGCCCGGAAGGCCTACGAGCTGAGCATCCCGCGGACTGGCGAGGACGACCCGAACACGGGCGACCTGGATGTCACCGATCCGTTGGTCATCAAGCACGAGGGCAAGGGCAGAGCGGTAATCGACGCCAATCGCATCGATCGCGTTCTCCACGTCGTGACGAGCAACACGGACCGCTACACCGATTTGGTGAAGATCGTCGTCCGCGGCGGGAAGACGACGCTCTGGGGCGGGGGAATCATGGTTGGAAACGGGATCATCGGGCTGACCAACAGCGTGGTGACGGATAACCGTGCCGCCTTCGAAGGCGGCGGGATCTTCGCCTCCGCCCCCGCGGGGGAGCTGGAGCTCGTGACGACCACGGTGAAGGCAAACCGGGCCGGCCAAGACGGCGGCGGCGTCTCCAGCCACGTCGAGACCCACATCCGCGACACGACAATCAGCGGGAACACCGTCACCTACAACAACCCCTACGCCGGCGGGGGCGGGATCTACTTCGACGCGGTTGCCGCCCCACTGAGGCTGAGCAACGACACAATCGCCAACAACCGGGTCCAGGGCAGCGGGGGCGGGATCCTCACATACGGCACGGGCCGCCTGAACAATCTCACTGTAGCCCGCAATGTCGCCGACACCGACAACGACGGCACGGGCCTGGGCGGAGGGATCGCGGGCGGCATGCTCAAGGTCGGCAACTCGATCATGGCGCTGAACAAATACGGGAACGGGAATGTGAGCGACTGTTCGGGAGCCTACGACTCGTTCGGTCGGAACCTGCTGACGAACAACTCCGTCGGATGCTCCGGCTTTCCCAACCCGCCGAACATCGTCACCGGCGACCCCAGGCTCGGCACACTCGCAAACAACGGCGGGCCGACGCAGACGATCGCATTACGCCGCCACAGCCCAGCGATTAACCACGCTGTCAAGGCGAGCGCCGAGACGCGCGATCAGCGCGGCAGCAACCGAGGAAAAAAGCCCGACATCGGGGCTTTCGAGCGGTAGTTCGGCATCGCCAAGCGGCATGCAGCGCGGCGGCCCTGCGCGGCGGCCTCGGATCTTGATCCAGGCGGTCGCGGGTTCGAGGCGCCGACGGGGTTGCCTCCACCCCCGACGCGAGATACTGCGCAGGCGATGTCGCAGGAGAACGTGGAGATCGTGCGGACGCTGGCGGAGGGGTTCCAGCGCCGGCAGCACGAGCAGGCGTTCGAGTTCTACGATCCGGAGATCGAATGGGACGCGTCGGCGATCGCGGACGTCTACCCGGAGATCGCCGGCGTCTACCACGGCCACGAGGGCGTTAGAACCTACTGGCGAAACTGGCTCTCGGCGTGGAGCGATCTCCAGTTCGAGATCCAGGACGTGGTGTCGGTCGGCGACGAGGTGGTGCTGCTGATCCGCAACCAGCGGCAATGGGGGCGGCACAGCGGCCTCGAGACGGAGTTCGCGCCGTACGGGATGGTGTTCACAGTTCGCAGCGGCAAGGTCGTTCGGTGGCGAAACTTTCCCGACCAGCAATCTGCCCTCCAAGCCGCCGGGCTTGAGGAGTAGGCGATGTCGCAGGAGAACGTGGAGGTCGTGAAAGCGTTCATGAGTCTGTATGAGGCAGGCGATCGCAACGAGTGGCGCAAGCACTTCGATCCGGATGTGGTCTGGGACACGTCCACGAGCAAGATGCCCGCGGCGGGCATCTACCACGGCCATGAGGGTGTCGAGCGGTTCTTCCGCGAGTGGCTCGGGGCCTGGAGCGACTACGGGATTGAGACTCTCGAGTACATCGATGCCGGCGATTCGGTCGTGCTCGTGTTTCGCCAGAGCGGCATTGGACGGGGCAGCGGCGTTAGAACGGAGCGCGACTTCTTTGCCGTCTATGACCTCAGCGACTCGAAGGTGGTTCGCTACCGCCAGTACGAATCTCGCAAAGCCGCCCTCCAAGCCGCCGGGCTTGAGGAGTAGCCGATGTCGCCGGAGAACTTCGCCGGTCTTTTTGGGGGGCCGAAACGTGAGTCGGATAGGGTCGGCTTGACCCCAAATAAGAAGGAGTGACAGATGAGCATCGTTGTCCGCTTCGCCCCGACGTCTCCGGTGACGACCGAGCAATACGACGAAACCATTCGCCGCTTGGAGGGCGATGGCGGTGACTTTCCTCCGGAGGGGCTTGATTATCACATCGCCTTCTTGGTGGACGACGGTGTTCGCGTTAGCGAGATCTGGGACTCGCGGGGGCAGTGGGAGGCATTTGGCGACCGTCTGATGCCAATACTGGCCGATGTCGGGATAGAGCCAGGCGAGCCGGAGGTGTTCGAGGTCCACAACACCATCAGGCGCTAGCCAAAGAAGCCTCGTTAGGCCCGAAGCCGCCGGGGGTTCGAAGTAGGCGATGTCGCAGGAGAATGTGGAGATCGCCTGGAGAGCGTCCAATGCCTGGAACGAGGGTGGGATCGAAGCGCTGCTGGCATATCTGCGACCCCGAGAGTCGACGCCGAGTGGGCCTGCGCTCGATCAACCGACGTGCGCCGACGGGAAGGGCATCGGAGAGATCGCGGATCTTCACCGATCGAGCCCAGGCCCTCGAAGCCGCCGGGCTGTCGGAGTAGGCGATGTCGCGGGAGAACGTGAAGGTGCTTCACCACGAACGGCTCGGAAGCCGTAATGCTGATGCGATGTCGGACCGACAACGGGCTCGGGCGGCGTGAAGGTCGGCGTACACCTGCCGCTGATGGATTTCAGGGGCGAGGGCCTGTCGCTCTCCAGGGTGATGGGTGCCGTTGATGCCGCCCGGGATTGCGGCCTCACGGCCGTTTCCGCCAACGACCACTTCCTCTTCTCCACTCCCTGGCTCGATGGCCTCACGGCCCTTGCCGCCGTCATCGAGCGCTCCGGAAGGATGAAGCTTGCGACAACGATTTCGCTCGCGGCCCTCCGGGGTCCGGTCCCGATGGCGAAGACCCTGGCCGCGCTCGACCTTCTCTCGGAGGGTCGCCTGATCGCGGGACTCGGCCCAGGCTCATCCAGGGGCGACTACGACGCGATGGGAATTGAATTCGACGAACGCTGGAAGCGCTTCGAGGAATCCGTGGTGATTCTGCGGGCGCTGCTGCGAGGAGAGCTGCCCCAGGAGACTGAACATTTTTCGCTTCCCGAGGAGAGGCTGGCCCCTCGCCCTTATCGGGAGGACGGCGTCCCCATCTGGATCGGTAGTTGGGGCTCTGACGCGGGCCTTGCGCGCGTCGCACGCCTCGCCGACGGCTGGCTCGCTTCCGGATACAACACCACTCCGGATCAATTCGCCGCCGGGAGGGAGTTGCTCGCGCAGCAGCTCGGCCAACGCGGCCGTCAGGCAGATGGCTTTCCCAACGCGCTGGTCACCATGTGGACCTGGGTGAGCGAGGACAGCGCCGACCGGGATCACATGCTCAACGACGTCCTCGCTCCCCTGCTGAGGCGTGATGCCCATGAGCTGCGCGACCAGGTATGCGTGGGGTCGGCCGAGCACTGCGCCGAGCTTCTCTCACGGTACGCGCGGGCCGGGTGCCAGTGGGTGCAGCTATGGCCGCTGGGCGATGAGCGGCGTCAGATTGAGCGCGTCGCCGCACACGTGATACCGCGAATCGAGCATTCGGTGGAACGCAAGTGCGCGAAGCGGACCTAACCCTCGAAGTCGCCGGGCTTTCGGAGTAAGACGATGTCGCAGGAGAACGCGAGGATCGTCCAAGCTGCGTTTGAGGCGTGGAGCCGGGGGGACTGGGACGCAGCGGTGAAGGACTCAGCTCCGGACGCGGAGTTCGACTGGTCGAGGGCCTACGGACCGTACCGGGGCGTATATCGACTCGATCAATGGCGGCAGTTGATCGAGGACTTCTACGGAACCTTCGAGTCGGCTCGAATCGAGGCGCGGGAGTTCATCGATGGCGGCGAGCACATCCTCGTATCGGTCACCACCCACACCCGAGGGCGAGATGGGGTCGAGGCGACAGCCGGTGGCTCGCATGTCTGGACGATCCGTGACGGCGCCATAGCCCGCGTCTGTTACTACCAGGAGGGCCAGCGCCTGGAAGCCCTCGAAGCCGCCGGGCTTTCGGAGTAGGCCCGCAATGTTCGCCACCTCGTGCTCGGCAGGTCGGCGAGGCGTTCTTCGATCGAGCCCGGCGCGTGCCTCGGCTCAGCTTCGGCCAAGAGGACGACCCCCGCCGCACGCGTTCACTCGATGCGGTCTATTGCCGGATCTGGCTGCTGGCCGAGGTGCTCGACCCATCGAGACCTGACGCAGGGGTAGTGCTTCGCCGCCTCGACGAGGTCCATGAACCCCGCGATGTTGCGCTCGAAGCGCTCCGCCAGCTCCGGGCTCGAGATTCGGCCCTCATCGAGAGCCCGATGGGCCTGTGCGAGGGAGAACATGTCGGGATAGACGCGAGCACCGAGGTGCTCGAAGGGAATCCGCAGGGTCCAGAGCGAGCGATTCCCACCGACCATCGACGGCGATGCCGAGAGCAGGAGGGCGTGCTTCTCGTTGAAGGGCTGGGGACGAAAGCGCGATACCCAGTCGATCGCGTTCTTGAGCAGTCCCGGCATCGAGGCGTTGTATTCCGGGGAACTGACGACGAACGCGTCGTTGGTGTTGATGCAGTCGCGGAGCTGCTCCGCACCGGCGGGGAACCCTTCCCCTTCCTGCCTGTCCTGGTCGTAGGAAGGGCAGTCGAACTCCGACATGGTTCGATGGTCGACGGAGCCGCCGTTCTTCTCGATGGTCCTTGCAGCCAGTGCCGCGAGGCTCCGGTTCAGTGAGTCCGCGCGCAGCGATGCCGAGAAGACCAGGTAGCGCACCGGTTCGCGGCTCCCGCTTGAGGTTTCGCTTGAATCGGCCATGGCGCTTGCCTCCTTGGTCGGGTTTCCCAGTGATTGAAATCCTCTAGTGCGGGTGCAGGGCGGCGGCGGATCGAAATCCTCAGTCGCCCAGCGCCACCGCAGCCTCGATCGTGGTCACCAAGGTGCGTGAGAGCAGCTCGGTGATCGTCTCGCGGGGAAGACCGGACTCGCGCCAGGTATCGAGCGCCGTCTCCGCGTAGGCCAGGTAACCGGTGAGGGCGATGCGGACCAGCTCCGGTGGCTCCTTGGTGCCGAGATGGTTGCGGGAGACGCTCTCAATCACGAGGCGGTGGTAGCGATCCCCGATCGCGACCAGCTCGGGGTCACCCCCAGTGCGAGCCTGACGGTAGAGGCGCCAGGCGTCGGATGGCTCCGCGGCGTGATCGATGATCCGGGCGAAGTTGCGGGCGAGGCGCTCGCTGAGCGGGATCGACTCGTCGGTGACCCAGTCCCCCGCCAGGATCTGCCCGGCCCGCTCGAGCGCCGCCCGGTAGAGGTCCCGCCGCCCTTCCGGGAAGTAGCGGTACAGCAGGGTTCTCGCAACCCCTGCGCGCTCGGCCACCTCCTCCAGCTCGAGTCTCCGATATCCGCGCTCCGCGGCTACCTCCAGGGCAACCGCGGTGAGCTGCTCCCGTCGCTCGGCCGGCGGCAGCCGCTTGGGCAGGGCAGCGGACTTCTCGCGCGAGGCCATCAGCTCAATCTCCGGGCCACCTGCAGTCGAGCAGCAGGCTTGTTAGCTAACAGAAAGTCATCTTGACACACGGCACCGCCCGCCCCGAGGCTCTGCTCGCCGCCGCGGACGCGCAGCTTCTGGCCGCGAAGGACAGCTTCTGCGGCCGCACCGACGGCTGAGTGCAGACAAGGTCCGCCGGCCGGCGCGGCGCCGCGATGCGAGCGCCGCGTAGCATGTGCGGACCCGCGACCTCGCGGGGTCGGACTACCTGAGAGGACCGTCGAGCATGCAAGGACATCTCCGTTACGCAATCGCGCCACTCGCGGCGCTGTGCGCCTGCGCCCTGATCGCCGCCGGGTGCGGCGGCGGCGGAAGCGACACGACCGCGACGACCACCTCCGCCGGGGGCAACGCGCAGCAGCGGATCGATGCGGCGGTCAAGTCCTGTGATGCGAAGGCCCAGGATGTCGGCGGCACCACCGGGTCCACGCTGCAGGGTGCCTGCAACCTGGTCGGCGCCTCGGCCAAGCAAGCCGTGCAGCAGGGGGGCGCACAGGCCAAGCAGGCCCTGTCCCAAGCCGCCGACTCCTGCCGCGCGGCAGTCAAGCAGCTGCCCTCGACCGAGGCGCAGGATGCCATGACGAGCCTCTGCGATGCGATAGGAAGCGCCGGGTAGCCAGGCGCGGAGCGCCTCCTTCCCCCTGATCGGGCCCCGGTCGTCGGGCGCGCCTTCGACCGCGGCTACGTCCTCTCGGGACATGCGCTGAATTCGGGTTCGGCCATCAGCCGGTGGCTCCCGCAGCGGGGTGGGTGAGGTCGGGCACGCTGGGCGATCCCAGTGCTGGAGCTCGGCTAGCCCGGGTCGGCGACCATCGCCTCCACCTCGACCCCCTCTTCGGGCGGGACCAGGATCGCCCCCTCGCCCGAGGCGTAGGCCTCCTCCCCGTGGTGGACGAAGTCCATGCCCAGAGCCTCCTCGCGCTCGGATCCGCGAAGCGGCGTGAACAGCGCGATCGCCCTGAGCAGGAGGTAGGTCGCGACAAAGGCATAGGCGGGGGTGGCGACTGCCGCCAGGGCCTGGTCGGCGAGCTGGCCGGCGTTGCCGTAGAGGAGGCCGTCGGAGGCTCCGTTCCAGGAGACCTGTGCGAAGAAGCCGATGAAGAGGATGCCGGTGAAGCCGGCGATCCCGTGCGCGGCGAGCACGTCGAGCGTCTCGTCCACCCGGGTACGCGGCCGCAGGACTATCACCGCGTAGCTGGGCAGGGCCGCCAGCGCCCCCAGGGCCATCGCCCACCCGGGACTGACGTAGCCGCCGGCCGGGGTGATGCCGACGCAGCCGACGATGATCGCCGTCGCCGCTCCGATCGCGGTGATTCGCCGCCCTCGCAGGAGGTCGAGAACGAACCAGACGACCAGGGTGCAGGCCGGTGTCAGCAGCGTGTTGGTGAAGGCGAGGACGCCCGGGTTCCCGGTGGAGAAGCCGCTGCCGCCGTTGAAGCCGAACCACCCGAACCAGAGCAGGCCGGCGCCGAGGAGGACGTAGACGGCGTTGTGGGGGAGCAGCGCCTGGCGGCCGTAGTCCTTGCGCGACCCGACCACGAGCGCGGCGGCGAGGGCGGAGAATCCCGACCCCATTTCGACAGGGACGCCGCCCGCGAAGTCGAGCGTCCCGCGCTCGGCCAGCCAGCCTCCGCCGAAGCCCCAGTGGGCGAGGACCGAGTAGACGAGCACCGACCAGAGCGCGGCGAAGACCAGGAAGGGCCCGAACCGCATCCGCTCCACCACCGCCCCGGAGACCAGGGCGACGGTGATGATGCAGAAGGTCGCCTGGAAGGCCATGAACAGCAGGTGGGGGATGGTGGTGCCGTCGCGGGGCGTGAAGTCGACGCCGCTGAGGAAGGCGTAGCCGAAGCCGCCGATGAAGCCGTTGCCGTCGTCGAAGGCGAGCGAGTAGCCGACCGCCGCCCACATCACCGTCGCCACCGCGATCGCGCCGAGGCACATCATGAAGGTGTTGAGCGTGTTCTTGGCCCGGATCAGCCCGGCGTAGAAGAGCCCCAGGGCCGGCGTCATCATCAGCACAAGGGCGGTCGCCGCCAGCATCCAGGCGGTGTCGCCGGCGTTGACCGCTGCCGCCAGGGGCAGGGCCGGCAGACCGCTCACGCGCCCACCGGGGTGACTGCCCCGGTGTCGGTTTCGCCGGTGCGGATGCGGACCGCGTGGTCCAGCGCGACGACGAAGATCTTCCCGTCGCCGACCTCGCCGGTGCGGGCGCCCTTGACCAGCGCGTCAACCGTTGTCTGCACGAAGGGCTCCGAGACGGCGATCTCGAATCGGACCTTCTCAGCCAGGCCCATCTTCACGGTCGTCCCGCGGTAGGTCTCGACTCGGTCGAGCTCGCCGCCGTGACCCTGCACCCGGCTGATCGAGACGCCGCGCACCTCGGCGCGGTAGAGCGCCTCCAAGACGTCGTTCGCCTTCTCCGGGCGGACGATGGCGATCACCAGTTTCACGTTCCTCCCCTCTCTCGCCGGGCCGGCGCGCGACGCTAAGCGGAGGCCCGCCGGGGGTCAAGCGCAGCGACGCCGGAGCCTGATCGCGAAGCCGCAACGAGCGGGAATTGGCTCATCTATGGTGAGGCCCACACCCGAACGCAAGCGAAAGGAGAGGTCATGCCCGAGCGAGACGGCTACATCCCAGGAGTCCCCTGCTGGGTCGACACGAGCCAGCCCGATCCGGAGGCCGCCGTTGACTTCTACAGCGCTCTCTTCGGCTGGCAGTTCGAGGACGTGATGCCCCCCGGCTCCGAGGGCAAGTACTTCATTGCCCGACTTCGCGGCGGAAGGGTGGCCGCGGTCGGGTCGATTCCGGAAGCTGCGCCGCCGATGGCGATGTGGAACACGTACGTCTCGGTCGAGAGCGCCGACGAGACGGCGGCCAAGGTCGGCGAGGCGGGCGGGTCCGCTGTGATGGAGCCCTTCGACGTCATGGATGCCGGTCGCATGGCCGTCCTAACCGATACCGAGGGGGCCGCCTTCTGCGCCTGGCAGGCAAAAGAGCACCGGGGCGCGCAGATCGTCAACGAGCACGGCTCGCTCAACTTCAACGGCCTGGCGACGCGCGACGTCGACGCCGCCAAGAAGTTCTATGGCGCGGTCTTCGGCTGGACCACGCTCGCCCTCGGCGGCGGGGCCGAGATGTGGACGCTGCCGGGCTACGGCGACCACCTCGAGCGCGACAACCCCGGCATTCGCAAGATGATCGCCGAGGTTGGCGGCCCGGAGGGATTCGAGGACGTGGTCGCCAGCATCAACCCGATCCCCGACGAGGAGCCCGACACGCCGCCCCACTGGAGCGTCACCTTCGCGACCGACGATGCCGACGCCACCGCGGCGAAGGCCGGCGAACTGGGCGGCAAGGTGATCGCCCCGCCGTTCGACGCTCCCTGGGTGCGGATGACAGTGATCCAGGATCCGCAGGGGGCGGTGCTGATCGCCAGCAAGTTCGTGCCCGAGAACCGGGGCTAGGCGCCGAGGAAGCGCAGGACCTCCGGGATCGCGCGCTCGGGGGCCTGGTCGAATACGAAGTGACCGACTGCCATCGAGCGCGACGAGCTCGGCGCCGGGGATCTCGCGCTGGAAGCGGTGGGCGCCGGAGATCGGGGCGAACTCGTCCTCGGCTCCCCAGAGCAGCAGCGTCGGCACGCCGAGCTCGGCCAGCTTGCCTTCCCAGGGCGCGAGCTTCTCCATGTCCATCGAGCGGTAGAAGCCGAGGGTGGCGGCCTGGCCGCGGCCATCCTCGAACGGCTTCCAGTATGCGGCGATCGCCCCGTCGTCGAAGGCATCGCCGCCGGCGTTGAGCGCAGCGGCGAAGCCCTCGGGCTCGATCGCGGCGACGATCGCCTCCCCGTCCTCGCCCCGGATCGCCTTCGCCGGCCCGTGCCACCTTCCGTCGCTGAAGAAGCCGCTGTTGCTGATCACCAGCGAGCTGACCCGGTCGGGGTGATCGCACGCCCAGGCGAGGCCGATGAACCCGCCCCAGTCGTGGACGATCACGCCCACCGGGCCAGGTTCGCGCATCTCCATGAACTCCGTGAAGGCCGCCAGGGTGCTCTCGAAGCCGATCGGTCCCTCGACGGTCGAGTCGCCGAGCCCGTAGAGGTCGGGTGCGACGCTGCTCCGCCCCGCCTCGCAAAGTGCGGCCATCAGCGGAGCCCACATCCGTGAGCTCTCGGGGAACCCGTGGAGGAGGACGACCGGATCGCCGGAGCCCTGCTCGGCGATGGCCTCGCGGTAGGCGAGGTTCGCCTCGGTCCGCAGGCTGACGTTTGCCAAGACCTGCCGCGATCCCCTCAGCCCGCCGGGAGGGACGCCTGCCGGAGGCTCGCGGCGTAGGCGAGCGGATCGGCGAAGCAGCGATCGGGGAGGACGCCCTGGTAGCGGATCGCCTCGGCCACCGAGGGCCATCCGGCCTGCTCGGCCAGCTCGTAGCTGCGGACCGCCTTCTCGATCCGCTCGTCGACGTCGCTGAAGTCGCGGAAGAAGAGCAGCTTGAGGCGGGGGAAGTAGCCGAAGCGGACGACCGGCTTCAGCACGAGCCTGGTCAGCACCGGGCAGTCGAACTTCGCGACCTCCTCCTTGCACCTTCGGGCCGACCGTCTTCTCCTGCTCGAAGAGGAGCGCAGTCTCGAACACCCGGGCCCGCTCGTCGGCCGCGAGCCGGCGCCCGCCGCGGGCGGCGTGGTGGACGCGGTTGAGCGCCTCGAGCAGCTCCGGCGGGCAGGATCTCGCTCGGCGCCGGGTTCCTCGCCGTGGTGCTTGCTGAAGAAGTAGTTCGTGTAGGTGTCGATGAAGACCGAGCGGTTGGCCTCCTTGAACCCCTGGGAGAACTCGAACAGCATGTAGGAGCGGTGGGCCCGCTCCTCGCGGTCGTAGCAGTAGCGGTAGGCGATCATCCGGAGACGGTGCCGCGCCGCTCGTAGAAGGCGTAGGCCCAGAGCGCTCCGTGCAGGGCCACCTCGGGGAACGCGTGGTCGCCGCCCGAGTCGACGAAGATCGAGTGCAGCAGCGCCACCCGCTGGGGCATGTCGCCGGGCCCGCCGGCGAGCCGCACGGCCTCGTCCCGGATCCGAGCGTGGGCGGCGACGAGGTTCTCGGCCCCGCTCCGCTGATCCACTCCGGCCCCCATCTCCGGTCAAGAGTAGACCTCAGCAGCGGTGGGTGGGGGCGGCGCTGCGGACCACTTCGAAGGCGCGGCCGGGAATCCGCTTCAGCTGGTCGAGGTTGTGGTCGTTCCAGCGCCGGTCGCTGGTGCCGCCGAAGAACCAGTTGGAGCCGTTGTCCGCGACGATCGCCCCGTAGCGCTTCAGCGCCCTCGCGATCGCCTTCGCCGGGCCGCTGAAGCGGCCGAGCCCGTAGCTGCGGCGCAGGCGCAGGCGCAGGCCCATCGGCGGGGCGTTGTGGCTGGAGGTGTCCCCGGCGCAGTGCGAGGCGGGGTGGATCCAGGCGTCCCGGGTGACGTCGAAGGTGATCCGGATCGCGTGGTCGACGCGGCCGCGGCGAGCCTCGTCGTAGCGGAGGAGCCCGGGGAAGATCGGCAGCCCCGCGGCGTCGGCCGAGGTGTCGCCGTTCCGTCGCAGGCCCTTCGAGCGGAGGTTCCACTCGACCCCGGAGCCGGCGTTCCAGTGATCGCGACCCCGCCGCACGAAGAAGGCGCGGTAGAGCTCGTAGAGGCGGCAGCGCGAGCGGTCGACCACCAGCAGGTGGCGATCGCCGTTGCTGCGCCGGCCGCCCTCGATCGGCGCCCGCTTGGGGATCGGGAAGGGCCCGCGATCGCTCTCGCCGCCGTAGGAGGTGTAGTCGATCGGCAGTTTCGGTTGGTGGCGGCCGACCACCGCGTAGGGGAAGCCGTATGCGCGGGGGGAGCCGAAGTCGGGATGCAGGTGATCGCCGCCGTGGGCGTTGATGTAGGCGATGATCGCGCTCGAGCGCCGTGCGACCGGCGCCCTGGAGACGTCCTGGTTCCAGGCGGCCTGGTTGGGGAGCGATGGCGCCCGCGGCCGCAGCGAGGCGGGCGGGGCGGGAAAGACCGGGCAGCCCCCGAGGGCCGGGTAGGGGCCGAGGGCGCTGGCGCCGGCGGCTCCGCCACCGGCCAGAGCGACCGAGCCGAGCCCGGCGGCCATCACCGCCGCGGCGGCCCCCAGGCCCCCCAGATGGCAAGCTTTCGCATCGGGGGATTGAACCAGCGAACCGAGCGGAGGAGGACGGGATGACCCAGACGATCTTTCCCTCGTTGCGCTATCGCGACGCGAGCGCAGCGATCGAGTGGCTCGAGGAGGCCTTCGGCTTCGAGCGCCACGAGGTCCACACCGACGGCGAGACCGTCGTCCACGCCGAGCTTGCCTACCGCGGCAGCCTGGTGATGATGGGCTCGGTCAAGGACGACGACTTCGGCCCGCACGAGGGCCAGGGTGGCGATACCTGGTCACCGAGGATCCCGACGCCCTGTTCGAGAGAGCCGCCGGCGCCGGCGCCGAGGTGGTCCGCGGCCTCAGTGACCAGGACTACGGCTCGCGCGACTTCTCGGTCCGCGATCCCGAGGGCAACCTCTGGAGCTTCGGCACCTACCAGCCAGAGATGTAATGCCGGCGCGGTGTTAGCGCCGGCAGAGGCATGTAAGGCGGCGAAGCCGCCGCAAGTGATTCCGAAAAATGCCGGCGCGGTGTTAGCGCCGGCAGAGGCATGTAAGGCGGCGAAGCCGCCGCAAGTGCTCCGGCTCAGGGCGTCCTCGCGAACGCCGCCCATCTCGCTGAACACCGCGGTCATCTGCCCGGGGCCGCCCTCGCGGCGCTCGTCGGCGATCACGTGGGAGACCGCGTTGATCAGCGCCAGGTGGGTGAAGGCCTGGGGAAGTTGCCGAGGTCGGCGGCCGGAGACCGGGTCGAGGCCTCGGCGTAGAGGTCGAGCCAGCCCGCCGCCTCGAGCAGGCGCTCGCACAGCGCCCGCGCCCTCGCGCTCTCGCCGATCTCCAGAGGCCGAGACGAGCCAGAAGGAGCAGATCAGGAAGGTCCCTCCTCGCCGCTCAGGCCGTCGTCGGTCTCGCCGGTGATGTAGCAGAGGACGAGGCCGTGGGCGTCGAGATCGCGCTCGATCGCCAGCACCGTCCCCCTGATCCGCTCGTCGTCGGGCGGCAGGAAGCGGAGCAGCGGGATCAGCAGGGTCGAGGCGTCGAGGGCATCGGTCTCATAGTGCTGGCGAAAGACGCCGTCGCGCACGCCCCGCTCGAGGATCTCGGCCTGGATCTGATCGGCGATCTCCGCCCAGCGCTTCACCGTTCTGGCTCTCCACGCTTACTCGCGAGCCGCCGCCCGCGGTCCACGGCGACCCAGATCATCAGCTTCGAGGAAACGTCAGTGCTCGGGCTCACCGCCGGCCTCCCAGATCCCCTGGTCGGGATGCGGCCAGGCCTCGATCGCCGCCTGGACGTCGCACCAACATCTCCCAGAGCCGGTCGGGACGGTGCGGATCGCCTTCGCGTGCAGGTAGAGTAGTCCAGGTCGACCCCGAGACGTCGTTCTGACGCTGCGAGTAGGCGCCGTTGCCGATCCCGGACCCGGCCGGGACCCCTCGATATCCGGAGAGGTGATCGAGGGTTCTCTCGGTCAGGTCGCCTGCGGCCGTCCACCGCGTACATGATCTGCAAACCGGGTCCTCGGACAGGATGCGGACGAGGAACTCGATGAAGTCGCGGGCCTCTTCGTCGAAGCCGAGGGTGTGCATGGCCCACAGCGAGAAGGTCGAGTCGTGGATCCAGGAGAAGCGTAGTTCCCAGTTCGCTCTCCGCCTCGGCGTCGCCGGCGGCGAGGTGGTCGCGGCCGCGACGATCGCTCCGGTTGGGCGTGCTGCGAGCCCCTTGAGGACAGCGCCGAACGTTGCAGATGTATCCGCCAGGGGTGGTCGGGAATCCCCCATGGCGCAGCCCTCCCGCCAGAAATCGCGGGTCGACTCGAGCCGCTCGAGCGCTCCGGGGCGCTCCGCCGCCCACCCAGGTTGCGGATTCAGTCGATCGCGCAGAAGCGCCGATCGTCTTCGACGCAGGTGGATCTCGCCGTGGGCCGCCGGGCCGGGACGCTCAGCTCGGGAATCGCTCTGCTCGCACGGTGTACTTACCCCCTCTCCCTCGGCGACGGCGATCCCGAGCTCGCCGCCGCTCCAGGCCGGCGCCACCGGCCCCGTAGCGCGAAGCGGGCAGACACTCGAGCTGCATATCGTCCTCGCCGTCGATCGCAGTGCGAGAACCTGAGCAGCGAGCAGTCCGACTGCGTGCCCGGTCTGCGGGCGCCCGCTGTCGCCTCCCTCGGGTGCCCACTCGCCGATCGAGAGCGAGTCGCTCACGAGCGACCCAGCTCCCGGTGATCGGTACCCAGGTCGTCTCGATGATCAGCGTCCCCGGCTTCATAACGGCTGGCTGATCGGAGGCCACCACTTCCTTCGGCCAGAGGCGAAAATGCCCGGCGCCGCGGTCGAGCAGGGCCGCGAACACGCTGGGGAGATCGAACAGGGAGGCAGAGCCACTCGACCGAGCCGTCGTAGGAGACGAGGGCGCTCGTGTGGCAGTCGAGAGGAAGCCGTAGCTACCGATCCGCCGGAGCCCGCGACTGTCCTCGCCCCCCATGACGTCGGACCCGCCGCCCCGCGGTCAGGCCAGCCCCTCGGCCTCGTACTCGCGCAGGAAGCCCTCGAACAGGCGCTTGTGGCCCTGCTCGTCGTGGAGGATCGCGATCACCATGTCGTTGGTACCGGGTCGATCTGGTCGGTCTCCTCGACGATCCGCGTGTAGAACTCGATCGCCCCCGACTCGGCGGCGATCACGCCCCTGATCACGTGGACGATGTCGGTCTGGAGGTCGGGGCGGCTGCAGCAAGTCCTGCTCCGGCGCTGAACGCAGCGACCGGGCACCGCCGTACAGCTCCTTGATGCGCTCCGCGAACTGCTGGGCGTGGCCGAGCTCCTCGGTCGACGTCGCCTCGCAGCGACTCGATGATCTCCTGGGCGCGGACCCGTCGGGGTTGACGGAGTTCGCGATGTAGCTCATCACCGTCTCGATCTCCATCCAGTACGGCCTTGCGTCAGCAGCTCGACGATCTGCTCGCGCTTGTCCTGGTCTCATCGGCGAGGATCCCGCGCCGGGGCTGTCGTCTGGCTCAACCGAAGCTCCTTTTCGGGTGTCGGCAAACTACCAGCGCCGTACCCCGGCGCCGCTAGGCTGAACCGCGACCCCCGGCGCCGCCTCGGCGAGCGGGTCGCTTCCCCCACCCCAGATTGAGAGCTTCGAGGAAGACCACGCGACGCCGAGTCCGGCTCCGATGAGCGGTGAAGCCGACCCGAGCGGGCGGCTTGCGGAGGCTCCTTGGATTCCGCCGCGGCAGACGCCGCTCTGGGTTGGGGTCCTGGCTCCCTCCGTCTTCGTCGCCGCGGTTATCGGCGCGCCGCCGGGAGGGCTTCCCACAGCCTCAGCGGCACCGGGAGCGGGACAACGAGCCCCGCGGTCGTCTCCGGTCCGTCCTCCAGCGTCGGACCGATCGGGGGGATGGCTGGTCGGCCCAGCGCGAAAACGCGTCGAAGACCACCTCGCGCTGGCGGCCGAGGTCGGTGTCGGGCACGGCTGCGTCGCAGTTGCACCCGTCGCCGGCCCTGCTGGCCAGCTCGGCGTGGCGGCATCCGGGGTGCGGCCGACGATCGCCGCGATGTCGTCGAAGGGCACGGCGAACATGTCGTGGAGCACGAACGCCAACCGCTCGGCGGGCGACAGGGTGTCGAGCACGATGAGGAGGGCGAGGCCGACCGAGTCGGCCAGCAGCGTCTCCTGCTCCGGATCGATCGCGTCGACGGCGCTCGACCAGCCGGGTCGGGCACGTGCCACCTCGAGCGGCTCCTCCGCGCGCGTAGGTCGGCGACGCAGCATGTTCAGGCACACGCGGGCGACGACCGTGGTCAGCCATCCGCCGAGGTTCTCGATGCTGTCGCTGTCGGCACGGCTCAGCCGGAGCCACGTCTGCTGCACGGCGTCATCGGCCTCGCTGATCGAACCCAGCATCCGGTAGGCGACGGCCCGCAGGTGGGTCCGCTGCCGCCTGGAACCGCAGGGTCAGCCATGCCGATCGTCCATCGGTCACGTTCCCTCGCGCGCGTCGGGTCATACGAGTGACCGTTCGACGCGCCCCGATGTGACAGCGGGCGGCGGATCCGTCCCCGCCCCGCCGGAGACGACGCAGACGACGACCCCCGACACGGAACGACACAGGAGAACGTCATGGAAGCACGCATGAACCACCCCGCCATCACCTCCCGGCGCGATGCCGGCCCTGCAGGCTCTGGGCGTCCGCCGTCGAGAAGGACGGCCTGCACAAGGGCCTGCTCGAGCTAATCGACCTGCGGGCCAGCCAGATCAACGGCTGCGCGGTGTGCGCGGACATGCACCACGCCTCGCCAAGCGAGCGGCGAGACCGACGACCGGTCTTCGCCGTGGCGGCCTGGCGGGAGACGCCGTACTTCACCGATGCGGAGCGGCGCCGCTCGCGCTCACCGAGGCCGCCACCCGCCTCAGCGACCGGCCCGACCCCGTCCCCGACGACGTCTGGGACGACGCCGCCCGCCACTACGACGAGGTGGAGCTGGCGTCCCTGTGGTCGCCATCGCCAGCATCAACGTCTGGAACCGGCTCAACGTGACCACTCGGCAGGTGGTGGGCCAGGGTCGCGCGTGGTGAACCGGCGCCTCGCCCGGGCGGTCGCCGTCGACCGGCCAGACTGCGGACGTGAACGGCGAGGAGCAGGCGGCGGACGCGGCCCGGGTGATAGCTGACCGGACCGAGCGACGACGCACGACGTCGCACTCGTGTTGGGCTCCGGGTGGGCGGGCAGCGCCCGACCGGCTCGGCACCACGCAGGCCGACATGCCCACGACGACGTTCCCGGGTTCGCCGCGTCCGCGGTGGCGGGCACGAGGGCCGCATCCGCTCGATCGACGTCGAAGGCCGGCGGGCGTGCTGGTCTTCCTCGGCCGCACCGACCTCTACGAGCACCGCGATCCTCGGTGGTCGCCCATCCCGTTCCGCCTGGCGGCCGCCTGCGGCTGCCCCGCGCCGTGGTCCCTGGCCACCAGCGCCTGCGGCCGCGATCAACGAGCCTTCCACCCGGTCACCTGGTCGTCATCTCCGACGACGTGAACATGACAGCAGCGGGTCTCCCGCTCGAGGGCGCGACGTTCGTCGACCTGTCGGACCTATACTCGCGGCGGCTGCGCGCACGATCTGCCACGACGTCGACGCGACGCTGGCCGAGGGCGTCTACGTCGGCTACTGGGGCCCGAACTACGAGACCCCGGCCGAGATCCGGAGCCTTCCGCACGCTCGGCGGCGACCTGGTCGGCATGTCGACCGTACTCGAGGCCGTCGCCGCTCGCCGCCGGGCTGGAGGTGCTCGGCCTGTCGCTCGTGACGAACATGGCTGCCGGCATCGCCGGTCCGCTGAGCCACGACGAGGTCCTGGAGCAGGACGGGCCGGCGAGCAGCGGGCCGGGGACGCTGCTCGCCGGTCCTGGCCGCGATCCTCCGTGGCTGAGGGCTACACCGCGTCGACGGCGGCTTGGATGGCTGCGACGTCGACCTTCTTCATCCCGAACAGGGCGTCATCGCCGCGTCGGCCTTGCGCGGGTCGGGATCCTTGAAGATGTCGTCCAGCGCTTCCGGCACGACCTGCCACGAGAGGCCGTAGCGGTCCTTCAGCCAGCCGCAAACGCCCTCCTCGCCGCCTTCGGAGAGCTTCTCCCAGTAGTAGTCGATCTCCTCCTGGTCGGCGCCAACGATGAGGAACGAGATCGCCTCGCTGAAGGTGAACTCCGGTATGCCCGCCCGTTGATGGCGGTGAAGGGCTGGCCGTCGAGCTCGAAGTCGACGGTCAGCACCGTCCCCGCAGGGGCGCGGTCCAGCGGCGGTGTAGTGGGTGACGTTGGTGACCTTCGAGTTCGGGAAGATCGAGACGTAGTGCTCGGCGGCTTCCTCGCCCTCGGTGTCGAACCGAGAGGGTCGGAGTGTGATCCGGGGCATGTCGATCTCCTGTCGTTCGGCGAGGGGTCGATCCCTCTGGGGTCACCGACGACCGCCCCCTCCGAAACTCATCGCGGTCGCCGTGCGCGGGAGGGGCGCCTCCCGACCCCGAGCCGCTGCGGCCAGGAGCACCGCAAACCGGAACCTGGGCTGAAGCCTTCCTCAGGGAAGCCGAGCTGGGGGTGGTCAGACTGCGGGGGTGGTCAGGACCGCGGGGGCGGTCAGACGCGGCTTCTCGGCCTTGTCCGCTTCCTTGGCGTCGGCCTCGATGGCGCCGTTGTCGGCCTTCAGCTCCTTCTTGTCGACCTTCTCGGCCTTCTTCATCGCCTCGTCGACGGGGCCTCCATGTCGGCCACGCCCACGACGACGAGGCCGGCCTGCCCCTCGTCCAGCTGCTCGCCGAGCTCTTTGAGGTCGTCGGCGGCTCCGTGCCGGCCGTGGCGTGGCCGGCCACGGAGCCGAGCACCGCCCCACCCGGTGGTCGTTCCGAGCAGCAGGCCGCCCCCGATCGCCGCGAACGGGAACAGGGCCACGACGAGACCGGTCGCCAGGCCCAACCCCCGGCCCGAGCACGCCGCCGACGGCGTCGGCGTGTCGTGCTTCTTGGTGATCTCACCGTCCGTCCTCGCGGTGAACGATGACCGCGGCGTCGTTAGGCATCGAACATCCGGCCTCGGTGTGCAGGTCCTTGACGGCCTGGTAATCCTCCTCGGCGTCCTCAACGTCGCGCGTACACCCGACGAACACGACAAACGTGTCGATGGCCATCAGCACTCCTCCTGTTGAACGACGTTCCGTCTTGAACGACCAGTGTGCGGGCTGCGACGGTTAGCCCGCCGCTCGCCGCCACACAGCAAGGCGGAGCGCGCCGACGATGGCCCCTGAGCGGCGAGAGGAGCCACGATCGGACGTCTACGAGCTGTCGGTCGACCTGCGCAACGGCGTACGGGACATGGACCTCGCGCCACCCTCGAGGGCTACCTCGGGTTGTTGCAGCGCGAGGGCCTCATCGAGTCGTGGCGGCTGCTGCGGCGCAAGCTCGGACTCGGTGAGGGGAGCGAGTTCAAGGTCCTCATCGAGACCACGGACCTCGCGCAGCTCGACCAGGCCTTCCAGTCGGTGTCGAGCCGGCAGGACCCGATCGAGTCCGCCCACCACGGGTCAACTCGCTGGTGACGAACTTCCGCGCCTCGCGTCCCGCGAACTTCCCCGACGCCCAGCGGACGGTCGGGCAGGAGCGCTTCCGACCCGCGAACGCCCCGCGTCACTCGTCGCCGGGCGCGCAGACCTCCAGCTCCATGCCGTCCACATCGCGCGGAAGAACAGCGACCACTCGTGACCGAGGCGCTGGATCTCGCCGATGTCGGCGCGCCGCCTCGATCAGGCGCTGCTTCACGTCTTCGAGCTCGTCCAGCGACTCGACCGCGATCCGCCGAAGTGGTCGATCGGCACCCGGCCGCCTCGGCGAGCGCTGCTCGCCGATCATGGCGCCAGGCGTGGCCTCGAAGACGTTGAGTGCGGAGACGCCCCATGTCCAGGATGAACATCGCCGGGGATGGTCCGGCGTGGCCTCCATCTGGAAGATGATCTCGGCCCCGACACACGCGCTGGTAGAAGTCGGCGTGGCGGTCGAGGTCGGTCGTGAGGGTGGCGATGTGGTTGACCCTCGCGCGTGATGGCATGCAGCCCTCCTGCTCCAGTGCGTCCCCTGCTCCGGTGCGTCGCCGGCGAGCCTACGGTCGGTCCACGCCCAGACGCCTCAGTGGGCAGCGCGCCCGCCAGCTCCTGCCAGATGTCGGCCTCGGACGGGACCGTCGTCGGCCCGTACGACCTGCACGCACACGTGGTCCGCGCCGGCGTCGAGGTCAGGCGCCTGCACCCGCGCCGCGATGCTCTCGGCCTGCGCTCGCCCAGGCGACAATGGCGTCGACCAGGCGATCGCTGCCGGGCGGCGCCAGATCCTCGTCGGTGTAGCCGAGCGCCGCGGAGGTTGTCGGTGTAGTTGGGCAGAGGCAGGTAGCCGGGGCGCGGAACTGGCGGGCAGTGCCCTTCCCTCGGTCTTGTCGGGCGCGAGGACGACGGTCTGCTCGGGGGCCAGGAGCGGCCCGGGACCGAGCGCGGCGCGGGCGACGGCCGAGTGCTCGGGCGGCACGAAGTACGGTGGCGCCGCCGACCGCGACGTCGCCAGCTCGAGCATCCGTGGTCGCAGGGCGGCAAGGACGCGCACGTTCGGCGCTCTGGCCCGTGGCGTCGAGCTCGTCGAGGTAGCTGCGCATCTTGGCCAGCGGCGCGACGTACTCCTCGCCGATCAGCCGCTCGTGGCTCACGCCCAGCCCGAGGACGAACCGGGTCGCCGCTGGCGGTCCGCAGCGAGGCCTGTCTCGGCCACGACCTCGCGGGCGTCGTGACGCCAGATGTTGAGGATGCCCGTGGCCACGACGAGGTCGGTCGTGGCGTCGGGCGCGCGCCGCGCGGCGGGTCGAGCACGTCGCCTCCCGCTCCTCCGGGGATCCAGAGGGCGCCGTAGCCGGACGACTCGACCGCGGCCGCGGCCGCACCGACCGGCCCGCGTCCCCAGCTCCTCAGACCGCTCCAGACACCGACTCGACCCATCTCGACCATGCGGTCACCCTACGGCGATGCCACGGCGCCGACCGGACCTGACCGCCGCGGGCGCCTGACCGCGGCGACACCACGAGTGGCGCCCGACGCCCCAGCACTTCTGCAACAGAGGCCCATTGGCTCTGTGGACAGAGGTGATGCAGGAACCGATCGCCGCCGAGGTCGGTGGGCTCGACGCCCTGGCCTTCGACCTGGCCGAGGCCACGACCGCGGTCCGCCGTGTCTCCCGCCGCGCCGTTCGGGCCCGCCTGGACCAGCAGGCGTGGCCAGCGCCCAGGTGGAAGTGCTGGTCACGTCTTCGAGTCGCCCGGCATCGGTGTGGCCGAGACGGCCCAGGGCCCTGGGGCGTCGCGCCGAACACCGTGGACACGCTGGTCGGCCAGCTCGTCCGGGCCGGGCTGCTCGAGCGGACGGAGGACGCCCAGGACCGGCGGGCCGCGGTGCTGCTGCCGACCGCCGCCGGCCGTACCGTGTGCGGCGTGGCGGCACGAGCGCTTCCGCCTGGTCGCCCACGCCCTCGGCCGGCTCAGCCGGACGACCGCCATCGGATCGACGCTGCCGTCGGGCCCATCCGGCGCCTGGCCGAGGTGATGATCGTCCAGCTCCGAGGAGGAGCAGCGGTGAGCCCGGCCACGCCGGGCGTCGCCCGCGGCGCCGGCCCTGCGCTGCCGTGGGCTGCGCAAGCGCTTCGGCGCCGATCGCCGTCGACCACGTCGACCTCACTGTCGAACGGGGGGAGGTGGTCGGCTTGCTCGGCCCGAACGGCGCCGGCAAGACAACGACCATCAGGGTGCTGACGACCCTCATCCGGCCGGACGAGGGTGAGGCGCGAGTGTTCGGGCACGACGTGGTGCGGCAGCCGTTCGTCGCCCGCCGCCTGATCGGCTACGTGCCCCAGCAGCTCTCGGCCGACGCCAACCTCACCGGCCGCGAGAACGTGGGGCTCTTCGCCCGGCTGTTCGACGTCCCCCGCCGGGAGCGTGAGGCGCGGGTCGAGGAGGTCCTTCATGCCATGGGCCTCACCGACGCCGCCGACCGGCTGGCCAAGACGTACTCCGGCGGCATGATCAGGCGGCTCGAGCTGGCGCAGGCCTTGATAGAACCGACCCCACCTGCTGGTTCTCGACGAGCCGACGATCGGGCTCGACCCATTCGGCCGGGACAGCGTGTGGGAGCGCGTCGACGCCCTGCCGCGCCGTCGGGCGACATGAGCGTGCTGGTCACCACGCACTACATGGAGGAGGCCGATCAGCATTGCCACCGGGTGGCGCTGATGCACCAGGGCAGCATCCGGGCCCTCGGCCGCCCGCGAGGAGCTGAAGAGCGCGCTCGGCGCCCAGGCCACGCTCGAGGACGTCTTTCGCCACCACACCGGCGGCCTGCTCGACGACGGGGGTGATCTTCGTGGCGTCCGCAGCACCCGCCGCACCGCCAGTCGTCTCGGTTGACGACGGCGGCACTGGCGTTCTCCAGACCATCCGCTGGTACGCCAGCCGCATCTACACGTTCTGCCTGGTCGAGCTGCAGAAGCTCCGGCACGACCGTTCGGAGCTGCTGACCCGCGCCATCCAGCCCGCGCTGTGGCTCGTCGTCTTCGGCAAGACGTTCAGCCGTCTGCATGCCATCCCAACCACTGGGGGTCTCCCCTATCTCGACTTCCTCGCCCCCGGCGTGCTGGCCCAGTCGACACTGTTCGTCGCCGTGTTCTACGGGATCCAGGTGATCTGGGAGCGGGACGCCGGCGTCCTGGCCAAGCTGCTCGTCACCCCCACGCCCTGCTCGGCCGTGATCACGGGCAAGGCCTTCGCCGCCGGCACCCGTGCTCTTTGCCAGGCGCTCGTCGTCATCGTGCTCTCGCTCCTGCTCGGCGTGTCGCTGCAGCTCGCCCCGTGGCGGCTGATCGGCGCCGGCGTCGTGGCCGTGCTCGGAGCGGCGTTCTTCGCCACGCTGTCGATGACGATCGCCGGCCTCGTGCTGACCCGGGAACGGCTGATGGGCATCGGCCAAGCCATCACCATGCCGCTCTTCTTCGCCTCGAACGCGCTGTACCCGGTGGCGGTGATGCCGCACTGGCTGCCGGCATCGTCCGGCTGAACCCGCTGAGCTACGAGGTCAACGCCCTTCGGGGCCTGCTGATCGGGACGCCGGCCGCCTCGGGCTCGACGTCGGCGTCCTGTGGCTGGCCGTCGTGCTGGGCATCCTCGGGGCGACCACCGTGCTGCCCCGGTTGGTGCGCTGCACGCGCCCGCGGCGGGTCAGGCCGTCGGTCCGGGCGGTGCGGCCGCGACGATCGCCGTCTGACCGTGCAGCAGAGTCCGCCAGGCTGCGCCCGGCGCGTGGCGCCACCCGACCGTCTTGACCATCGTGGCGAAGGCCGTGCCGGCGAGCGCCAGGCCGAGGATCCCGATGACCACCTGGGCGGTCCAGATCGCGGCCCGCTCGGCGGCATCAGCGCCGACGATGACGGCGAACGGGACCCAGGAGATCAGCCAGAGCACGATGCCGATCCGGAGGCGCACACCTCGATGATCGTCGGCCGGGACCTGTCGTGCCACTCCCCCACCGGCCGTCACCCACTTCCGCATCGCCCGCAGGGGTGCGCCCGCCGCCCGGACGCCATCGCCGGCCCCATCGAGGCTGCGGCGGCGGATGCGCCGATCAACCTGCGCCGCCGTGGCGGGCAGCGACACCGTGTTCGTGGCGATCGACGGCGCAGGCGACATCCGGCGCACGATCCCCGGAGTGCAGCAGCGAGCAGAGATCGGCCGCGTGCCGCGCCGGCAGATGCCCCGCCGGCTGCACGGCGAGTGGAAGCCGGCCGCGGACCGGCCCGACCCGATCGACGTCGTCCGCGCCCGCAACCGGGGGCGCCAGCAACGGTTGATCCCGATCCGCATCGGACGGATGGTCGCGTCGCCCTTCGCGTTCTGACCGCGGTTCGGCCGATCTGATGGCCATCGACCTCCGGCCCACTCCGGCCACCGGCATGGTCGTGCAGCTGTGCGGTGACGCCCACCTCGTCGAACTTCGGCGTCTACGCCTCTCCCGAGCGCCGGCTGGCCGTCGACATCACGACTTCGACGAGACCGGGCTCGGGCGGTGGGAGTGGGACCTCAAGCGCCTCGTCGGCAGCATCGAGCTGTGCGGTCGCGACAACGGGCACACCAAGGACGAGCGCGCCGCCGCCGTGGCGTCGGCCAGCAGGGCCTACCGCACGCTGCTCCGCCGCGCCGCGGCCCTGCCCCGCCTCGAGGTGCACTACCTGACCTTCGGTGAGGGCGCGGCGATGCCGCCGCACTGGTGCCCCGAGTCCCTCGCCCTCGTGGAGCGCGAGCGCAAGCGGGCGTACGGGCGGACCAACGCGGCAGCTCGGGATCCGGATGACGCAGGCCGGCGGCACGCGGTTGCGCATCGCGCCACCACTGCTCACCGCCGTCACGAGCCGGACCAGGGACGCCGTCATGGCGTCGCTGGACTCGTACCTGGAGACGGTCTCACCCGACATCCAGGAGCTGCTCAAGGACTTCGGCGTGCTGGACGTCGCCCACAAGGTGGTGGGCGTCGGGAGCGTCGGCACCCGTGACTACGTCGTGCTGCTGCAGGGCAACCACGTCGGCGACGAGCTGTTCCTCCAGGTCAAGGAGGCCTTGCCCTCCGTCGTGCGGGACCCTGCGCTCCCCCACCACCGCCACTACGGCCGTCGGGTCGTCGACGGGCAGCGCCGCATCCAGTCGGTCAGCGATCCGTTCCTCGGCTGGACCAGCGTCGGATCCCGCCCGTACTTCGTCCGCCAGCTCCGGGACATGAAGGCCGGCGCCGATCCCAAGCTGCTGCTGGGTCCCATCCTCCGCCGACTACGCCGAGCTGTGCGGGGCCATCCTCGCCAAGGCCCATGCCCGGACGGGTTACCCGACGATCATCGCCACCTACTGCGGGAGCAGCGAGCGCTTCGACGCGGCGATGGTGGCCTTCGCTCGGGCCTACGCCGACCAGGTCGAGCAGGACCACGCGGCGCTGGTGAGCGCCGTGAAGGCCGGTGTCCTGCCGGCCGAGCTCGGCGTCTGAGCGGTCGACGACCCGGTCGACGGCCGGGGCGCGGGCGCGACGACGACGTCCTCGGCCCCGGGCGGTCCAACCGCCCGGACGGGTTCAGGACGGTGACGCGGGACGTGGAGCGCCAGCGCGACCGCGGTGCAGTCGCGCGGCAGGCCGGCGAGCGCTGTGCGGAAGGCCTGCTCGCGGACATGCCCGTCGCCTCGATGATGGCCAGGTTCTCCAGGTCCCGCTCGGTGAGCCAGACGATGACGGGTTCTTCCACGCTCCCAGGCTACCGACGCCCCCCAGAGGCGCCGGGCCCGTCGGGCTACCGGATCAGGAGGAACGTCGCGCCGAGGACGAGGAGGCTGGCACCGTAGATGCGCTCCAGGCGAGCGGAGCTGATGCGGACGGCGGTCGCCGCCCCGAGGCCGGAGAGCGGGATCGACGCCGCCCCGAAGACGACGGCCACCGGCCAGTCGATGTGGCCGAGCGCGGCGTGCACGATGGTGCCGGGGATGGCCAGCACCGAGGCCACGGCCAGCGAGCAGGCCAGCGCCGGTCTTGATCGGCAGCTTGAGCGCGGCCAGGTAGAGCGGCACCAGGAGGAACCCGCCGGCGTTGGCCAGGAGGCCGGCGAGCAGTCCGACGGCGGCGGCGACGGCGACGAGCCGTAGCCGCGGTGCTCGGGATCGTCGTCGAGCGCCGCCGACCTCGGGCGTGGTGCCGCGGACGAGGATGCGCAGGCCGATGAGGGCGACCACGACGTCGGTCACGACGAGCAGCGTCCCGCCGTCGATCCAGTGGGTGGCCAGCGCGCCGACGAGCGTCGCCGGGACGCCAACGGCGATGCTCGAGCGGATCACGGAGGGGTCCGCAGGCCGAGCCGACGGTAGCGGCGGTAGGCGACGAGGGTGCCGGGGACGGTCGCGGGCAGGGGCGAGGCGACGGCGACGATGGCCGGCACGCCGACCGCCGCCAGCAGCGGCGTGGCGATGGCGGAGCCGCCCTTGCCGAACATCCCACCGAGGAAGCCGACGACGGCTCCGATGAGGACGATGGCGACCCAGGGCACGAGGTCCACGGGACCACAGGACGAGCGATGCGTCCAAGACCGAGTTTCTTCCTATTCCATAGACTCTCTCTATGGAGCTGCACCAGCTGCGCTACGCCCTCGCCGTCGTCGACCACGGCACGTTCACCGCCGCGGCCGAAGCCTGCTTCGTCGCCCAGCCCTCCCTCTCCCACGCGATCCGCACCCTCGAGCGCGAGCTCGGCGTCGACCTGTTCGCCCGCATCGGTCGGCGCACCGCCCTGACCGCCGCCGGCGAGGCGTTCGTGCCGCCCGCGAGGGAGGCGCTGCGGGCCCTCGACACGCTGCGGGCCGACGTGGACGCGGTCGGCGGGGTGGTCGCCGGCCACCTCGACCTCGTCGCCCTCCCGACCCTCGCCGTCGACCCGGTGACGCCCGCTGGTGGGCGCGTTCCGGGTCCAGCACCCGGGTGTCACCATCCGCCTCGCCCATCCCGAGGGCACCGACGAGCTGGTCGAGCTGGTCCGGTCCGGCGACAGCGAGCTCGGCATCACCGAGCTGCCGGTGACGGCGGCCCGCATCACGACGATGCCCCTCGGCCGCCAGGAGCTCGTGGCCATCCTCCCGCCGACGCAGGCCCCGCGGGCGGCGCCTCGACCTCACGGCGCTGGCCGGGCGCCCCATCGTCACCCAGCGCCCGGGCACGTCCACCCGGGACGCGCTCGACGCCGCGCTGGCCACCGTGGGCGCCACCGCCACCATCGCGGTCGAGACCGACCAGCGGGAGGCCATCGTGCCCCTCGTGCTGGCCGGCGCCGGCGTCGCGGTGGTGCCCCGGCCCATGGCGGCCGTGGCCGCGCGAGCAGGGCGCGGTCGTCGCCTCGCTCCGGCCCGCGCTGCACCGGCAGCTCGGGCTGATCCATCGGGACGCGCCGCTCTCACCGGCCGCCCGAGCCTTCATCGAGCTGGCCCGGTCGCGCTCGAGCGGCGCGGCGGGCTCAGTGGAGGCGGATGGACCCGTCCTCGGCCAGCACCCAGAACGGGTTGTGGGCCACCTCCCAGGGGTGCCCGTCGGGGTCGAGGAAGACGCCCGAGTAGCCACCCCACGGGGTCGCCGCCCCGGCCCGACCGATCGTGCCGCCGGCCGCCTCGGCCTCGGCCAGCACGACGTCGACCGCCTCGGGCGACGCCACGTTGTGAGCCAGCGTCACGCCGCCCCACCCGCCGCCATCGGTGACGACGCTGTCGGCCGCCAGCTGCGAACGGCTCCACAGCGCGACGATCATCCCGCCGGCCTGGAAGAAGTAGACCTCGCCGTCGGGCGACTCGCCAGACCAGCCGAGCGCCTCGTAGAAACGGCGGGCGCGGTCGATGTCGGTCACGCCCAGCGTGACCAGCGACAGTCGTTGCTCCATCCCGGCAGCATCGCGCGCCCGCCGCCGGGGGCCGTCGGCCGGCGACCCCGCCGGGCCGTGCCTGGTGGGGCGACAGCCCGCGAGCCACACTGGCGGCGGATGGATGCCAGCTCTCCCGCCTTCCGGACCGACGCGCTGACCAAGGTCTTCCCTGGTGGCGCGGTCGCGCTCCAGGAGCTGACCGTCACCGTGCCCCGTGGCTCGGTCGGCCTGGTCGGGGCCAACGGCGCCGGCAAGACGACGCTGTTCCGCCTTCTCCTCGGGCTGATCCGCCCGACCGACGGCCGGGTCGAGGTGTGCGGCCAACCGGTCGCCGACGACCCGATAGGCGTGCGCAGCCGCCTCGGCTTCATGCCCGAGCACGACTGCCTCGCACCAGACCAGACCGCCGCCGACCTGGTCTCCAGCTTCGGCGAGCTGAGCGGTCTGCCGATGCGCGCCGCCCGCCAGCGCGCCTCCGACGTGCTCGACCTGGTCGGTCTGGACGAGGCCCGCTTCCGCCCGGTCGAAGGGTTCTCGACCGGCATGCGGCAGCGCACGAAGCTGGCTCAGGCGCTCGTGGCCGATCCCGAGCTCGTCCTGCTCGACGAGCCCACCGCGGGACTCGACCCCATCGGGCGCGAGGAGATGCTCGCCCTCGTGGCCCGGCTGTCCACGTTCGGCATCTCGGTCGTCCTGGCCACCCACCTGCTCGACGACGTCCAGGCGGTGTGCGACCACGTCGTCATGATCGACGCCGGCCGCCTGGTGCTGGCCGGCCCGACCACGCAGCTGCTGGAGCGGGCGGGGACGGTGCGGGTCGACGTCGGCCGCTCGAGCGACGGGCTCGTCGACGGCGCTGGCCCGCCACGGGTTGGTGGCCACGGTCCTCGACGACGCCAGCCTCGAGATCAGCGGCAACGGCCGCTCGGGCGACGAGGTGCTCGACACCGTCCGCGACGTCGTCGCGCGAGCTCGGCCTGCCCCTGCACGCCCTGTCGACCCGCCACGCCTCCCTCGACGAGGTCTTCCTGCGCACGGCCGGTGAGATATGAGCACCCCGTCGCGGTCGCTGGGTGCGGTCTACGACCGCGGGTACCGGCCGTACGAGGGCTCGCTCGGCGGCGAGCAAGGCGGCGACGTTCGCGCTCTACCGCGGCCTCGATCCGACGGGCCCTCGGCATCCGGCGCTCGTGGCGCCAGAAGGTGCTGCCCTGGAGCCTGCTGGCCATCGTCACCGTGCCGGCCATCGTCAACGTCGGGGTCGGCTACGTGACTCGCAACACGCCGGCCGAGGGCTTCAAGTTCATCACCTACCAGGAGTACGTCGGGGTCTCGAGCGTGCTCCTGCTGTTCGTCGCGGTCACCGCGCCGGACGTCGTCTGCCCGGACCGTCGCCACCGGGTGCTGCCCCTGATCTTCGCCCGACCGCTCGTGGGCCGCGACTACGTGCTGGCCAAGGTGGGCGCCATCGCCACCATCCTGTTCGGCTTCAGCTTCCTGCCCCAGGTCGTGCTGTTCGTCGGCCAGATGCTGGTCAGCGACGCCGCCCTCGACTACCTGCGGGACAACGCGGACGTGCTCTGGAAGGTCCCGGTGGCCGTCGTCCTCCTCGCCGTCTACTACGCGGCGATCGGGGTCGCCGTGGCCTCCCTGACCAGCCGCCGCATCGTCGGCGGGGTCGCGCTTCTCGCCCTCGCCCTCGTCCCCTCCGTGCTCGCGGGCGCGGTCCTGAGCAGCGACGCCGACCGCCAGGGGCCCATCGCGCTCATCAACCTCCTTGCTCTTCCCCTCTACCTCCGCGACATCGTCTTCACCGGGCACATCGAGGGCGCCAGCGATCTCGGTGGCGTCACCGGGGGCGGCCTGCTGGCCACGGTGATCTACCTCGTCGTCGTGCTGGCGGCGATGGGCCTCCTCTTCCTGCGCTACCGGGAGCCCGACGCGTGAGCGACACCGCCCTCGCGCCCTCGGACGATCCCGCCTTCGTCGCCGACCCCACGGTCGAGGTCGCCGACCTCTCGGTCTGGTTCGGCCCCAAGGTCGCCCTGTCCGAGCTGAGCTGCTCGTTCGGGCCTGGCGTCACCGGCCTCCTCGGTCCCAACGGTGCGGGCAAGACGACGTTGATGCGGGCCATCACCGGCCTCCTCGGCCCCAACACCGGCACCGTGCGGGTCGGGGGGCGCAACCCCCGGACGGACCGCGAGGTGCACCGTGCCCTGGCGCTCGTGCCCGAGGACGAGGCGGTGCCCGGGGTGCTGACCGCGCGGCAGCTGGTCCGCTACGTCGCCCGCCTCCACGGCATGGACGACCCGGCCGCCGTCGACGGTGCACTGGAGACCGTCGGCCTGCTGGACGTGGCGGACCGTCGCGTCCGCGGCTTCAGCAAGGGCATGCGCCAGCGGACGAAGGTCGCCGCCGCCCTCGTCACGGAGCCCGGCATCCTCGTCCTCGACGAGCCACTGAACGGTGCCGACCCGGTGCAGCGCGCCCACCTCATCGCCCTCTTCCGGCGACTGGGCAGCGAGGGCCGGACCGTCATCGTCAGCTCGCACGTGCTCCACGAGGTGGAGCGGCTGGCCCAGCGCCAGATCGTCCTGCTGCGCGGCCGGCTGGCGGCCGCGGGGGACCACCACGCCATCCGCGACGCCATGGCCGACCGGCCCCGCCGCGTCCTCGTCCGCACGGCCGCCACCCGACCCCTCGCCGCGGCGCTCCTGGAGCTCGACGCGGTCAGCAGCGTCAGCATCGACGGCGACAACCTGGTCGTCTCGTCGACTCGGGCCCGTGATGTGGCCGTCGCCCTCCCGCGCCTGGCCCGCTCGGTCGAGGCCCGGCTGGAGGAGGTCCGTCCGCTCGACGACTCGCTCGAGAGCATGTTCCGGGAGCTGGTGCGGTGACGGCGGCAACGGCCGTCCTCGGCTACACCTTGCGGGCCTGCCTGCCCCTGCGGCGGTGGTGGCTCCTGGCGCTGCCCTGCGTGGGGGCGGTGCTCTTCGGCCTGCTGGCCCGGGTCTCCGAGGACACACCGGAGCGCGCCTTCGCCCAGATCGCCGCGTACGGCCTCTTCGCCCTCCTCGTCCCCATCGCCTGCCTGGTCATCGGCGACGCCGTCCTGGGGGCGGAGATCCGGGCCGGCACGTTCCACTTCACGTGGCTGTCCCCGGCACCGGTGCGCACGATCGTGGGCGGGCGCTGGCTCGGCGGCTGGCTGGTCGCCCTGGTGACCCTGGTGCCCGCGGTCGCGCTGTCGGCCGTGGTGGCCGGTAGCCCGCAGTCGGCGTGGGCGGTGGTCGTGGCCACGGCCGCGGCGTCCGCGGCCTACCTCGGCCTGTTCGTGCTCGTCGGCTGCGTGGCGCGGCGGGCCGCGGTGTGGTCACTGGCCATCGTGTTCCTGATCGAGCGGCTGCTCGGCGCCGCCCTGTCGGGCATCGCGCAGCTGTCGCCCATGTGGGAGGGGCGGGCGGTGTTCGCCGGTCTGGCGCCCGGCGCCGAGGATCTCGAGCGCAAGGGCGTGCCCGACGGTTGGGCCGGTGTGGTCCGCCTCGCCATCATCACACTCGTGAGCCTCGCCCTCGCCTCCTGGCGCCTCCGTCACCTCCGACTGACCGGCGCCTCGGACTGAACAGCGGTCTCTCGGGGCGCCGGCTCAGCTCGCCGGCGGGCAGAGCAGGGGCTGCTCGATCGAGCCGGGCACGCCCACGGCCGGCCGTTGCGGGTAGGCGTTCAGGTAGCAGGCCACCAGCCGGGCGAGCGCCTCCTGGCCGTGTGCGTTGGGATGGAACGACCCGCCGTCCACCGGGTTCCTGAAGCTGAAGATGGCCTTGAAGGAGTTGGTGTACTGGCCCTTCGAGCCGCACGGCTCGTGCCCGTCCCAGATCGCCGCCGGCGAGACGAACTCGATCCCGGCGGTGACCGCGGCCTCGTGGAGCGTGGCGTTGAGGTCGTCCGTCAGCGCCCGTAGCTGGGCCCGCTCGCCCTCGCTGAAGCGGCGGAGCAGGCTGTAGCAGTCGTCGGGCCAGGGGGAGGCGCGTCCGGACGGGAACAGGTACGGGTAGCCGATCACGACGATGCGGGCGTTGGGGTAGCCGGTCCGCAGGTCGCGGTAGATGACGTCGACCCGGTCGCGCAGCAGGCTGATGGCCGCGGTCGCCCCACGCGGCCAGCGGGGCCTTGGGCGGCAGCGCGACCCGGGCGTCGGTGGGCGGCGTGAACGTCGCGGCCACGCAGCGCTGGTGGAAGAAGCAGTGGCGGACGACCGAGGAGAAGACGACGTCGTTGCCGCCGATGGTGAGGGTGACGAGGCCGACGTTCGGGTGGACCTTGCCGTCGATCTGGGGCGGGATCCGCACGGCCGTGCCGTCATCCTGATGGATCGTCAGCCCGTGCTCGAGGTCCCGGGTGACCGCGCCCGAGCAGGCTGCGAACCGGGTCGCGGTCTGGCCACCGGCGAACACGAGGAGCTGCGAGTAGGCGCGGGACGAGCGGTGGCAGCCGTCGTCCCTCGAGGTGCCGGCGTCGCCCGTGTACCACGAGAACGGCCGGAGGCCCTCGCCTGCCGAGTAGGAGTCGCCGAGCGCGACGTAGTCGCCCTCGATGCCGCTCACGGTCGGCACGGAGAGGTGCACATCCGGCAGGCGGTGCATCCGCCAGACGGCCAGCCCGGCCACGACGAGGGCCATGGCCAGGACCCCGGCGGTCATGCCGAAGAGGCCGACGAAGGGCAGGAACACCGCCCGCTGCCGACGGCCGAGGTGGGACGGGCAGACGACGAGGAACGCCATCACCCCGGCACCCACAGCGCTGGCCACGGCGACCACGACGTAGGCGACGGCCGGCACGATGGCGAGACCGAGGTGGAGCACGAAGCGGTCGACCACGAACGTGACCGGAGCGACGACGAGCAGCGCGAGGATCATGAGGACGTGCTGGCCGCCCTTCAGGAAGGTCCAGTCGGCGTGCACGCGCTCGAGGTAGAGGCC
Organism: uncultured Actinomycetes bacterium; assembly: GCA_963725315.1. Taxonomy (GTDB): domain Bacteria; phylum Actinomycetota; class Thermoleophilia; order Solirubrobacterales; family 70-9; genus JBBRHQ01. The sequence continues at coordinate 11,136 of CAVRYA010000001.1, read as the reverse complement.
GACCACCAGCGCGGCGACCGCGCCGTGGAGCAGGCCCGCACCGAGGATGCCGAGGATGTTGCCGGCGACGTCCAGGCCACCGGCGGTCAGCAGCACGAGCACGGCGGCCACGACCAGCCCGCCGTAGAAGAGCCACGGCGTGGCGCCGCCGAGGTCGCGACGATCGACGCGCCCGTCGGCCGGCGTGGGCGGCCGGATGGCCGGCGGTTCGGGTTGGTGGCGGCTCGGGGCCGAGGCGGTCAGCGTGTCCATGGCGACCTCCCTCGTCGGGTGTCCGAGGAAGAGAGGCGCCGGCCACCGCTCCAGATACGACAGGCGGCGTCGGGTGCGGGCCGTCAGCCGAGAGTGGCGTAGGCCCGGGCCACGGCCTCCCGCAGCGCGGCCGGCGGGAACGGCCACCGATCTCTGCCCTCGGCCAGCGCGTCGGCCAGCGGGACGCCCGCCTCGTGGAGGGCACGGATCACGTCGGCCACGGCGGCGATCGCGTTCGCCTGCTCGGCCGCCACGGCCAGACCCATCACGTCCCCGTGGCCGGGCACGAAGGTCGTCGGGGCGCGGGCGACGAGCGCGTCGGCGGTGGCAGGCCAGTCGAGCGGGAAGCAGTCGTCGCCGTAGGCCGGAGGGGCGGACTCCTCCAGCAGGTCCCCGGCGTAGACGACGCCCGCGCCAGGCACCGAGACCACCAGGTCGTTGTCGGTGTGACCACGCCCGAGGTGGGCCAGATCGACGCCCCGGTCGCCGAGGTCGAGGACGTGGTGCTCGGCGACCAGGTGGTCCGGCGGGGTGAGGACGACCCGGTCGTACTCGTCGCCGGCCTCGTCCCCGTACGCGGCGCGGAGATCGGCCCGGAAGCCGTCGGCCTCCGACCGCGCCAGCATCGGGGGGAGCGCCTCGTGGCCCCACAGCTCGAGGTCGGCCGCGACCTCCGCGTCGGTGGTCCGGCCGGATCCGCTCGCCGCCTCCCCGAAGCGCTGGTTGCCGAAGAGGTGGTCGAAGTGCCAGTGGCTGTTGACGACCCAGCGCACGGGCTGGCCGAACGCAGCCAGGTCGTCGAGGAGCTCCTCGGCCTGGCGCAGGTCGGCCCGGGTGTCGAGCACGAGCAGCCCGTCGCGGCCCCGCACCACGCCGATGTTCAGATCGAAGGCCCGGTAGCGCCGCCGGAAGCAGCCGTCGCCGACCTCCTGCCAGCCCGCCGTCACCAGCTCAGCGGGCGAGCCATCAGGCCGTCGCGCTCAGACCGGCGTCGCGCTCGATGCGGGCCAGGTCGGCCCACGCCTCGTCGCGCGCATCCAGGTAGTCGCTGATCCGACGGAGTGCGGCGTCCATCGATTCCAGTGCGTTGGGCGACCCGGCTCGAGCCTGCGCGGCCAGCCGGTGGGCGCTGCGCTCCAGCTGCTCGATGTGGCCCGTGAGCGTCGCCCACTCGGTGGTGCGCGCCGGCCCTCGCAGGTGGGGCACCACCCGGAGATCGCAGTCGAGGGCGACGGCGTGGCGCTCGATCTCCGCCGCCAGCGCGTCGAGCGGCGACTGGTCCTTACCCCGTCGACCGCGGCGCACGGGCACGGCCTGGCGGAGCACGATGACCGCGTCGCGGAGCCGGCGGTGGAGGCGGGCGGCCCGCTCCGGCGAACCGAGCCAGCGCAGCGGCGGGCGGGTCGGGCTGGCCGGGCTGACCTCGTTGCGCCGCCGCACGCGGCGCCATGCCGACCAGACGAGCATCCCGAAGCCCACGAGGACCAACCCCGCCACCATCAGCCCGCCGACAGCCACGTCGCCCATGCCGGGAGCCTACCCACGCCTCGTCGCCGCGGTCATCGGCCCCCGGCCCGCCGCCCCGCCGCCCGGCCCGCCCACGCGGCGCGACCCCGTCACGAGCGTTCTGGTCAGGAATCTGCCCCTCAGCGGTGCAATTCCGCGACCAGAACGCTCAGGAGGGCGGCGGCCTGGCGGCGGCGGCCCCGCGGGCGGCAGCCCCGGGCGGCGCCCGGCGGCGGCCGCGGACGGCGGCCGGGGTCGGCCGGCTCGGACCGGCCGCCGCCGCAGCGCGGCGAAGCGCCGCTCGAGCTGGTCGAGGCGATGGGACAGGAGCGCCACCTGCGCCTCGAGGCTGATGCCCCGCTCGGCGCGGCGTTGGATGCGGGGCGAGCGGGCGGCCCGCTCGACCACGGCGTCCAGCGGGACGAGGCGCTCGGGCCCGTTCGGCCCGTCGACCAGCCGGGACGGCAGCTGGCCGCTCCGGTACCAGGAGCGGAGGGCCGAGCGGGAGGCGCCGGTCTCGGCCTCGGCGACGGCCAGGGGCACCCACGGCAGGTCGTCGAGCTGGGCGAAGAGCTCGACCTCGGCCTTCCACCGCGTCAGCCGGTCCTCCCACGAGGTCACCGTCGTGACCCTATCATTGCCAGTGCATTGACAGGGGCGCGACGCTGGCATCGTGTTCGAACGGTTCTCCTCCTCGGCCCGCTCCACCGTCGTCTTCGCGCAGGAGGAGGCCCGCCGGCTGAACCACGCGCACATCGGCACCGAGCACGTCCTCCTCGGCCTGCTCTGCGAGCCGGACAGCACGGCCGGGCGGGCGCTGCGCTTCCTCGGCATCGGGCTGAGCGGTGTCCGCAGCGACGTCGAGGCGATCATCGGGCGGGGCCACGGGAGCCCGGTCGGCCACATCCCCTTCACGCCGCGGGCCAAGAAGGTCCTCGAGCTCTCGCTGCGCGAGGCGCTCCAGATGAAGCAGAGCTACATCGGCACCGAGCACATCCTCCTCGGCCTGGTGCGCGAGGGACAGGGCGTCGCCGCGCAGATCCTCGTCAAGCGGGCCGGGAACCTCGACCGGGTGCGCGCCGCGGTGGCGGCCGAGCAGGGCCGGCCACCCAACGAGCGGTCCGGATCGGCGGAGGGGCACGAGCGCACGCCGGGCGCCGGCCAGGTGCTGGCCGCGGCCGAGGACCTGGCCGGTGGCGGCGCGGTCGGCACGCAGCACCTGCTCGAGGCGCTGGCCCGGTCGGACGACACCGCCGCCGCCAAGGCGCTGGCCGCGGTGGGCGTCGACGCCGACGCCCTCGCCGCCGCGCTCGACGAGGTGGGGGTGGAGGGCACGGCCGACGTGGTGCCGGAGGAGGCCGCAGCCCGGGCGATGGAGGTTCGCGTCGAGGGCGACGCCGTGCACGTCGTGCTCCAGGACGCCAACAGCCTCGCCATCGCACGCGGCGTCGTCGAGACCCTCGGCGGCCCACTGCGGGGGAGCGACGCGGTCGGCGCCGGTGCCGTGGTGCCCTGGAACGCGGTCGTCCACTACCTGCTCGACGTGCAGGCCCGGGTGACGCCGGTGAGCCAGGGGCCGCTCACCGACCAGCCGACCGACCAGCGCCGCACGATCGTCCAGCGCGCCCTGCGCAGCCGCATGGGTCGGCGCGGGGGCGAGCCGCCACCGCAGTGAGCGGCGGCGTCCGTCATCCGCGTCACAACTGCCGCCACGACGGGCTGCTCCTGCCCTGCACAGCGGGCTCAACCGCCCCTCCGCCGGTGGACGGCGCTAGAACGTTGGCGTGAGCATCTCTGCGATCGTCTTGGCGGCGGGCCAGGGCACGCGCATGCGGTCCGAACGTCCGAAGCCCCTCCACGTCATCTGCGGCCGCCCGATGGTGGTGCACGTCCTGCACGCTCTCGAGGGCCTCGACATCGAGCGCACCGTCGTCGTGGTCGGCCACGGCGCGCAGCGCGTCACCCAACGGGTCCAGGCCGACTGCCCTCCTAGCCTGCATGTCGCCTTCATGGAGCAGCGCGTCCAGCGGGGCACGGGCGACGCGGTGATGGTCGGCATGACCGCGTTCGCCGACGACGACCTGGACGACACCTCGACCGTCCTCATCGTCCCCGGCGACACACCGCTGCTGCGGCCCGAGACGCTCGCCCGCCTGGTCGCCTTCCACGAGGCCGGGGGCCACGGCGCCACGATCCTCGCCGCGCACATGGGCGAGCCCACGGGCTACGGACGGTTGGTCCGCAACAAGCACGGGCTCATCGCCAGGGTGGTCGAGGAGGCCGACGCCACCCCGGAGGAGCGGGCCATCCAGGAGGTCAACACCTCCATCTACTGCTTCCGGCGCGACCTGCTCGGCCCTGCCCTCCGGCGGGTCTCCCCCGACAACACCCAGGGCGAGTACTACCTGACCGACGTCATCGCCGTCCTCCACGACACGGGCCACGGCGTCGACGCCTTCACGATCGACGACTCCGAGCAGGTGCAGGGCGTCAACGACCGCTGGCAGCTGGCGCTGGCCGAGCGGGAGCTCCGCCGCCGCATCAACCGGGCGTGGCTGCTCGAAGGGGTGACGATGCTCGATCCCCGCCAGACCTTCATCGACGCGACCGTGCGGCTCGGGCGCGACGTGACCCTCTACCCCGGCACGATCCTGCAGGGAGCCACGGTCGTGGGGGACGGCTGCGAGATCGGCCCGGACAGCCGTGTCGTGGACAGCCGCATCGGCGACGGCGCGGTCGTCGAGCACGCAGTGGTGCGGGAGAGCACCGTCGGCGCCCGCTCGCACGTCGGTCCCTACGCCGTGCTGGAACCGGGCACCGTCCTCCGGTCCGACACCGTCACCGGCGCCTTCTACACTGGCACCGGTCGGCGAGCGGAGGCCCGGGAGTAGATGGAACGCGTCACGACGAAGCGGATGGCCCTCTACTCGGGCCGGACCCACCTCGCACTGGCCGAAGAGATCGCCGACCACCTCGGCGTCGAGCTCGGCGACGCCAACCTGGTGGAGTTCGCCAACGGCGAGGTGCGGCCCCGCTTCGCGGAGAGCGTGCGCGGCACCGACGTCTTCATCATGCAGACGCACTACGGCTGCGACGGGCGCTCCATCAACGACTCGATCATGGAGCAGCTGATCATGATCGACGCCGCGTACCGCGCGTCGGCCAAGCGCATCACCGCGGTCTGCCCCTTCTACGGCTACGGCCGTCAGGACCGCAAGGCCGAGGGCCGCGAGCCCATCACGGCCCGCCTCGTCGCCGATCTCTTCAAGGCCGCGGGGGCCAAGCGCATGGTCAGCGTCGACCTCCACTCCGGGCAGATCCAGGGCTTCTTCGACGGTCCGGTCGACCACCTCACCGCCATGCCCGTCCTCGAGGGGTACATGCGCGAGCACTGCGATCCCGGCGTCGTCATCATCGCCCCCGACGCCGGCCGGGTGAAGGTGGCGGAGCGCTTCGCCCAGCACCTCGGCGACCTCAACGCCGACCTCGCCTTCGTCAACAAGCGGCGACCCAAGGGCATGGCCAACGTCGCTGTGGCCAAGGAGGTCATCGGCGAGGTCGATGGCCGGCACTGCGTGATCACCGACGACATGATCGACACCGCGTCAACCATCGCCTCCGCGGCCGAGATCCTCCTCGAGCGGGGGCGCGACCGAGGTGTGGGCCATGGCCACCCACGGCGTGCTGTCCGGCCCGGCCATCGACCGGTTGAAGAACGCCCCCATCAGCCGCGTCGTGATGACCAACACCCTGCCGCTCCCGCCCGAGAAGCAGCTCGACAAGATCGAGGTCCTGTCGGTGGCGCCGATCATCGCCGACGCGCTGGCCGCGGTGTTCGACGACACCAGCGTCAGCGAGATCTTCGGCGGCGAGAACCAGGCCTGAGCCCGGCGGGTCGCCCGGTGCGTCCGGCTCGGCAGGCGCACCGCAGCGCGACCCGAGGCATTGCCGAGCGAAGCGAGTAGGAGCCGACCAAGCGCAGCGCAGGGCGGCGACGAAGAACCCAGACCGGTGCGTCCGGCTCGGCAGGCGCACCGCAGCGCGACCCGAGGCATTGCCGAGCGAAGCGAGTAGGAGCCGAGCCCGAAGCGCAGCGGAGGGCGGCGACGAAGAACCCCGGACCCGGTGCGTCCGGCTCGGCAGGCGCACCGCAGCGCGACCCGAGGCATTGCCGAGCGAAGCGAGTAGGAGCCGACCGAAGCGCAGCGGAGGGCGGCGACGAAGAACCCCGACCCGGTGCGTCCGGCTCGCCCGGCGCACCGCAGCCGCGACCCGAGGCATTGCCGAGCGAAGCGAGTAGGAGCCGACCGAAGCGCAGCGGAGGGCGGCGACGAAGCTACAGCGAGACGGTGGAGCCCTCCGCGGCCACCATCACCTCGAGGTTGAGGCACGAGGCCAGCTCCTTCGTCTCGCGAGCCAGCTCGTCGAGGGTGTCGTCATCGCGCAAGGGGTCGTGGTGGAACAGCGCGAGCCGCTTGGCGCCGGACTCGTGCGCGACCCGCACCGCGTACTCGACCGTGCAGTGACCCCACGTGCTCTTCCGCGCGAACTCGCTCGGCGTGTACTGGGCGTCGTGGATCACGAGGTCGGCGCCCTCGCACAGCTCGCGGGCACCGGGGCCGATCCGGCAGGAGCCGTCCGACGGCTGCTGGTGGTCGGACAGGTAGGCCACCGTGACCCCGTCCCACGTGACCCGGTAGCCGAGCGTCGGTCCGCAGTGGGGGATCAACCGCGAGATGACCTTGGCCCGGCCGACCTCGAACTCGTCGTCGTCCACATCCTGGAAGCTGACCGTGCCGACGAGGTGCTCGAGTCGTCACGGGGAAGTAGGGCGGGCGGAGGAACGCGTCGAAGGCCTCGTGGACGCTGCGTCCGTCCTCCTGCGAGCGGCGCGTACACGTCGAGGTGCGCACCGTCGCGCAGCAACGGGACGAAGAAGGGCAGGCCCTGGACGTGGTCCCAGTGGAGGTGGGTGAGCGAGCGCGGTCCCCACGAAGGGGCGATCGCTCGGCCAGCTGGCCCCGAAGTAGCGCAACCCCGTGCCGAGGTCGAACACGATCGGCGGTTGGTCACCGGACCGCATGGACACGCACGAGGTGTTGCCGCCGTACCGCATCGTCGCCTCGCCCGAACAGGGCGTCGATCCGCGGACTCCATGGAACCTGATGTCGACCAACTCGGTTGACCCCCTGTTGAACGTCACGCTACCTCTGCATGGACGGACGGTGCCGCTGGTCGTGACGCATATCTCACGACCTGCCGCGCCGTCGGTAGGGTTCGCCCGTGCCCGTGGCCTTCGAGACCGGCGCCGCCACGGCCCACGGCGTCGAGCTCCACTACCTCGGCGTGCGGAGACGGTCCCCTCGCCCTGTGCTTCCACGGCTTTCCCGACTCGGCCCACACCTGGCGACACCTCCTTCCGCTCCTGGCCGATGCCGGCTTCCGTGCGGTGGCCCCCTTCCAACGAGGGTATGCGCCCTCAGCGGTACCCGATGACGGCATCCTCCAATCGGGGGCGCTGAGCATGGACGCCATCGCGCTCCACGACGCGCTCGGTGGTGACGAGCGTGCTGTGCTCGTCGGCCACGACTGGGGCGCGCTCGACCGTCTACGGCGCGGCCGGGCACGCACCCGACCGCTGGCGCCGCGTCGTCGCCATGGCCGTCCCGCCCGGGGGCGCGCTGGCCCACGCCTTCGTGACGAACCTGGCCCAGGTCAAGCGGTCCTGGTACATGTTCTTCTTCCAGCACCCGTTGGCCGATCTGCTCGTCGGAGCCGACGACCTCGCGTTCATCGACATGCTCTGGCGCGACTGGTCGCCGGGCTTCGACGCCGCCGAGGAGCTGGCGCTGCTGAAGCCTTCGCTGCGGGATCCGGCCCACCTGGCCGCCGCCGTCGGCTACTACCGGGCCCGCCTGGGTGACGGCAAGAAGGACCCGGCGCTCGACGCGGTGCAACAGGCCACCCAGGACGTCCCGCCGCAGCCCCTCCTCTACCTCCACGGCGCCGGCGACGGCTGCATCGGCGTCGAGGTGGCCGAGAGCAGCGCCGGACGATGGTGCCCGACAACGTCACGGTCGAGATCGTCGACGGCGGCGGCCACTTCCTCCACCTCGAGCAGCCCGCTGAGGTCAACCGCCGCGTCGTCGGGTTCCTGGCGTCGTGAGCGATCGCCCGCCCCTGCCCGACGGCCTCGTCGCGGTCGTGAAGCGGGATTGCCGCGACCTGCCTGACCGTAGTCCCCGTCCTGGTCGAGCTGGCCCGCGGGCCCGAGCCGCTCACGGTCTACGTGCAGGACGACCTGTCGCCCTTCGCCGCGCTCGACCCGCGCGACGACGCCGACCTTGCCGTCTCCTGGCACCACGACATCGAGACGGTCCCCACCCTCCTCCGGATCAGCGACGGCGAGGAGCGCGACCGGACCGTGGGCTGGAGCCGCGCCGCGTGGGAGGAGCTGACCGGCCGGACCGGGCTGGGCCCCGACCTGCCGGCCATGCGGCCGGGCTGCGGTTCGCTGTCGGTCGATCCGAACCTGACCGACGAGCTGGCTGTGCGCTTCGGCGGCTCGGTCCTGCGCGCCCGAAGGGTCGAGCTGGCCGAGCTGGAGGACGAGGTCGAGGCGCTCTACGACCGGGGCTGGACCGACGGGCTGCCCGTCGTGCCGCCCACCGAGGCCCGGGTCTTGCGGATGCTGTCCGGCACCACCCGCACGCCGGACGAGGTGGTCGCCGTGGTCCCGCCCGACCTGATCGACCTCACCGTGGAGAAGGTGGCCATCAACGCCGTCATGGCCGGCTGCCGGCCCGAGTACCTGCCCTGGGTCCTGGCCGCCGTCGAGGCGGTGTGCAACGACGAGTTCAACATGCACGGGGTGCTGGCCACGACGATGCCGGTCGGTCCCGTCATCATCGCCAACGGTCCGGGCACGGTCGCCATCGGGATGAGCAGCGGCGGCAACGTGCTCGGCCAGGGCAACCGGGCCAACCTCACGATCGGTCGGGCCCTCCAGCTGGTCATCCGCAACGTGGGTGGTGGCCGGCCCGGCGGGGTCGACCGGGCCACCCACGGGAACCCGGGCAAGCTGAGCTTCTGCTTCGCCGAGGACGAGGTGGACTCACCGTGGACCTCGCTGGCGGAGTCCCGCGGCGTGCCGGCTGGCCAGGACCGGTCACCGTGTTCGCGGGCGAAGGGCCCGCGGTGCATCGTCGACCAGAAGGCTCGCGACCCCGACGCCCTGGCCACCACCTTCGCCGAGTGCGCACGGGCCGTGCACCACCCCAAGCTCGTGCTGCGGCTTCGACGCCGTCCTCGTCGTCGGACCGGAGCACGCCCGGGTGTTCGCCGACGCGGGCTGGGACCGTGAGCGGGTCGTCCGGGAGATCAACGAGCGCACGGCCCGGCCCGGCACCGAGCTCGTGCACGGCGCGGGCGGCATGGCCGAGGGCGTGCCGAACGCCTTCGCCGACGCCACCCTGCCCAAGTTCCGCGCCAGGGCGGCCTCCTGCTCGTCCACGCCGGAGGAAGGGCCGGTCTGTTCTCTGCCATCATCGGGGGCTGGGCCAACGGCGCGATCGGCAGCCAGCCGGTCACCCGGACGATCGCCGTGACGCAGGAAGGTAGATGACGATGACCGGATCCTCCTCGACCCCACCGACGAGAGCGTCGTCGCGAAGCGCAGCTCCTGCCCGTGCCCCCGTCGCTTGAGCGGCACGTCGTCGGCCTGCTCGACATCTCCAAGCCCCGGGGCAACGTCTTCCTCGACCGGATCGAGGAGCGCCTCACGAGCGTCGGGGCCCTCGCGTCGAGCGATTCGCCAAGCCCACATTCACCAAGCCCGCGCCCGTCGACCTCCGCCACGAGATCGCCACGCAGTGCGACGTGGTGATAGAGGCACTCGCCGATTGAGGGAGCTGCACGTCGTGCAGTGTGCACGACATCAGCGATCTCGAGGCCCGGGGCGTGCCCAGGGTCTTCGTCGCGACCGCGGAGTTCATCGACGGCGCCGAGGCGCAGGCGACGGCGTTGGGCTGTCCCCGTGCCCGGGTCTTCGTGCCCCACCCGATCCAGGACCGGACCGACGAAGAGGTCGTGACTACGCCGACGCCGCCGTCGACGAGATCGTCAAGGCGGTCACCGCCTGAGCCGAGCCGGGCTCAGGCCAGCAGGGCGCGGCCGTACCAGTCCTGGGCGTCGCGGACGCCGGGGAGGGCGAAGAAGAAGCCACCGCCGACGGGGTGATGTACTCCTTCAGCGCCTCGCCGTTCAGTCGGGTCCTGGACCGGCGACGAACCCGGCCTGCAGGTTCCGCTGGAAAGCACTGAACATCAGGCCCTGGTCGAACTGGCGCGGCCGGGTCGAAGCCGAGCGGAGTAGGTGTAGCCACGCGGCGCAGGATCCGATTCTCCGCGGTCTCCGGGCGTCCGCGGATTGGCCAGGCGGATGTGGCCGGTCCAGCCGGAACGTGGCCTCGCCCTTCGGGATCGGCGTGCGTACCCCGGGACGTCGGTCTCGAACCGGCCGCGCCGAGGAGCACGCCGGTGTCCTTGTACCGGCCGATGATCGTCTCCTGCGTGTCCGCAGCGCGGGGTCCGATCCAGAACTCCACCCGGTTCGGATGACCCGCACCACAGGTAGAGCCGCCCGTGGCCCACGCCGGCTCGCCGTCGCCGGCGGTGAACCCAGACGAGGTCGACGCTGCCACGGCCGGGGTCGGTCGGGATCGAGGTTGGCCGTCCCGTCCTTGAAGCCGCAGCAGCTTGCGCGCTCGAGGTCCGGCCGGGACCGAGGGTGTTCGGCTCCTCGAACCCGCGCACCATCCAGCGCAGCGTCCAGCGAGTCGCGGCTCACCCGCATCAGCCGCCGCAGCCGGCGTGGACGCAGGTCTCGTGGGTGCCCCGCGCAGATCTGCACGACGAGGTCCCCGTGCGCTGCGAGCCGGACGCCAGCTGGCCGTTGGGGAAATTCGGCATCTCGCCACGAGCGGCGTCGGCCGCTGGCCAGCGAAGCCGTAGCGGTCGTCGAACAGCGAGGCACCGACCCCACGGTGATCGTCGGACCGTCGTCCGGCGGCGGCGGTCGGTGCCGAGCATGAGGTTGTCGGTCGGCGGCTTGAGGGCGTCGAGCGGCGCGTCGACCTCGCCCTCGGCCAGCCGCCGGGCCACCGTCGTCAGGTCCTGCAAGGAGGTGACCAGCGCGCCGCGATCGCCGGCCACGACGTCGAACACGGACACCACGCCGGCGGCCGGCACCGGGGTGACGATGCCGGCCTGGTGGGGACCGTGGAACGGGAGGCGGGTGCCGGTCGGCGCGGCGAGCGCACCGCCCCGGGCGGAGTTCGCCCTCGGCCCGGCACCCGGCGACCACCGTGCCGGCGGCGAC